>JBGCGF010000013.1:0-124699 GCA_045110575.1 Saprospiraceae bacterium
ATTTACGATGGAACTGACGAGACACATAAGGCATCTTTAGCCCGACGAATTCTCAGATCAGCCAAGCGATGAAGAAGTCGCGGCATCCGCTAACTTGCCGCCATGCCAGTTCACTATTCTACCTGCCCAGCGTGTAACGCCAGCGACATCAAAAAAGTCCTGACTGCTGAGGATCATACTGTAAGTCATGAGTCTTTTGACATCTGGCAATGTGACTCCTGTACGTTGCGGTTTACCCAAGATGTTCCTACTGAAGCGCTCATCGGACCGTACTATCAGTCGGAAGAATACGTGTCTCACTCCAACACGAGTAAGGGGTTGATCAATGGTCTGTACCAGCAAGTGCGCGACATTACGCTTTCGCAAAAACGCGCCTTGATTCGTGAAATGACGGGCAAGCAGACAGGTAGCATTCTTGATGTCGGTTGCGGCACAGGTGAGTTACTCAATACCATGAAGCAAGCGGGCTGGGAAACGCGCGGTCTTGAGCCTGATGAGGGTGCAAGAACTTATGCTAAAACCCAATACGATCTTGATGTCACACAACCTGAAGACCTCTTCAAGCTAGAAGGCACGTACGATTGCGTAAGTATGTGGCATGTCTTGGAGCACGTGCACCGCCTCCACGAATACCTCGACCAGCTCAATAAATTGATCGGTGAACAAGGAACTCTGATCATCGCTGTTCCTAACTATACCAGTTCAGATGCGCAGCATTATGGTGACAAGTGGGCGGCGTATGATGTGCCACGTCACCTGTATCACTTCTCTCCGCAATCGATGCGTCGTCTTTTAGGGCAGCATGGATTCAAGCTTCGTGAGTTACGTGCAATGCCGTTTGATGCGTTTTACGTGAGCCTACTCAGTGAGAAATATGCAAATGGCGGCATGCGTCCGGTGAGTGCATTTTTGAAAGGTGCAGGTTCTTATTGGCCAAGTCGCAGTAAACCAGAACAAGGCAGTTCGGTGATGTATTTTTGCGAGCGGGCTTAGCAGCGGAGCTGCTAGCACAATTTTGAATTTTGAATTGATGCTCAAAGCTCCGCTTTGACAATTTTGAATTCCGAGATGTTGCTCGCCTTCGGCTCGTGAGTACATGTAGCTCGCGCATCGCCATTCAAAATTCAAAATTTTGAGCCCCGCAGTATTGCGGGGCGAAGACCAATTCAAAATTCTCCTTCTATGAAAGCCATCATCCCCGTAGCAGGTGCAGGAAAGCGTCTTCGACCGTTTACCTATACACAGCCCAAGCCGTTAATCCCTGTTGCTGGAAAGCCTATTCTCAGCTACATCGTTGACCAGTTGGCTGATCTTGGAGTCGATGAATTTGTCTTTGTAATCGGCTATCTCGGAGAGAAAATCCGTGAGTACGTGGAAGAGACGTATCCAACATTGAAGACAACGTTCGTCGTTCAAGAAGAGCGACGTGGCTCGGGTCATGCCATTTGGCTTTGCAACCAAGCGATGGGAAATGCAGAGGAAGTTGTAGTCGTATTCGGAGACACCATGATCGAAGGTGGGGTCGAAAAGATTGTCAACTGTTCGCATACCTGTATGGCTATAAAGCCTGTAGAAGACCCTCGAAGATTCGGCGTTGTTGAATTGAACAAGGAAGGCACCATCAAGTCGATGGTCGAGAAGCCACGTATGCCTCGAAGCAATCAGGCGCTTGTTGGTTTTTACAAAATCAGCGACTGGTCGCTACTCCACTCGACTTTAGGGAACTTGCTCAATGATCCAAATCAGGAAGAAAGCATTACATTAACCGATGGATTGATGCACATGCTTGACGGCGGCCATGTAATGCATGCTGAGCAAGTACATCGTTGGTATGATTGCGGTGATCCGACCGTTCTATTAGAAACTAATCGGATACTACTTTCAAAACGGAAGTATGGTGAGAGTCAAGCCCCTGCATTTGATGGTACGATTATCATTCATCCCGTGGCGATTGGTAAAAATTGCCAAATCAGCGATGCGATTATTGGCCCCAACGTTTCTATTGGAGACAATACGGTGATCGAGCGGTCGATGATCAGCGATAGCATTGTCGGGAGGTACACGAATCTCAGCAAAGTCAACCTGAAGGATTCGGTGATTGGCAACGATACGGCGCTTACAGGAAGGCCGCAGTCTCTCAATATTGGAGACAATACGGAACTGGAGCTAGGTTAAGATTGAAGCAAGACTCAACTTGTCTTAGCCCATCGCCGTTCATCAAACATGAGAACGTTCCTGCTACTGCTTATTGGCCTTTGTGTTTTAGCGAAAGCGAACGTTTGCGCCGCTCAGGATTTAGAGCAGATGCGTCTTTATCTCATCCCAGGAACAGGAGCAGATGAGCGACTCTTCCATCAATTGGACTTGAGCAATTTCGACACCGTTAATATCGACCTGCCGACACCTCTCAAAAAGGAATCGCTCAAGCAATATTCTCTTCGAATTGCTACACAGCAAATGGACACTACTCGCCCGTTTGCGATCCTTGGTGTATCCCTAGGAGGCATGGTTGCAACTGAGCTTGCTGACCTCTTATCGCCTGAGGCTGTAGTTGTTATCGCTTCCGCTAAAACAAGTGATGAGATTCCGCCGAGTTATCACCTTGCTCGATACGTCCCTATCCATTACTTGGTTGGCGGCAAAACCATGCGGTGGTTTACAAAACAAGTTCAGCCGCGCTTTGAACCGATGGAAGATGCGCAAAGAGATCTCTTTTTAGAAATGCTTTATGGTAAAGATCCAGCCTTTTTAAAAGGTGCTGTACGCATGATGGTCGATTGGGATCGAACAGATTCGCCCGATGGCATTATCCATATCCACGGACAACATGACCACACCATACCTTATAAGCACACGTTGCCAACGCATAGTGTGGTTGATGCTGGGCACATGCTGACGTATAGTATGCCGGAGGTTGTTGAAGGGGTGTTGGCGGAGGCTGTAGGGAACTAAATTTTTAGGTTTCCCACTAACGATTTAACAAAACAGAAAAAATTAGACCCCGTATCTTAGGGCTATGAACATACTATCGAAACCAATCAAAATCAAACACATAAAATTCAATTCTGATAAACATAAAGAGGCTGTCTGGAATCGACTCAGACGAAACATAATGAACGACTCAATTGAAACATTCAGGCTATTTACACCAGACTGTCATTTAACTTATCGAGGCGAAATATCCTCAAGTCAATTTAAAATCACCAGGCGCAACTTTGGTAACAAAGCAATTCCAACTATCACAGGAACTATCGACTATAGGGGAAAATTAGTATTGAAGCTAAGATTCCCTCTATGGATCCGAATAATTAAATACTATATCTGGATCTGTCTTTTCAGTCTGGCAGTTCAACTATTTTCAGCCGGAGGTTTAACGTTGAGCAACATTGCACTTAGCACTTTTATAATAGGAGCCCCTGCAGTAATCATTATAATTATGCAACGTTGGTTATTAAACGACACTTTATGGAGTGAATGGAGAACTCTTGAGAGCATACTGAATGAAGGTTAATTCTTTCAGAATCGCACATTTATTACCAATGTGACTCAATTCCTACCAAGAAAGACTTACAAAATCCCTACCGAATCCGCACTAATGTGAATCACGCGCTCCTCGTCTGCACGGAATTGTGAATCATCGTCACCGTTCTCCAAGCGAAGTACTCCACGTGGACATACAGCCGAACAGACGCCGCAACCAACGCAACTAGAGCGCACAATGTCCTGGCCGCGCTGCGCGTACCAACGGACGTCAATGCCCATCTCACAGTACGTTGAACAGTTACCACAAGAGATACACTGACTACCGTTGGTCGTAATACGGAACTTCGACTTGTAACGCTGAACGAGTCCTAGATATGCAGCTAGTGGACAGCCGAATCGACACCACACGCGGTTGCCCATGAGTGGGTAGAAACCTGTTCCTACAACACCTGCAAAACCAGCACCGATCAAGAATCCGTACCACTTACGAATGTCGTACGCGTTGAAAATCCAGATCTGCGCCTCTCCAGTGAAGAAGTGATAAAGAACCGCTGCCGTCATCACAATAGCTGAGACCAGCACACCGTGAATGATGAACCGCTCGTACTTCCATCCACGAAGACTCTTGTCGCTCAATTGGCGATACGGGTCTCCCATGGTTTCAGCCAAACCGCCGCAACCACAAACCCAAGAGCAATACCATCGCTTACCAAAAAAGTAAGTCATCACCGGCACGCCAATTACAATCAGCGCAATACCCCACCCAAGCAAAAAGATACCAAAACCTCCACTCGACATGAGTGTAGTGAGGTTCCAATCGAAGAAGAAATCGTAATCAAGTGGCCAGATATTCTTGAGGTCAGCACTTGGTACTCCTAGTCTAGACATCAACTCAGGAATCAAAAATGCGAAGCCCGTTTGGAAAAACATGACAGAGCCGGTTCGCACCAATTGATACTTGTTGTGCTGGTATTTTGACCACATGCGCACGCCCATAACGATAACGATCGTCGTGTATAGCGTACCGTAGACAAACCATTGACTCGCTGCGTTTCCGCTCAAGAATTCCGAAAGTGGGCTACACATTATTACCCAAGGAGTTACCAAATACGGTCCCCAATAAAGCAAGAGGTAAAAGCCGATGAGGTAGGTACCTCCAAGTATTCCCAACGTCGCCGAAGCCATGTCTGGAGAAGCACTACGTGTAGGCGTGTTCTTGACACTCTTTTGCAGGATAAATACAAGCACAGTAATCAAGATTGCCACCCCTGCAGTAACCACTGGCCAAATCCATTTCCCATCCATATAACTCACCCCGTAAGCAAGCACACCAATAAGTGTAAAGCCAAGGAATACGGCCCTCCAGGTTAGCGTCAATCCACGAGTAAGCGGAGAGTGATAAATGTTATCGTTTTTGATGCCTGCATCTGCAGAAAACTTAGGCAGGATGTAGAGTAATCCGCCAAAGATTCCAAGTCCAAACGTGAGTGCAAACCACATCCAAGGATTGGCGCTGACCGTACCCGAACTAGATTCACGAACGATAGGAAATAGCTGACTACTTAGGTAACCGTCTCCCATTTTGAAGCTCCATTCTCCTAGTCCCTCAGGAGCTCCTGAGGCATCAAAAGTTGAGACCAGATCGGTTTGAGCTTTCGCAAAAACGGCTTTATAGCCGCTTACTACAGAAAATGGATTGGTATAGGTTTGCCCCGTAAATCCGAGGTCTTCCGCAGCTTTTGCGATCGCTTGCTCGTGATATTCGTTTGCACCTTTCGGCAAAACATCTGACGTAATGCTATACTGCTCGAGACCTAGCATTGCCGTGAAAAGCAAAAGTGCGACGCAGAATAGTCCTAGGCCTAGCCACTGAATAGCAGTTTTGGGAGTAGATTTCTTAGACACGAGCTGTAGATTTTGAAGTTAGCTTTTTCAGAAAGCGTTGGACAGCAGAGAGACCGCGTCGAGTAGCAAGTTTGATAGAAGTACCTTCTTGCGCATTGAAAGCAGAGACGACATCCGCCTCGTGCTCTTTGTAAAATTCTGGATCGAAGTTGGCCAAACCTAAATGTTCAACCACTTCATTGATGTGGGTGCTATTCGCGATCCATTTCTCGCACACATCGTGACGATAACGGATTCCCATCACGTGGAACCCTAAGACGGCATTGGTCTTTTCATCCCAATAAAGTCGAACAGCTTTTTCCGCAGTTGGATGCTGCCAATAGAACCACTTTTGACCTTCCGGCAAAACCGAAGGAGTAGATCCGTAAACCTGATACTCCAGGTCAAAAAACTTGGCTGAATTGAAGAAGATTCCAGGTCGATAAGGAGTCGGCTCTCCAAGAATATTATAGGCTGCTGTTTCGCCCATCATGCGACCAGTATACCAGATTGCCTCTATCGGACGACGTCCAGGTTGAGGCGTACGTAATTCGGCGCAATCGCCAATCGCGTATACATCTTTGATGTTGGTTTCGAGGTGGTCATTGACCATGATTCCTCGACCTAGTTCTAAGTCCGAGAAATTGAGCCACTCAATATTTGGCTTGACGCCCGCACTAATTCCTACGAATTCACACGGAAATTTCTCGCCACCCTTAGCAACAGCTACTTTCACCTTTCCCTTTCCCTTTCCGTCACCCCAAATCTCAGAGAGTTCGGTTTCTAGACGTAGATCTATTCCATGCTTATTATGAATGTGCTGTGTCACCATCGCACTTTCGTCGGGTGGGAGAACACGATTCCAATAGGACTTCTCACGAACGAGGAAACTGACGGGGATTTGGCGCGTGTGAAAACACTCAGCCATTTCGATTCCAATCAATCCTCCTCCGACAATGACTGCATGCTTAAGACCGGCATCAGAGTGACGCTCCATGGCTTCTACATCCTGTAGCGTCACCATTCCGTGAACGCCATCAAGATCTTGGCCAGACCAGCCGTAGTAGCTGGTGACAGAACCTACAGCTAACACCAACTTATCGTAATCCATGCTCGAGCCGTCAACAAAAGTCAACTGCTTTCTTGTAAAGTCTATTGACTCTACCCAAGCATTCTTAAGTGAAATTCGATTCTTTTCCCAAAACCAGTCCTCGTAAGGCTTTAGGTCTTCTTTACGCATGTGCCCCATGTAGGAATACATGAGAGCAGGGCGAGAATAATGAAATTCACTTTCGCCAGAAACGATCGTGATTTCGTGTTGAGACTTTTTGCGTAGGTGACGGGCAGCGGTGACGCCGGAAATTCCGTTTCCTATGATGACGATGTGCATGTATGAAGTGTGCCGTGTTGCGGGAAAGGTAGCATCAAGTTACTGCAGCGAGTAAAGTCAAGCGCATGATGTGTAAATCAGCATGCATTTATAGGAAAAAAGCACTGAAATTGCGTCAATTGCAACCCTTAACACCAATTTAATGTCTTTGTAGTAGCCTTGTTTCATACATAGGCCTATCTTTAGGATGAAAATCACTCAGCATGCGGCTAATTCTACTTTTCTCTCTTCTTTTTGTGAGCCTTCTAGGCTACTCACAGACTCTCTCTTTCGAGCATGCTGTCGTTGAGAAACCGGCTGACCCAGCTATAGGTGATATTTCCGCTTACAATCGGATAATCAATTCTGGCAACCTCCCAATCCGCGCTCGATGGATTAGAGAGGTAAACGACGTGCCTGGTGCATGGCAGAGTGCTATATGTGACACGAATCAGTGCTACTTGCCACGTATTGACTCTGCAGATTTCACGATTCCTGCGAATACAGATTCTCCGATCACGCCGCACATCTACCCAGATGGAACAGCCGGAAGCGCACAAGTAACAATCAGAGTTATTGATATTGACGATCGCCGAAACAATGCTGTTTCTACGTTCTCATTCCCAATGATCACGAGCAGCGTTCAGAATCCTTTCAGTTCTGGTCCTAAGCTGTACCCTAACCCAGCAACGGAGGAGTTCAGCATTCTTTCTGATGTTTCAGTGAGTGAGGTTTCAGTATCGAACATGCTCGGCAAACTGATTAAGCTTTACCCTGGCCAGTCTTCATCTTACGATGTAAGCGACCTTCCAAACGGTATCTACTTGGTATCGATGAAGGATAGCTACGGAAGAATCATCAAGACGCTTCGCTTTAGCAAGAGAAGCTACCGTCCATAAAACAAGATGAGTATTGGCAGGAATTGCCTTTACTACTTACTATAAGTTCAAAGAGCCTCCTTCGGGAGGCTCTTTCTTGTTTAAGCATTCGGGATATAAGGCACCTAATTCACTAGGACCTTTCATTCTCTAGTTAGGTTAGTCATTCGCTCCCGCTGATCGCTTTAAGTCTAACATATGACGCCTACGGACGCGCTTTAAGCGCGTTTCAAGTGCATAGACGACGTAGAGAAGTCGCTACAAGCAACCACACTTACTGAAGTCCACGATACATTTAGTAGATAGAGCCAAACGCACAATGCACTAGTCAGTGCTCTTACGAAAGAGTACTAAGCGTTGCCCCGTTGAAGATCGGTGATGAGGAACGATCCTCAACGTTAAACGCACCAGATCTAACAAGTGGTAGATGCACTCAACTAGTAGCAAAGCTGCTCGGATACCAAATAAAGCAGGAGAGCCTCATTCTACTATAGTTTAGCGTACTCCCTCTGCGCTTCCGAAAAGCAGTTACCCTTGTACGAACCCGGCTAAGCGTGCGCAAAAAAGAGGGGTTAGATCTTTCGATCTAACCCCTCTAAGGAAACAATTGACGTTGAGTCAACTGCTATTTTATGAATGACGATTAGTCAACCATAAGTCTAACGATGCTGCTTGCGTCGTTTGTGTTAAGCTCAAGGAATACAACTCCTGTCACCTCCTGTGGAAGGTTGAAAGAAAGCTGGCTACTTGCTGCTTGTGGTTGGTACACGTGAAGTGTCTGACCAAGTGCGTTAGTAAGCGTCGCTGAGATAAGCTCAGATGTGTTCAACTGATCTAGCTCGATAACAACAGTTCCGTTCTTTTGAGCAGGGTTCGGGTAAACGTTCAATCCGTTTGCAATTGGAGCCGTTGTAGAAGAAACAGTCTCAGCAGCAAGTGCTACTGGTACAGAGTAATCATCTTCGAATGTTAGGCCAAACTCAGCGCCGAACTCGTTAACGAATACTACGTTGCCGTCTTCGTCAAGAAGCTCAACACCTGGGTTAAGTTGAGTTGCTGCCGTACGGAACATTCCGTCACCGTAAGAGTCAAATACTACGAAGCTGTAGCAAGATAGATCGGTACTAGCTGGGTTGAACGTGTACGTGAATAGCTTGTTTGCGTTTGCACCACCACCAGCTGCAACACCAGTGTAAGTTTCGCTAAGAACGATGTCTCCAGCTGCGTCACGCAAAGTCCATGAAGTCTCTACTGGGTAGAAGTCAGTTGTGAAGTTCAGTGTGAACAAATCACTTGTGCTTGCAGCAGATCCGATTGTAGCCATTAGCTCATCGTCAGTCGCATCGATGTCACTTGCTACAGTAGCAGTTACGGTGATGTCAGTTAACGTTGCATCAGTAAGCTCAGCAGGAAGTGCGCCAATGTTGATTTTAGCAATCTCGTAAGCATCGAAGTCTTGAGTTACCATCTGTTGTGCAACCATTGCTCCATTAGCCGATACAGTAAGCATGAAATCTTCTGTTAGTGGTTCTGTAGAGTGGTTCTGGAAGCGTACTTCTGCGTCAGCTGACTCACCACATACGTTAGTGATACCAGTGTACTGAAGAAGCTTTCCGTTTACGTCTGCTGTTGCTAGACCAGGATTGTTTAGGTGCCAGTCTTGGTATACAGATACATCTTGGAAACGTCCAATCTCATAAACCATACGGTTTGGAGTGATCGCGTAGATCGTTGGGAAGAAAGCGATGTCGTAGAGCGTGTTGAAGTTATCATCATTGATGATGGCATAGTCGATACCAGTAACCCAGTCACCAAGACTAGTAGTTGCTGCTGATCCACCGTTTGCTGCTGTGTAGAGAAGGCTCTCTGGAGTACGAGAGTCAGCCTCAATCATTACCATGCGGATCTCATCTGTTCCGTTTGGTCCGTAAGCTGCGTTTAGATCTTTGAAGTAGTTTCCTTCGTGCCAGCTCCAGCATGGTGGACACCAAGTAGCCATTGCATCGATGATAACAGTCTTGCCGCTGTCGAGCGTCTTGTACAAATCGAAGTTGTCACCTGTGATCGTTACACCTGTGAATTGAGGAGCGTTAGTGTAGTTCTCGAGCTGCGCGAATGCAGTACAAGCCACGAGGAGGCTCAATGAAAGTAGTAGAGTTTTTTTCATACGAATGCTGTGAACAGAGTTGATTTGAGCTACAGAAATGTGCAGATGCTGCGAAGATGAGAAAATCTTTGCAAAAGCACTGTCAAAAGAAGAAAAATTTACAATAGGTCTTGTAGACGACATATCTAATCCTCTACACTGGATAACCCACCGCATTCCTTGGCGTCTCCCATAGTTTTAGCGAAAGCTCTAGGCCTTTTGGCAGACGAGGTTGTAAATACCCATAGATCACAGCTGCGATATGCTCTGCACTTGGCTGTCGATCCTGAAAATCAGGCACATCTAAGTTCAAGTTTTTGTGATCAAAACGATCCTCCACCTCTTCCTTTATTATCTGCTTAAGGATCCCAAGATCAATCACATAGCCTGTGTCTGGATCAACGTCTCCTTTCACACAAACCTCCAGCTCGTAATTGTGGCCGTGGTAGTTGGCGTTGTTACACGGACCAAAGACTTCGCGGTTCCGTTCATCAGACCATTTCGAATTATGGAGTCGATGTGCCGCATTGAAATGAGCTTTACGATAGACTGCTGCACGCATAGAATAGAGTTTTAGGGAGCTTTGACGCCCGCGTGGCGCAACTTACTCACCCAGATTCGTATAATTATTTAACAGCAGAAGGTCTAGCTGGTTGCTTTACCTTTGCAGCCACACGTATATTGCCACCTAAGCCACCTCTCTTTGTCTTTCAATACACTACTCACTTCAACTTCAATCCCCGCCCAATGGACGGCCGCGGTTGATAGTGAACGTGTACCACAGGCGGTACTCCTTGCCGGAAGCACGGGTGCTGAGATTCTTCCGCTTGCGCTAAAACTGGTTGAATACCTCCAATGTTCAGACCGAAAGCCAGGAGTTGAAGGTGGTTTTGGCGAAAGCTGTGGGATTTGTGATAGTTGCAGGAGCCATAAAAAGCTAACGCATCCAGACGTTCACTTCACTTTCCCTGTTGTAGGAACAGGTGTCACGAGTGCCAACATGCTTCCTCAGTGGCGTGAGGAGATTCTGGCAAACCCATACCTCGACCACAGCGCATGGCTTCGTGCGCAAACCAAAGACAATAAGCAAGGCAACATCAACCGTGATGAAGTCATGCGTATTCTTCACGATGTCTCCCTCCAGCGCTTCACAGATGGCTATAAAGTCGTCATGATTTGGGGCGCTGAATACCTTGGAGATGAATCAAATCGCCTGCTAAAGGTGATTGAAGAGCCCCCAGCAAAAACCCTCATTTTACTGCTAACCACGCGGTTTGAACGGATTTTGCCAACCATTACAAGTCGTTGCCGCATTTATCGCTTACCACCTGCTCCGACTGCAGGCATTGCGAATTTGCTCGAGCAGCGCGGCCTTGATCATGATCGTGCCCTTCAACTTGCCTATGCAGCAGATGGAGATATAGGCCGAGCAATTGCAAGCGCAGCACACCAAGCTACCGAACAAACCGTAGACCTAGCCACTTGGCTTAGGGAATGTTTTGCAGGGAAAGGTGCGCCCATCACCCAATCGGCCGTCAAATTGGCGACCCTCACTCGCGAAGAGCAGAAGCATTTCTTGCTCAACGCATTGCGCTTCGTGCGCGAACTCGGTGTTGCATGCGCCGGGACCCCTCAGCCTTTGCGCCTCGCTCCGAGCGATGCACAAGTGGCGAATAAGCTGGCCGCGCTAGTAACATGGCCCCAGCTGACGGCGCTCGCCGACGAACTCAATCGTCTGCTCGCAGCCGTCGAACGCAACGCGAACGGGAAAATCGCCTTCGCGGCGACCTCGATTCGCATCCATCATATTCTCACCCGGCAGCATTCGGAACCCAAACCTGTGCGTCGTGTGAGCTAAATACCTCCCCCATCATGGCTTGCGCTTCTTGCGGAACCAAAAATGCCGACGGCAGCCCATCTGGCTGCGGGTCCAAAGGACACTGTTCCTCTGGCGGCTGCAACAGAATGAGTACCTACGACTGGCTTACCATCCAGGGCGTTCGTGACGTTGCCGAACAGAATTACGTAGAGGTTTCATTTAAACATGGAACCCGTAAAGACTTCTTTTACTGTCCTCCTGAACTTGGAGCCAGTACCCGAGATGTCGTCGTCGTCGAAACCGAAAAAGGATTTGACACCGGCTATATCACGCTTTCAGGCGAACTCGTCCATGCCCAAATGGCAAAACGAGACGTCAAAGCCAGTCTCATCAAATATGATGTGATTCGCAAAGCGCACGATAGAGATCTCGAAAGACTTGACGAAGCTCGTTTGCTCGAAAAGCAAACGCTCGTCCGCGCTCGTGTGCTTGCCTACGCAACAGAATCACCGATGAAACTCAGCGACGTTGAGTACCAAGGTGATCTTTCTAAAGCAACTTTCTTCTACACCTCTGAGACGCGGATTGATTTCCGAGAGCTCATCAAGTCGCTCGCTCGTGAATTCCGCGTACGTGTGGAGATGCGCCAAATCGGTGCTCGCCAAGAAGCTGGTCGTTTAGGCGGAATCGGATCTTGCGGCCGAGAGCTTTGTTGCTCTACTTGGCTCACAGATTTTAAGAGCGTCAACACTTCTGCTGCTCGTTACCAAGGTCTAGCACTCAACCAAACGAAGCTCTCGGGCCAATGTGGTCGATTAAAGTGCTGCCTCAACTTTGAGCTGGATACCTATCTCGATGCATTGTCTGACTTCCCGAAAAAGGCAGACAAGATCAAGTTGCCAAGCGGTAAAGCTGTTTTGGTGAAAACTGACGTCTTCAAACGCCTCATGACCTATCAAGTGATGGAAGGACGCAAACGCGGACCTTATGTCACGATGACGGTAGAGCAGGTGCATGAAGTATTGAATAATCCAGAAGCGGACATCAATACTTTCATCGCAATCGAAAGCAAACGCCAAGCGGAGCTTGCTGAAGAAACTGCCGATGAGCATGACTACGGCGATGTCACTGATGTGGTCGACATCCCGCTCGAAAAGCGAAACCGTAAGAAGAAAGGACCTGCTCGCGGCCGCAGTGGTGGCAGCGGAGGAGGAAACCGATCGGGTGGCGCACGCAGCAATCCAAAAACGGCAGGAGGAAGTGACGGTCCTGCCAAATCCCGTAACCGTAATCGCAGCCGTAGTAAGGGAAATCCTGAGAAAGGAGCTTCCGCCAAAACAGGAGGCGATCCAACGAAGCCACCTCGCTCTAGCCGAAAGCCAAAGAGCACTCCAGGCGGCGAAGGAAAATCAGATGGAAAACCATCTGGAACACGTCAAACCCGAAGTAAAAGTCGCAGAAAACCACGTGGGCCGAAACCCGATGGTGGTGATAGCGGTAAATAGACACGGAACTCGAACAAAACTCTTATAGACCTTTCAGATTTTTCAGCATGCAATACGACGTTACCATCATCGGATCAGGCCCAGGAGGCTATGTAGCAGCTATTCGTTGCGCTCAACTCGGCATGAAGACTGCGATCATTGAGCGCTACCCTACTCTGGGTGGCACCTGCCTAAACGTAGGATGTATCCCATCGAAGGCGCTTCTCGATAGCTCGGAGCACTATCATGACGCTGTCCACCGCTTTGAAGAGCACGGCATTAAAACAGGGAAAGTCTCTGTAGATATGACCCAAATGATGAAACGCAAGAGCGGAGTCATCGAACAAATGACCAAGGGTGTTCAATTCTTAATGAAGAAGAACAAGGTGGAGGTACTCCACGGCCATGGTTCATTCAAGGATGACCATACTGTTCTGATCACTAAGGACGACGGTACAACGCAAGAAGTAACGTCGAAGAAGATCATCATCGCTACAGGTAGTAAGCCAATTGCTCCTCCAGCCTTCAATTACGATAAGAACCGAATCATCACCAGTACCGAAGCTCTCAAGATCGACAAAGTGCCTAAGCGCATGGTTGTGATTGGAGGTGGTGTAATTGGCCTCGAGCTAGGAAGTGTATATGCACGTCTTGGTACGCAAGTAGATGTGATTGAATTTGCTGATCGCATCATTGCAAGCATGGACGTAGACTGCTCGAAGGAGCTAATGCGCTCGATGAAAAAGCTCGGTGTGAAGTTCCACACCAAGCACGCCGTCAAAGAAGTATCTGCTAAAGGCAAGACCAAGGCTATCGTAACCTATGCTTCAAAAGCAAAACCTGATGAACTGCTTACGATTGAAGCAGACTACTGCCTCATCGCAATTGGTCGCAAGCCCTACACAGACAAGCTTGGCCTAGAAAACGTTTCTGGAGTTAAGGTTGATGATCGCGGCCGTATCGAAGTAGACGAGTACCTGCGTACTGGTGCTCAACACGTCTATGGTATCGGAGACGTAATCAAAGGTGCTATGCTTGCTCACAAAGCTGAGGAAGAAGGTGTCTTTGTTGCTGAGCACATGAACGGCGAGAAACCACACATCAACTACAATTTGATTCCTGGTGTCGTCTACACGTGGCCAGAGGTTGCGGGTGTTGGAAAGACCGAACAAGAACTCAAAGAAGCTGGCGTCAAGATCAAGGTCGGTAAGTTCCCTTACAAGGCTCTTGGTCGCGCTCACGCGAGTATGGACACAGAAGGAATGGTCAAAATTATCGCTGATGAGGCTACCGATGAAGTACTCGGCGTTCACATGGTTGGCGCACGTGTTGCTGACCTAATCGCAGAAGCCGTTGCAGTGATGGAGTTCCGTGGTTCTGCAGAAGACATCGCCCGCATGAGTCATGCACACCCAACGTATGCAGAAGCTGTGAAAGAAGCAGCACTTGCGGCAACTGGAAACAGAGCACTGCATGTCTAAATAGGTCAAACCCTATTAACTCTACCAAAAGGCCAAGTGCGCATCCACATGCGCTCTTGGCCTTTTTCATATTGAAGTGGGTTTGCAAACAGAAGTCTCGTTAAATATCTTCATGTTTGAGCTTCGAATTGACCCCTTTCAATGTATTTTGATCAAGCTTAAAAAAGCTTGCAACACCCTACAATTCCAAGTGTTACTCCACTATGGCTACAACACGCGCCAACGATCCCGCTCGCACTACTGCACTACTCGAACGTGCACTTAATCTTGAATGGCTAACGCCTGAAGAAGGTGTATACCTATTCGAAAATGCTCCAACTGCAGAGCTTGCCTATGTAGGTAATGCGATGCGTCAGCACCACGTTCCAGGAGATGTGGTGACCTGGATCATCGATCGAAACTCGAATACCACCAACGTCTGCATCGCCAATTGTAAGTTTTGCAACTTCTACCGCCGACCTGGCCATGAAGACGCATACACCACAACGATTGAGCAGTACAAGGAAAAAATCGATGAGATGTACGAGCTCGGCGGTCGTCAGCTGCTTTTGCAAGGCGGACACCACCCAGACCTCGGTCTGAAATTCTACGTCGACACGTTTTCTGAATTGAAAGCGCTGTATCCGGACTTGAAGCTTCATGCGCTCGGGCCACCTGAAATTGCGCACATCTCAAAGCTCGAAAAGATGTCTCACATCGACGTGCTTCGTGCACTCAAAGAGGCAGGCTTGGATAGCTTACCAGGTGCTGGTGCTGAGATTTTGGATGACCGCGTACGCCGCTTGATTAGTAAAGGCAAGTGTGGTGGACAGGAGTGGCTCGATGTGATGCGTGCAGCGCACAAGCTGAACATCACGACGAGTGCGACGATGATGTTTGGTCATATTGAGACCAATCTTGAGCGAATGGAGCACTTTACAATGCTTCGCCAAGTTCAAAGTGAGAAGCCCGCAGAGGCTAATGGCTTCTTGGCGTTTATCCCTTGGCCATTCATGGATGAGGACACGATTCTAAAGCGTATCAAGCGTGCCCGTAACACCGTAACTGGTGATGAATACATCCGCATGATTGCCATGAGTCGTATCATGCTTCCAAACGTGGTCAACATTCAATCTTCATGGCTTACAGTAGGTAAGAAGATTGCCCAGCTTACACTTCACTCGGGTGCAAACGACTTCGGGTCGATTATGATTGAGGAGAATGTGGTTAGTGCCGCAGGAGCTGCCTTCCGCTTTACAGCAGATGGAATACAAGATGCCATACGAGAAGCAGGCCTGAAACCTCAACTGCGTACACAAGAATATGAATTCCGTGATTTGCCGGAAAACATGCGACAGCAGGAATTAGAAGGAGCGATGTAAGGGTTCCTAATTCTCGCAATGCGAGAATTAGAGAGTACGAGGTTCAACATCAAAAATTCCCGTTGCTCGTTTTTGATGGTTCAAGGTTCTCAAGTAGAGATGGACCTGAACCTTAAACCAAACAACATTCCTACTGGTACGAGCCAACTACTCGAACTTGCGAAGCAAGTGAGATTAGTTGATGAACCTAGATATATTCGCGCCATGTCTACACCACTTCTCGACGCTGAGTTACTCCAAACGTTTATCCGCCGCAGTCTTTCTGAAGACATCGGCGCTGGAGACCATACGAGTCTAGCAACGATTCCTGCAGGTCGTCGAGGACGCGCACGCCTACTTGTGAAAGATCACGGCGTGTTGTGTGGTATGCCGATCGCAAAGGCAGTATTCAACTACCTCGACCCAAGTTGTGTGATTGAAGACCTCCTCAGTGAAGGAGACGACATCTCTCCAGGACAGGAAGCGTTTTACGTAGAAGGTCCTATTCGGACACTTTTAGGAGGAGAACGTTTGGTTCTAAACACAATGCAACGTCTCTCTGGAATCGCGAACATGAGTCGTGTTTTCGCGAAAGCTGTAGAAGGCACGAACGCCAAGGTGCTCGACACACGTAAAACGACTCCACAGCTACGTTTCTTAGAGAAATATGCCGTCATCGTTGGTGGATGCCACAATTACCGCGACGGTCTGTATGATCGAATCATGATCAAGGACAACCATGTCGATGGTGCTGGTGGCATGCGTGAAGCGATCAATGGCGTCCACACGTACCTCAAAGCAAATGACCTAAAATTGGACATGACCGTTGAAGTACGAAATCTAAAAGAGCTTGACACAGTACTCAGCATCGGTAACGTGAATCGCATTATGCTCGATAATTTCGAGCTTTCCAACCTCAAGACAGCTGTAGAAACCATCGGAGATCGCCACGAAAGCGAAGCAAGTGGAGGTGTCAACCTAGATACCATCCGCGCAATTGCTGAAACGGGCGTTGATTACATCAGTGTAGGTGCATTGACACACTCGGCGAAAAGCATCGACCTGAGCTTGAAAATGATTTAAGAAGGCAGAATTTTGAATTGCACTAGCGACGCGCGCTATATACACGAACGAGACGCAGTCGAGCAACATCCTGTTTGCCGTCACGAACATTCAAAATTCGTAACTCAACATTCAAAATTCCTTTAAGCCTCTGGCTTAAAGCGGATAACTCTTCAACGTCAATAAGACGAGTAAAATGAGACTGGTGATCACCAGCCAAAAGCGAAAGTCCTTGTAGATCAGTGTAGTGTCCTCCATAAAAATACCGTATAGGCTATATCCAAGTGATAGGTATAGCACGGTAAAGGCAATCATCGTAGACGGTTCTAATGGGGGAATTCCCAAGGAAAGTCATGATGCCGAGGAGGGGTTTGTCCAAAAGCTAAAAGCATTCGAACACATGGCAAACTAACAGTATATCAGTGACTTACTGCCTTGCCCTTACAAGATACAGGAACGCCAAATAACATGCCAGCTACTTAGGTACAATTAACCCATTGAGGTTATTATCGCTCTATTTATCTGCGCAGGAAGGGTCGGGCCGGCATATACCATCCCGCTATAGACTTGAACTAAGTCTGCACCTGCCTCTACTTTCTGCAAAGCACTAGCTCCGTCGGTGATGCCTCCAACCCCAATCAATGGGAAATTAGCAGGAAGATTTTTCCGTAGATAAGCCAGCACCTCTGTAGACTTTTGCAAGACTGGAGCGCCACTAAGTCCGCCGTTTCCGATCTCCTTGACGATGCTTGGATCTGTCGTAAGCGGTTCGCGAGCAATCGTCGTGTTGGTCGTGATTAAGCCTGCAAGCTTCGTTTCTTGCGCGATTGCGACGATATCGTCTAGCTCGCCTTCTGAGAGATCTGGAGCGATCTTAAGCAGAATTGGACGAGAGGTTGGGAATCCGGCATTTCTCTCCTGTAATTCGCTTAAAAGACGTGTGAGCGGCTCTTTTGCCTGTAAACTTCGAAGCCCAGGGGTGTTGGGCGAACTAACGTTAACCGCGAAGTAGTCGACAAAGGAGTGAAGTCGATTCAAACAAATCAAATAGTCGCTGGTCGCATCGGCATTCGGGGTGTCTTTGTTCTTTCCGATGTTGCCACCTAAGATCATCCCGCTCGGTCGCCCGTGGCGCTCGATGTTGTCTGCCAGTGCATCGACGCCAGCATTATTGAAGCCCATCCGATTGATAAGCGCACGATCTTTTGGAAGCCTAAAAAGCCTTGGCTTAGGGTTTCCAACTTGTGGCCGTGGCGTAACGGTGCCCAATTCTACATACCCAAAGCCTAACTTGGCCATTAATGGATAGTACACGCCATCCTTGTCAAATCCTGCGGCGAGGCCTACAGGGTTCTTGAATTTAAGGCCGAACACGGTCTTTTCGAGACGCGAATCTTCAATTCGCCACCTGCTGGTCAGGGCTTTAGTGATTGGCCCACCTAGCTGCGTAGCCCGAAAGCTTTGCATCGTTAGGTGATGCGCTCGCTCTGCGTCGAGCGAAAAGAGTAGCGGTTTCAATAGCTGGTACACGAGACATCTTATTAGCTTGCCGCAAAACTACAGATCATCGCTTCCCGAATACCCGCCAAACTGTTGATGTTAGGAGAACACACCGTTCTACACGGCAGTGCGGCCTATGCAGTGCCATTACGCAGGTTTTCAGCACGAATTGATGTGAGAAACCCAGAGGCAGGTCAACATCAACTGCCTACAGGTGAGGGCATTCACGCAAGTTTTGACTTCGAGAAGTGGGTAGCTTTCGCCAAAACCTCCGAAACGTTGGCAAATGCCTTAGACTTTCAACGTTGGGAGAGTGAAGCCGCCCAACTTGGCGTTTTTGCAGACATACCTATTGGCTATGGACTCGGATCTAGTGGCGCTATCACTGCGGCCGCTTATGTCCGATATGTAATAGAACCAGCTACAGATCTTTCCGTTCTAAGAGCTCAGCTCGCAGCAATGGAGTGCTTTTTCCACGGAAAGAGCTCAGGATTAGATCCGCTTGTCAGCTACCTAAACAAGGCCGTTTACATAAGCCCTACCGGGAGTATCGAACCCGTAGAAGTTGATCATGCCTTCCCTTCTTTTGAGGAGGAGGGTGGATGGTTCCTGGTCGACTCGGGGCAACCTAGAGCTGGTAAGGATGCGATCTCCCGTTTTGGCGAAAGCTGTAAGGATGATCGATGGCGCTCAGAAGTACTTGCTCCAATGACTGAGCTCGTTGAGCAGCTTGCTGTAGGTATGAAAACCCAAACGTTTACCGGGCTTTCGCCAAAACTTAAGGAACTAAGCAAGCTACAGCTGTGTGAATTGGGCTTTTTGATTCCTTCTCATATCGCTGCACTATGGAGCGAGTGGCTCCAAAATGGGAGTGCATACCTGAAGCTTTGTGGAGCTGGAGGGGGCGGCTTCTTTCTGGGCTATGCCCCAATTAGATCTGAAATAAAGCTTGAGGTTATCTGGCTTTAGCGGACTTTAGTCAGGCTTTTCGCGAAGTCAGCACAAAGGCTGGAGGGATGTTAACCGGCACAAAGTCGACCGTTACATTCCCAAAAATCTCTTCGTACACTTTTTTACGAATGAGACTGTAGTGGATCTGCGAAAAAGGAGCGCCAATCTTCATTGCATCTCTGCAGAGGCCAACGATGGTATCTGCTAGTTGCTTCGGTAGTGATACAAACGGGATCGCACTGATCACAGCATCCACTTCTTCGAACCCATTTTCCTTCAGGTATTCAGGCAATTTCTCCGCTGTGTCCTCTACTAAAATGAGACGATCGTCTTTGAGTTCGCGAAGTTTTTTGCAAAATTTCGGGTTGATTTCAAACGTCAACAATTTTGCATCAGGGTGCATACCAGCCAATATATGCTCGGTAATAACGCCATCGCCTGCACCTAGTTCGACGAGGTAACGAGCAGTATCAAAGTCTATTGGTTTGATGACTCCTTTGCATAGGTATTTACTGGAACGAGTAACCGTACCGACCGTCTTAATATCACGAAGGCTTTCTCTTAAGAAACTAATTGGGCCCATAGGAATCTGAAACGTTTGAGGATTACTCCTCGGTGGATATGGCCGTTTGGTAACGTCCTAATTCGGGGAAATCTTCAGCGAACGATGCAACCTCTGAATCGTTCAACCTGAGGCCGTTAAGGTAAGCTACTACTTTTGCTTGGGAAAACCCACTGCGAAGCAGTTCATCTGCCATTTGACGGGCAGAACGGTAGGCAATGTAGGCACCTCCACTATATCTGTACTTGCCACTCGATGGATCACTTTGAATACTCGGCGAAGGAAGGTTCAACCACGACGCATTCTCATATCGCTGCTTTAATTCGGCGACTTCAATCCGAAATACAACACCATCTTGAAGTTCGCGATAGACATCAAACATGTCGTTAGCGATGAAATCTGGCACTCTCGGGTCGTTGTACTCCGGAGACAAGAGGTAATCGTCACCGGGCACGACGTGCAGTTCAATGCGACGATTGAAGCGCTGGCCCTGAATGCTTGGTTGATCATTGTGAAAATTGTCAGCCATCGGATATGTTGAACCAACACTCATCAGTTGAATTCGATCCTTGGCAACACCGCGCTCTACCAAGTATTCAGCAAACTGTTCAGCCCTTTTTATTCCAAAATAGGTCCGGAAGCGCTGAGCATCACTGTCATCACTGTGGGTTGTAATAACAACCTTCGAGCCTGGGAATTTCCCTAGAAACTCCATTACACTGCTAGACTTCTGAAGGTTTCCAGGTGTAATGATGTTGTCATCGTTACCGTATTTCAACGGTTCGAGTTTCACGGAAACAGGGATGAGCGGCTTCTCATACATTGGAGACTCCGCCGATGAATTTTCTCCACTTGCAATAAGTGCGTCGCTCTTTTGAGCTTTTTCAAGAACCTGCAGAAAAGATATTGGGCGACTTAGCAATTCCTGCTCTCTAAGCTTTTCTTTGAAGTATGCCGCATAAATGTCACGACCACCGAGGCTGGTAGTACGGATATCAGAATCGAAGTACGCTTCGAGACCGCTGTTTGCAACGCGAAAATTCAATTCATCGCCAGCACTGTTGACCGATCGACCAGCATTCTCGGGCAAGCCCCAAGCAAGCTTACGGTCGTCAAAGTGCGCCTTGAATACATCAAATCCTCCAATGGATGCGTCTACTCGGTTACTTGAATAGAAGAGTGTTCGGCCATCGTTACACAAGTAAGGACTGCGCTCATCGTAGGCTGAATTAATGGTTGGCCCTAGGTTTAAAGGTTTTTGCCAGACACCATTTCTCCGGGTAGCTGAGTATACGTCGTACCCTCCGTATCCTCCGTCCATTCTGCTTACGAATAGCACGAGGGTGTCTTTGAAGAGATGCGGGTCTTTATCGCCAGCTCGAGCGTTAAGCGGAGATCCATCCCATTCAGGCGCGAATAAGTTCCGGGCCTCTGCTTGAGATCGGAATGTGTCTACAAGGATATCACCAGCGTATAAGTCGTTTCCTTTCCAGAAGAGCAGGACTCTCCCGCCCATTCCGAAATCTAGTGCAATGTCATGAGCTGCTGAGTTGAGCAGGTAACTCAAGGCATTTCCAGAAGTCCATCGCCCATTTTCAACCTGACCTGAAAACATGTCTGCTCTCAGCACTCCTGTGACATCATTGATGAGGCCCTTGTCATCTCTATTACCTCCCGAAACACCTTCACGAATACTCGCGAAGTACATCCGGTCTTGATAGTTTGGACTTAAGAGCGGGTGGAACTCATCTCCAATGGTGTTGATTCCTGTACCCAAGTTCTCACTGTAGGCTGCAACGGAGCCTGTACTTGGCCCCATACGAGACGCTACTCCTAGACGACGAATGTCATCTACAATCGACTTGTACAGCGGATGGCTGTCGTCAATAGAGCGGAGATAGCGCTTGTAATGTTTGGCTGCATCATCGTATTTCCCTTCGTGGTGGTCGATCCGGCCGAGGTATAGATATGCCTCTTCGGGCATCTTTTTACCTGTCCGAATGAGGCCTTCAAAAAGGACTCGACTTCCCTCAAGGTCATTTGTTTTGTAGAGGCTCACCGCTAAAGGATACCAGATGTCCGAGTCCTCGGGCTTGTATCTTCTATAGACGGTAAGTGCCTCTGCAGCACTGTTGAACTTGCTGTTATCGAAGTACTCTACCCCACTACGCTTGTACGTACGTGGATTCACTTGAGCGTATAGCGACGTAGAAATTAAACTACAAAGCAGGCAAAAGCTGAAGGTGAATACGAGGGGAAGTCTTTTCAAAATCGGTTAAACAGTACGTTTCGGGTCAAATTGCTCTAAGTAATCGGCGATGCGACGAAGGAAACTTCCTCCTAACGCACCATCAACTACGCGGTGATCGTAGCTCAATGATAAGAACATCATGTGGCGTATAGCGATTACATCACCATGTTCAGTTTCTAACACCGCAGGGCGCTTCCGAATTGCACCAGTTGCAAGAATGGCAACTTGAGGTTGATTTATGATAGGTGTTCCCATCACGTTACCAAACGTGCCGACGTTGGTGATCGTGAACGTTCCGCCTTGAATCTCCTCTGGCTTCAGCTTGTTAGCTCGTGCACGAGAAGCAAGATCGTTGACGTTCTTCGCTAGTCCTGGAAGGCTAAGTAGGTTCGCTTCCTTGATTACAGGAACGATTAGGTTACCACTTGGAAGGGCAGCTGCCATTCCGATGTTCACCTTTTTCTTGACAATAATTTTTGTCCCATCAACAGATACGTTGATCATTGGGTAGTCAGCGATAGCCTTCACAACTGCTTCAAAGAAGATTGGTGTGAACGTGATCTTATCACCGTATCGCTGCTGGAAAGACTTTTTGTTCGCTTCGCGCCAGTTCCATACGTTCGTTACATCTGCCTCAACGAAAGAGGTAACGTGTGGGCTTGTAGCTAGAGAATTGACCATGTGATCGGCAATCAGCCTACGCATTCGGTCCATCTCGATAACCTCGTTTCCGTTTTCCAGAGGGATACTTGCTGGCTTTGGAGCCGCACGTTTCACTGCTGGTGCCGGAGCTGGAGCTGCTTGAACAGGAGCTGCTGTTCCTCGATTCTTCAGATAGCTGAGAATGTCGCTCTTGTTAACGCGCCCTTGATGTCCCGATCCTGGGATACTCTCAAGTTCTGCTTGACTGAGTCCTTCTTCGTTAGCGATTTTCCGCACTAGTGGAGAGAAGAAACGACCGTCACCGCCGATGCGTGTGATATCGCCACCTGCATCAGTGTTACCTGAAAGTGGTGCTGAAACAGCTTCAAGAACGGCTGCGGCAGGAGCTGCAGCTGCTTTTGGTGCGCTTGCAGCTGGTGCTTCGCCTCCTGTATTGATGATTGCGATCACCTCGCCCACAGGTACAACTGCGTCTACTTCAAAACGAATTTCAGAGAGGACACCAGCAACAGGTGAAGGGACCTCGCTATCAACCTTATCGGTTGCGATTTCGAGTACAGTTTCATCGATGTCAACGGTATCGCCTACCTGTTTGCTCCAGGAAAGGATTGTTGCTTCGATGATACTTTCGCCCATTTTGGGCATGATGAGTTCTACGGCTGCCATACGGTCAAAGAGTGAATGCGAGAAATTTGATTGGCTTGATCTCAGTTGCTTACGCAAAATCGAACATGCCGGTTAGGGTGACACAAAACTAGGCCTTTACGAGGAACCTTCGTAGCATGTCTATTGCAGTATTTGCAGTACGGTCAATATTTGTTTTTCGATCGTGCTTGAAGGCCAATTTGCGAGTGATTATTTTGTCTTTAGACCCAACTGCCACCCAAATTGTTCCTACAGGCTTTTTTGCTGTACCTCCACTAGGGCCTGCAATACCGCTTGTTGCGATAGCTACATCGGCTCCAAGGAGTGGAATGACGCCCTCGATCATCGCACAAACAGCTTGCTCGCTTACGGCACCATGTTGCTCAAAAATATGTTTAGGGACACCCAACAGCTTCTCCTTAATGCTATTGTCATAAGCGATCACACTTCCGTAAAACACACGGCTCGCGCCTGGCAATTCCGTTATAAGGTTAGCAACCTTGCCTCCTGAACAACTTTCAGCGGTCACCAAGGTCAATTTCTTTTCAAGCAGAAGCTCTTGGACAATTTCGACGAGGCTTGTCTTCCCAAAACCAAAAATCAGATCCTCTGGAAGGAGGTTGATTATTTTCGTTTTGACCTCCTCTAACTCTTTCTGCAGCACCTCTCCATTCTCCCCTTCTGCATTGATGCGCACCCGCACCGTTCCTAAAGAAGGCAGGTATGCGAGCTTGATGTGAGCTGGTAAGTTCTCTTCAACCGATTCTATTTCAGTCGCGATTTGCGTCTCTCCCCAGCCTGCGGTATGAATGGTAATCTCTTTGCGCACCTTAGAAGAAAGCTTCGGTAGGAGCTTAGGGACTACCTCCTCAGTCATGAGGTACTTCATTTCACGAGGCACCCCTGGCATTGCGATATAGGTTACACCATTTTTTTCTATCCAAATACCAGGTGCGGTGCCTTGAGCATTGTGAAGCGCTTCTGCTCCTTGCGGTTGAAACGCCTGCCTTTTATGCGCAGGAGACAGCGGACGCTTTATGAGCTCATTGAAGATATGCTCGATGCGAGCGTAGGTGACTTCATTAAAGGTCAGGGGCAAATCGAGATGCTCGGCTAATGCTTCTAAGGTTATGTCATCGTTAGTAGGGCCAAGGCCTCCCGTGAGTAAAATAACATCATTGGCCATCGCAGCATGTGAAAGAGCAGCGTCAATCGCAGCTTTATCATCGCTTACGATCATGGTTGAGGCGAGCTCAATGCCGTGCTCATATAAGTAAGAGGCGATCCAATTGGTATTCGTGTCAAGGACTTGACCAATCAGAAGTTCATCGCCAATCGTAAGGAGTGCTGCTTGCATGTAGCAAGAATACTCCGAATTGGATTTTAGTTGCCGTCTGGCACCACTATGGCAAAAAAAGAAGCCCTGACCTCATAGAGGCCAAGACTTCCAATTCCCAGAAGTGATTCTTCAAGCGCAGGGAATCGTTGCGCTAAATTGTTAGTCAGACTTAGGTCATAAGACTGCAACAGGGGTTTTCTTTGAATGTTTAGAGTTGTTCGGACAAGTGCCGCTGGTATTGAACCGGGAAAACATTGTAAACACGCCACTCAGCGTCTGGGACTTTTCAACCATTTTTGGTTGACCACATTCGTCTCAATGATACTCCGCTTTAAGCAGTGATCAAAATCAACAGAACGATATGTGCAGGAATGTAGGATTAGTGTTCCCATCTACCTTGAAAATTCCTTTCAGCGATCGTTTTTGCGGATGAATCGAATGTCGTCCAAGGAATAATGACGCTCTTCACCGTTTTGCTCAAGCCTAAGCTCGCCTGAAGGAAGAACACCGATGACTTTTCCGAAAAGCTCCTCTTTCGTCTTCAAGTCTTGAAATACCAACCATTCTCGAAATCCGAAGAGGTGACTGTGATATTGCTGTTGCAGCGAATAGACATCTCCCGTACGGGTCAGTGACCTTAAATGCTCCTGCGCGATTTGTAGTTTCCGTGTAAGAGTGGTAGCCACTTCTTCAATTGAAACCGATCCTCCAAAAGACAACGCCAGGCTAGTTGCATTGACTCCATCGTCAAATACTGCTTGGTTGACATTTATACCAATACCTACGATGATGCAGGATATCTCATCGCCCATCAGCATGCTTTCGATCAAGATGCCCGCGACCTTCTTATCATCAATCAAGATGTCGTTTGGCCATTTAACCTTGACCTCTTGCTGAAAAGCGAAAGCTTCAATCGTATCGCGGACAGCGATTGCAATATTTTGTAGAAGCAAAAAGAGTTGGTCTGGTCGTAGGCCTGGACTCCTTAGCAGGTAGCTAACTAACAAGTTTTCTCCTGGATTTGCATCCCACACCCTCCCTAGCCTACCTTTACCAGCAGACTGATAATCAGCTCTTAACGAATATCCTTCCGGCAAAACATGACCAGTTTTGGCGAAAGCTTGAACTTGCTCTCTGAGAGAATCATTGGTTGAATCAACTTGTACGACACGAGCGCCAACTTTTGTCCAATCCTCAACGTTTGATTTAACATACCTATCCACTTAAGAAGGATCTTGGTATGTGGTCAAAAAACGTTGCACCTTTGTAGCCTTCATAAGCAAGAAATTAGGCCTCGTAATTCATGAGGCCACCTCACAAATTTACCACCTTTGTCAAGTCAACCAGCTGTTTCTACTTCTGCTAAGCAAACTTTAGCACTAAGCGAAATCATCGTAGATAGTATCCAAGATATCAAAGGCAAGCGCATTGTGCGTCTTGACCTTCGAGAAATTGAAGATTCACCCGCAGACTTCTTCATCGTCTGTGAAGGTGAGAGTACCGTTCAAGTCAAAGCGATCTCAGGAAACGTACGCCAGCGCGCACGCAACGAAAGAGGCGAACGTCCAGGATCTATTGAAGGCATGGAAACCGGTATGTGGGTCTGCATGGACTACTTCGATATCGTTGTTCATATATTCAGTCCTGAAGCCCGCGAATTCTACGACCTTGAAAGTCTTTGGAGTGATGCCCCTGTGCAGACTTACGAAGACATTTAGTAGGCCCTCTATCCTTCGCAAATGTCATTCTATCGAATACAGAGGTCTTTTTGCACGATCCTCACAACCGTAGGGTACTACTCAACGTATAACACAAGGAACTTTACTAGCAATCTAACCCTCGAATGAGCGACAAGAAACAAGAAAAGGACGGCGGACCGAAAATCAAGCTGTATTGGGTGTATGCCCTTTTAGCATTGGTGATCCTTGCGTTCAATATCTATTCCTTCAATGCCAACGGCACCGAAGAGATAAGCCTGCAGGCTTTCGAGCAGTATGCAGAGCAAGGTGATGTCGAGAAGGTTCTCGTCATTCGTAACCTAAATTCTGTTCAGGTTTTCCTGACCGAAGAAGCCCTTAATGGCAGCACACACAAGAAAGTAGCAGACCAAGGAGTTACTCCTCAAAGGCCTGCTTATAGCTTCGAAATTTCGACGCTTGAGACTTTCGACGGTAAGATTTCAAAGATCAACGACGAACTTGGCTCTGCCAAGCAGATCGATGTGCGGTACGAAGAGCGTAAGAATTACCTCGGCATCATGCTGAGTTATGCCTTGCCTATTCTTTTACTGCTCGGTCTATGGTTACTAATCATGCGACGCGTTGGCGGCGGTGGTGGTGGACCTGGAGCTCAGATTTTCAACATTGGCAAATCGAAGGCTACCTTATTCGACCAAAATGCGAAAGTGAATGTCACGTTTGCTGATGTTGCTGGACTTGAAGAAGCCAAAGAGGAAGTTGTGGAAGTCGTGGACTTCCTCAAGAATCCTAAGAAGTACACCAGTCTTGGAGGTAAAATCCCAAAGGGAGTTCTACTTGTAGGCCCTCCCGGTACGGGTAAAACGTTGCTCGCCAAGGCTGTAGCAGGTGAAGCAGGTGTTCCCTTCTTTACCATGTCAGGTTCTGACTTCGTAGAGATGTTTGTAGGAGTCGGCGCAAGTCGTGTCCGTGATCTCTTCAAGCAAGCTCGTGATAAAGCTCCTTGTATCATCTTTATTGACGAGATCGATGCCATTGGTCGTGCACGTGGCAAAGGTCAGATGCAAGGCGGTAACGACGAGCGTGAGAATACACTCAACCAGCTCCTAGTAGAAATGGATGGTTTTTCAACAGACAAGGGTGTCATCCTGATGGCGGCTACCAACCGTCCAGATGTACTCGACCCTGCCCTACTTCGTCCAGGTCGTTTTGATCGTCAGATTGGAGTTGACCGTCCAGACCTTACAGGTCGTGAGGCAATCTTCAAGGTTCACTTGAAGAACATCAAAACGGACTCAAGCATTGATGCTTACGTCTTAGCTGAGATGACACCTGGATTTGCAGGTGCAGAGATCGCGAACGTCTGTAACGAAGCTGCTCTCGTAGCTGCACGTCGCAACAAGACCGCAGTCGACATGGAGGATTTCAACCACGCACTCGACCGCGTGATTGGAGGACTAGAGAAGAAGAACAAGCTCATCTCTCCCCAAGAGAAAGAGATCATTGCCTACCATGAGGCTGGCCACGCTGTTGCGGGTTGGTTCCTTGAGCATGCAAGTCCACTTGTTAAGGTAACCATCGTCCCACGTGGCGTAGGAACCCTTGGTTACGCGCAGTACCTCCCTAAGGAGGAGTACATCACGCGTACGGAAGCTTTGCTCGACCGCATGTGTATGACTTTTGGTGGTCGTGCAGCAGAGAAGATCATCTTCAACAAGATCTCTACAGGTGCTCAATCTGACCTCGATCAAGCAACCAAGATGGCTTACTCAATGGTGAGTGTGTTTGGCATGAGTGAAGACGTTGGACAAGTGAGCTTCTACGGGATGCAGGAAGGAAGCTTCACCAAGCCATACTCTGACGAAACTGCAACTAAGATTGATGACGAAGTTCGTCGTCTTGTTAGCGAGCAATACCAGCGCGCACAGGATCTACTTTCGAAGCACCGCAATGAGCTAGAGATTCTAGCACGTGAACTGCTTGACAAGGAAGTTCTTGTAAAGAGCGATCTCGTCCGCCTCATTGGTGAGCGTCCGTTCGATTTCACGCCTAAGATGGCTGCGAAGTTTACGACGAAAGCTATCGACACAGTAGTCGATGCTCCGCAAGGAGATGCTTAAGCACTAGCTAGCACCCACCAAAGAAAAGGGGCTGATATCGCATGCGATATCAGCCCCTTTTTCTTTGAATTTATTTCAGCTACGCTACTTCGGCGTTACTGCGAACCAGTGGTTCGCAGTACATAGAAGACGCAGTACATAGAGGGCGCAGGACTCTTAGCCTACGCCTCCTCCCGCTCTACCAGTCGGAATCCATTACCGTGAATGTTCACTATCTCTAGGTTCTCATCGGCTTTGAGGTACTTGCGGAGCTTGGTCACGAATACATCCATTGAACGTGCGGTGAAGTAGTTGTCCTCTCCCCAGATCTTGGTAAGCGCCTCTTTACGCGTCAGTACGTCATTCTTGCGAATCGCGAAGAGACGAAGTAGTTCTGCTTCTTTTGGCGAAAGCTTATCCATGCTTTCACCTGGCTTACCTTTATCAAACGTAAGCTCGCGCAGTGCATACTCGTAGTGAAAGCGACCGATGTTGAACTCACGTACACCATCATCTGGATCAGCTTGTGGCTGAGAGCGCTTTAGAATCGCCTGAATGCGCATGAGTAACTCTTCACTCACGAAAGGCTTGGTCATGTAATCATCGGCACCTGCACGAAACCCTTGGAGTACATCCTCTTTCAAGTTTTTAGCGGTCAAGAAAATGATCGGTACTTGCGTATCTCGCTCACGAATGTCCTTCGCTAAAGTGAAGCCATCCTTGCGCGGCATCATCACATCAAAGATGCAGATGTCGAAAAGGTCTGGTTTGAATGCACGAAGTCCCGCCTCACCATCCGTTGCTAGCGTGACATCGTAGTCATGCATCTCAAGGTAAGAACGAAGAACATCGCCGAAATTCTCATCGTCTTCTACAAGAAGTATACTAGGGTTCTGGTTGGCCATAAGTGGAAGGGAATTCTAAGATGAATTGGTTAGTTATTCTTGCTTTTCACGGTTAATGCATTGCATCTCCCGAGAATTTTCTAGGAAATTCAACGGTAAAGGTGGAGCCTTCACCGAGTGTAGAGTCGACTGAAACATTGCCACGATGCGCATCAACGATCGCTTTGACGTAGCTCAAGCCAAGGCCGAAACCTTTGACATCGTGACGATTACCAGTATGAACGCGGAAGAACTTTTCAAAAATTTGACGCTGATCCTCCTTTGTCATCCCAATGCCACGGTCGCTTACACTTACTGTAACGCCAGTCTTGGTGTCTTCAGTACGCACGGTAATTTTTGGTGCATCTCTACTGTACTTCATGGCGTTATCAATCAGGTTGTGCATAATGTTCGAAAGGTGCGTGCGATCTGCAAAGACAAGCGGAGATGTAGCTTCTAGAACCGTTTCAATGCTTCCTTCTACCTTTTCTATTTGCAAGCCCATACTCACGGCCGCCTCGGTTAGAAGTTCGTTAACATTTACTTCGACAGGCTTTAACTTAAACTCTTTGCGGTCGATTTGCGCTGCCTGTAGCACCTTCTCGACTTGCATGTGCATCCGGTTATTCTCCTGGCGAATAATTCCAGCAAACCGTGTTAGCTTTTCCGGAGAACCGATCACCTTCGAGTTCGTGATAGAATCTGCCGCAAGGCTGATTGTCGCAATAGGAGTTTTAAACTCGTGCGTCATGTTGGAAATGAAGTCGTTCTTCATCGTGGACAGCTTTTTCTGTCTAAAAATGATAAAGATCGAGTACGCAAAACAGCCAAGCACAACTGACAGCAGCAAGCCACTGAGCATAATTGTTAACCAAACAGGTCCCATAACAATACTAGACTGCGTTGGGAAGTGGATCGTAAGCAGCCCTGGAGGAGACAATGCGATTTCATTGAATAGAGCGACGGCAAACTTGCTATTGTTCAACGAACCGCCAACTTCCACTTCGTCTACTAGCTCAATTGGGCCTTGCTCACCGACGACATAATTACCATCGATAATGATGAAATTTCGTCGCTGTTTGCTAAATATGCCGTAAGAGTAATCTCCGGTAAGGCCTCTATTGGCTAACTCTTGGCGCAATATGGTGTCCAACATCGCAGGATCAAGCCTACTCTCAAGAGGAGCATTGAGTGCACGTTTGTTGTATAGCATGTATTGCTGCCAATTATTTCGGGAAGAGTAACACTGCCGACAAGTACAATTGTTACTGTGCCCCGGGACTGGCGACACGCTCACTACCCGCTGAGTGGTCACCGTAAGATTGGACTGTACTTTTGTTTGGCTTTCGCTAAAACGTTGCTCGAAAAAATCGAGTGAATAGCCATTTACATAAGCGTCGAGGCTTTCAAGTTTTTCAAGTCGATCAGACGTTGCGTTGAGCGCACTGAAGACACTTTCGTCAAAACGCTCGACATTGAGTTGAATCATGTTTCGGATCCACGTAAATTCCATTGCTGCGATGCCAATCAAGGCAACGCTCATTACAGCAACGATAGACCAGATTTTAGCTCTTGACATGATAAGTTCCGATGAGGTACTTTATGCAACCCGAAAGTGGGCATTTTGTGGTGAGGATAGTCCTCGTTAACGTGAATTTAATGGTCTTTGGTTGTGTATTCACCAAAGCTTGTGCATCGTTATTAACGTGTAAACACCAAATGCCCATAAGCAGCGACTCTATCTTTCAAACGTTAGGTTACTTTTACGGCGCTCTTAAGAGCTATTTTTCTCAACTTGATCTTTTCGCATGTACCGCAACTTGCTTCTTTTCAGCCTCTTACTTGCAGGCTCTACCCTTTTCGCTCAAACCAAAGTTGGTCACGTTAACACGGGACTAGTCCTTGAATCAATGCCAGAAGCCGGAGTTGCTGATAGCTTGATGCGACTTTACCAAGATTCTTTAGCTACAGGATACACTATCCTCGAGCAGGAATTCCAGATGAAGTATAAAAACTTATCTGACAGCGTTCAGCTCATCACACCTAGGACGAAGCAACTGCGAGAGCAAGAGCTTCAGACCATTCAACAGCAACTTCAAGTCTACCAGCAAGAAAGTGCACGCATGTTCGAATACCGTCGTGGACAGTATTTAGGGCCGCTTGTTTCGAAAGTGCAGAAGACTATTGACTCGTACGCGAAAGCAAATGGCTACGGACTTATCTTGGACACTAGTGTTCCCGGAGCTCTACTGTACGTGCGCGAAACGGACAACCTGACTGATATGATCATCAAGTCACTTTAAGTAAAGGCACTTACCTCTTTTTCTAAAAGAGCGTCAAACAGGGAAGAATCAGGCAACTGATTCTTCCCTGTTTTGCGTTCAGGCTATCTGAGAAAGCTCTATTCGGCCAATTATGGGAACCACTTCGACCTGATAACATAAAGGGCTTATTCTACGGAAGCGGTATTTACTACAAGATACCTTTAAGGCGTTTCACCTATCTTGACTGAGGGCATTAAGCGTTGACTTGCACTATACTGTGCTGCGAAACCTCTAGACTGTTTTGGCGAAAGCCTGAAAACCTTGATCAAGAAGATCTAAATCTAGATACCCTACTGGGCGGCCATCATTCTCTTCGATAGCAACGGACTTAGGAAAGACTGAAAACTGCTGGCTCAGTTCTAGCAGAGGCGTATTCCCATCGTGACAAATAACGGTTGGCATCTCTAGGCTGCCAACGGAAGGCTCTTGACTCTCCAAACGTTCGAGCATCTTCAATGTCACGAAGCCAATGGGGCAGCATTCATCCATAACGATTGCGCCACTGTGATTGCCACGCTGCAAATAGTCCACTATTTCGTGAATCGGCGTTGCAGGATCAAACGCACGTGCTCCTTGAGCGATTGAACTCATGGTTGTATCGTTGAGAAAGGCTTGCACCACTGCAGATCCCATCTCCCTTCCTGCGATTATAAATACGAACACCGCAAAGCCCATCAAGAAGAAGCTCCCGTCGTATACCCCATAACCTAGCAAGGCTAGAGCAAGGATTCTTGAAACCCAAGAAGTGATACGCGTCGATTTGAGCCTTGACATCTTTTGACAAAGCGATGCTCTTAGGATTCGACCTCCGTCGAGTGGAAATACAGGAATGAGGTTAAAGACGAAAACGGCAGCATTGAAAAAGCTCAAGCACGCGAGTGCAGAACCGACGTCGTAGTTATTATGAAGTGGAAACCACTCGTGCTTTGGCCAGTAGAACAGCGCTGGCATCAAAAGCAATGCAATGAGCAGATTGACTAGCGGTCCAGCTAAAGCGACGGAGACTTCTTCCAGCGGCTTAGATGGCAACGCCTTCAAACGCGCAACCCCACCAATTGGCAACAACAAGATGTCAAAAACAGCTACGCCTACTCTACGTGCAGCGAAAGCGTGACCGGCTTCATGTAAGAAAACACAGCCAACCACAGCGATTAGGATAGCTAACCACCAGATGATGCCTTGAATGCTCGTACCTGTGTAGAGAGCGTAACCTCCAACAAGGAAGGGCAAGGCCAGTGTTGACCAATGGACGCGCACAGACGTCTCCCCTAAAGTTCCGATTTGGCTGAAGCCTTTCACAGGCTAGAAACAGCGCGTTGGCTGCTTAGTTGTGCTCGTTCTGCTGATAATCCAACTACAAGGCCGCAATCTTAGGCAGTCTCGACAGCTGATTCGAGCAGCATTGGTGGATAGAGCTGTCCTTTGAGTAAAGCACGAGAGAGGACAATCTTCTGAACTTCAGATGTTCCCTCGTAGATCTGCGTGATCTTCGCATCGCGCATGAGGCGCTCAACGTGGTACTCTTTTACGAATCCGTAACCGCCGTGAATTTGCACAGCCTCTACAGATTGCTCCATAGCAACCTTCGATGCATAGAGTTTAGCCATGCTTGAGAGTGTGTCATAATTGACACCCTGATCTTTTGCTTTGGCTGCTTGATAAACGAGCAAACGTGCAGCTTCTACTTCTGTAGCCATGTCTGCAAGCTTAAACGCGATCGCCTGGTGCTGCGCAATAGGCTTTCCGAATGCTTCACGCTCCTTAGCGTACTTAGTAGCAAGCTCTAGCGCTCCGGCTGCGATACCGAGTGCCTGAGCAGCGATGCCAATACGGCCACCAGAAAGAACCTTCATTGCGAACGTGAAACCAAAACCATCAGCACCGATGCGATTCTCCTTTGGAACCTTTACATCTGTGTACATGATCGTTGTAGTATCGCTTGAGCGGATACCTAGCTTATCTTCTTTGGCGCCGATAACGACTCCTTCCCAACTAGCTTCTACGATTAGACAGTTGATGCCTTTGTGGCCTTTGTCTGCATCCGTTTGCGCCATTACAAGGTGAACTGAAGATGAACCACCATTTGTGATCCAGTTCTTAGTTCCGTTGAGTAAGTAGTGGTCGCCCATGTCTATCGCTGTAGTGCGTTGACTTGTAGCATCACTTCCTGCTTCTGGCTCAGAAAGGCAAAACGCTCCGATCCACTCTCCAGTACAAAGCTTAGTGAGGTACTTCTGCTTCTGCGCTTCGTCACCGTACTGCTCAAGTCCTGCACAAACGAGTGAGTTGTTGACAGAAACGATAACAGAGCAAGAATTATCAACCTTGCTAAGCTCTTCCATCGCAAGAACGTATGAAAGTGCATCCATTCCTCCGCCACCGTACTCAGGGCTTACCATCATTCCTAAGAAACCCAAGTTTGCCATGCCGCGCACCTGCTCGGTTGGGTATTCCATCTTATTGTCGCGATCGACTACTCCTGGAAGTAGTTCTTGCTGCGCAAATTCTCGTGCAGCTTCTTTAACGGCAAGATGTTCTTCGGTGAATTGGTAAAGCATAATTGGAAAGCAGTTAGGGCCCACAAATGTAAGGCGAATAGCCTTGATCAAAAAAGATTTTCAGAGACGAAACTGTCATTTATGCATCTAAGTTTTCAGCATAGCCTAAAAGGCACGCATCTACTTCGAAGCCACATAAATCTCTAAGCCAAAACCATTCAGTGCCTGCAGTGAATCTTGACGACCAAATTGATGAATCGTCAGACCATATGCCCCAGCTTCTGGATATTTAGCTCCTTGCTGGAGCGGAAGTCGCAATTCACAGGATTCTCCCGTACAATCGCCCAACCACTGGCCAAATCGGTCTGCTAATTCAAGGTTTACAGGCTCAGTATTGCGCAAGCCGTTCGGGTAGATCGTCACAAATTTCGTGTACAGGTTCTGCGTAGGAAAGATATCCGTATGCTCAACCGTGAGCACAAGGTCATACGCTCTACTGGTGTCCTGGATTTCATATTGAAATTGAACAGAATCGGCATACGTCCAGTGTCCTGGCATTGGATGCTTCTGCTCAGACACCAGTTCCGGACCGCAGGACGAAAGACCTACAGTAACCAATAATAGAAGACCGAGCAGCGAGTAGTTGTACATTATTGGAAGAGATCCTTGACCTTCGCGAAGAAACCACGCTCTTGGCTGGTGTCGGCATCTGGTGAGAAGTTATCACTGTCACGAAGCTCTTCAAGCAATTCGCGTTCACGATCACTTACTTTTTTAGGCGTCCAAACATTAACGTGTACGAACTGGTCGCCCGTACCATGTCCTTGAACACTTGGGAGCCCTTTGCCTCGTAATCGTTTGACCTCTCCCGACTGTGTTCCACTAGAAATGTCAAAGCGAACCATGCCATCAAGCGTTGGAACTTCAACCTTAGTACCGAGAACAGCATCGGTAAAGCTAATGTAAAGCTCGTGTACGAGGTTCTGCCCTTCTCGCTGAAGCGAATCGTGCGGAATCTCTTCTATGTTGATGAGGAGATCTCCTGATGGCCCTCCTTTCTTTCCTGCATTACCGCGGCCAGTCATCGAAAGCTGCATGCCTTCGGCTACTCCAGCAGGGATGTCGAGATCGATAGTGTCTTCGCCATACATGACGCCGTCACCCTTACATTTTGAGCAATTCGCTTTTACTTCTTGTCCACTGCCTGAGCACGTTGGACACGTCGTAGTGGTTTGCATCTGACCGAGGAACGTGTTCCTCACTTGACGAACCATTCCTGAACCGCTACACGTGCTACATCGTGAAACACTAGAAGCATCTTTCGCTCCTGAGCCTTCACAATTGTCGCAGGTAATCTGTTTCTTAATCTTAATCTTCTTGGTAACGCCCTTTGCTACTTCTTCGAGAGTAAGCTTAACGCGTGTCCTCAAGTTGCTGCCACGTTGACCTCTTGCACGGCGCTGACCTCCACCTTGTTGATTACCTCCAAAGAAGCTTTCAAAAGGAGAACCTTGGCCAAACACGTCTCCAAAATTTTGGAAGATATCGTCCATGGTCATGCCGCCAGCACCACCGCCACCGAATCCACCGCCTTGGCCCATGCCCGCATGTCCGTAACGGTCGTAGCGCGCACGCTTTTGGGGATCCTTTAGGACCTCATACGCCTCTGCGGCCTCTTTGAACCGATCTTCTGCGGCTTTATCGTCAGGATTACGATCGGGGTGGTTTTTCATTGCCACCTTCCGATACGCCTTCTTGAGCTCCGCTTCTGTCGCAGACTTTGAGACACCTAGTATCTCGTAAAAATCGCGTTTTGCCATGATGTGTGATCTATCGATTGTTGCCACCTTCTTGCGTGCTCAACAATCGCTCTTAAATGTGCCTGCTAACTAACACAGACGCTTAAACGGGAAGGAAGTTTACTTTCCTACCACCACTTTCGCGTGGCGGATGAGCTTATCGTTCAGTTTGTAGCCTTGCTCGATCGTATCGACGACTTTGCCTACCATTTCTGGTGTCGGTGCAGGAATCTCAGTGAATGCTTCGTGCAATTCAGCATCAAAAACTTCACCGGTCGAGACCATCTGCTTGAGGCCGAGGCCTTCTAAGGTGCGCTTCAACTTCGCATAGACAAGTTCTACGCCGTTGCTAAACGTCTCTTCGGTATCCTCCTTAAGTGCATTTGCTTTTGCACGGTCGAAATCATCGACTACAGGAAGGATAGAATTCATTGTTCCAATCGCAGCTGTTGCACGCTCTTCGTTGCGCTGACGAGCGGTTCGCTTGCGGAAATTATCGAACTCAGCCATCAGCCTCAGGTACTTGTCCTTTAGCTCGGTAAGTTCTGTGCGGACTGTATCAAGTTCGCTTACTTCTTCAGCTTCTACCGTTTCGGTAGCAGCTGCCTCTCCTGAGGTATCGGAAGTAGCTTCATCAGTTGTGATGTTTTCTTGATCTACTTCAGGAATCTCTTGATCCGGTTGGGAGGATTGCATAGTTGTTCGATTTAAAGGGCAATGTGCCCTAGCAAAACATATGCTGCAAGTAACTTACCAGTAGCATTTTTCGGACATGCTGACACGCCTTCTTATGCTTTTGTCATGCAGCTTTCGCCAAAACCTGACAAACTGTGATGCAATCCTCCTTCACCTAATGTTTAGCGAAGCGCAATCTGCTTCGCTCCTGTGCGGCCATTCGCATCACGGATTACAACAAGAACAACTTGTGGAGCGCCTGCAGTAACTGCTACGCTGTTTTCAGTTGCAACGGCGATTGCTGCCTGTAAAGTTCTGCCTGACATATCCTGAATCGTGTACTGTACAGGGAATGCTAGTTCTTCACCAAGTTCAAGTGCAAGCGTGCTTGCTGAAGTCTGGTATGCTTTAAACTCTTCTGAAGCATTTACATCTGCAGTAGAAGAAGGACCTCCTTCTACAATTGTTAATTCCGTCAAGGTTGCATTGTCCCCGGCTGTAGAACCGCCTGCGTTAATAGCGTTTGCACCAACGTATACGGTTACCTCACCTGTACCAGTAGCTGGAGCTGTCCAATCGATTTCAACGGTCGGCTCAGGTTGAATACGTGTTTGCTCGAAAAACATACGCGAACCTGATGTTGCAACTCGGAATGCTGCTGGAGGAGTACCAAAAGTTCCTGCATTTTCATCGGCTGAGTCATGAACTACAGCCTGAAAGCCATAACCGCTAGGGTTATTCTGTGCTGTAGTACTTAATCGAAGTGTGTAGGTTTTGCCTGGCTCGTAGGCTGTGACTTCAGCACCTTGATCAAGAAGACTGATCTCTGTAGTGGGGTCAAAGTTGCCACCTTGGTGACAAGTTGTACAAGCTGTTTGGGTGAGAGGACTACCTGTTGAATCACCAGCCGGAGCTGTAGGACCGCCTGAGTAAGACGTTAGGTAGAGCATTGAAAAGCCTAGAAAGCCAATAAGTGTAGATGTACGAAGCATGCAAAGGGGTTTTGAGGTTTTAAGATTACTCGCTGTAGCGAATGAGACGGATTCCGAAGCTAAGTTCGAAAGTAATGTTATTGATACGGCGCTCAGGATAGTTACGGTTCTGACCGATTTGAAAAATATCTGGGCCGCTAAAAGCAGGTTGAAAGTACTGGCGCGAAAGGTCAGGACTAACACGGATTTCGAGCAAGCCATCTAAGCTCGGAGTAAGCGGCAAATCAATGCCTGCACCGATGTCGATTCCATAGAGAAAACGATTCACGAATCCATCTTGTGGATATGAACTCAGCAAACCGGGGTTGTTTCGGACGACATCATCGTCTTCACCAAACGAAGTGCTGATGTTCACCTCTCCTCGCAACGCAAGTGAAACGTGACCTTGCATGTTTTGCAAGGCGTAAATTTGCTTTCCTCCTGCGGTCAATACCGCATTATTGAAAATGAACTTCGTGGTATTCTGAATGCGCTGGCCTCCAATCGTATTGTAGGTGACACGATTAGCGGATCCACGCTGATGAAAGCCAAGGCCAGCATACAACGTTCTCGCATCCGTTTCGCTGATGTTTTCGATCTGAACATCTGCATGGTAGGCGAAAAGCGGACCTCGGTCAGAACTGTTCCATTGCTGAATACCCATCACTGGACCAAACTTGAAACTGTACCCAGAGTGCTGGGCCTGCAGCGAGAAGCCGACAAGAATGAGCGAAACGCTAAGCAACAAATTACGCATAGTCAGAAAGTGTAATGCCTAATATTACGAAAACCTTGCCTCAAAGTTGACTATTCTACAATAACACCACGCCAAAAAGCTACACGACCTTTGATTTTGTCGGCAATGGGCTTGGTTTCTGGGTAATACCACGCGGCATCTTTGTTCTGTTCGCCGTCAATCTCAACGTTTAGATAGCTCGCTATTCCTTTCCAAGGACAGGTAGAATGGAGCTCGCTTTCGCTAAAACGTCCAGCGATAAGACTTTTTCTCGGAAAGTAATGGTTCCCTTCGACCACAACAGTGTCATCTGATTCGGCAAGCAGAACGCCTTTATAGGTTGCACGCATGTACATAAAGACGCGAAGAGTGATCTATTGGTTGCGATACGAAAGAGTTACGCACCTTTATCGGATGCGCTACTCTACTCTTAGCATCGTCATTTTTCTACTCGGATTCACCTTTAACCAGTCCGCAACTGCACAAAGCCCAGAAGCACCAAAGGATTTTGACAGCATCATCGAAAAGCTTCAGCGTACCGATGGTTTCATCCCTTTCTACTACGATGAGGCCAAGGACCAACTCCTGCTTGAGGTCGATTCAAAACTCGGTGACTTCATTTACGTGACGAGCCTTGCTTCAGGACTAGGATCTAATGACATTGGCTTGGATAGAGGTCAACTAGGCGGTACTCGTATCGTACGCTTTCGCAAAACGGGCGGGAAGCTTCTTCTCGAACAACCGAACCTAGACTATCGAGCGTTAAGTGACAATCCTGCCGAACGTGCAAGTGTAGCAGAGGCATTTGCAAGCAGTATTCTTGCAGGATTTCCAATTCTAGCAAGCAAGGGCGATCTACATCTTATCGACCTGACGCCGTTTGTGATGCAGGATGCATACGGAGTAGGTGAACGACTTCGCGATGGAAATCAAGGCAACTACAAGTTCGACAAACTGAGGTCTGCGCTTTTCATGGAACGCACTAAGAACTTCCCGCTCAACACAGAATTCGAAGCCATCATCACGCTTTCAGGAAAAGCAAAAGGCAGAGAGCTACGCTCTGTTACGCCTACTTCCTCGGCAGTCACCACGCGCCAACACCACAGTTTTGTTGCGCTTCCAGACGATGGCTACAAGACGCGTGTGTTCGATCCTCGAGCAGGATATTCCCCTTTGCAGTTTGCAGATTATGCAAGCAAGATTGGGACACCACTCAATAAGAGACTAATCCGTCGTCACCGCCTGGAGAAGAAGAACCCATCAGCAGACTTAAGTGAGGCTGTGGAGCCAATCGTCTATTACGTAGACCGCGGCGCACCTGAACCTGTCAAATCAGCCCTTATTGAAGGAGCAAGCTGGTGGAATGAAGCATTCGAAGCAGCTGGCTTTAAGGATGCCTTCCGAGTAGAGGTTTTGCCGAAAGGCGTAGACCCGCTTGACGTCCGTTACAATGTGATTCAATGGGTACACCGTAGCACTAGAGGATGGAGCTATGGCAGCAGTGTCTACGATCCACGTACGGGCGAGATCATTAAAGGACATGTAAGTCTTGGAAGTTTGCGCATTCGCCAAGATTTCTTGATCGCTCAAGGGTTGATTGATGGATACAAGGACGGAGTTGAAGATCCGCGACTTCTAGCGTTTGCCTTAGATCGTCTTCGTCAATTAAGTGCACACGAGGTTGGGCACACGATCGGCCTCGCACATAATTTCGCAGCCAGTGCTGTAGATCGAGCATCAGTAATGGACTACCCGCACCCGTACGTGACGCTCAATGACAAAGGTGTAGTAGACCTTAGTGACGCCTATGCCGTTGGCATTGGAATCTGGGACAAGCAAGCGATCCGATACGGCTACTTAGATGTAAATGCGAACGTTGAAGGAAAGATGCTTTCAGCTGTACTTGTAGAAAACAAGAAGCTTGGACTTCCATTCATAAGCGACGCTGATGCACGTGCAAAAGGAGGAGCGCACCCGACAGCCCACCTTTGGGACAATGGAAAAGATGCAACCGAGGAACTGGCTAGGATCATCACGCTTCGTCGATATGCACTTGATAACCTTGACCTGAACAACCTGGCGCCAGGGCAACCGGTAGCCGAACTTGAGAATGTGTTTGCTCCTGTTTACCTCATGCACAGGTATCAGGTCGAAGCAGCCGTAAAATTGGTGGGTGGTTATAACTACGCTTTTGATCTAAATGACGATTCAGTCCCGTCGGAAGTACGAGGATCCTCGCCGAAGAGCGGGGCTTCCGCCAAAACACATGTTACACCTGTTGATCCAACTATTGAACAAAACGCACTCAGAACTATACTTCAGACACTACAACCGAGCTTCCTAAAGCACGAGGTCGATCTTATTCCTCAGCCGTTTGGCTACCGCAGAGGTCGTGAGTTGTTTGATGCGCACACTGGGCCGATGTTCGATGACTATGCTGCAGCAGAGGCAAGCATTGATCTCACACTCGGCTTATTGTTAGCTCCAGAACGAGTGACACGTATTCTACAAAAGCCGGCAGATGACAAAGGTGTTACAGGACAGGTTTTGGCGAAAGCTCTAATCTCTAGGCAAGCCAATGGAAACAAGCTCGATTTGCTTCTGACCGCTCGACTAGTTGAACATGCACTCCGCCTAGCTTCAGATGATGGTGCTCCTGCAATCACTCAAGCTTGGGCACTTGCGTTAGCCACTCATGCTGCAAAAATCCCGCAAGGCGTCTCTTCGGCCGCAAATCCGCAGATGAAGAGTTACCTAATGACACGACTCGAGCAGTGGCATCGTGATCCAGCGAACTTCAGCGTACAAAAAGGAGCGAGAATTCCTGACGGTAGCCCTATCGGGTGCGGTGATTTCCACTAAGACTACCGAAGTGTTTGTATAAATCTGGTATTTGCATACCAGAGGTCGGGTAATGTGCTACCACATGTGGGGCATAGGCTATTGCTGTGCGCATGGTTGAGCCCTTACACTTGCATCAACGCCTCAGGGCGAATCAGCTTAACCAGCTACACACACACACTTTTTGAAAGCGATCGCGGACATTACCCCTCCGCCCCCCAAGCGAGCGACGCAGCCACAAACACACAGTAATGCCGTTCACCTTTCGTCTGCCCGTATTGGGCGCCGCTGTCCTCGCTCTTACACTTTTAACAGCTTGCGGAAGTCCTAAACTTCTCCTCGACGCGAACGCAAATAACTTACGTACTGCTCGTACGATAACCAATACTTTCTACGATGCGTATGGCCAAGAACTTGGCCTAAAGGATGCTCCTTTCGTTACCGTTGGAGTAGAAGGCGGACCAGGATACTCTTACGATGTAAGCCACAATGTGCTTTTCATCACGCCGTTTAGTCACGCTGATTTCGATACTCAGAAGCTGTTTTCGAAAGCAGCTCGAGATACACGTGCATCTGCCATATACGATGAGTTGTTGTTCAACTTCTTCACGGCGCACCAGATGATGCACCTTGTATATGATCGCTTGCCACTTGCGCCAACAACACAGTACGAAGAGGAACTACGCATCAATACGATGACGTGGCTATTTCTTAAGGAATACGACCTCATGCCTGCCAACGAAGCTGAGCAAGCAGAGCTTCTCAGTAACCTTGAAGCACAACTTGTGCGTCGATTTCCTTCTATCACAAATGAGAAGGAAACAGCAAGTGAGCTTGAAGTCCTAGACAACGGCAGTTACTGGTACGTTACTAGTGTTAGCCTACAATCTTCAAGGGGACTAGCCGATGCTATGGGCACACAGCGCAACTATGCAGCAAGCCTTAACGGCCGCGTTGCAGAAGCGGAGGCCAGTAACTAAGACCCTTTTACTTGATATTCGGTAAGCTCAATTTATAAGGCCTGTCCAGGAGATTAGAATCTCTTGAACAGGCCTTATAAATTAATCTTAGAAACGCTCTTAGTTGAGCTTGAACCTCACGGTTAGACCCGCTTGGGTATTCGTGGTCGGGAAGCTTGTAGAAACCTTTGGCGTTTGGCGACGATAATCTAAGAACAAACGAAGACTGAGCTGCTCGTTGATTTCATACTCAGCACTTGGACTAAGCGTGAAACTCGTTGCTCCACGAGTAGGCTGATTACCGATCTGGTCCAATTGACGATTGAGGGTAATGTCGTCTGAGTAGCGAATGTCGATCTGAATGTCGAGATCGTTACCGACACCATTGTTCGCTCCACCACGTCGAGGCGTACGAGTAGGATTAGCAGCATTCTTCGCTTTCTCCGCTTCTTGCTTACGACTAGAAGATTTCTTCTTCTTTCCGCCGAAGTACTGAAGTAGATCTACGTTTTTAATCACGTAGCCATATCCAACACTCCACTCTTCTGAGTTACGCTCTGCGAGTGTGTTGTCTACGAAGCTCATTCCTAAGTTACGTGTCTTGCTAAGGCTTAGTCGGACGCTCATCTCATTTTTGAGACGTGCATCGATTCCAATTAGCGGAGAGAATTGCTCCGTGATCACGAGGTCAGGAATAACAAGCTTTGAATAGAAGCTTTGTGTTCCTGGGTTGATCGATTGAGGACCGTTGTATAGCAAGTTCGTATTGAAGCTATTGATCGTCATCGTACTCTTGTAACTGTGCGTCAGACTGAAACTTGAGAAAATCTCATCCATTCCTTTGACACGCGCTAGTCCATTGTACGTAAGTCTCCAGTTCACCTTTGGTCGTGTCTTAAAGACATCTAGACTAACCGTTTCAGGATCTTTATCCGTGTAGGCTGCCAAGAACGAAGCAAGCTGTACTTGTTGCTGATTTGGACCAAAGCCTTCATAGAACCCTTGATTGGCAAGTGCAGTATCGGGGTGAAGGTTACCTGGATTTGGTAACTCGCCATTGAGGCGCTTACTGACGATTAATCTATGATCCTCAAAGGTTGAGAAAAGGTCTTCAGGATCAAAGCCAAAAAGGGTGTTGATTGCACCATAGCTGATTGTATATGATCCTACATCTGCTGGGACTAAACGAGCGAAGTTTCTTTCGGTTTCCAGCCCTAGAGTATCCTTGAAAAATTCACTGTGGTTCTCAGAGTAGCGTTGACTTACATCGAGGTCTACTCGGAAGTCTTTAAACGGCTCGATACTCATCTGACCTGCAAGATTCTGCGAGTACGTCTGGAAGACTTGTTGGTTAAGACGAATGTCGTTTGTAAACCATCTCTCGTTTTCGAAGAGGTAATCACTTGATCTGTTCTGTCCGAAAGAGTTACGAATGTCGGGCTGCAGACCTCCGACGAAGTCCCATCCTGGATCTGCGAATCCTGGTGACAAGCCTAGAAATTCAGTGCCTGGTGTGTAACCAGGAAGTGTGGTTCCGAACTCTTCGTTGTAGGTAACGTTTGCACGTCGGATCAAGAGGAACGGACGTATTGCAATGCGTTCAAACTTTGACACATCGCGCTCGCCTTTCTTCTTCTTTTCCTTCTTTCCTTTTTTACTCTTATCGTCGTCTTTATCGGAAGGCTTCTTGTCTGAGTCGTCGCTTGCGACTTTATCTAATCCTCCACTAGAACGACCTCGTGGATCACGGCCTCTTCCTTTTTTAGCAGCGGCTTTGTTGCCGTTCTCAATCTTCTGCAAATACTTACTCTTTCTGTAGAGCGTCTCAAAATTGAGGTCTCCACGAATCTGTCGTTGCTGACCGTTTGAAATCACGTTACCCAGCGCTGTAAGGTTTTGGGCGGCAGCGTTCCAGTTGTAGGTTCCGGTATACTGCGCAGTAATGTTCATGAATTCCAAGAAAGGAATCTGCTTGGTCGGCAGGGTGTAGTTAACGTTGAAGTTGTGCTGGTAAGCTTTGTTACGGCCAAAATTGCGAAGGGCTCTCCATACACTGTCACGTCTAACATCTTCAAGAATAGGTTCTCCATTTTCATCGAACGTCTGGAACTCGTCAATCACTGCACGGTTGGTTGCATTGAATTGGAAACGGAGTCCTTTCGAGAAGTCCCAATTCAAGTTATAGTCGCGATCCCAGGTCCAGTTACGGTTGAAGTAGGTATTCAACGCTGGATCATCTCCACTGAAACGGTAGCGAGTAGACTGAAGCACACGATCTGTCGTCGTAGAGAACCCAAATCGGCTTGGTAGCGGATTGAAGTTCATCTCCTTTACGAGATCGAGGTACTTGTTCTTTTTGATCAGCTTTTTGAACGGCGTGATTGGTTTGCTTCTAAGCGCGTAATTGTAGTCAAGAGAACCGTAGTGGTTAACGGTTTCATCCAACTCAATGAGCGGGCTGGTAACGTCGGTCTCGTTGTAGACATAACTGACGCTGAAGTTGGAAATATCCCACGGTAACGGAGTTCCGCCGGCCTTGGTGCGTTCCTTTCGAACGTTGGTAAAGTTGATCTCACGCTGAACCGCTCGATTTACAGCTTGTGTTCGAATCGAATCTCGATCGTTAGCATCAGCAGCAGCAATCTTATCCTTAAGGTTTATATCCAAGTCGTACGGATCGAACTCCGGTTGACGTAGGTTATTTGAATAGACCACCGTCATAGGCACACGAACACCACTTTCCTCAGGTAAAAACTTACCCATTTCAAATGATCCTGCTATGTCGTAAACCAATTCTGACTCACGTGCACGTTCAGCAAGTTTTTGATCTAAGGATCCCCAGCCAATGGAGCTGAATGAACCACTTGCACTGATCGAACCGAAATCTGCCAACTGTAGGTCTAGTCTTGCGAGACCCGCTGCTCCACCCCGCTCATCGAGGCCATTTAGGCGGAGCTCGTTCACCCAGATTTGAGCGCAAACTTGTTTCGCTCCTCCTCGCGGGTTGCGAAGACCGATCATCACACCTTTAACGAGTCCTAAGTTCGGATTCCCCTTAATAGACATGGTCTTGTCTTGACCAACGGCAGAAGGATCTTCAATCTCATACTCCAGATTAAGAGGTCGAGCTTCTGCGTTACGCAATTCTTTTAGCGCAATGAGATCTTTCAAGTTGATCTCTAGGTTGTTCAATTCTGGCCAGATTGCCGCAGAGAGTTCATCCTGAGTTGGATCTACAGGGATCTGGTCGATACGAGTAAAATTCAAAGGAAGTTCGTACTCGTAATAGTTGTCTTGGAAGTCACTACCGAGACGCATAAAGAGTCTCATTTCTCCATTTTCAAGATCTTCAGGAGCTATTGGGCTACCTGAAATGTCAAACTCTTCCGCGTGAATGAACATGCGTAGCTTGTCGTAGACACGCATGTCAAGGTTGACAATCTTGTAAATGCCACGTGCATCGCCATCTTCTAGACCACAAACGGTGATGACTTGAGATTGCTCATTTTGCTGCAGATTACCAACGGTGTTGATCTGTTGCTCACGCTGAATACCTGTAGGAAGCACATAGCTAAACGGTTCGCGGCCACTGTTTTCCTCAATATTGATCGCATCGACATCGAAGAAGATATTTGGCTCTGGGGGCAATTGCGGTCCTGGATCCCGCAGTGCATTAGTACGTAAGTAGCGACGCCATTGGTTACGGACGAGGTCCATACGCGCAAAACGGAACGTGACTGGACGCTTGAATCCTTTCATGTACATCCGCATGTAGCGGATAGAACGGAAATCTTGAATTGATCCAACCTTCGCATCGAATCCATCAAGTGGAATTTTGAAGCGATACCAGATCATGTCAGCTCCTCCAGCTACCGGAATAACTCTTTCCTGAGTAATGTAACGAGCAGCTGCAGGGTCAATTTCTCCAGCAGATCCTCCTAGACGGAATGGAATCTTGTATTGGAAATAGCTTTCTGTTTCAGAAAGTGTGTTGTCACCGTTGAGGTCCTCTGTATCAGGAAGTGTACTAAAACCTACTGCGATGCCTGTTCCAGATGCGATTGGAGAGTTTCCTTCAAAACCATTGAAACGCTTGTAGCGGCCCAGGGTCGTAGACTGGTTTTGACGAGATTGAAACGATTCAAAATCATCGTTAGAAGGGTCATCTTGTATTGCTGCGAGGGCCCCAGGGTTACTAACGCCTGCTGCCACTTTAGCGAGCCAACCGGAATATGCATCTCTTTCTCCATCATTGTTGAGACCATCAAAACCGAGATCTTGCTCTGCACGATTCGCTTGATCGGTGTCAAAAGCTGGAGTTACTGGCGCCATACGTGGAACACGACCAAAAGCGGTGTTGTCTGTTGGGCGATTTGCGTTACTGCCGGTTCCCGCAGGAAGACCATTCTCAAAGAACAAGCGACTATCGCGCATAATGTCCTCGGAGATGTTTCCAAACTCGATGTAGAGATCACCTTCGTAGTCAGGTGTATTGGCACCGTCAAGGAATGGACTCATGACCCAAAATTCCAAGTACTCAATGTTGGCAGCTTGGAAGTCGTTGGTCTGGAGCTCACGCATGATACCACCCCAGCGAGATTCTGGCTCAGCAAGATCTCCTAAGGCATCAAGTCCAGCCGTAGTTGGATAACCTCCTGGAATATCAAAGTTGTATGGTCCACGCTCATTCGGGTAGTACGTCATGTCGAACGTAAAGAGCGCGTTGTTCGTGAACTGGTTAAGTTGACGACCAGGGAAGAGTTCCTGTGGCTGAATTTGACGATCGTATACTGTTGGAGCTCCTCCTGCACGACCGATGTTATCGATACGGTACCAGTTGAGTAGTGCACGGTTAGCATGCAAGGCCAAAGAATCATCACGGCCGTTTAAAACAGGTTTTGCTTCCGGAAACAGACTGTTGTTCTGTGGCACAGAAGCAAGTGTCCACGCAGCAAGAGGCGTCTTCAGGTCAAAACCAGAGGCTGAGCCCTCAAAGTCATCGACATATACGGTACCGCCTTCACCTTTCTTGATATCGATCGCTTTGGAGTGACCTGGCTTCAAGAAAGCTGCTTCTGCAGTAAAGTTGATTGTTGACTGCTCCTTGGTACTAAGTCCCGGGATGTTGTCTACCAGGCGAGTCAGCCAAGGGGCATCATCTCCATAGACCAAGTCAATACCTAAAATTCGGTTGTTGATTGGATCGTCACCAACATTCACCTTTTGCGTGAACGGACGCTCGAAGAGGTGCATGTAGGTACCTCCAATACTGACTTTCTTATTGAACTCGTAGTCGGCTCGAAGTCCGATCATCGATCTGTTCTGAAGTCCGAATACCGCATTGTCCTCGAAACTTACACGTACTGGAACTCCAGAGGTGAGATAAGCGTCGTTAAGAATCTTGATGCGACCAATGTTGTAATCGATTTCATAATCCTGTCCTTCTCGTAGAATCTGGCCACCTGCTGTTACCCGAACAGATCCACGTGGGATGTTGAATGCACCTAAGCTTATCTCACTTGAAACACTCGACTTGTACGAACCACTAATAATGAAGCGGTTGAACTCGGGATACTCACGAGCACGAATGACGGTAGAGTCATATAGTGTATTGTAAACGTATCGAGCTCTTTGCGCCGGATCATCAATTTCGTCCTCAAGCTTTTTACCGAAAGGCTCAAGCACTGGGAACATGATCCGTCCGTTGCGCGGATAGATGGTTAGACCTGGAACGAAATCAAAAATACCGTCGGGTTGCGGATCGAGTTGAACGTTGAGCTGGTCAACATCGAAAACGCGGATGAGCGGTTGGTTCGCAATATTAGAAGTTGGGAGGAAGCGCTTTTCGCCTTTTCCTGGATCCTCATAGGTAATGTCAAGTCGGAAGTCTTCTTGGTTCACCTGGTATGCACCGATGTTGTAGAAGTTCTTCATCATCAAGTCCCAAGCAGGAACATCGACTCGTGGGGTTGTACTCTTCAACATGCGCGTGTAGAGCACGTTGAGGTTAGTAGTGTCACCCACTGGTAGGTCGTTAGAGAACTCACCCACCTTGTAAACCTTACCGTTGTAAGTATACTCGTATGCCACTGCAAGTACTTGGTCTGGACGCACGTTCACGTTGACACTTACAAAACCCAAGTCCGGTTGGAAACTGAATTCACTTTGAGTGAGCAAACGAGCACGAACACGCTCAAAGTCCCGCGACTGCTCCATGCCGAAGGCCGGGCCTTGGAGTCTTCCTACGGTGTTTTGGCGAAAGCGGTTGGTTGGATTGCTAACGAGATCAGCGTAAAGTCTGTTGGCATCGTTATCTGGAAGAATTTTACCATCGATACTCTTTCCCGAGTTCTGATTTACCGTCGTAGAAGGGTGAACATTGGTGATCTTGTCTTCGAAGCCTTCACCCAAATCGGCAAGTGCAACGAGCTCACGTACACCTTCTGTTTGGTCGCGATCGTTGGTGATCCAAACCTCAATACGGTTGATCTTGAACTGAGAGATAATCGTCGGCAAGTCCTGGAGGGACTCTTCAAAGGTCTCACGGTTGAAGTGGGATAGAAGGAAGTGACGGTTTTCGTCGTACTCATCTGCACGGACCTCAAACTCTTGGAACTGAGCACCACCTTGAATTTCAATCTCGTCTCGTTCTGTTTTTTGTTGACTCACAAGGCCAGTGACCTTGAGTCTACCGAATTTCAAGTCGGCACGAACACCTAAAAGTCCTTGCGAACCTTGAATAAGAGAAGATCGAAGAGGCAGACTTACGTTACCGGCTTCGATGTTTTGAAGAATTTCGTCCTCGCCAAACTCAGCGGCGTTGTAGCTCACCTTGATAAGCTGACGGTCAAAGTTGAAGTTTGCGCTGTTGTTGTACGAAGAACTAAGCTGAAGCTTTGAGCCGATAGAGCCCGTCACGTTCATCTGAATGTTCATCTTGAAATCAAATCCACCGTTTCGCTGCTGACGAGCGATGAATGCAGGGTTCTTCACGGTTCGGTAATCGACACCGAAAGTGAGGTCGATGTTACCACGCGTATCGATGTTGACATCTGAGCCACCGAAAAGGCGATCAACAAGGCTGTTTTCTACGTCAACGGCCTCGATAGGATCTTCAACATTGCCAAGTCCAACTCCATCGGAGCTAACTCGTCCTTGTAATTGATCGAAGTAACGCTGTTGCGACTGACGTTCGCGATAGCTTTGGTACTCGTCGAAAGTGAGGTAGGTTGGTGAACGGAAGTACGAGCCGCCGATCCGTTCGGTAACGATGTACCGGTTGGTCGTAGGATCGTACTCTACTTCTTGTGTTACAGACGAAGGGTCTCGTAGGTCAATCCTATTCGAACCCGGGTCTGTGATGAAATCTCCATTTCGATCTCGAATCGTCGGGATCGTATCGGAGTTCACTTTTACTTGAGGAGCCTCTATAGGATATACGGGCACTGGTGTTGCGAAGGCATCGGTGCCAGCAAAACTAAATAGTGCTACAGTAAGGAGGATAAACGTTGACTTCATTCGTCAGTTCATGTCCATAAATGGACGGTGTGTCGGTCAGATGGGATTACTGGAATCTATCGCCTGAGAAGGGTGTATTAGTATAAAAAACAGCCAATCTTTTTACAGATGTGTCCTTTTAACTGCATTCTCTTCAGTGATATGACTCAATTCGGTTTTTTAACGTCTTCACCGAGTGTACGTAGCACACTCGTATGAGTTTCGATTTCGCGAATGTACAGATAGTCTTAGACCCTAATACGTAAGGCTGTTGTTTAGCTTACTTTTGTAGTTCGAGGAGGGCCGCACGGACCAATTCGCCATCGGTATCGAGCTGAGGTTGTGCCTTTGTGACTTTATTCAATGCACGTTGAGCCGGAATCTTAGAATAACCCAATGCTTGTAGGGCCTGTAATGCAGCTGCTCTTGCTGTATTCTCTGATGCAGGAGCGCCGAGTTCAACATTGTTCGCGATATCTCCTCCAAGCACTTTCAGGATCTTATCCTTAAGGTCAAGAATGATCCGTTTGGCCGTTTTAGGGCCGACACCTTTGATCGACTTAAAAACGTCTTCACGGTCTTGTGTAATCGCTGCGGCGAGTTCATCTGGCTTGATACTGGACAAGATGATGCGTGCGGTGTTGGTTCCGACACCTTGTACACTCGTCAGTAAAAGGAAGACTTCACGTTCGACAGTTGTAGCAAAACCAAAGAGCGTTGGGATGTAATCCTGGCCATTGACATGATAGTGGATGTAGAGTTTCACAGATTCCTTCCCGTCGATGGCGGCAAAGGTTTGCAAGGAAACTTTGACGCGATACCCTACCCCACCCACGTCTAACACGACGGCAGTTGCGGTTTTATGAGCGATAGCACCTTTGAGGTAGTCAAACATGCGGCGAACGTACTACATCCCTAGGTAGTTAGCGCATTTGGAGCTCAACTGTTCTTGACATTCCCCGAGTGTAGATTATTTGAGGGGGATTGCTGCCTAAATAGCTGCCAAGAGCGCTTAGGTTTGCGGCATGCGTATCCTTCTAATTGGTTCAGGTGGGCGAGAGCATGCCATTGCTTGGAAACTCCGTCAAAGTCCGTTACTCAACGAGCTCTTTATTGCTCCCGGAAATGCTGGTACTGCTCAGGTAGGCACCAATGTGGACTTAGATGCTGCTGATCAAGACGCGGTTGTGCGTTTTTGCGAAAGCGAGAAGATCGACATGGTCGTTGTCGGCCCTGAAATTCCGCTTGTGGCAGGTCTTTGTGATCACCTTTCGGCAAAACTACCGTCACTAAAGCTTGTCGGTCCCGGTGCTGCGGGTGCGCAACTTGAGGGTTCCAAGGCGTTTAGCAAGGAATTCATGGCTGAGTTTGACATCCCGACTGCAGGATACAAAACGTTTACAGCTGATGATGTGGATGCCGCTAAGGCGTTTTTGCGAAAGCTAGAACCGCCTTACGTGCTTAAAGCTGACGGCCTTGCCGCTGGTAAAGGAGTGGTGATTCCACAAACGCTCGAAGAAGCTGAAGCTGAACTCGATGAGATGCTCGGCGGTAAGTTTGGCGAAGCGAGTGCGAAGGTGGTGATCGAGGAATTCCTAACTGGACCAGAGTTTAGTGTTTTCGTACTCACCAACGGCGAAGATTACCAATTGCTCCCGGTTGCACGTGACTATAAGCGTGTGGGTGAAGGAGATACGGGTCCGAACACAGGAGGAATGGGCGCAGTAAGTCCAGTCCCTTTTGTCGACAAGTACATGATGGCAAAAGTACGCGAACGCATAGTAGAGCCTACGCTTGACGGACTTCGCGATCGAAAAATTCCGTACACAGGAATCATCTTCATCGGCCTCATCAACGTAGAGGATGAGCCGTATGTGATCGAGTACAACTGCCGTCTAGGCGATCCTGAAACGGAAGTAATAATGCCACGCATCACCAGTGATTTGGTCCAGCTTTTCTCGAGCCTTTTTGATGGTACCCTTGCAGATAACGAAGTAAGTGTCGATAGCCGATCGGCTGCGACGGTTGTTATGGCTAGTGGAGGCTACCCAGGGAGCTACGAAAAAGGAAAAGTGATCACCGGCCTAGATGAAGTGAAGAGCAGCATCCCGTTTTTGGCTGGCGTAACTGACAAGGATGGCGAGCTAGTCACCAATGGTGGACGTGTCTTAATGCTCACTAGTTATGGGCTTACCTACATGGAGGCAGCCGAAATGAGTCGTCGAGCTGCTGCCAAAGTGACTTTCGACGGCGGGTTTTTCCGTAAGGATATAGGCAAATAGGCCTACCCTACTGGTTTATTATTTATTCTGAGTGATCCTCAGAGGCTGGTCCGGCGTAGCTGTCCTTGAGCATGTGCTTCAAGTTTTGAACCTCACTCGTGGAGAAGTCACGGGCTACACCGTATTCCAGCTTACCGAGCGGCATGTGCATGATACGCACGCGTCGCAGCTTGCGTACGCGATAGTCGAGCGTTTCGCACATCCTTCTAATCTGGCGATTGAGGCCCTGTACAATGACGATACGGAACGTTTTTGGCGCAACTTGCTCTACGTATGCAGGCTTGGTGGTCACTTTGAGGCCAGGGAGGTAAACGCCCTCAGCGACTCGGCGTAAGAATGCTAAAGAGACAGGCTTATCGACAGTGACGACGTATTCCTTCTCGTGCTCATTGGCTGCACGTAAGATCTTGTTGACCTCGTCGCCATCGTTGGTAAGCCAGATGAGTCCTTCCGAGTTTTTGTCAAGGCGACCAACGGGGAATACCCTTCCTGGATAGCCTACAGCATCGATAATATTCGTTGGGTCACGCTTGTCGGTGGTACACGTGATGCCAACGGGCTTGTGATAGGCCAACCAGACAGCATTTGGCTTACGCCCGATTGGCTGTCCATCGATAAGAACGACGTCGTTTTTGCGAACGCGATTGCCTTTACGTGCTACTTCTCCGTTGAGCTGGACCTTTCCAGCTTCGATCATCACATCAGCTTGTCTGCGTGAGCAAACACCGCTTGCTGCAATGTATTTATTGAGTGAAGTTCCGTCGGCCATGCCGCAAAGGTAAGAGCCTTATTTCTCTGTTCTCAGTTATTTGCAGATCCGTTTACTGCCAGAGTGATACCGCTTCCTAACCACATAGCACAGCTGCACCATTTAGGGGATTTTGCCCACATTCTAGAGACACCTTGCACTTGCTAGCGCTACATTAGCCTTAGCCAAGATCGCCATGTCAACCTTTGATTTTTACAGCTACCTCAATAAGTACACGCCCCAACTCCAGGCTAAGGCGTTGCGCTTGGCCAATGGCGACATGTCGTTTGCACGTGAATTGTACCAAAAGACAGCGACGCGGGCATTGAAGATGCCTACTGACAGTTGCAACGCTGGTAATGTCGAATTCTTCGTTGATGGCATTATGCTGGATGCGTACATGGAGCTGGCTACAGATGAGACTTCACCTGCAGCTTAGAGCATGTCTAAGAAGCATTGAGCGACAATTTTACTCTCTTATCTTCTTGCCTTCCATGGCCCTCTTGCCAGCATCGCGTACGTCCTCCAATGCTGGTTTTGCTTTTCCTAGAACTGCATAAGCTTGGTCTGGGAATGCTTCTAAGGAAGAATACGTCATACTCGTATCCTTTGCCTCTTCGCTAATCAGGTTCGCAGAGTTGACGAAGATGAGGAGTATGCTAAAAATGAGTGTCGCAAGGATTGAAGTAGCGAGACCACCAGCTACTTTATTGAGAAAATTGAGCTTGAGTGTCGTCAGAACCTTCTCAATTGCGTTAGCTACAAGGCGCAGTATTAGTAGCACCAATACAAAGGTTACGACGAACCCAATAAGCGGTAAAGCCCCTTCAGCAGGGGTTTTGAAGAGCTTTGCAATCACTTCCGTCGTTTGAGGTGCAAACCTGACGGCAAGCACAAATCCGATAAAGAGTGCTGCTACAGAAACAACTGTACGAATAATTCCTCTGGAATAGCCCCAATAGAAACCGAAAGCAGCGATTACTGCAAAAACTAGATCAATCCACATGGCCTAAACATACTAGTAGGTTTTATTCGTTCGTATACTTGTTGAAATTAGTCTATGTGTTTCTAGACTAAAAGCTAGAAAAAAAGTAATTCTCTGCGATTTGGTACGAAATTCCATCTTTATAGCTTGTTAACGCGTTAAAATGTAAATTTGAGGATCAAATACAACTTTGATTCTGTTGAGACTTAACAATAAACATGAAACGATTTCTTTTCTCTGCACTTGCTTTTTTAGCCGCATCGACCTTGGCGTTGGCCTCTCCGGGCCCGCAACCAAAGAACAAGACCTTACCAAAAGTCTTTGTTCTCGGCCAATTTGAGAGTAGTTACGACGACCTTGTAACGGCATACGATCAAAGTCTTTTGACGGCTTGCAATTGTACCATGAAGTCGGCCTTCGGGAAGTGGCTAGGTATGCTTCACGAGCTTGAACTTTACTCTACCAAGCAGGATGTTGATATCAGAGGAGTCAAAGTTTGGCTCCACGTTTTCTGGAATGCAGACGGATCAATTGATCACGTAGCATACCATCTTCGACCGAATAGCAAAGTGATCGACGACAAAGTCATGAGCGATCTACTTGCTGGTTTTGCCAAGCAATACAGCTTCCCGCTCACAACGGAGTCTGGCTACGCGCACTATTCAACTGGCTCATTCCCAGTCTTTGGCGAGGTTGTAGAAGACTAAATCGCCCCTCAAATAGCAGTCACAGCACTGTCAGCTAAGAGCCCTGTTTGCAACCTTGCAGACAGGGCTTTTTAGTATGCTGTGATTTCTGACTATTGTGGTACTTTTGTACTACGAAACTTGAGGATTTTTAATCCTCATGAAAATCTTCTCAAATGGATACTGCTACGACCGCCCGTTACAAGGTCAAAGACATCAACTTGGCCGATTGGGGCCGCAAGGAAATTGAACTCGCAGAGGCTGAGATGCCAGGCCTTATGGCTTTGCGTGAAGAATTCGGCACTAGCCAACCGCTCAAAGGAGCGCGTGTTGCAGGTTGCTTACACATGACGATTCAGACTGCTGTTCTTATCGAGACGCTTACGGCGCTTGGTGCAGAGGTTACCTGGAGCTCTTGTAACATCTTCTCTACTCAAGACCAAGCTGCAGCTGCAATTGCTACAACTGGAGTCCCTGTTTTTGCTTGGAAAGGCATGAACGAGGAAGAATTCGACTGGTGTATCGAGCAAACGCTTCACGCGTTTGAAGACGGCAAGCCACTCAACATGATTCTCGATGATGGAGGCGACTTGACCAACATGGTACTCGATCGCTACCCTAACCTAGTCGATGGAATCCGCGGACTATCCGAGGAGACTACTACTGGTGTTCACCGTCTCTACGAGCGCATGAAGGCCGGTACGCTAACGATGCCAGCTATCAACATCAACGACTCTGTTACCAAATCTAAGTTTGATAACAAGTACGGTTGTAAGGAGTCTTGCGTTGATGCAATTCGCCGCGCAACAGACGTGATGATCGCAGGTAAAGTTGCAGTCGTTGCCGGATACGGTGATGTAGGTAAAGGTTCTGCTGCTTCTCTTCGCGGTGCAGGTGCACGAATCATTATCACGGAGATCGATCCAATTTGTGCGCTTCAGGCAGCAATGGACGGATTCGAGGTTAAGCCAATGGACAAAGCTGTTCTTGAGGCTGACATCATCGTTACTGCTACGGGTAACAAAGACATCCTCGTTGGACGTCACTTCGAGAAGATGAAGGATAAGGCAATTGTTGCCAATATCGGTCACTTCGATAACGAGATCGACGTGTCTTGGCTCAAGGAGAACCATGGTGATTCTCACGTAAACATTAAGCCACAGGTAGACAAGTACACGATCGACAACCACGACATCATTCTGCTTGCAGAGGGACGTTTGGTAAACCTCGGTTGTGCAACAGGTCACCCAAGTTTTGTAATGAGTAACTCATTCACAAACCAAGTACTAGCCCAACTCGAGCTCTGGCAGAATACGGACAAGTACGAGAACAAGGTTTACATGCTTCCTAAGCACCTTGACGAGAAAGTAGCAATGCTTCACCTTGCTAAGATTGGTGTTGAGTTAGAGTCTCTTTCTAAGGATCAGGCTGACTACATCGGCGTTCCTACAGAAGGACCATACAAGCCAGAGTACTACCGCTACTAGGTTGCTCTTTTTTGGCTTTTGCCAAAACTATAAAGCCCGTCTATTCTCAGGAATAGGCGGGCTTTTTCATGCCCTTCCATGAGGGCCCAAACACCTATTATAGTGTAGTTTAAGAGAAAAAAATTCTTGCTACTTTAACGTTTGCAGAGCATAATCCCAGAAACGACTTTACTAAGATTAGAATTTCTCCACTTTGAAAGAGCTTTTACGCCCAGTTTTACTTACAGTAATCCTCCTACTGCTTTCGCTAAAACTCCTTGCACAAGCGCCACCTATTTGTGGTCCCTCACCCGACATGACTCCGTTTTGTTCGGATGCCTGTATAATCTGTGATATCGATGGTTTTTCTGGAGTAAACGGATCTCCTGTACCTAACTGGGATGTTCCCGCTGGCTTTTGTGCCCCTATCGCACACAACCTTAGGTGGATTGGGTTCATCGCTGGATCCGTAAACCTTACGCTGGAAATTGCAGTGAGTAACTGTACAATCACTCCCGTGAATAACCAGGGCCTCCAGATGGGCGTCTATGAAGTTATCGATTGTAATACTTCAGCAGCCATGGCCGTCACAAATTGTGACCCACGTGTCAGACCAGGAGAAACAGCAATCCTCACGAATACCGTTCCTCTTGTTATTGGTCAGTATTACTACCTCTGCATTGACGGAAGGAATAACGATGTCTGCGACTACGATATCAGCGTAACGAATGGAAGTACTCAAGTTCCTTCCGTAACGCAAGGAGGAGGCATCACGGGCCCCACAATGATTTGCTCAGGTGTTCCGGCAACGTACTCAACCAATGTTGTACCTAATGCACCAAACCACTACTGGTACATAGATGGCAACCCGCTACCAGGTAGTGGCCAAAATTACACGATCAACTTCCCTGGCCCAGGAACCTACGAGATCTGTGTTGAAGCAAGCAACACTTGTAGCACAGCTCCTCAAGAATGTATGACGGTAGTCGTTGCCGATATCCCGCCGACGGTCATCAATGGCGTTATCTGTCCTGGCCAATGCTACCCATATTTGTCGACTCAATTTTGTGCAGCGGGCAGCTTTGCTTTCAATTTCGTTACGGCTTCTGGGTGTGATTCTTTGGTAACAGTAGTAATTACCGAGCTATCAGCTATCAATGTCACCTTAGATACCTCTGCATGTGCAGGTGAAACAGTCCTCGTTGCCGGAAATCAATTTGCTACTCCTGGAAACTACACGATAACCCTTCCAGGCGTCAATACCTGCGACACCACCTTGACGATCAACGTCACAGAAGATCCAAGTTTTCAGATTTTCGAAACTGCGGCAATTTGCCAAGGATCCTCCTTCACTTTTGGCTCTCAAGTACTAACCACTCCGGGTACGTACACCGATATGTTAACCACTACAGCAGGTTGTGATTCGACTATCGAACTTACCCTAACAGTCCAAGCCCCTGTAACAACCAATCTGGTAGAAACGATATGTTTTGGCGCAAGCTTTACAACAGGCACCCAAACGTATAACACCTCTGGAACCTTCACCGAGAATCTACAAACCACCCTTGGCTGTGATTCAACGGTTACCCTAAACCTCACCGTACTCCCTGAATTGATGAGTACTGAGACGGCAGAAATCTGCGACGGTCAGTCGTTTCCTTTTGGTGGAAACACATTTAACACCGCAGGAAGTTTCCCTGTCGTATTCACAAGTGTTGACGGCTGCGATTCAACCGTAACACTTGATCTGACGGTATTCCCAAATAGCCAAACTGCCTTAACTCAAGTTATTTGTCCTGGTCAAAGCGTAATGCTTGGTCCAAATACATACAGCACAACCGGAACGTTCACCGAAGTCTTTACCAATGCGAACGGCTGTGATTCGACGGTTACTCTTAACCTGACCGTACAGCCTTCTATCAATGTGACAGAAAACCAGACCATCTGTGATGGCCAAAGCTTCCCATTTGATGGCCAAGTACTAACGACAGGAGGCACATACAGCGGCACCTTCACAAGCGTCGGCGGATGTGATTCAATCGTCACACTCAACCTGACCGTAGCCCCTAACCCTATTGTCAATCTCGTCGAAATCATATGCGATGGTGATGACTTCATCGTTGGACCACAAACCTTTACAACCACAGGCACTTACACTGTTTTGCTCACAAGCGCGGCAGGTTGCGACTCTACCGTCAACTTAGACTTGACTGTTCAAACAGCGATCGTTGAGCTCGTTACTGCAGAAATTTGTGATGGTGATGATTACACGGTAGGTACGCAGACCTTCAACGTTGCTGGCAACTATACCACTGTGCTAACAAGTTCTGCCGGTTGCGACTCTACTGTCGAGCTTACCCTAATCGTTAACCCAACCTTTGTTGAGAATATCGTTGCCACGATTTGCGATGGTGACTTTTACAATGTTGGCGGACAAGGATTCAGCACAGCTGGTAGCTTCTCTATCACCCTGCAAACGGTTAGTGGATGCGATAGCATCATTGACCTCGACCTTTCTGTAGTTCAAGTATTGACCGAGACGGTGAATGCAAGCATCTGTCCCGGTGATTCATACGCATTCAACGGTTCGTCTTATTCAACTCCTGGCAGCTATCCTTTCTCCCTTCTAAGTGCAATTGGATGCGACTCTATTGTGACCCTTGAATTAGATGTCTTACAGCCTTCGACTGAAAGTATCTCAGCGAGCATCTGCGACGGTGACACCTACAGCGTAGGAACACAGAACTACAACACAACTGGTGTTTTCACAACTGTTCTGACTTCAGCCGCGGGTTGCGATTCTACCGTAACACTTGATCTTACCGTCAATCAACCGCAGTCTGTTGCGATCACAGAATCATTCTGTCAAGGTGGCAACTACATTATCGACGGACAGGTCTTGACACTCGCAGGCTCATACAACTTCGTTCTCACCACCACACAAGGCTGTGACTCACTCGTTGCGCTGACCCTTGTGGTTGCACCGACCTATGTGCAGAGCTTCAACGCGACCATTTGTCCAGGAACGAGCTATACGTTTGCTGGACAGACGTACACTTCTGCCGGCCAATACAGTACCGTATTGACAACCGTTGCTGGATGTGATTCACTTGTCACCCTAAACCTGACAGAAGAGCAACTCATAGAAACGAACCTTACCGCTTCTATCTGTACTGGACAGACGTACCTCTTTGGAGGAACAACGCTCACCACTGCTGGCAGCTACAATGACTTGTTTACAACCTCTCAAGGATGTGATAGCCTTGTATTACTTGAACTTCAGGTAATCAATTCTTTCGACACTCAACTAGCAGAGACTATTTGTGGAGGCGAGAGCTTCGTATTCGACGGCACTCCTAGAACAACAACAGGCACCTACACAGCATCCCTAACAAGTACAGGAGGATGTGATTCAATTGTCACTTTGGACCTAACGGTGCTTCCAGAGCTAATGGTCGACACAACGGCGAACTTGTGTTTTGGCGAAAGCATACAACTCGGCGGACAACTCTTCACAACAACAGGAAACTATACGGTTTCACTCGTCAACAGCATTGGCTGTGACTCCGTTATCACGCTGACGCTAAACGTTAGTGGAGGAGACACAACTCGCCTCAACGAAAGCGTGTGTTCTGGTGATTTCGTAACCGTAGGCACCCAACAATTCACAACGACTGGCAACTATACCGTAAACCTGACCACTTCAGGAGGATGCGATTCAACGGTGATTCTTGACCTAACAGTTGACAGTCAAGTACTGCTTTCGCAAAACGAATCCCTGTGTGCAGGACAATCGGTTGTTGTAAGAGGAACGACTTACAGCACACCAGGAACGTTCACGATAAACGCACCTGGAGCTGCAGGAGAATGCGATACTGTAATCACCTTGATGGTGCAGATCGGTAGCGTCTCTGATTCGATGCTCACGGTTTCAATTTGTGATGGTGAAACTTATAGTTTCAACGGTCAGGTTCTCAGTACTGCAGGTACATACACTGAAGTACTCACCGCGGCTAACGGTTGCGACTCTACCGTGACGTTAGACCTTGCTGTAGGTCAGACATCGACCACAGCGCTGTCTGAAACCATTTGCGATGGAGACAGCTACACGTTTGCTGGACAAACGCTAACCACAGCAGGAGCCTACCAAGATGTCCTCACCGGCGCTACAGGCTGTGACTCTTTAGTCACGCTTACACTCACGGTCAATCCTACTGCCGATTCGACCATCAATGCTTCGATCTGTACAGGCGGCACATACGATGCTGGCGGGCAGAGTTTTAGCGCAAGCGGAACCTATACCATCAACGTAACGACTGCGGCTAATTGTGATTCTACAATCACTTTGATTCTTACTGTAGATAGTCAAGTCGCGCTTTCGCAAAACGAATTCCTCTGCCCTGGAGATGATGTAGTCGTAAGAGGAGTTACCTACAATACGCCAGGTCAGTTTATGATTTCAATCCCTGGTCAAGCTGGCCAGTGTGATACTGCTTTGACTTTGAACGTTGCGCTTGGCAACGCTTCAACTGAAAGTATAACTGAGACTATTTGTGCTGGAGAAGCCTTCCCGTTTGATGGGCAAAGCCTCACAGCTGCCGGCAACTATTCCGCAACGCTCACCAATGCCTCAGGCTGCGATTCCATCATCAACTTGGCACTAAGTGTATTGCCTGCTACTCGTGACACAACGGTCGCGGTGATCTGTGACGGAGATAGCTACAGCTTCGATGGACGAACATTTGCTGCAAGTGGAAACTACACCGCCACCTTCACGAGCGCCAATGGCTGTGACTCTCTTGTCACCCTTGCGCTCACCGTATTGCCTCCACTCAACGCTTCAGCAACTCAGTCTATTTGCGTTGGAGACTCTTACACTCTCGGTGGCCAGACGTTTACCTCCTCAGGTACTTACACCGTAGGCTTTACAACTAACGCAGGGTGTGATAGCAATGTCGTCTTAGCGCTTAGCGTAGTAGACAGCATCGTGGTCGATCTTCAAGAAACGATTTGTGAAGGAGATAGCTTCGTATTTGCAGGAAGCACACTCACAGATGCAGGAACGTACAGCGACATTTCAACGAGTAGTCTTGGATGTGATTCTGTTACTACGTTAACGCTTGCGGTCACACCGATCGATAACGAAACCTTCGATGCTACGATTTGCAACGGAGACAGTTTCCCGTTTGCCGGTCAGGTTTACAATACAGCAGGATCTTACAGCAATACGCTGGTTAATCAAGCCGGCTGTGACAGCATCGTTGTACTCAATCTTGCTGTTGTCGACAGTATCGAAGTAGCTCTTAATGAAAGTATCTGTCAAGGCAGCACCTACAACTTTGGATCGCAAGCATTGACAACTTCTGGAACGTATCGCGATGTATCTCCTTCAAGCGCTGGCTGCGATAGCATCACCACGCTGGTCTTACTTGTAAGTGACACCGTGAGAAGCTCGACCAACGCCTTCATTTGCGCTGGAGATTCGTATCCATTTGATGGAACCAACTTGACCACAGCTGGTACGTACAACCAGCGTGGATTGACAAGTAGCGGCGGATGTGATTCTGTTGCAACCTTGATTCTAACGGTAGGACCGATTGCAACAAGTACGGTTGATACAATTGTATGTACAGGCGAAGTGGTCCGAATCGGAGGTCAACAATTTTCTGGAACAGGTGCATACAACGTCACCTTAACCGCAGCAAATGGTTGCGATAGTCTTCTCACGCTGAACATCACCGAAACGGGTTGCTCATTCAATGTTGAAGTCGAAGCTCAAGATGCGCGTTGCTTCGGAGAGGCTTCAGGAACATTGCTTGTAACCTTAGATGGAGCCGTTGCCCCTGTTACTATTACCTACATAAATAGTACTTCTGGTGCCACCGGAGACACGACCTTACAAACGATCCCTGCAGGAGGCTATACGTTTACAGATTTGGGAAGTGGAACGTACAACGTTACGGTGGTCGATGATGCTGGCAATTCAAGTTCTGCAAGTGATCTCATCGAACAACCAGCTGCTCCAGTTGATGGAGACCTAGTGATCAGCGATTATAATGGCTATCAAATAAGCTGCGATGGTGCGGCGGATGGTCAAGCACAGGTTACCGTTTCAGGAGGAACACAGCCATATCGTTACTCATGGTCAAATGACATGATTACTGCATCAATCAGCAGTCTTGACACGGGAGTTATTTCAGTGACCGTAGTCGACGAAAACGGATGTCCTTGGGAAGATCAAGCAAACCTTACGGCACCAGGTCCATTGGATCCTGAATTTCTTTTAACGCCTATCTCTTGTGAAAATCCTGAGGTTGGTGGAGCTATCGAAATCATTGGTATCGATGGAGGAACACCTCCTTATACCCGCTTAATCAATAGTCAACCGCTCGATCCTGCTGGTGTAGTTTCCTTGGCTGCAGGTAGCTACTTGATTGAAGTTACAGACGTGAATGGCTGTACTGCTATTCCGACAACGTTCGACATCGAAGAAGCTGACGAACCGAAGATCGATGTCGGTGCCGACCGCACAATCGTACTAGGAGACACCGTTCGAATTGATGTACTGTCTACCCTTACGCTCGACTCACTATGGTTCGTCACACCGATGGGCTACATGAGTTGCACAACCTGTCCAGATCCATGGGTTTCTCCTCAGCTAACGACCGACTATCTCGTTCGTGGTATCACAGAAGAAGGATGTATCGGCGAGGATATCATGCGAATTATCGTACGTCGAGATGACGTAATCTTCGTTCCAACGGGCTTCAGTCCAAACGGTGATGGCGTCAATGATCAGTTCACTGTTTTCGTGAAAGACCAAGATGCAATCATTGAAGAGCTCCGCGTTTTTGACCGTTGGGGTGAAAGCATGTTTGTAGGCATCAACATGGCGCAAGGCATTCCAACGATCGGATGGGACGGTACTTTCCGTGGACAATTGATGGATCCTGCAGTGTTCGTTTACTGGGCAAAGGTGCGCTTCAGAGACGGACGAACGGAAGTAGTTAGAGGCGATATTTCGTTGATTCGATAATCTCCTACATGGTTGGGCTAGCCGTATCTTAGCGGCCAGCCCAACCTTCTAATCCATGCCTGTTTATCATAGCCTTGGTGAGATTCCTCATAAGCGCCACACTCAATTCCGCAAGCCAGACGGCGAACTCTACAAAGAGCAGCTATTCGGCACCATTGGATTTGACGGGATGGCTAGCCTACTCTACCACTTGCATCCTCCAACAGCTGTCAAGCACGTAGGAGAAAGCATTGACGTAGCCCCAAAGGTTGCCGTGAGTAAGAACATGAAAGCACTCAAGCTGAAAGGGTTCGAAGTGCCTCCTACCGACGACTATCTGGAATCGCGCGTTCCTGTATTAGTGAACGACGATTGCCACATCAGCTTGGCGTCGCCCAAGAAAAGCTTACGCGAGTACTTCTATAAGAATGCTGACGCTGATGAGCTTCTGTTCATTCACAGAGGCACAGGAACATTGCGCACACTCGTAGGAAACATTCCTTTTGAGTACGGAGATTACTTGGTGATTCCACGCGGCATGATATACCAGATTGATTTCGACACCGAAGACAATCGCCTATTGATTACGGAGAGCTTTCACCCGCTCTACACTCCAAAACGCTACCGCAATCACTTCGGACAGCTGTTAGAGCACAGTCCATATTGCGAGCGTGACTACAAGCTCCCCCAAGATCTTGAGACGCATGATGAGCTTGGTGACTTCATTATCAAAGTAAAAAAACAAGGAACTTTAACTCCTTACACCTACGCTTCACATCCTTTTGATGTGATCGGTTGGGACGGCTACAATTTTCCTTACGGACTTTCGATTCACGACTTCGAGCCGATCACTGGCCGCGTGCACCAGCCACCACCGGTGCACCAAACCTTCGAGACGAAAGCGTTCGTGGTTTGCAGCTTCGTGCCGCGGAAATACGACTACCACCCACTCTCTATTCCGGCACCGTACAACCACTCCAACATCGACAGCGATGAAGTGCTGTACTACGTCGACGGTGATTTCATGAGTCGAAATGACATCGGACCAGGAGTCATTACACTCCACCCGGGCGGGATACCTCACGGGCCGCATCCAGGAGCCTATGAGCGCTCGATCGGAAAAGAAAAGACCGATGAGTTGGCAGTGATGATCGATACGTTCAATCCACTAAAAGTGACCGAACAAGCCGTCGCATTAGATGATGGAGAGTACTGGTCTAGTTGGATTCACTAAAGGAATATGCGGAGGGGCTTGACGAACTACGATAAAAATCGTAGTTTAGCATAACCAAAGCCAACGTCTATGTTTCTGTACGCCATCTTCCTAAGTCTACTCAGTTCATTTGGAACACCGAATGTACCTGCACCTGCAATAGAGCCGGCTAGTCTGTACATCAGTACGGACAATGGTCAAAGCTGGAATGGGTTTGCAAAAGGATTGCCAAGCGATCTAATGGTGCGCGATGTACTCGAACACGATGGCGCGATTTTCCTCACTGCCATTAAGCAAGGCGTCTATATCCTCGACGAAGGGGCTGACACTTGGCGTTTGAGCAATACAGGATTGCCGATAAAATTAGACAGTCGCGCAATCCCACTTGCTAATAACCTAGTGGCAGAATTCTTCCCTACCTCCCTTGCTGCAAATGGTGATCAACTCATCATCGGAACATTCAACAATGGAGCTTACCATTCAAACGACGGAGGGAAGTCTTGGAAACAGGCAACCACCAATATCGATGATGTTGTAGGCTCACTTCTATTCACCGATGACATCCTTATCGCAGGCACGCATATGGGTATTTGGGAATCCAAAGATCGCGGAGTGAATTGGAAACTCCGTTGTGAGACAGGTTTCCGTATCAATGCAGTCTCTATGCACAATGGTCAGCTTCACGTTGCTCGCCAAAACGGCATGGGCGTTCTCTCTGGAGACAACATCGACTGGTCTGACATGGAGACGGGATGGGCAATCATCCAGCTTCAAAAACACGATGACGACCTCTACGCTATCACTGCAAAAAATGAAGTCTTCCGCACAAAGTCAGGCAAGTTTTGGGAGAACAACAAGTTTGCGATAAAAGGCCTTCCTGCGAAGAATCTTCCAGAAGCGCTTTGGAACGGACTCAATCCACAACTGCCTGGTGAAACAGCTGCAGGTCTCGTTACAGAAACCTCTCGCGGTTGGATCGTTGGTCGCACGAGCGGCTGCTAAACGTCCAATAGTTTCCATCTTTGCCTAGCAATCTCACCTAATGCTAGAGACCTTTTACAAACTTGGATTCCACCACCTTACAGAGGCTGGCGCTTGGGACCACCAACTTTTCTTGGCGACGATTGCGCTTGCCTATGCACCTGTACAATGGCGTAAATGGATAGCCTTGGCAACAGCTTTCGCCGTTGGTCATACAGCAGCGATCGCTTCAGCAACCCTTGGATGGGTGCCATTGGGCATGACTTGGGTAGAGCCGGCAATTGCTGCGAGCATTGTAATTCTTGCTGTCATTGACCTCATACTCTTGCAACGCGACGCGCTACGAAAAGACAAGGGCGGTAGCTATTTTCTTCTACTTGCTCTTGTACTCGCTTTTGGATTCGTGCATGGTCTCGGCTTTGGATCTGCATTCGTTCCGTTGATTGCGATGGAAGAGGGTGTAGGTCGAATTGCAAGCATGTTTGCGGCCTTTACGGTTGGAGTCGAAGTAGCTCAACTCCTGATTCTCGGTGGCTTTTGGGTCTTAGCCTTCCTGTTTTTTGACCTGCTGCAATGGATTCCACTCACCCTCCGAAAGACCTTATTGGTACTTATCACATTGACGGGTGCGTGGATTCTCTATGGCTATGCTGCTTAAAGATTACCCTAAACACCTCATTCACATCTAGTCTGCGCCGTTGGGCGTTACTTTGCAGATATGTGGAGTCTACTCATCAGTTTATTGCTTTCATCGGGTGCTCCAACAGTAGCTGTTGACGAAGCACATGACTTTCACATCTCAAGGCTAACCGCGAATTACAAGCCTGAAGAAGGACGCATCGAATGCACACTTTTAACCTTTGTTGATGATGTTGAAGAGGTTCTGACCTCATACCATCAACTCCCTGAAGTAGGAGTAATTGGCGCAGTATCACCTTCAAGAGAGCGCCTCAACCTTACAGAGCCTGACGAGCACACAGCCGCAGATAGCCTGCTTTCAGCCTACCTCAAAAACGTATTGAAGCTGAGCAGTGCTTCATCAGAATTACCGCTTGAAATTACCTTCCTCGGCAAGGAGCGCGATGATGACCCATACGGGATGTTCATCTACTTCTATGTGGAGTCTGTTCCCCTTTCGGCAAAACTTGAGTTGCAGTCCAAGTACTTACTCGATCTCTACGAAGACCAGCAGAATGTAGTCGTTTGGAAGCTCAACGGCGAATCTGCTGATTACGACCTCTTAACACACGATACCCGCACCTGCGACTTTGAACGATGAAGTATCTAGGTTACCCAATAATCCTACTGGTGCGCGCTTATCAGATCGTACTCAGCCCACTGTTAGGCAGCAATTGTCGGTATCAGCCGACGTGCTCTAGCTATATGATCGGTGCCATTGAAGAATGGGGGCCTTTCAAAGGAACCTGGCTAGGACTCAAAAGAATAGGTCGCTGTCACCCTTGGGGTAGCCATGGACATGACCCCGTCCCGACAAAAAAGGACGAAAATGCGCTAAATCAGTCTTGAAAGTGACAATATCCCGGTCGGCTCTCAGACTCGTTTAGGAGGTTTTTTTATCCCGTTTAAGGGTAAGATCTACCCGTTTAGTGGCTTCCTATGCCCCCCTATACACCCTATTCATGTGAGTCGTGGCACTTTACTTGAAAGTAGATAGGCTCAGAAGTGAATAAACAAACCATGTCCAAGAAGTTAAATTATACTTCGGAGGTCGCCACATTAATAGTTGTCGCCTTCGTTGTCATGAGCAGCGTTATTGCTATGCTCATTCTTAAAAATAATCCAACAACCATAGTAACAGATGAAGATGTAGGTCAATTAATTTCCAAACCAGCTCAGCGTTGCATGTATGCCTGTTGCGACCGCTCTGCAACGCTTCCACCGTTTAGTTATAGCTGCCCGAATCGTCGCGATGAGGAATAACGCTAAACGTTGCTTTGACGTCCGTATGAAACTGATCCCTATTGACCTCTACAAGTAGATAGACCTATTGAGATTCTACAAAAAATAGTTCCATTCCGATACCTGTGAAGCTTCCGATTTGCTGCAACTTGGCCCTATGTCCAAGTCGAGCACTCTCAAACGCACACAAGAGGTTTTAGCGAAAGCTGAGACGGCCCCTAACATCGAGGAATACAATGATCTCATTGACATCCTCAAGTTTCACGAGCACCAATACTATGTGCTCGATGATCCGCAGATTAGTGATCGAGAATATGATGTAGTCTACAAGCGCCTAGAGGCACTTGAGTCCGCCAATCCACTTCTCGTGCGTTCGGATTCTCCGACACAACGAGTAGGTTCTGATTTGACGGCCAAGTTTGATTCTGTCGAGCACCTCGTGCCGATGCTTTCACTTGCTAACTCCTACAACTTAGAAGACCTCCAAGATTGGGAGGCGACCGTGCGTCGCTACCTAAACATGGAGCCTGATGCGCCACTGGCTTTTGCCGTCGAACCTAAATACGACGGAGGATCAGTGGCGCTCGTCTATGAGAACGATTACCTCGTTCGTGGCGCTACCCGAGGCAACGGAGCCGAAGGAGAAGAGATTACGAACAACATGCGCGCACTGCCAACGATTCCGCTCAAAACGGCCTTTTCCAGCCTTGGAATGGACCGAGTAGAATTACGTGGAGAAGCACTTATCCGCAAGGACCGCTTTGCAGTAATCAACGAGCAACGTGAAGCGGAAGGCCAGCAGGTGTTCGCCAATCCGCGCAATGCAGCAACGGGTGCGTTGCGAATGAAAGACCCGAAAGAGACCAGTGATCGCAGACTCGATGCGTTCATCTATTCTCTTGGATACGGCGTCGACAAAAACGGCGTAGACCAAGTCCAAAAGCTAGGTAGTCACTACGCCTCCGTTGAGAAACTTGGTGAATTGGGTTTCCTGATTCCCGGCCAATACATGCGTCGTTGCACGACCATAGAAGAAGTGGCGAAGTTTTGCGCCGACATGGAGGAGCAACGCCCTACTCTACCCTACGAATTAGACGGTATGGTGGTGAAGGTCGACGACCTCATTTTGCAGTCACGCCTTGGCTCTACGGCGCACCACCCGCGTTGGGCGATCGCATATAAGTTTGCTGCTCAGCAAGCGACGAGCACGTTGCTTCATGTCGACTATCAAGTCGGTAAAATCGGTTCGGTTACACCTGTTGCACGTATCGAGCCTGTTGCACTCGCAGGTGTAACGGTGAGCAATGTCAGCCTTCACAACGAAGACTTTATTCGCGACAAGGACATCCGCATTGGCGATCGAATTCTCGTCGAGCGTGCGGGTGATGTCATCCCATATATCGTCAAGTCGCTCCCCGACTATCGCGACGGGACACAGCAACCTGTGGAGTGGCCAAGCCATTGCCCTGAGTGCAGTGAGCCGATCATTCGGGCAGAAGGAGAAGCACGCTGGTTGTGCGTCAACAATGATTGTCCTGCGCAAGTAATGGCACGCCTCATCCAACACGTAGGCAAGCACGCAATGGACATCGATGGCTTGGGGGAAAAGCAATTAGAGCGCTTTCGCGAAAACGGCTGGATTCAAACCATTCCAGATATCTATGACTTGCCGTACGATGAGATTTTGGCCTTGGAAGGATTCAAGGAAAAGTCGATTGAAAACCTACGTTTGGCCATAGATGAAGCCAAGGAAAAATCATTGCAGCGCTTACTCGTAAGTCTGAGTATTCACCACGTCGGTCGCAAAGCTTCCAAGATGTTGGCTGAGCAATTGAATGATATTCGAGATCTCGCCAACTGGCCAGAAGAACGCTACTTGTCTATTCACGGCATGGGCAAAACGGTAGCCGACAATGTGAGTGCCTGGATGGCCAATAGCCACAATTATAACATGCTCGAGAAGCTAGCTGAATTGGGCGTCAACACCAAGCAGACCGAAGAAGACAAGCCCCTCGCCGTTGATGAATCAGCTGCCTTTTTTGGCAAGACAATTCTCTTTACGGGAACATTGACCGAAATCGGACGCAAGGAAGCTCAAGGCTTAGCAGAAGCAGCTGGAGCGCGCAACGTAAGCGGTGTAAGTAGCAAGCTCAACATCTTGGTTGCCGGTGAAAAGGCCGGTAGCAAGTTGAAAAAGGCTGAGGCGTTGGGGACGGTTAAGATTTTGAGTGAGAAGGATTTTTTGGAGATGGTGCGGTAGGAGGATTTGAGACGTGGGATTTGAGATCTGAGATCTGAGACACCTTAGGTACGCAAGACCAGCGGTTGACATGTCAATGATCCTCGCGTACATGCGGGACTCCGCATGTACTTGCGTTTTTGCTTAGACCGCCGGGATAAATCCCAAGCTACGTCCGGGCGACGCACGCTAACGCGGCTTAGCGTTAGGGACGTAAGACCTTAGTGCATGTCATGATTTCGGTCGACCGTACAACGGTCGGACCAATATGTGACTCGCATCTCGGCATTCAATCCCTCAGTTTTGCGGGACAAAATCAACTCGAGCTACGCTCTACTTAACACCGCTACTGACTCACAATGCGGCGTCTGCGGGAACATGTCTACCGGACGAGCGCGATCAACCTTGTAGCCACCTTCTACGAGGAGTTTGAGGTCGCGTGCTTGAGTTGCCGGGTTGCAACTCACGTAGACGATTTTAGGAGCGGCGAGCTTGATGAGCATAGCAACCACATCGGCATGCATTCCTGCACGAGGAGGATCTGTGATGACCACATCTGGAGCGCCGTGGGTTTTGGCGAAAGCTGGAGTTAGGATTGCCCCAACATCGCCAGCATAACCAACGAAGTTGTCGATTGAGTTTAGCTCCGCATTGACCTTTGCATCTTCAATCGCCGAAGCAATTTCCTCGATAGCGACGATCTGCTGCGCTCCACGAGCGAGGTACAGGCCAATGCTGCCGACGCCTGCGTAGAGGTCGTAGACGTTCTGTGAACCGTCTAGCGCGGCATACTCTGCAACTACATCGTAGAGGCGAATGGCCTGTGCGGTATTCGTCTGGAAGAAGCTGAGAGGACCAAGGTTAAACTGCACGTGTCCGAACTCCTCGGTAGCAAGTGGCTTACCGAAAGCAAGCTCTGGTTCGAGACCGTACATCGAGTCGTTGAGCTTCAAATTCACGACCGTGTATACCGTCGTTAAGTATTCGCAACGCTTCTTTACTTCTTCTAGGTATTGAGCCGCAAGCTTTGGCTTATCCTCACCAAACATGAGGACCAACATCACCTCACCTGAGTTCAATACGCGCTGCATTGCCTTACGCAAGAAGCCCTTGTTTGCGCCTTCGTTGTAGAAGGTATGGCCTTGCTCTACAGCAATGTCACGGAGTGTGTTGCGCAGGTGATTACCCGGCTCGTTCTCGAGGTGACAGTGATCAATGTTGAGGACCTTGTTCCAAGCACCACGACGGTGAAAACCAAGCGCAGGCTTTTCCATTTCATGTCCAAGGGCCATCTCTTCCTCTGTCAACCAACGTCGATCAGAAAAAGCGTATTCCATTTTGTTGCGGTAGCCGCGATCGCTCGGAGCACCTAAGATTGGCTCCAGAACAGTGTCAAGCTTGCCGATGCGCGCGAACGCATCTTGCACCAAACGTGCCTTCGAGTCCAATTGAAGACTGTACTCCATCTGCTGGAAACTACAGCCGCCACATGCACCGAAGTGCTTACAAAAAGGGGCCTGTCGCCTTTCGGCAAAACTTGAATAGCCTGTAGGGTTACCTTCTTGGTAAACGCCCTTTTTCTTCTTTGCGACCAGGTCGACGACATCGCCAGGAACAGGTCCACGAGCGAAAATCACGTTACCTTCTGGATCACGCCCAACGACGCTTCCTCGATCAGCGATGCCGTGAATGGCAACATCAGAAAAGGCTTTGGGCTGTTTGCGGTGACGTCTTGACATGGCGCGAAGGTCGCACTACTTCGCGAAAGTGTCGGGCAAGATTTATAGAGACTCAATTTCGGTTTTGGCGAAAGCTTTAGATCAGCGTAGTAAAGCTGAAGGGCCTCGTAAAGTGGGACAAAAAAATCCCCGTTGCTCGCGAGGAACAACGGGGATTAGAAGGTCAAAAAGCTAAAAAGCTTACTGTCTAACAACAGCTACGTGCGCGCGTCCTTCTGGCGATTCTACAATTAGCGTGTAGAAGCCAGGAGCGAGGTTGCTCACATCGAGGCGCATGTTGCGTGGTGTCGCATCAACCAAAACCGTACGGCCAGTTGCATCGACAATCATCAAGTGATCCACTTGCACGTTTGCGCTTACTGTAACCTGTAGCCAATCATTCATTGGGTTAGGGAATACCTGAAGTCCAAACTGCTCGGTGAGGTCTCCTGTTCCTGAAATCAGGAATGTCTCGTCAACACTACAGCCGTATGCATCAGTAACCGTCACAGTGTAACTCGTACCATCAAGGCCAGTAAATACTGGGTCTGTTTGTGTAGTCGTTCCTCCGTCAATGCTGTAGGTAAACGGAGCTGTTCCGCCACTCACAGTAGTGGTAAGTGTTCCTGCATCAAACGTTCCTCCTACCGTAAAGCTTGGAGCTGAAACGACAGGGACCGTCTGAACTACAGATGCTCCTACTGCATCAACAACACTGATGTCGATAAATGAAACGCCGGTTGGAGGGAATACGACATAGCCATCGCCACCAGTACAATTTGAATTGGCCTGAGCAGTAATGGTTCCTGCTGAAGTTCTAACGTTGAGACCTCCAGAACCTCCAAGGGCACAAACGACACTTGGATTAACTGTTCCGTCAGCACAAATCACGATGTCTGTTGCATCGAGCCTAAGTGGATTAGCAATAGCAACAGTTTGGGTAAACTGACATGATCCGTAACGGATGAGGATGTTCTGGCTTCCAACTACGTAGAAGTATCCAACTGGAGAACTAGAGAAGGTTGCACCTCCATCAAAGCTGTACTCTACTCCTGAGGTGGCAGGTGTGAAATTGCTGAATGTCACGCGACTACCTTCGACGGTTGCATCAACCATAGGCACTTGACGCGCAAGAATATCGAAGGTTGAGGTAGCTCTAGCTCCGGTTGCATCGCGCACGGTTGCCGTATAGTTACCAGCAGCTAGGTTATCGAAGAAAGTGCCCGATTGGAAATTCGTTCCATCAAGTGAGTACTCGTAAGGAGCCTGACCATTGGCACCAACTAAGGTTACTGCACCGTCGCCAGCACCCGGACAAGATTCTTGTCCAAGGTTAAAGGTTACACCAACGGCAAGTGTTCCATTCCCTCCCACAGTTACTGAAGTCGTGGTAGAACAAGCGTTAGCATCTATAACGGTAATGGTATAAGTACCAGGATTAACTCCAGTAAACACTTCGCTTGATTGGAATGCGCCACTCGCTAATTGATACATGTAAGGAGCAGAGCCCCCAGAAGCCGTGACCGTAACTGTAGTTCCAGCTACACTTGCCGCAGCCGTTAGTGACAGAGGCTCAGTTAAGGTAAACTGCGTTGAAATCGCCATGCTACCGGTAGCATCAGTTACGGTAAGCGTATATACTCCTGCTACAACACTGAAGTTAGGACTCGTTTGGGCTGGCCCATTGTTGAGGCTATACATATAAGGCATTGTACCTCCTGTAGCAGATCCTTGTAAGGCTCCCGTTGCGCCATTGCAAATCACCGGTTCCAGTATGGAAAGACTCGCGGTGAAGTTGCTTGAAGTAACGGTGACTGAAGTTGAAGCTGTACAGCCATTCGCATCTACTATTGTAAGTGTGTACGTCCCAGCTCCAATGCCAGTGAAGACATTACTAGGTTGGAAGTTTGACCCATCGAGGCTGTACTGGTAAGGATTTGCTCCACCACCAGAAGTAGCTGTAATGGTATTGCCACTAACCGAAGCGATAACGACTAGAATGGCTGGTTCGGTAACTTCTACTTGTGCTGAGGTTGCCATGTTGCCGTCTCCGTCGGTTACAACAACGGTGTAAGAACCTGCAGGTACATTATTGAAGTCAGGACTTGATTGTGCAGGTCCATTGTTCAAGCTGAAACTGTATGGTGCAGGACCTCCAGCTACGTTAGCTCGAAGGGTAGCAAGTTCTCCGTTGCATAAGATTTCCGTTACTACTTGAAGTGCAACACTAAGTTGGTTGACGTTAACGGTAGCCTGTGCAGTAGTCGAACAACCGTTCGCATCCGTTACTTCGATTGTGTAAGCGCCGTTTGCCAAACCAGTAAAGACATTGCTGCTTTGAGAAGCTCCGCCCCTGATGCTATAGGTATAACCAGGTGTTCCACCAGCAGGTGTTACGGTGATCGTGTTACTCGCTGCTGTTGCGGTAGCGGTAAGTACTTCTGGCTCAACAAGGCTAGCAGTCGTTGAGTTCGCTCTATTGCCTAGTGCATCAGTTACAATTACGGTATAGGTTCCTTCGCTAAGGTTAGAGAAGAGGTTGTCCGTTTGTTGCGGCCCGTTGTTAAGGCTGTACATGTAAGGAGGAACTCCGTCTGATGCAGCAGCAAGAAGAATTCCGAGATCACCATTACAGAAGATCGGCACCTCAACGCTAAGTGTGACGCTAAGATTCGATGCAGCGACGATTACGGCTAGATCCGTTTCACAGCCGTTTGCATCGCGTACGGTAACGAGGTAAGTATCATCGGCTAGGTTGGTAAAGTTCCCACTAGACTGGAAGGCTCCACCAATACTGTAGGTGTATGGACTCGTTCCACCAGCTCCTAGTGCATTGATCGATGGTCCTGAAGCCGATGCGCTCAAGGTCAAGGCATTTGGCTCCGTAATGACAATAGACGTTAGCGTGAACTCCAATCCATTCACATCACGAACAGTAACGCTATACGTTCCTGCTCCAAGTCCAGAGAAATTTGGACTTATTTGGAACGCCCCGTTATCGAGACGGTACATGAATGGCTGAGATCCTCCGCTTGGGTTGACACTGATACTGGCTGTTGTCTCACCGGCGCAGAGGATAGTTCCTGTTACTGCTCCTGTTAGTGTGAGGTTGTTCATGGAAATACGCACAGGCACCTTCGTGTTGGCGAAATAACCAGCTCCTGGCAATATTAAGTCAACGGTAAAGTCGTCAAACCCTGTAGTTGAAATCGCGCTGTGCACGTACGTTACATTGTTACTATTGATGTCAGATTGAGAGAAAATTGAACCCAAGCCAAGTGATGCTCCATTGCGTTGGAGCTCTCCTTCTATTGGAAGCACCTTGAGCACATAAACGGCTTGTGCTGGATCCACAGTTGCTGCAAAGAATGACAAGTTAGAGTTGGCTACTACTGCGGTTCCATTCACAGCTACCCTAACGGTATCTGTAGATCTTGTCTCATTAAACTCAGGGATGTCTGCGTACCAAAGCGTGACGTCCCATGAAGCGATAGATCCACCGTCGGCAGATTCATTATCGGTTACATTGATCGTGTAGTCTCCACTTCCTTCACGCGGCAAGGCCGTATAGACTTGGTTCACCGGTTGGAACGTGCCACTGATGCTCGGAATATTATTGGTGCATGTTGCTACAAATGCTGCGGCCGTATTGGTCGCATCATCGGCAAAGGTTGCGGCGATGTTTTGGCTTCGACAGCCTCCTCCTGATGGACGGCCAAAAAGCTCAATGTCTAAGCTTGCAGGAAGATTTACATCTGCATCCAAATCACCTACATACGAGTGAGTGATTGCTGTAGTAAACTCTACTTGATATACTTCGCCTTGTCGTGGGACATTGATCGTATTAGAATATGTTCCTGGATTACCACCACCGATCGTCGTCGATCCAGTTGAATTAAACGCCTCCTCATCGAGCGGAATCTTGCGAAAAGAACGCAACTCACTCCAAGGTCCACGACCACACTCATTTTCATAGGCTACACGCCAGAAATAAATGCCAGTGGCTATACCACTGAGGTTGATTGCTGCTTGATCGAACAATTGAGAAAAGACACCTGCCTGAAAGGTTGGGTCTCCTGAAAGCTCAAACCTGATCGATCCGATGCTTGCATCATACCCCCAAGTAACAGAAGTAAACACAAGACCCTCATCCCCTCCATCTAGTGGAGTAACAGCCATACCAGCACCTGAAGGAACTTGCTTTACTTCAAGTACGAATGACAACGAACGCTGTTGCCCGTTTGCATTTCCGATTACTTCGAAAGTGTATGTTCCGTTTGGAACGGCTGAAAGTCCAGAAATCGTCATGACACTGGAGAACATTCCTGACTGGCCATTATTCGTGAAACTAGCCGTTGCTCCTGTTGGAAGGTTTGCTGCAGCTAGGGTAACACTTTCGTTAAAACCTAAGACGCTTCCAATGTCTAGAGGGAAGGTAACATCTGCTCCTGCACAAGAAGCGCCGCTAGTCGTTGCCGATGTCATGCTAAACGTAGCAATCACTGGCTCTTGAATCGTAAGATTAGCATCGTTTACATCTAGGAATACATTATCGTGCCCCTTCACGACGAAACGTGCTGTTGTGGTGTTGATGTTTGGAAGTGTCACATCAGCCGACCCATCGTTCGGCACCATATCCGCTAGGTTGTAATCGTAGGTGTATCCACCGTCTAAAGAGAGGTAGATGTTAACCAACGGCGTATTGAACGGTGCAGCATTTGTTCCTGCGACATTCCACTCAACGGTGTACGTTGAAAGACCTTCGAGCGTAGCTGCAGTGGTGTAGTTTGTAATTTCAAAAGGAGTAGTTCCTGCTGTTGTTACTGTAAGATCGGCCTCTGCTGTACAGCCGTATCGACTGTCATTGTCACGCACGGTAACGCGGAAATCCATGTCACGCGCTACAGAAGGAAGAACTTCATACGTTGGGTTGTTTCCACTTGGGAAACGACGACGTGGGTCTGGCGACACGTTCAATGCGAGGAACATAGGCCCTACTGCATTTGTCGATACAGGAGGCATTGCACCACCGAGATCGTTATCATATTGTTCCCAGGTATACGTCAACGAAGTGCCGTCAGGGTCAGTCGCATCTGCGATCAACTCAAAAGGCGTTGAGATAGGTATCGTATAGGTTGCTTGAGGAAGCGACACCGATGGAGAACTGTTGCTTGTATTTGTAATTGCTGGGCAAGTGTGACCGCTCCCCGTAACGAAAGCACTCATTTGAGCCAAACTCGCTGCGTGAAACAGATCGGAAGAACGGTTTTGAACGTTTGGCGCACAAATTCCAGCGTAAGCCATAATGGTCGAACCAGATCCTGGCTCAAATGCTGTAGCCTGTGTGCGGTTACCGCTACAAGAATTGTAAAAGGTGTGCGTCGCACCGAATTGGTGCCCGATCTCATGAGCTACATAATCGATGTAGAAGAAATCCCCCGTTGGGTTTCCAATACCGGTAATACCTCTTGCCTTAGAATTCCCACAAACAGAACGAAGCTGCGCCAAACCTGCACCTGCCGTACCGAAAAGGTGCCCAAGATCATAAACTGCACTTCCAACAACTGCGTCAATTGTCGCTTGTGACTCATTGATCATTAGTCCCGCACTACCGTTGGTATACGGGTCTGTCGCACCATTGAAATAGATAAGCTCATCGTTTCTAGCGATCAGCTCTAAGGTGATTCCCATGTCACGCTCATAAACTTCGTTGAGGCGATTAACTGCTGTGTTCATCGCTGCAAGAACACTAGTTGTTGTAGGGCTTGAACCTCCTACAGCTTGTGCATACTCTCCAGTACATGAAATGGCAGTGCGGTACTTGCGCAATTGGCAATCGCCTGCACGCATTGCTTGATAGTTAGGGTTGACAGCCTCTTCCTCATCTAACTCAATCGCTTCGTCATCGTTGAGACATGTGAAATTTTGTGGAGCGACATCCGAGAGCTTTACACGCTCATACGCGCGACCGCTTGCGGTCTGCTTTGGGCGAATCGCTACACGCTCGGCATTCGCCGGGCGATAAGAGATCGTCCATCCCTGTTCAGGAGAGAATTCTGCACGAACATGCATGGTCGGGTCATCAGATTTCCAACCTGCAAAGGCCATGATCTGAGGATACTTTGCCTGAAGGTCAGGATGCATCGTCTGAACACGCTCCAACTGAAAAGATTCTACAATTCCGTCCGGTCCTGGAAGTTCGACTTCTTTAGGTGCTTGTCCATTGCGGGAAAAACGTTGCGGCGCAGACTTTACGTTGCTTAGCAGTTGTGCTTCGTCAAGTGCGATCTCGACTGGTCCGCTACGGGTTGTAGCATGAACCTGAAGGGAAGAAAAATCTGCTGAAAGCTCTTGTCCAAAAAGACTAGTGGAGACACTAAGTAGTGCTGCCAAAAAGACAAATTGGCTGACTCGAAAAAAAGTAGAGATACTCATGTAGGTGTGCGGTATTGCTTGTGTATTCAACCTGGGGGAACACTAAAGATAGTAAGGCTCAGTGGCTGGTCAGTAATCTTGCCGACACTATCGTACCAACATCTTACCTCAAGGCTTTACTTTGCCCCGTATGAAGGACCTAAAAGACCAGATAGAGAACGCTTGGAACGATCGAGCGCTTCTACGTAACTATTCGACGAAAAATGCCATAAATGAGGTACTCGAACTGCTTGACAAAGGGCAGCTGAGAGTAGCAGAACCAACGGATAACGGCTGGCAAGTCAACGAATGGGTCAAAAAGGCGGTGGTCTTGTACTTCCCGATTTGTAAGATGGAAACCATCGAGGTCGGTCCGTTCGAATTCCACGATAAGATTCCGTTGAAAAAAGACTACGCCAAGCAAGGTGTACGCGTAGTTCCGCATGCGATCGCTCGGCACGGTAGCTACCTCGAGCCTGGTGTCATCCTCATGCCGAGCTATGTCAATATTGGCGCCTACGTAGGAGCTGGCACCATGGTCGATACTTGGGCAACTGTAGGCAGTTGTGCGCAGGTAGGAAAGAACGTTCACCTTAGCGGTGGCGTCGGACTTGGAGGTGTATTAGAACCACTTCAAGCTACCCCGACCATCATTGAAGACGATTGCTTTATTGGTTCAAGAAGTATCGTTGTTGAAGGCGTCCGTGTAGGCAAAGAAGCTGTACTTGGAGCAAACGTTGTACTTACTCAAAGTACACGCATCATTGACGTTACCGGTCCAGAACCAGTAACCTATCGCGGAGAGGTTCCTCCACGATCTGTCGTCATTCCAGGCACGTACGCTAAAGAATTTGCCGCTGGTACCTACAATGTCGCTTGCGCCTTGATTATCGGTCAGCGCAAAGAGAGCACGGATAAAAAGACGAGTTTGAATAGTGTGTTGCGGGAGTTTAATGTGGCGGTGTAAATGAGACGTTGGACCACTTCGTTACTAGACCGCTCCGCTACTGGAGGCTAGATTGCTCGTTGGTGCGATATCGAGGTGCGTTTGCCCACACTCCGTGGGGGCTCTTTGTGAAGTAAGACTAGCTGCTCGCGCAGTCCAGAGCTAAATTCAATACAACTTGATCGTAGCCCTCACGGAGTGAGAGCAAACATGCTTACAGGTGTGTTTGCCCACACTCCGTGGGGGCTCCTCGTAAAGAGTGGCGAAGCCGCTCGCGCAGTCCAGTGTCACGCAATGGACTAAATTTCAATATGACTTGATCGTAGCCCTCACGGAGTGATAGCAAACATGCTTACAGGTGCGTTTGCCCACACTCCGTGTGGGCTCTTTGTTAAGAATGGCGAAGCTGCTCGCGCAGTGGGCTTAGGACATATACAACCGCTCCGAGTAAACTCTGGGCTACATATCAGGGTCGACGCTACGCGCCTTCGACAGTGTGCTAGGTTACCGCATTACTGTACCAATACCTTCCCTTCTAACAGCGGTCGTGTTGCATTTGTGATCAGCAACCTATACAGCCCTTTGGGCACATTGGTTGGCAATTGTACGCTTGCTGCTTCTTCTCCGATTGAGAGAATTTCCAAGTTACCAACCTGCTTGCCATCTATTGAAAATAGGCTAGCAGATAAAGGAGCATTGAATTCAGAAAGCAAAGATGCTGGCAAGTCGTATTTCAACGTTATTACGCTACCAGATCGTGCAGGATTAGGGCTTATTACAAGTTGTTCAGCTTCCACCAAAACCTCAGTAGTACTCGTCGTCCAATCAAAATAATCGTATGCCTGAATACTTGAATCGCACACAGCTGTATCAATGATTGGAGCTAGACCTCGTGCAACTCGATCTTTGGCCCAAAGGGAATATTCTGGAAATTCGGGAATGCTCACGAAATAGTAATTCGGAAGTAAAAGACCACTATCCTTTAGTTCACAAGCTCGACCAGGACGGCTCGGCTTGTCAATCACACTTAAGGTCTTACCCGTACCTGATCGGGCTACATACAAGCGACAATCAGGGCCGCGTTCTATTTGATAATAGGTACCTCGGAAAGGAATATTATCTGGATCATTTATCTGAACTGCAGAGGCCTCAATATCAGCCGCCTCGGTATCGAATTGAAAGAGATTCGCTTCTGTTGTTACATACAAGTATCTGCCGTCTGCTGACCATTCGCATCGGGTGGCGACAGTGAAAGGCTCAAAATCGGGATCGTGCGCGTTTGAGATTTCCACCCAAGGTTCTACAATTCCAGTAAGACGGTCAAATCGGAACAGATCGATTCCTCCTTGCTCCCCTGAGATCGCAAATACATCACCAGCAGGACGAAAAGTGATGTCTAATACTGAACCTTCTCGATAGTCTCCTACATTAAATGCTTGCTGAGGAGGCAACATAAAAGTTGTATCACTTTCAATTTGCCACATTGGTAAGTTAGTAGTCATTGAGGACTTAGAAATCCCGTACCAACCTCCAAGGGGATTAGAAATATGCTCAGCTAAAAAATCAGAAAGTGTATCATTTGTATGAATAAATTTAGTCTCTATTACGCTATTCTGATTTGGACTCGAGTCCGCTAAAGAGTCTGTGTATAAATAGCTTACAACAAATCCAGGAGTATAAAATAAATAGGGTGTGCTTCCGTCCGACTCATAAATAGTTTCACTTACGTACAACAATTTATCCTCTCCCAAAGGCAGTATTGCTTGAAAACCAAAACCTGTAGTTGTACTTGGATCCCTGCGAAAATTCCATGTATCATAACTTAAATGCGACAGAATGAAATCACTAAATCCTCGAGTTAGTCTGATGGAATTACCGTACAAAGAGAACTCAGGCTGATTGAACTGCACACTAGAAAAGCCGAAGCTTTGGACACCAATAGAGTCTAGATCGAAGACTTCAACTGTCCCTCCATCAAATCTTATTTGGTTCATTCCAAAACAGGGGGTGATTGAATGGTCTTGCCCTATCGCCCAGATTAAATCTGGACGATAGGTAGACATTTGTGCGGAAGTTTGGGATACCATTGAAAAAATAACAATAAGCACCACCATATTTCGGATACGCTTTCTATTCAAAAACAGCAATGGAACTAGAGAATTCTCCGTTTTGAGTACGAATGAAATAAAGCCCTGATGTCAATGAGCTCGGAAGTACGAAAGAGTTTTCTTCATTTAAGTACTGAATGTCCAGCTGTTTGCCGTAGGCATCAGTTACACTAACCCATCCTGTTACAGACTTAACGAACAACAACTCACTTCCAGCTCTTACAGGATTAGGAAAGACAGATTGTGCCTTCTCTAGTTTCCTTGACTGAAAAACAAGTTGCTCCGAATCCTGATCCGAATCACAGGTTTGTCCATCAGAAATTGCGAGCCCGAGGGATGCTCGTGCGATATGAACCCCTGGGCCTTCAAAACTTGCGCATTTATTGGCAATTTGACTGAAGTCTGCTTGTTCAGACTTCGAAAGACCATCTGGCAACTCCTGCTTAATTGCTAATGCAAGGCTCTCTTGCCAAAGTGCGGTAACTTCTTCGCATGGTTCGAAATCGGAAAGCTTAGTTAACAATGACAACAAACCGTTTTCAATTTCTGTGTCCTCTGGAGAATCCAAATCAACTAGTAATAGTACCTCGTCTATAAGTTCGTCAGAAAAAGTGCCTTCACTCGAAGCTTGTTCTTCATTCAAAAGTGCCAGGTAAGATTCGTATGTCTCTTGGTCCATTGCAGAGCCAAACAAGTCATAAAACTCTTGTTCCAAGTCCGCAATTTCTTGGTAACATGGTAGAGTATTACCATCACAAGGAGCCTGATCGTCTCCAACAGCATATTTTGAATTCAGGCGAGCTTGCTGCCGTTGAAAAGAAGGAAAGTCGCTGTCTTGAGATGCGACTTTAACTGGAAGGCAAGGTTGAACAGCAGGCCAATTTGGAGGTAATACGCTGCATGCTGCAGGGCAGCCAGCTGGAGCTGTTGAAGGATTAGAATACTGAAACCAAATATCTAAACTAGGAATAGCATTAAATACTACAGGTAGTGGAGCACCGTTGGCATCTACGCCCACACCGTTGGCTGGAAAATAAGTTGCTAGTGGCCTTACAGAAAACATATTTAAAATTCTTAAAGACGGCCTAGTTGAGTGTCTTGCTACACGACTTGCCTGAGCCCCATCTGCCCATACATTATCCGTGGTATTCTGAACACCCCCAATCAAAACGTCAGATAAACCATCATCTGAGTTTGCGACACCACCAACAAGCAAGCCAATGCTGTTTCCATTAAACGTATTGCTCGTATAAGATATACCACCATTTCCACCTAAAACCTGCATTCCTTTATCAGTGTTATTTAGTAGATTACAGCTGTGTATACCACTTGAATTATTATTCAATTCCATACCAGCTGTCAAACCTCCAGGTGCCCGAACGGTAGTAACTTGATTGCAATTGGTGTTGCTATTATCGCTATCAGCAAGGACTACGCCAGTGCTTTGAGATTGAGTTAGTAGGATCGAATTTGTAGAAATATTAAGAAATCTGGCGTCTTGCGCAAAGACACCAAAGTTAAACGTGTTGTCTCCAGTAATGACCGTATTGCCAGCAATTGTTCCATTGCCTCGGTTGTTTCTAAAAGAACCAATTCCGAATGCTCTAAAGTCACTTTGCGGAGTCATCGTTATGTTATTGTTATTCACTAAATAACCTAAAGTTCTAGATTGCAAGTTAACTCCATAAGCATTCGTTCCAGTAATCGTGTTTTGCGAAACAGTAGCGAAACTCCTGGCGGTTACATTCCTAACGTTAACACCTCCGATCCCTGCAGAAATAATATTACTTACAATTGCAAACGCAGATCGCCTGTTAAACTCTACATCTACACCAATTCTTAGAGCTGTAATATTATTGTTCACAACTGAATATCTGCCTTGAGACCCTCTCGATAAACTAAGTCCATCTACCACATTTGTTATCGTCGAGTTTCTGAAATTGAAATTTGAAGGTCCATAATTTCCAATTCCGGAATTTACACCAACTTGGAAATTGTCTATGGTAACTTGGTTGAAGTTATATTGACCTACAGAAGGACTGCTAGAAGCTGTTGTTCTAAGTCTTATACCTTCAGCACCTCGAGCTCCGTTTGCCACAAAACTAGAGTTAGGAACAGAACCTGGAACTTGATTTATATCTACATTACTAACTGTAACGGACTGTGCTCTTACTCCTGAAATACCAGTGACGCAACTGCGTATTTCGCCATCAGTCATTGTAAACTGAGCATTAGCCTGTACGGTCACACCGGTAGTAGCTCCAAATACAAGTGGCTCCACATTGCTATTTGTCCCTGGATTTGAGAAGGTCACATCACTATTGGGGCCGATTTCAACCGTATTAAAGGGCTGGGTGCTACATGGAAAAAACCTTCCATTAGGAACAGTTAGCCCTGCAACTACATTATTGGCATCTCCAAAACTTAAAGTAGAATTGGGAGCCATCGCAAATCGGGTCCCTCCTGCCCGCGCTGCAGGCCAAAAGTTATCAACATAAATTGGATTGCCTAATATTAAAACTTCATCATTACCTGGACCTAACTGGTTCGCCCTTATAATTGTTCCATCAAAGTAAACACTAGAGGCAATCGTAATAGAATGTGCAAATTTATCAGGAAGATCGCTCCATACGGTTTGATCCGCCATTCCACATCCTTCCATAGATCGGTCAACTACGAGACTAGCGGCAGTGTACGTGGGCTCGGTTGTTGCGAATGGGGCTATAGTGTAGTTCAAAACAATCGCGCCATAACGTTCTATGTTCTGATTTCCACCTAACCTAACAACCAAGGTTGTTGTACCATTTGCGGTCGAATTTTGCAATATGGTAAGATCACCGTGTGGTGTGATCAATCCTGCCCTAAACACATTTGGCCCGCTACGAGGAGTCGGAATGTCAATATTGAGAGTAAAATCCACGTCACCATTACAACCATCATCTATGACTACGAATGCTAACTGAGCCGGTGAACATCTTTGGTAGCCCAATTGCAATGGACCACCGCTGCCTTTAGGTCTAAGAAGAGCGGCTTCTAAGCCTCCACCTAAAGGAGCATGAAAACCACTTACGAAATCGAGGCTAGGACTAGTATTAGACTGAATAAGAAAATTGCACAAACTGTTAAGAATGGGATCGTTTGTATTTGCTTGTGCATTTAAGCTACCGGTAAAACAAATTAGTATTGCTAAAGCGGAAAGCGGAAAGCGTTTTCATGTGTATGAGTTTTTAAAGTAAAGAATTTACACTAAAATACGCTAAACCTGTCCATACATCCAAATTAATGCGCAGAAGTAAAGCTAAAAATCAATCTATTTGACCGACAAACTGCACTTTCACTACATTTTACAGACCCTGAAGTGTCCATCCTCAATGATATAAATGGTAGCATGATAAAATTGGTGCGCGAAAACTTATAAATTTCAATGTGAAATCCCTAAAGCAACATGCCCGCGCTCCCGCAAGGGCGCCTTGCAATGAGTGACGAAGTCGCTCGCGCAGTGGGTTTCTTTCAAAAAATCTGAGGAATTCCTTTTCGCAATAACCACGATCGTAGCCCTCACGGGAGTGAGAGCAAACATCCCGACAGGACTATGTACTTTTGCATCGATGTTCGACAACCCCCGCATGCTCATTGACGTCGCTTCGACGACGCCAGGTTCCGTTTGCTACCAAGCACCAAGTAATATTGCCCTCGTCAAGTATTGGGGCAAGCATGGCGTTCAGCTGCCTCGCAATCCCAACGCGAGTTTCACACTGAGTGTAGCGCAAACGATCACTGAACTATCGTGGCAACCGAAGGATCAAGACGATTCTTCAAGGATCCAATTGTCCTTATACTATGATGGTGAGTTGCGTGAAGCATTTGCCGCAAGAGTGCGAATGTTCTTCGGAAAGCTCACGAAGAGCTATCCGTTTCTCGAACAACTTTCGTGGACGGTCAAGACACACAATACCTTCCCACACGGTGCAGGCATAGCATCGAGCGCTTCCGCGATGGCAGCCTTGGCGGCCTGCCTAGTGAGTCTAGAAGAACAATGGTTCGGTAAGCTTTCTGAAGCAGACCACTATCGCAAAGCGAGCTACATCGCTCGTTTGGGCAGCGGCAGTGCCGCTCGTTCTGTTTTCGCGAAAGCTGCAGCTTGGGGTACATCACCAAGCTTAGTAGGAAGTTCGGACGACTACGCCGTTTCGATCGCGGACAGCTTGCACACTAGCTTTCAAGATTATCGAGATTCGATTCTACTTGTGAGTAGCGCCGAAAAATCAGTGAGTAGTTCTGCAGGCCACGGTCTTATGGACAACCAGCCGTACGCACCCGTTCGCTACGAGATTGCCAACCGTCGCTTTACAAGACTCCTTGAGATCCTGAAAAAGGGCGAACTAGACGATTTCTGTACACTCGTAGAAGCAGATGCGCTCGATTTGCATGCACTCATGATGCAGAGTACTCCACCCTACATCTTGATGGAGCCTAACACGATTGCTGTCGTGAATGCTGTGCGACGTTTTCGCGAAAGCTCGGGTTTGCCTGTTTGCTTTACACTAGATGCCGGCCCGAACGTTCACCTCCTCTATCCGAAAACGATCGAGTTACAGGTTAATGACTGGTTAAAATCGGAAATAGCGCCTCTGCTTCCACAAGGTCGAATCGATGATTTCGTTGGAGAAGGAGCCTCTAAGGCACAATTACCTGCTTTGACTGCCAACGTTTAATGAAAATCTTTCCTAACCGCATCAAGGCCTTCGTTTGGATGGTCTGTTTTTCAGCTATCACACTGGTTGGCTGCGCTCAAACGCCTCCTGTAGGTCGTCCGAGTACAACAAATCCAGCTCTAGATCAGCGCCTAACAAGTCTTTTACGTTACGATGTTCCTTTAATTGGGGCAGATAGTCTCGCGGGGCTCAAAGACATTGCTATTTTTGATACTCGAAAGCAGAAAGAATACTCGGTAAGTCATATTCCGGGTGCTATTCAGCTTTCGCCAAAACAAGCGATTCCGTCGTGGATTTTGGAGCGCGATCGAGATAAAACGATTGTGCTATATTGTTCCGTAGGCTACCGCAGCGAAAATGTTGCTAGAAAGCTACAACAACAAGGGTTTACAAACGTGTATAACCTATACGGAAGCATTTTCGACTGGGTCGAAAAAGGCTATCCACTTGAGGACGCAAAGGGTGACAGTACCCTGCGTGTCCATACTTACAACCAACGTTGGGGCAAACTTCTTACCCGCCCCGACGTCGACAAAACCTGGTGAAAAACGCACAGTATATGAGCGATACCAACGTACCTGACCTGTTTGAGCGCCGCACTGGCGACCTCGGTCCTCTAGGCCAATACGCCGACTTCGGCCATGGCTATTTCTTCTTTCCTCACCTCGAGGGAGAGCTCGGTCCACGCATGCGATTTAACGGTCGCGAAGTAATTATGTGGAGCGTCAATAACTACCTAGGCTTGGGCAACCACCCCGAAGTACGTAAAGTTGATGCTGATGCTGCAAAGGAGTGGGGCCTCGCCTACCCGATGGGCTCACGCATGATGTCTGGAGAAAGCAAACTGCACATTCAACTCGAAGAGCAACTCGCTGAGTTTACGCGCAAAGAGTCGTGTCTACTTCTCAACTTCGGTTACCAAGGCATTCTTTCTATCGTCGATGCGATGGTAGATCGTCGTGACGTTCTCGTCTATGACAAGGATTGCCATGCGTGTATCTATGACGGCATCCGTATGCACATCGGTGGACGTTTTGCTTACGAGCACAACGACATGGAAAGTCTAGAGCAGCAGCTCAAGAAGGCTTCTGTGAAAGCTGAAGCTTCTGGTGGTGGCATCATGGTCATCTCTGAAGGTGTCTTCGGAATGCGCGGCCAACAAGGCAAGCTCAAGGAAATCGTTGCCCTTAAAGAAAAGTACAACTTCCGTTTCCTTGTCGACGATGCTCACGGCTTCGGTGTACTCGGAAAAGAAGGCTACGGCGCTGGAGAGCACCAAGGCTGTCAAGACGGAATCGACCTCTACTTCGGAACCTTTGCAAAATCAATGGCTTCAATCGGAGCTTTCGTTTCTGGTTCTAAGGAGATCGTCAAGTACCTCAAGTACTCTATGCGCTCGCAGATTTACGCGAAGTCACTTCCAATGCCACTCGTGGTTGGAGCGATCAAGCGTCTCGAGATGCTTCGCACCATGCCTGAGCTTCGTACGCAGCTTTGGGACAACGTGAACAAGCTTCAAAAAGGCCTCCGCGAGGCTGGCTTCGATATCGGAGCAACGGGAAGTTGTGTTACGCCTGTCTTCATGAAAGGCGCTCTTAATGAGGCTACCGAAATGGTTAAGGATCTCCGGAACAACTTCGGAATATTTACTTCTATGGTGGTGTACCCTGTTGTACCGAAAGGCGTCGTTCTATTGCGTCTCATTCCTACTTCAGCACACACGGATTCTGAAATTACAGAAACAATCGCTGCGTTCAACGCCGTTCGCGATAAGCTTGCGAGTGGTGTTTACGCCAAGACTGCTCCAAACATGATGGAAGCGGTAGAACGATAGATCAGATTCATTCAACAGTTTAGTTGATTGAATTTTATGTTCTTTCGCGGAGGAATCAAGATTACATCTTGATTCCTCCTTTTTTTGTCCCAGATCTAAGCTCTCTCCTATGCTAATCAGCGGTATTCAACAACTCGGTGTCGGCGTCGTCAATGCTGACGTGGCCTTCTCTTGGTACAAAACGCACTTTGGTGCTGGCGTACAAGTATTCTCTGAAAATGCGGTTGCCGATCGCATGCTTCCTTACACACAAGGTGAGGCACGTATGCGTTATGCGATACTTGCACTCAACATGCGTGGCGGAGGTGGCTTCGAAATCTGGCAATACACCGAGCGTACTCCAGTCGCTCCCCTCTTCCAAGCTGAAGTAGGAGACCTCGGAATTTTCGGAGGCAAACTCAAGTGTGCAGATGCGCACGTTGCTTACAGCTTTCTCCAACGCAGAGGCGCAGATTTGCTAGGCAAAGTGACGATGCGTCCAGACAACACGCAGAGCTTCTGGGTCCGTGATTTGTATGGCAATCCTTACGAGGTGGTAGAGTGCGCGGTTCATTTCACCAAGCGCAAGCATCCGATTGGAGGTGTGTTTGGTGCAGTGATTGGCTGCTCTGACATTGAAAAGAGCATGGTCTTTTACCAAAAGGTATTGGGCTATGATCAGGTCGTTTTTGACACTACGGAGTCGGGCGCCTTGGTCAACCTTCCAGGAGGGGATCGCGCAGTGCGCCGCGTGTTGCTGCGCTCAAGCACACAACGAAAAGGAGCCTTCGCTCCCCTACTCGGCCCTGCTGAGATTGAACTTGTGCAAGCGCCGGGCTATGCCGCTCGCAAGATCTTTGAAGGACGTGATTGGGGCGATCAAGGCTTCATTCACCTCTGTTTTGACATCCGTGGAATGGACGACTTGAAGGAGTTGTCTGCCAAGCACGGTCAGCCATTTACCGTTGATACCGGCGAGAGTTTCGATATGGGTGATGCTGCAGGACGCTTTGCGTATTGCGAGGATCCGGATGGTGCTTTGATTGAGTTTGTCGAGACGCACAAGTTGCCGATCCTCAAGAAGCTCGGCTGGAGCGTTGACTTGATGAAGCGCCCGGAGGATAAGGCGTTGCCTAAGATGTTGTTGAGGGCGTTGGAGATTGGGTAGGCGGCCTGAGGCCTAATTTTATCCCGCAATACTGCGGGATTGAATTTCGCCACGCAACGACTATCGCCATCCCGATTGCAGGCGGGAGGAGCGACCTGACGGAATAGATTGACAGCGGTCGATGATTTGATGAAACGACCTAAAAACAAGGGCATAACCAGACTTCAAACCAATCTGTTTATTTCGCAAACGCTTACCATCGTATCCTTTAAATAAAAGAGGCGTCGATGAAGTTCATCGACGCCTCTGAAAGACTTAGCTATTCTTACTTACTGTATCATTGCTTGATAAAGTAAGCTTGTAGGGGTTGGCCAGTATCCGTGAGAATTGATACACTGTACCAGCCTGGAGGTAAATTCACAAGCAGTAGTTCGGCACGATCAGCTGTCTGGACTAGTGAAGCAGCACTATACTGCTTACCGTCGACACCAACTAGGCGCAGACTTCCCCATTTTAGAGAACTCGATTCAGGCAAAATACCTGTAAGTGTTATCCGATCGGCTGCAGGGTTTGGTGCAACACTTAATAATGCCTCAAATTGAACATCATCTTCTAAAGCCTTACTCTGTCTAGAAGAACGCTTACCCAAATCATCACAATCAGGGAATCGGATGTAACGAATCACATCACCTTCCTGAGGAATCAATACGTCAATTTCTTTATCCTTACTATTTCGATCAGTCATTTTGATCGTCTCACGCTCAACCTTTGGGTTACCAAATAAGATCCAAGTACCTGATACTCCTTTAGGCGCGTAGATAAGGACTTCTGCTGCTGTAGGATCTGCAGATCCCAATTCTGCATGTGCGCCAAAAGAAGCACTGATTAGGCCGTATTCTCCTAAATCTTCAACCATTGCATCTTCAAAAGGGATGTATGCAAAGTAGATATCCATTCCATCTTGCTCACCTTCACAGTAGACTTCGGGGTTTTCTCCAACTACATTGTCAGGCGGAGTGCAATCTTCAGGTAGTTCAATGCATAGAGATGCAGAACACACACGCTCTCCATTGCACTTGACATCAAACCTGAAACAAAAGAGACGTTGCCCACTGTACGCCAATAGATCAAGACCGATAGCACTGATATTAAACCTCCCTGAACTCGCATCGTAAGTTCCATCTAAGTTGTACCGATCCCCACCTGGTGACACTTGTCCACTCATAGATCCAGTCTCACTGTGGATCTGAACTTCAAGCTTATTAGGATTACATCCTGCAGGTATTGGTACACTAACATTTTGAAGAGAAACTCCAAGAATAGCTGAATTACCCGTTGGTCCAGGACAAATAAAGCTTGTCCCACCTACAGTCGCTTCAAATTCACAAGGATCTAAACCACAGTCAAGCTCTTCATCTTCTTCACCCAAGCATACGACTTGCACATCACAGTAATTTCCTGAAGCACAAGAACCACCCGGCTCTACATAAGGAATAGTAATACACACATCGTTAAGAGGCTCGTCAAGATCAACTAGAACTTGACCTTCCAAGTTGAAATACGACCCTTCACTATCAAGGTAGATATCCCCGATGAATTCTCCTCCCGTTACGACAATGCCATCTACACATGCAATCAATCCAGGATCACCATCAGCCATACGTGCATGGTAGTTGATGTAATACAGATCACGCCCTGTCGGCGAAGTCAAGCATACGGTATTCTCCGCCACCCAATCTGGGCCATTACAAGATGACGCAGGGCAAGTAAGGCAAAAGCCCTCTGACTCTATATCGCAGAACTCTCCATTCAATAATTCGTACCTCACTGTAAGTGAATAATGACCATTTCCACAGTTGAGATAATCAACCCAATCTTGAACTAAACCTGATCCAGTAGGAGGGTTACACCCCATAGGAATAGGCCCAGATTCTGGTACAAAATTCCAAGACCACGCGCTGAAGCTACGAAAGCCTATAGATAAAACAGGTGGTGCATCAGCACAATCAGTTATACAACCAGATAATAAATTCGGTAAATTTAAGGCTGGAATGACTTCAAAATTTGACAGCCCAGAAGAGCAGCCATTCACATCTACAGTCACAGCCCGCACTGCTCCACTTGTAAATAATGGTGAAATATTGAGCTGATTAGAATTCACTTGATAAAGCGAATTATTTACCAACCAGTTAACTGAAGAACCATCTAAAGTTATAACTGAAACTTGGGCTGGGTTGCAACTTAGATCTGCTTCAATTACAGGAGGATCAGGTGCAGCCAAAACTTCAAATGACACACTTGCATCTTCACAAAAATCTCCAGAACCATTAAGCACTCGTATACTTAACGTATTGAGAAGCCCAGCCCCTAGGATTAGCAATGGACTAACGGTTGCGTCACCCAAATCTAATACATGAAGTGAAGGAGAATTAGGTTGAAAATTTCCGTCAATTACAGTTGAATTCAACAGCAACTCGTACGTATAAGTAGAAGTAGTTGGAGCAGAAAGCAAGAACTGCAAATCATCGGTAGCGCAATAGCTCGACTGAAGTAGATCTAGGCTATTATTAAACGCCCCATTTACCATGATTGCTTCATTTAACGTTTTGCTACATCCTGCTAGATCTGAAACGATCAACGTAACACTGCTCGTATTAGAAACAAACACCTGCGGATCAGTTGAAGAAAATGGCTGCCAGGAGTAGTTATATGGCGGGTCACCTGCACTTCCTGCATCAGGAATAAAACTCAATAAAGTTCGAGAATTACAGACATTAGGACTTTGACCAATCTGGCCATCAAGCACATTTGGGGTTACCATGATTTGCTGTGTTACAGATACTTTACAACCAATAGAATTAGTCACTGTAAGCGTTACAGGATATGTATCTGGCAGCGAATAGACTTTTAATGGTTCGGCATTGAAACTACTCGATCCATCTCCAAAATCCCACTCATACACTGCATCCGGGTCTACACCTCCTATGATTTCGAATCTAAAGTCTTGTTCAACACAGATAGTCGGGAAGCCATCATTCACCACAAAATTAGCATTTGATTTTGCTGGCAAAGTGATCACCTCACAGTATTGCACCTGATAAGAATCGCCAAAATTTTCGTACTCAAAACTAGAAAGTGGAGACATACATATTTCGACTTGAATTTCAGTCGGTGGCTGATTTATAAGAAAGACTTCTTCTCTACTCCCACCAAAGGCTAATAAAGGTCCACCTGATAGCGGACGCACCTCCCAATTATAATCATTCAAACCAATCTTATCAGCAACTAGTACATCTGTCAAATCTTCAACGTGAAGTAAGTACTTCCCTTCTTCAGCACCCATTCCACACTCTAAATAGTGATCCATGTGTGGGATATAGGGTATCTCCACTTGCTTCGTGGTCTCACCACATACTTGTACGCTTATATTTTGATCGTTTATGTAGTTTGCATCAACATAGGCGACCAGCTCAAATAAACCAGGATATGAGAACGTTTCGAATGGTGTATACTTATCCACATATTGCTCAAGCTCGCCACCAGTAGATCCAAAAAACTGTCCAACCGAAGGAACACCTTGCACTTCGTATGTGAAGCCTCTAATTTCAATGTCAGGATCATTCGCAATATCAACAAAGGGAGTACAGGTTGCTTGTCTGACAAATTCACCCACTTCTAAATAAGCTTCTATAGAACCTGGAGGCTTAGGGATTGCACTCCCTGGCCCTGGATTGATGATGTCTGTAATCTCCGGACAAATACCCTCGCATCCATCTGAATCGCAATCGAAACCTAAGGGAAATGCTTGCGTAATAGAACACTCAATAATATCACCCCCAACCGTATATGCTCGATCTACCGTAAGGAAATAATCGCAGTCTACATCAGGATCAATTTGAACAGTGATCACATTTACGTTCGGCCCTGCACCTAGTGTTTCGGTCACTCCTCCACATACCCTAGTCCAAGTGTAATTACCTACCGATGCAGAACTAGAAGCAGGGGTAGATAGTCTAACATCTACTACTTGAGCCACACCTCGAATACACCTAGGACCTAGATAAAATGAAGCAATTTCCACTCCTGGGTTATAGAGAAATTCAACATCTCCGAAGACTACATCTTGAAAGCTACAGTCATCATAATAAACAGTAGCTTTTACTTGAGCTGTACCAAAAACTGGCTGAGAATTAAAGTCTGCTGGATCAAAGACCCACGTCAGACCCGAGCTAAGATTTTCGAAGATGCTACCTGCCCTATCTGTAAGTACCCAATCTACCTTATCAACAGCCAAAGTGCCATTAGGTGTAAGGGTAAATGTACTACCACTTCCACTGCATACCACTGCTGGATCGATAGTCATGCCAGCACTCCCTGGGAGCTCTAAGGTTACAATTTCACTTACGCGTTGAGCTTGATTACACAAATCGTAGTCAACCGTAATACTAGGCATTGTTGCAGAAGTAACATGCCAAAGGACTCCTACTTCTGAAGTTCCTTGGCCAGAGACTATACTTCCAGCATTCGGTGGATCAATTGTCCAATCGTAGTCCGTCCCGGATTGACAAGGGCTCATTGTTGTTCCACAAGCTAAGGTGAAGATGACGGGGTCTTGATTGTCAATACAAAACCCAGGGAGATACTCAATTTCACTTGTTAGACCAGATAAATCGAGTGGTGTTACATCAATAACGAGTGGATCACTTTCGCATCCACCTTCAATTCGTTTGACCGTCAACTGATATGGCGGCATTTGGCCCCATTCAACAAATACGGTACTGCCAGTAGTGCTCATTGAAGGAGAAGGAGTTCCGTTAAATGTTCCTCCACTGACCTCCCACATGTAATCGCTATCAAAAGGGTCTGCTGTATATTCACTACTTCCTCCTAAGCAAATTTCTCTAGGGCCAGTAATCGCAGAAGCAACTATTGGATCTGTGCCCAATACTTTAATATTAAATACATCTTCGCAAGCTGGAAGAGGATCTATCGCCCCATTATATTTAAAATCATAAATACGCAAGGTTAAGTCCCCAACTTCCGTCATAGTGATTACGATCGGCGATCCTTGGTTGAAATCTAAATCCCCTGTTACCGTTCCTATTGAATAAGATGCTTCATATTTATCTGCTTCCGCATCATTGAAAATAATGCTCAAGTTTTGGCCATTACACAAGAGCGTATTATCAACTGACAATTCCGGTTTTCTATATATGGTGGCTCTACCAGTAGCTTGACAACCACCTACTGGATAAGAAAGTATCACTTCAGCCTCTCCGCTTGGAGCTTGCATAACACCCACTTGCACGGTAGAAGAGGTAGTGAGGCCAAAAGGAGTTAAATCTGTGAAATTCCAATCATAAATTGCTCCAGTCATGAAAGCTGTTGAAAGTACCCCGAAAGATACCGTGCACTCTCTATCAACCTCAACGTCGACCACAGAACCTACGATCGGCACTTCCAAAACAGTGGGTTCTAAACAGCCTAGGCAACTAGCAGGCGGTGTAAGGATCACCTGGCCTACCGTGGTCATGGTTACCATATCCCACACAACCGTAATAACAGAACCTGTGGTTGAGCTTACTGTTCCATTGATAGCAGACCAAGTTACATTTGGACAATCCCTTCCTGCACCGTTAATGAGATCAAGGGTGTAGGTAATTTCCTCACCTGCGCAAGCTGTTTCTCTACAAATCAGGTTGTACTTGGGACTATCATCCACATTCACAATTGCAACATCTGTAACTTGCTCGCAATTGCAAGCTGTTCTCACCAGTAATTCTACGGTGTATTGGCCTGGGATTGAGAACGAATAGTCCAAAATGTTGCCTGGTATAAGCACACCATTTACTCTCCAGCCAATTATATTACTGCCAGGGTTTTGATCTAAGCCGAATATTAGTGTTTCATCCAAACAGATATTTATGTCGAGGTCTGGATCGTAGACATTATTAGTAATTGAGATATCTGGGACTTCTTCAACAACTCCAAAATAGGTGTATTCGTCTTCGCATCCACTAGCTGAGACGACGTTACTAGTAATCGAAAAACTACCTGCGCCGGTGTAGGTTCCTGTTACGGATTGACCAGACAAGCTTGATAGATTAATTGCTCCAGTTGAAGACCAGCTCACATCTCCCATCGGAGATGCTGTAAACACATCTGATACATTATGCAAACAATGCACAAGGCCTGGAGGTCCATTATATTCTTGACAATCAAAACCTTGGGTAGAGGTAATCAGGGCATCAACCGAAGGTTCAATGTTTATGGCTCTAGTCAAGGTGGTGCCTCCGTATTCTGCTGTGAGCGTAGCGGCACCTTCATTGCCAAACTCAATAGCAATAATACCAGTCGAAATATCTAAGACATTCCCTAAAACAGGATCGAGGGTCCACATGATCGGCCCAGGCCCAGTAGGTAGTGGATCCACATTATAGTTCACTAGATCACCAAGGCACGGAAACTCATCACTGGTTTCAATACTTTGCCCCATAGAGGAAGCACACCAAAAAACGGTGACGAGTAAAACCGATAGTAATCGGCCGTTAAAGGAATACATTTTTAGTTTTTTCAAGAGTAAAGATTTTAGTCAGTAAACAATTCGGTTCACTATATTTGAGAGATGCATCCCAGCCAAAATGACCTACTTAACAAGGCCACCTTTTTCTCGGTATCCTCTCGGTCATGTCAAATTGCTGGGAAAGCAATGATTTGTACGTGCTTATTTATTTGGTTTTTTTTGTCCGACAATATCCATGCCCAATGCGACACCCTCCCCGTCGCTAAGCGCTGGGAATCAACATATTACGATTCTTCCTATGTGGATTTTTCGAATGCAAGCCAACACGGTAACCCAGCTGTCGTTATTCCTGGAGGTGCACGAACTTCAACCGGTTCGGAGCATTTATCGACAATCTCTTACCACAACGGCAATCCAAAATTCATTTTCAACGGAAATCAATTAGTTCGAGGAGGAGACTATGCGCTGCTCGCAAATGGGGTGACGCTTGGGTCGGATTCACTTAATGGTAATAGAATCCTAGGCGTTTCTGTCTATCAACATATGATGCTACCCTCACCTCGTGATACTAATAAGATCTTCATTTTTCATTGCCAGGCTCATCGTACCCCTGCTTCTCCAGTAGACAGTGCTTGGGAGAATAACCTACCCGCATACCTTTCTATTTATGATGCTCAACTGGACAGTTTTACCCTACGCGATAGTGTGCTGCATGGACGTGCTACTGAAAGTTGGACAGCCATGCGACATCCTGACGGGCAAAGCTGGTGGCTAGCCTCTAGAGTACACAGCCCGTCTGCTATTCTTACCTACAAGCTTACCAGCCAAGGTCTTGAGCCCTCCATCAATTCGATGGGCGGCTCTACTTTTGGTTGGAGAGAAGGAGCAGAAATAAGTGGAATTGCTTTCTCGCCATCTGGGCAGCGCATCGGCTGGGCAGTGCGCGCCTCGTCAAATACAGATAGTATTAAGGGCGAACATTGGATCATGGATTTTGATTGCAGCAGTGGTCAAGGCTCAAATCCCGTGCAGCTTGATAGCAATTTACTCTGGGCAGGGGGGGGGGCTGTTTGTTTCTCTCCTCAAGGAACTTATCTATACGGTCTAAAAGATGATACAACCGGACCAATTTTTAACCGTAGTATCCATCGCTACCGTATTGACTTGACATTAAACAATCAGCATGGAAGTGCAGAAGTAATTTTTAATAGTTCAAGGAATGGTGGCGTTGCACTTGGTCCAGATAACCGAATATATGGAGGCCCTGGCGCTAGTTTAAAATATATTGACTATCCAGATCGCTGGCAAGCATTTATTGATCCAAACACCAATGCTTTCCCTAGTGGAGCTAGATGTATAACTTACCCCCGAATTCCTACGGTGATCGCAGGAGCCAACCCTCCTCAAGTCCCTATTGACCTGCCCATACTGCGCCAGCCCAAACTTGCAGGTGAAAATTTTGTAGTCTGTGGTGATACATTAGACTATCAAATTCTAGAAAACTGCTACCAAGAGCTCACAAACGTATCTTATCAGCTAGGGCCAGGCATCAATGTGATTGCCGACAATACCCCACTACTTACCCTTGCATTTGATACGACTGCGAGCCTAGATCCAGTGCGCTATATCGCACTACTGCATGAGCATCCCTGCCGTACGTATCGCGATACCTTTTGGCTTTATGTAAATCAATGCTGCCCTGAAAGCATTGATGTTGATCAAATTTCAGCTTGTGACTCTGCACTTGTCCATGATCAATGGCAGTATACTTCTGATGATTACACGCAAACCTTTCAGAATTTTGAAGGATGCGATTCGACAAGCACCATACAACTAACGCTTTCGCAGTCGGTGGCTACAACTTCTGCTCTTAGTGTATGTGACTCTGCGCTTGTGCATGGAAACTGGGTCACTATCTCAGGAGATTACCCCGCAAGCTTGACTACCGCACAAGGATGCGATTCGACCAGCACCATACAACTGACGCTCTCGCAATCGGTGGAGACAACTTCTACGATTGCCGGTTGTGATTCGGTGCTCGTGCATGGGGATTGGGTCAACACCTCAGGTGAATATCCTGCAAGCTTCAATTCTGTGCAGGGGTGTGACTCGACTAGTACCATCACCGTAACCATCAGTAGCCAACTCGTTTCATCCGAGCAACTCAGCGCCTGTGATTCTGCTTTTGTGGCGGGGCAATGGCAATTTGCAAGTGGTGACTACCCAGAGACTTTTCAAAGTGTGCAGGGCTGTGATTCAACGCATACTGTTCAGCTGAGCTTGGGTCAATCGGTGAGTACAAACGATATAATAAACGCTTGCGACTCTGCATTCATTCATCAAGAATGGATTTATGCCTCAGGTACTTATTCGCAGACCATTTCGAGTGCGATAGGCTGTGACTCGATGAGTACGATTGAGTTGGCCATTACACCGACTCCACCAATAATTCAATTGCCGACAGATACAACCTTGCCTGCTCAGGCTGGATATTTGCTTAATCTAGACAGCCTTGCAGCCTTCCTTTTTGATTGGCAACCACCAACCGCGGTTGATTGCTCAGACTGTTCTATTGTGGAAGTGATGGCAGGTTTTGCCGGAAGGCTAACCGTTGAAATTGGAGAAGCTCCTTGTAGTCAAACGGCATCCTTGCTTATCAATCGCGAAAACAAAGAGGCCAGCACTTTTGCTACCCCAACCGCCTTTTCTCCCAACGGTGACGGCAACAATGATTTCTTTGAAATCGCGCTGCCTCCCGATGTTGAACTCTTGGAATTGGCAATTTACGATCGCTGGGGTTCGATGGTGTACCAAGGTGCCTGCCCGTGTACACGCAATGCAAACGGCCTCATTGAAACCTGGGACGGCAATTATCAAGGCAAACCTGCAAACCCTGCGGTGTTCCCGTGGATTGCACGCGTGCGAAATGCGCAAGGGGAAGAAAGATTGGAGAAGGGCGATGTGACGTTGGTGCGCTGAGTTATCGTAATTTCATGCTTCTACAGCAATCGTAAATGAAGCACGTATTTAGAATAGATGAACGACTAGTAGCCCTCCGATGGTTAATCTGCGGGGGCTTTATGTGCATGTTCTTTCTTCAAGGGCCCCATGCCCAATGCGACACCCTCCCCGTCGCTACTCGCTGGGAATCAACACATTACGATTCATCCTATGTGAACTTTTCCAATGCAAGCCAACACGGTGCCCCTGCTACAGTTGTTACTGGAGGTGCAAGAACTTCATCTGGATCTGAGCATTTATCGACAATCTCTTACCACAACGGAAATCCAAAATTCATTTTTGATGGAAATCAATTGGTGCGAGGCGGAGACTATGCGCTCCTCGCAAATGGGGTGACACTTGGGTCGGATTCTACGAGTGGCGCCGGTAGAAATTTGGGGGTTTCTGTCTATCAACATATGATGATCCCTTCACCTAGCGATACTAATAAGATCTTTATTTTTCATTGTCAAGCCTCTAGAGCACCTTCTTCTCCTGTAGATAGTGCCTGGGAGAATAACCTACCCGCATACTTTTCTATTTATGATGCTCAATTGGACAGTTTTACCCTACGCGATAGTGTGCTGCATGGACGTGCTACTGAAGGCTGGGCTGCTATACGACATCCCGATGGAGAGAGCTGGTGGGTAGCCTCAAGGGTACACAGCCCTTCCGCTATTCGCACCTACAGGCTTAACAGCCAAAGCCTTGAGCCCTCTGTCAATTCTCTAGGCGGCGCTACTTTTGGTTGGAGAGAAGGGGAAGAGCAAAGTGGAATTGCTTTCTCACCGTCTGGGCAGCACATCGGCTGGGCAGTGCGCGCCTCGTCAAATACAGATACCGTTAGAGGCGATCACTGGATCATGGATTTTGATTGCAGTACTGGTCAAGGCTCAAATCCCGTGCAGCTTGATAGCAATTTACTCTGGGCAGGGGGTGGGGCTGTTTGTTTCTCTCCGCAAGGGGCGTACCTCTATGGCTTAAAGGATGGCCCTACAGGATTTATTTTTGACCGTGATATCCATCGCTATAAGATTGACTTCTCAGGGAATCTCCAACACGGTGAGGCCGAAGAAATTTTTAATAGTTCAAGGAATGCAGGCATTGCACTTGGCCCAGATAACCGCATCTATGGAGGACCTGGCGCCAGTTTAAAATATATTGACTATCCAGATCGCTGGCAAGCATTTATCGATCCAAGCACCAATGCTTTCCCTAGTGGAGCTAGATGTATAACCTACCCTCGGATTCCTGCGGTGATCGCAGGCGCCAACCCGCCTCATGCTCCAATCGACCTCCCCATACTCCGCCAGCCCAAACTTGCCGGTGATAATTTTGTTGCCTGCGGTGATACACTCGACTATCAAATTCTAGAAAACTGCTACCAGGAGCTAACCAACATTTCCTACCAACTAGGGCCAGGCATCGAAATGATTGCCGATAATACCCCTCAACTTACCCTTGCCTTTGATACGACCGCAGGCCTAGATCCAGTGCGCTATATCGCACTACTGCATGAGCATCCTTGTCGTATGTATCGCGATACCTTTTGGCTTTATGTAAACCAATGCTGCCCTGAACTAATTGAGTTTGATCAAGTCACGGCTTGCGATTCGGCACTCGTGCATGGTCAGTGGCAGTTTGTGACCGATGATTACACGCAAACCTTTCAGAACTTGCAGGGATGTGATTCTACCAGTACTATTCAACTGACGATCAATACTTCTATTCAAACAACTTCAGCATTGAGTACTTGTGATTCAGCACTCGTGCATGGGAGTTGGGTATTCACTTCCGGAGAATATCCTATGAGCTTAAATACTACTCAAGGTTGTGATTCAACTAGCACTATTCAGTTGACGCTCTCGCAATCTATAGTAACAGCTACTGCAATTGGTGCGTGCGACTCTGCTCTCGTGCATGGAAATTGGATCACGAGTACAGGAGAATACACTGCTAGCTTCAGTACCGTACAAGGATGCGATTCAACCAGCCTAGTAACCTTAACCATCAATAGTCAACTCACTACTTCCGAGCAACTCAGTGCATGTGATTCTGCTTTTGTGGCGGGGCAATGGCAATTTGCAAGTGGTGACTACCCAGAGACTTTTCAAAGCATTCAAGGTTGTGATTCTACGCATACTATCCAGCTTACGCTAAAACAATCGGTCAACACAACCGCAATCGTGGCTGCGTGCGATTCGGCATTCATCCATCAAGAATGGGTTAATGCGTCGGGCACTTATCCGCAGACCTTTTCGAGTGTGCAGGGCTGTGATTCGACGAGTACTATTGAGTTGGGCATAACACCAACTCCTCCGCTGGTACAATTACAAACCGATACTACCCTAGCTGCACAAGCAAGATTTTCGCTTAACCTAGACAGTCTCGCCACTTTCACATTTGACTGGCAACCATCCACTGCAGTTGATTGTGCAGACTGTTCTATTGTGGAGGTGATGGCAGGTTTTGCCGGAAGGCTAACCGTTGAAATCGGAGATGCTCCTTGCACTCAAACAGCATCCTTGCTTATCAATCGCGAAAACAAAGAGGCCAGCACTTTTGCTACCCCAACCGCCTTTTCTCCCAACGGTGACGGCAACAATGATTTCTTTGAAATCGCGCTGCCTCCCGATGTTGAACTCTTAGAACTAGTAATTTACGATCGCTGGGGTTCGATGGTGTACAAAGGCGCATGTCCGTGCACACGCAACGCCAACGGCCTTATAGAGACCTGGGACGGCAACTATCAAGGCAAACCTGCAAATCCTGCCGTGTTCCCGTGGATCGCACGCGTTCGAAATACGCAAGGGGAAGAAAGATTGGAGAAGGGTGATGTGACGTTGGTGCGCTGAGTGTCATGGTTATGTGAATTGAGATTTTGCAGCGCAATGCGTTACAGCAGATGCTGCTGTGCTCACTGGAGATTGGATAGTGTCCATAAGGTTGAGTCTAACTATATTTAGGCTCAACCTTAATTTATGGATTACCAAGAAAGACTCAACCTTATAGACACCGTTTCGACTCGACTAACCAATGGTGAACGAGAAGAAGCATTAGAAGCTGAACTATCTGAGACGTTATATGGAAAAGATGTAAAAGATATCTTGTTTCAAGCGTCAAAAGAGATCAAAACAAAAACTAAGATAAGCGTTCGAAAAATACTCCTTGATAGCAAGAGTATTGAGGACATTAAAAACGCGCATCCCAACATTTCAGACGGCTGGATCGACGATGCCGTTCGCGGAGTAAAAATGGACTCCTTTCACGAGTTGAAAACTGAAATTGTAACGCGAATCAGAAGAGGTGACAAGCAGCATACATGGACAAATGAGCTTTCTCACCCATGCTTAACTCAGGAAGAAATTGAAGTATTTTCTTCTCAATTAGTTGCTAAAAAAATGGAAACAAAAGAGGTCGCAGAAAAATCCGCGAAATCAGGATTAATCATCGCCTGTGTAGGCATTGCCATCTCACTAGGGTCAATCATCTATGCTGCCTCATCTGGAGGCGGAGGAAGAATCTTCTACGGTGCAATTTTCGGAGGTCTTTACATGGCTTACAAAGGCTTCACCTCGCAAGATTAAACTCGCGAACGCCTTCTTACAGCTTATTTTTAGTTGCACACCCTTGCAATACCTCACCGTTGTAGCTTACTTCAATGCTATACTCATACGGATTACCTGCCATGGAGTCTTCACACTTCTCTTTGGTCACTGCCACCTTCATGCGCTGTCCACTCGGAAATGTCATGAAGTAACGGCTGCGTAATCCATCACTCTCGATACTAGGTTTGACATACTTGGCGACCTCTGTAGGTGCGCCAATTTTGCTAAATTCAATGATGCCCTCTGCTTCAGAAATTTGAAGTGACCAGAACGGCTCGTTGCCTAGTCCCCAAAAGTCGAAAGGCACACAGGTGTTCCTGAAGTTCTTCGCACGGACTTTGACAACATCTTTGACGAACAGCTGCGCATCATATGGACTGGCCATTGCTGCTCCTTTACTTGGTTTTGCCTTTTTCAGCGTTCCACGCACGGACGCAACCACGTTCTGTCCTTCATATCCTTGTCTAATTGCACTTTCGTATAGGTCCGTAAGTCTTTCCGTCTCGCCCAGCACCCAGTACTTTTTGGTTGGCTCATCACATGGGATGAACTCCAATCGACCATCTTCTTGGCGATAAAGGCCAACGAAAACCTGTTCGACGCCATCGCTAGGCATATCACTTACTTCTTTCTTCATTTTCTGCTCGCCTTTTACGGTCGCTCCACCATCAGTCGGAGAAACACCAGGGGTTGCTTTAGGCGTGCAAGCTGCAAGAAGTAAAAAGGTCGAAAAAACGAGAAGTGAACGAATCATGTGAAGTAGTTGATGGGCAGGAAGGTAGCATCGCCGCAGAGGTATTACATTGTTGCCGGTTGGTAATGCTCTTTCCGCTTACGCTAAAACGTAATAAACGGCAATTTAGGTACCTATCCACCCAACACCTCAACGACAAGTAAACCTCATGCAACACATTCTTCTCGCGACCGACCTCGAACCTACAGCAGCTAACGTAGCTGCCTTTGCGCTCGCTATTGCCGATAATTTCAAGGCTAAACTGACCGTCTATCACGCCTTTGGAAAGCCTACGCTGACCATGGGAGATGACAGCGATGAAGTTAAAAGCGAACGCGTCCAGAACCATCTCGAGAAGTTTATTGGAGACATCAGAGGAACAACACTCACTGACGTTATCGTGGACTACAAGACCGACATTGACTATCCTGGAGACGGAATAATCGATGAAATTGAAAACGGAGACTACGACCTTCTCGTCATTGGTTTGCGCGAAGCGAAAGCAGGCGGAGAGCAGTTCAGTAGCTTGGCTTACCGTCTAATCAGAGAGGCAGATACATCTGTATTGGCTATTCCACCGCAAGCAGACTTCCAAGGAATTCAGGAAATCGTTTTCGCAACAGATCTCGACCATGCGGACGAGGTAGTGCTCGAACAACTTCAAGAATGGCGTCAAAACATGGTCGCTGACCTCTTTGTGGTCAACGTTCATGAAGATGAGAAAGAAGCAGATGCTGCTCGTACAATCATGAGCAAGTGGCGCGAGCGTTATGCGAGCCGTCCAAACATGCACTTTGAGTTAATGGAGGGCGATTTTGAGTCTGACATAGGTGCATACGTGAAGCAACGCGGCGCCGACATGCTTGTAATGCAAAGCCATAAGCGTGGCTTCTTCCAGCGTCTTTTCACGCACAGTAGTGCTGCTGATGTTGCGCATGTCATTGAGGTACCACTTCTCGTGATGCGAGGAGAAGATTAATTGTTGGTTCCTTCAACTCAAGTAGACGCTGAGGTGCATACTACACCTGCACCTCAGCGCACTTCCCCTTTTCGGAAGCGGGATCTCATGTTATTTCTAGGTGCAGTGGCAATTCACTTGCTTGCGCTTGCCTTTGGGAGACCGACAGTGATCGCGATCACCAAAGTTGCCTTGATGCCTGTGCTTTGGCTTCTGGGTAAAAACGCTGTCAAGTCCGTGCCAACAGGCTGGACGATAGCCATTCTGTTTTCTTGGATCGGAGATATTCTATTGCTACCCCAGTGGAGCGCCGAGGTCTTTTTCTTGGCAGGTATGGGCGCTTTTCTTATCGCTCAGCTTAGTTACTGTAGGCTCCTCTGGACCAAAGGTGCGCAACTTAGCGTACCCGCTATCTTGACAATCATAGCCATTGTATCTGCCGTGGAATGGGGCCTTGCTTCGACAGCAGCTGACATCACACTACGCATAGGCATTGGTGTTTACGGAACGTGTTTGCTCGCAATGCTTATGCTCTCGCTTTCCTTCAACAAGTTCAGGAAGCAACCAAAACTAGCACTGACTACTCCTATCAAGTGGGGGGCAGTGCTCTTTGTGCTTTCAGACGGCTTGATCGCTTTGCGGATGTTTGTGCTCCCTGAAGGGTACGGCACGCAGCTAAGTATTGCTGTGATGTTGACGTATGGGATTGCCCAATTGGGTCTTGCATGGCTACTTCTACTTGCTGATAAGAAGGAGAAGTAAGCGTTTCCTTGAAACACAGTAGGCTAAGCTCCTTAGCACACCCTACATTCGCGGCCAATTCAAGAAACTCCGCCATGGCAAATATTGACTTCAAAGGCCTCGTATCCCACTGTAAAGAGTACGGTTTCGTGTACCAGAGTTCCGAAATTTACGACGGACTATCGGCATCGTACGATTACGGCCCTTATGGTGTAGAGCTTAAGAACAACATCAAGCGCTACTGGTGGGAGGCAATGACTCGTCTTAACTCCAACATTGTAGGACTAGATGCTTCGATCTTCATGGACTCTCAGGTCTGGAAGGCTTCGGGTCACGTGGATGCGTTTAACGATCCACTCATTGATAACAAGCAGTCGAAGAAGCGCTACCGTGCCGATCAGCTTATCGAAGGATATGCAGAGAAGGTTTTGGCGAAAGCAAACAAAGAGGTAGCTAAGGCGGCAAAACGTTTTGGCGAAAGCTTTGATGAAGCTGAATACCGATCTACTAATGGACGAGTAATGGGCTATCAGGCGAAAGCCGATGCTGCACTCAAACGCATGGGCGAAGCGCTCAATGCTGGCGATATGCAGGCGCTCTATGACCTTATCGTCGAGCTAGAAATTGCTGATCCGGAAAGTGGATCACGCGAATGGACAGACGTACGTCAGTTCAACCTCATGTTCTCGACTCAACTCGGAGCCATTGCTGGTGAGGCGGGCAAACTCTACCTCCGACCAGAGACGGCACAAGGCATCTTCGTCAACTTCTCGAACGTTCAGAAGTCGACCCGTCAAAAGCTTCCATTTGGAATTGCTCAAATCGGAAAGGCCTTTAGAAATGAGATCGTTGCGCGTCAATTCATCTTCCGTATGCGCGAATTCGAGCAGATGGAGATGCAATTTTTCGTGAAGCCAGGCACCGAAATGGAATGGTACGAGAAGTGGAAGGAGACACGCATGAAGTGGCACCGTACGCTTGGTCATCCAGCTGAAAAACTCAAGTTCCATGACCATGATGCACTTGCACACTATGCGAATGCAGCGGCCGATATCGAGTTTGAGTTCCCATTTGGCTTCCGCGAGCTAGAAGGCATTCACTCACGCACAGACTTTGACCTTACGGCACACCAAGAGCTTTCTGGTAAAAAGCTTCAGTACTTCGATCCTGAGACGAATGAGAGTTACGTTCCTTACGTAGTTGAGACTTCGATCGGTTGCGACCGTATGTTCCTCGCTGTGATGACGAACTCACTCCAAGAAGAGACGGTTCCTGATGCAGATGGCAAAGACTCTACTCGAATAGTATTAAAGATTCCAGCACCTATTGCGCCAGTGAAAGTTGCGGTACTTCCATTGCTTAAGAATCGCGAAGAGTTGACGGACAAGGCAAAAGAGGTCTTCGACAAGTTGAAGCTTCATTTCCCTTGTCAGTATGACGAAAAAGACGCGATCGGACGCCGTTACCGTCGCCAGGACGCAATCGGTACGCCATACTGCGTAACGGTCGACTTTGAATCGTTGGAAGACGATGCGGTGACTGTTCGCGATCGCGATACGCTTGAGCAAGTTCGTATGCCGATCAGCGAGGTAGCGATGCATGTAAAAGAGAAGGTGAGCTTAGAGAGTCTACTAGAGCAATTGATGTAGTCCTTCTCTACTTCTTACTCGAAACTAAAGCCCTTGACAGCATGACTGTTAAGGGCTTTTTTTATTGATTGGTCTTCTATTAGCGAACAAATGATTAAAAAGCATCATATCATGTTAGAGGCGTACTTTCGCCAGGTTCAAAAACCCATCTCAGATGTTTAGACTCTTACTATCCTGTTTAGCGCTTACCGGCCTAGGCTTAACGGGCAACGCACAAACGGACTACGCGACCTTACTTTCTGGTCACCAAGAAGTGCCTTCTACCACAACTCAAGCGGAAGGCTTGATTGACATGACTCTCCGTGGAGATTCACTGGATATTGGAGGTGAAATTACGAACCTGTCCAGTCCAGTAGACTTTGCGTTGGCAGGTGGTGCACACATTCATAGTGGGTATATCGGTCAAAACGGACCGGTCTTGCTTCCTATTAGGATCACACAGGACGCAGATTTCAATGCAGAAATCGTTGATACGACTTACTTCGTTGGAGACATTCCAAACTTTGAAACGCTGCTCGACAACGGTTCTGCATATGTGAATGTGCACACGCTTGATTGGGCTGGAGGAGAAGTTCGCGGACAAATCGTAAACATCACCGACGACCTCGTCAGCGAGGTTTTCGATGCGATGATGTATGGTGACCAGCAGAATAGTCCTGTACTCAGCGATGGCATCGGAGCTATTATGGCGTTGATTGATGAGAACGGAATGATGACGATTTCCGGTTCTTTCGAAATCGAAAGTGAGCTACTTCCTATTGGAGGCACTGGCGTGCATTTGCACATTGGCTATCACGGACAAAATGGACCGGTTGCACTAGCGCTTACACCAACGATGGACGCAACAGGACGCAACGGCGTTTTCGAGGCAAGTAACAACACGTTCTCGCTCGCTGGAGGCTTAGACACTTTAGTACAAGCGATGCGAGATCGCCGCGTATACATCAACGTCCATTCTGAGAACAACCCGGCTGGCGAGCTTCGCGGCCAGATGGTTTCCTTCAATAACAACCTCTATTTCAGTTATGTCTCTTATAGTAATCCAACTCCATTCCCGATTGCACAAAGTGTAATGCGCGTAATGGCAGAGAAGGTTGCTGGTGAAGATTCCATTTCGGTATCAGGATCATACTCCGGGTGGAATGCCAATTTACTTGCGATTCCACTTGTACCTTTTGTCGAGATTCTTTTCCCGACTACCGGAGCCCCAGGTCTCACCTATTTTCCAGTCAATGATGTTCGATCTCCGACAGGCACGAGCGGTGTCTTACCGGTTGATACTCGTTTTGCTACGGCAGATGCGCAGAGAGGATTAAAGGACCGTCTTCGCGCTCGAGCTGGATGGGTAACCTCTACTGGAAGTGCTGTACCTTTTGATAGTGAATTCTATCACGAGTGTAAGCGTGCTTTCTTCTCTTCAATGACTGGAAGTCAAGCTGTACCTGCTACCAACTCTGGAGCGAGTGGAGACATCATAACTGAGTACTACACTTCTCGAATTGAGTCAACAGGTGTGATTTTCGGCCTCTCTGGACCTATTGACGTGAACATTGCTGGAGGCATGCACATACACTCTGGATTTGCTGGAGAAAGTGGAAGTATCGAAGAAGAAGTGACTTTTCAAGCACTTTCAAATGTTGATATCATTGCCCCTTGGGAAAACGTAAAATTCCTCACTCCAGTGCAAGCTACTGGAATGCGATTTGGAGGATTGTACTACAACATTCACACAGAAGACTACCCTACAGGCGAAGTGCGTGGTCAAATTCTTCCACGTTCGAATGTACTTCTTCACGGAATCATGGCAGCAGGTCAGGCTGTTCCTGGAAATGGATTATCCTTAGCAAATGGGGCTGTGATGGGCGAGCTATATGAAGATAAAGTAGTCTTTTCAGGTAGCTTCAATGACATTGGAGGTTTCGATCCAAACATTGCAGGAGGTTCACATATTCATGGCAATACCGCGGGTGCCACAGGCGATATTATTGCGTCACTTTCTTCGGGAGGTTCAGTAGGAGCAACTGACGGCGTTTTCTTCCGTCAGAACAACATACTCCCCGTGACTAACGCTTTGATCGACTCGTTCATCCTGCGATTTGCTTATGCAAACATCCATAGTCAAGCAGTTCCATCTGGAGAACTTCGTGGTCAAATTGGACCACTCGCAAATAACGTAACACATACGGTTTTGAATCCTGATGTAACGGTACCCTACACGGGCATGCAAGGATTGAGTACAGGTACGGGGCATCTACATGGGGAAGTCTATGGTACCAATCTTGTGGTTTCTGGCTCAATGTCTGACCTCAGCTCTGCAATTGACACCTCAATTGCTGGTGGAGCTCACCTTCACGGCGCAACAGTAGCACAAACGGGAGGAATCGTTACTCCACTTCAGCTATTGTTAGACAGCGCTAAAACATCGGCTGTACTAAATCCCGTACTGAATAATTTCACCTTGTCTAGTGCCGAGATTGCTCAGCTTCTTGATGGTGACATTTACGCCAACGTACATACGCTCGATGCAGGTTCTGGAGCCATTCGTGGACAGATGCTGATGAGTGAGAACCAGTACCCAGAAGCTTCACCACTTTTCCGATTCCCTAGCGACGGAATGATGGTTGACCTAGGAAGTGCCGATGGTAGCACGGTTGCCGCTATCGATTGGGTTGCAGGTGCAGAATTTGATACAGAGCAAGACTTCGGTTCTTTCTGGCAGCTATACGCTGACACGACAATGATGCCTGTATTCCAGTCTCAAGTTTCAGATTCTAGTGGCATCAGTTTCACGTTTGCACAGATCGACACGCTTCTCATGGACCTCGGCATTGCTGAAGGTCAGGTGGCTACTGTTTATCACCGTGCTGCGACTACTGATGGTAGTTTGATTGATTACAGTGCTCTTTCTGAGGTGACGTTTACTCGTCGCCTTACAAGTGGACTCAATGAGCTCCCTGCAGGTGCTGCACGTTTGGTGAACACCCTCAATACAAATGGTGGTGCACTACTACTTGACGTTGATGGATTGGACGCTGGGCAGCTTACTTACCAAGTAACTGGAATGAACGGTAACATCCTTGCCGAGCAGCAGCTTCAGCATGCTGGCATATCACAACGCTATGAGCTTCCAAGCACAATCAGCCAAGCAGGAATGTATGCGCTTACGTTACGCGACGAGCAAGGCCGCATGAGCAGCTGGATGTTTGTTGTGAAGTAAGCATTTAGCTTCAGCTTTCCCGCAGTCCTACGGGACTAGCGTCGCCAAAACTTAAAAGGCCCCGATAACGCAAGCGTTGTCGGGGCTTTTTTTGTGTAATGGAGACGACGATCTGCAAGACAAGATTACACCTGACAATTGCTTTGCACTTCCTAAAGTAGCTTAGCAGCATGCGCTTGATCTTAAGTCTCGTTGTTCTCTTACTACTTCCTGTTTGGGCGAAAGCACAAACAGAGTACCACTACCCCACTGTCCGTATCCATGTTCCTAATCAAGACATGGAGCTTGCGATAAAGTATGGCGCAGCACCTGATCATGGTGTTCGCTGGATTGGAGACAGTCTAGAATTGCCTGCTTTTGATGTGAACTTGGTCGCGCTGGCTAGAAGTCCACTTGGATATCGCCAAATCGAGGCGACACCTTACCATGCTGAACTCAGCGCAAGAAGTGACGATAACTGCACCCTTCCTTTACGCTTTGCTATTGAAACGCCTCAAAACTTTGAGACCGGTTCAATGAACAGGGGTTACTACTCCTTCACTGACACCTGGGATGCCTTTAGCGAGATGCGACGTCTTTATCCTGACTTGATTTCTGAGCGAATGGCCATTGACACCTTCCTCACGTTTGAAGGTCGTGAGATCAATTACTTCCGGTTAAGTGACAATGCAGACACGCAAGAGAATGAGCCTCGAATAATGCTCAACGCGTTGCACCATGCTAGAGAGCCGATGTCACTGATCCAACAGGTATACTTTGCATGGTGGCTACTTGAAAACTATGGTGTCGACGAGGAGGCAACTTGGCTAATAGACAATACAGAACTCTACCTGGTGCCGATAGTCAATCCCGACGGCTATGCCTTCAACGGAGCAGAATCTGGAATCGACCTGGGATTTTGGAGGAAAAACAGAAGGCCAAATGGAGACACTACTTTTGGCGTAGACCTCAATCGAAATTACGCGTATGGCTTTGGCGGCCCTGGAACCTCGCCTGATTCCAGTAGTGACATATATCCAGGACCGGGGCCTCTTAGCGAACCAGAGACTAGAGCACTAGATTTCCTGCATCGCCAATTGGCCTTTACGACAATTCTAAACGCTCACTCTTACAGCGACCTTGTTATTCAACCTCAACTGGAAGAATTCACGAGTGAGACACGTGCGAAAACTCACCAGCAACTATTGTGGGCCATGCGCCGCGACAATCGATACGGTGTTGGAGATTCACCACAAACCGTAGGCTATGTTGCTTCAGGAAATTCTGATGATCACTTCAGCTTACACCAGTCCCCAGGCAAGACACTAGCTATTTCCTGTACCCCTGAAGTTGGTCAACGACGTTTCGGTTTTTTCCCTCCAGAGGAATCTATCATACCCTTTGCACAGGATGCCGTCTTGATGAATTGGCGAGCGCTTCAATCTGCACATTTCACACCAGTTGCTGAAGTAAAGAATGACTTCTTAGAACCAGAGGGGGAGCTGTTAATTACTGTTGCTAATATCAGTCCTATTGATGGCACAACTACGCTTAGCATCATGTCCGCTGATCCTGCAATTACTTTTGACCAGGATTCATATTCTATTTCCTTAACTGCGGGTGCATCGACGGAGATTGCAATCCCTTACCGCATTCTAGGAACATTGCCAAGTGAGATTCAAGAACTATCGATCTCCTTCCCGACATTAGGTCACGTCAAACCGTTGACAATTGAATATCTTCCTGTTTATAAAAGTGAAATTTTATTCGAGCAAAATATGGATACAATAAATAGTTTATTTGGAGCTACTGTAATTCAGACGAATAGTTCACTTCATCCTCGAGCGATTCAAACGTCAGGCAACTTCACCTTTACAAGGTATTCAATACCGAACACGCTTTATAGCGGAATCAAAGCGATCCGTGTGTCCTATGCTCACCGATATGCATTTGCATCCAACCACCCTAACGTGTCATTAAATGGAGGAAATAGCTCTATTGGATACGATGCTATCTGTACACGCCAAACAAGCACAAACGACCCTTCAAGCACACCAGGATACTGGGGTGCGACACCAGACTTCGTGTATGATAGTTATGTGATTCCAGATGTAGGAGAGGACGGAAACTATGTAGTTCGTTGGGACTTAGACCGTGGTTTTGGCGCCAACTACAGCTACGAGCTTGATGATATTTTGATCGAAGCACTTGTCGCAGCGGGGCCTGTAAGTAGCGTGAAAGAGAGCCTCAATAATACAATTCAAGTTTATCCTAATCCTTCAACTGGAGTTCTCACACTTGTCGGTCTACCAAGCCGAACGATAATTAATATATCCAATAATTTAGGTCAGCAAATATCTACGACCACTGTTCAAAATGGACAACTTGACTTGGGCCAACTCCCAAAAGGTTCTTACCTGCTTAGTGCCGTTGTCAAGGATAGAATTGAGACCATTCGAATTAACCTCTTCTAGTATTTAAATAGTACATTCTACAAAATAGAAATAGCCCACATCGCTTGCGATGTGGGCTATTTCTATTTTCTGTATATCGATAGATACACTAGTACGAGACACAGCTTAGTTGAGTCTACATGTTCGAAGTAATCAGTAACGACAAGTCCGTAAACTTTTGACCAAACCGTTCGCTCAGATAAGCATTGGTTAGACAGCCTTTGTAAGTGTACACTCCGTGGCGCAAACCGCTGTCGCTAAACAGGACATGCTCTATCGAACCTGTTGAACCTGCTTTCAGTAAAAGTGGCGTTAGGATGTTACTTACGGCAATACTTGCTGTACGTCCTACGCGAGAAGCAAGGTTGGGTACGCAATAGTGTATGACCTCGTATTTCTCGAAGGTTGGTTTGTTGATCGTCGTTACCTCAGATGTCTCAAAACAACCACCTTGGTCGATCGAAACATCAATGATCACGGATCCTGGAGCCATCTTTTCTACCATCGCTTCACTAACGATCATAGGGGTTCGGCCTTTCTCAGAGTGAATTGCTCCAATGACCACATCCGCTTGTTTTAGCTCAGCTTCGAGGTAAACGGGGTTGATCACACTGGTGTAGATACTCTGACCTACTTCGTTGCGAAGACGCTTGAGCTTGTAGATGTTGTCATCAAACACACGAACCTCAGCACCAAGGCCCAAGGCTGCACGAACAGCATTTTCTGCAACGACTCCAGCTCCTAGAATAACCACTTTCGCTGGAGGTACACCACTGATACCTCCGAGAAGAACACCTTTATTGCCACTTGCCGAACTCAGCAGCTCACTAGCAATGAGAATTGCGCTCATTCCTGCGAGCTCACTCATGGTCCGAACGATTGGATACGCACCCGATTCGTCTCGGATATACTCCATCGCAAGCGCTATGACACGTTTGTTCTTTAAGCGTAACATGTACTCACTCGTGAGTAATGGAAGCTGTAGCGGCGAGATAAGGACTTGGTTCGGTCGCATCAACTCCAGCTCATCTAACGTTGGCGGAGCGACTTTGATGATCACGTTTGCAGCGTAAACCTGCCCAGGGCTGTGGACGATTTCCGCCCCTGCCTCTGAATAATCATGGTCGCTGAAATGCGCACGAAGTCCTGCATCACTTTCGATAAGGATCCTGTGGCCGTGTCCAACAAGGGTGCGAACAGAACTCGGGACAAGTGCCACACGATTCTCGTGCAGCGTCACTTCACGAGGGACACCGATATACAGCTTATTAGGCCGGCTCAAGATGGCCAACCGCTCGGGTTGGGTCTTGATCTCCGTCAAAATATTCGGAGAAATCGGTACGCGTCTTTTCGGATCACTCATTTAGAGCCTTTTTAAGAAGTGCTAGTTTGACTGAAAATACTCAAAATAGCTCGCTAAGTTGAATGACTTTCGTCGAAATCAGCCTCATAGTCTTCTCTAATTCGGTGGCACTTGAAGGTATAGCTAGGCTTTAAAAAGCCGGTTGTGTGCCATCTCTGAATAAAGAAGTCTAGTTTCGAAACGGAGGCACAGCAGCGAAGTTTCGCGGGCTTGTCACAATTAAGAGTAGGCATCTGGTAGCGAAGCGGATTCAAAACGCTCTGATGGACAGAGAAATTTCAACTTGCCGAGCGCTTACAAAACTAACAAACGTCGACCGCCTTCCGGCATGTGCTCGATACGTAACCACATACATTCACCTTTCGGTAAAACAGGAGCTGCGATTTCGGGCCATTCGATGAGTGTGAACCTTGCGGTATCAAGATAGCCCTCAAAGTCTAAAGCGAGTACTTCTTCAATACTCTCCATTCGGTACAGGTCGAAGTGATAGACGGTACCGTCTATCACTTCATATTCCTGAACGATTGAAAACGTGGGACTCGTTACGGCATCGGTGCTTCCGAGTTGCGCAACGATGGTTTTGACGAAAGTCGTCTTACCAGCACCTAGATCTCCAATAAGCGCGATGGCTTTACGGTCTGCAAGTTTTGGCGAAAGCCACTCCCAAGCGGCTTTCCATCCTCCAACATCTGCTACATCGAAATGCGCTAAAACGTCACTCATCGCCTACTCTACAGGGCCTTCAACTAAGTTGAACGTCTCCATAAATTTGGTCGTGAAATTTCCTGACTTGAAATCAGGATCACGCATCAAACGTTGGTGAAACGGCACTGTCGTCTTGATTCCTTCCACGATAAACTCGTCAAGCGCACGTTGCATGCGAAGGATACACTCCTCGCGATTTGACGCACGTACAATAAGCTTGGCGATCATTGAATCGTAGTGAGGTGGCACTGTGTAACCAGCGTACACATGCGTATCTACACGTACACCACGTCCCTTTGGACTGTGGAAGCTTGTAATTTTACCTGGACTTGGACGCCAGTTGTTGAACGGATCCTCGGCATTGATACGGCACTCCATAGACCACGCATGTGGGATACGGTTCTTGCCAGTAATCTTCTCGCCTGCAGCAATCTTAATCTGCTCTTTGATGAGATCGAAATCAATCACTTCCTCGGTAACTGGGTGCTCCACCTGAATACGGGTGTTCATCTCCATGAAGAAGTAGTCGCGATGCTTATCCACGAGAAACTCAACGGTACCTACACCTTCGTAGTTGATGCACTTGCCTGCTAGTACGGCCGACTTGCCCATTCGCTCACGAAGCTCGTCGTCCATGTAAGGACTTGGTGCCTCTTCTACGAGTTTCTGGTGGCGACGCTGAATAGAACAATCACGCTCAGAGAGGTGAATCACGTTACCATACTGGTCTCCAGCAATTTGGAACTCAATGTGACGAGGCTCTTCGACGAACTTCTCGATGTACATGTCTCCGTTGCCGAAAGAAGCAACAGCCTCTTGACTTGCTCTTTCCCAGGCTTCTTGGAATTCGCCTGGCTCGTTAACGATACGCATACCCTTTCCACCACCGCCTGCGGTAGCCTTTAGGATTACGGGGTAGCCAACTTCTTCAGCGACTTTAAGTCCTACAGACAACTCCTTGAGTAGTCCATCAGAACCAGGCACTGTTGGTACACCGGCTTTGATCATCGTGTCCTTAGCGGTCACTTTATCGCCCATTTTGCGAATGTGCTCGCTTGTTGGTCCGATAAATTTGATGCCGTACTGGGCACATACATCAGCAAAGTCGGCATTCTCAGACAAGAAACCGTAACCAGGGTGAATGGCGTCGGCATTGGTGATCTCGGCCGAAGCCATGATCTTAGGGATGTTGAGGTAGCTTTCCTTACTTGATGGGGGTCCGATACATACGGCCTCATCGGCAAAGCGCACGTGGAGGCTGTCAGCGTCGGCTGTAGAATAAATTGCTACAGTAGGAATTCCCATTTCCTTGCAGGTACGGATAATGCGCAGGGCAATTTCTCCGCGGTTAGCAATGAGGATCTTAGTAAACATGGCGTCGACTTGAAACTAGGTCGATTTCACGCAGAAACCTGCGCAGAAGAATTCAGCGCCCTAGCAAATGAAGAGGGGGAGACGATAAAGCAAAACTGGGGTATACCTAGAGCTTGTCTAGGAAACCCCTGCTGGTCTAAAAAACCGCTTGAAAGCGAGGCTTTAGGCTAGCATTAGCTAGGATCGACCATGAAGAGTACTTGGTCGTACTCTACTGGTTGAGCGTCTTCAACAAGGACTTTAACGATGGTTCCAGAAACCTCGCTCTCAATCTCGTTGAAGAGTTTCATCGCTTCGATGATGCAGACTACGTCTCCATTCCCAATCGTATCACCAACCTTAACAAAAGATGGCTTATCTGGAGATGAAGAACGGTAGAACGTACCTACCATTGGACTCTTAACAGCGATGAGATTGCTCTCATCAGCGGCAGCAGGAGTTGCTGGCGCAGCGGCAGCGGGTGCTACTGCAGCTGCGGGAGCCGCAGCGGCAGCAGGAGCCTGAACGAATGCCTGAGATGGCATTTGTACAACCTGTTGAATTGGACCTTCTATTGGATCCTGGTCAGAACGAATGAAGATTTCGAAATCCCCATCCTTCATGCTGAATTCAGCCAGCTTGTAGCGGTTGATCAACTTGATTAGTTCCTGAAGCTCTTTGATTGACATAGTCATAGGGCGAAGGTTATTTTTTAGCGCGTTCGAGGTACGCCCCTGTACGGGTGTCGACCTTAACTACGTCGCCTTGATTAATAAAAAGAGGTACACGAATTTCAGCTCCAGAACCAACTGTAGCTGCCTTGAGGCTATTGTTCGAAGTATCTCCCTTGATACCTGGTTCGGTATACGTGATCTCCAACTCAACAAAGTTTGGCAAGTCTAGCGTCAGAGGTGTTTCGTTTCCTGCGTCAAAAAGGACTTCGACGTTCATTGATTCTTGAAGGAATCCAGGATTTTCGATCATTGTCTCTTGCAAGAAAATCTGGTCGTACGTTTCATTATTCATGAAATGGTAGCCCATGTCGTCTTTGTACAAGAATTGGTACTTACGACGCTCGATTTGCACTTCTACGATCTTGTGACCAGAAGGGAAAGTGTTTTCGAGGACGCGTCCGGTAGTACAGCTTTTAAGCTTCGTGCGAACGAAAGCAGCTCCTTTTCCCGGTTTTACGTGTTGAAATTCAATGACTCTGTAGATGTCATTGTTGAACTCCATACAGAGTCCATTCTTAATGTCGGACGTACTTGCCATAATTTTTACGTGGTTGGGTCGGCGAAAGTAAACACATCGCGCAATGATAAAGCTCCCTAATTCGGACTATTCCTAGGAATTATAGCCCCAGACGAGGCGAAGTGCTCCCCAAGTGTATCCTCCGCCGAAGGCTGTGAGGATAAGTTGGTCGCCCTTTTTGAGTTTGGATTCATAATCGCGCAGACACAAAGGAAGTGTCGCAGCGGTAGTGTTTCCGTAGTTTTCGATCGTTAGCATCACCTTTTCCATTGGAAAATCGAGCTTGTTTGCGACAGACTCGATGATGCGAATATTAGCCTGGTGAGGAACAACCCAATCGATGTCTTCACCAGTCATATTACTTTTCTCAAGCACAGCTTTCACTGCGCTAGACATGCCACGAACGGCATTCATAAATACAACACGTCCGTTTTGCTGAATAACATGCATGTTCTCATCAAGTGTCTTCTGCGAAGTCGGATTCACAGATCCGCCTCCTAGTTGATACAGTTCGTTACCTCCTGCACCGTCTCCGTAAAGACAACCCTCCTTGAGCCCAAGAGACTCGTCATCTGAAGGTTCGAGCATTACTGCACCTGCACCATCACCGAAAAGAATGCACGTGTTGCGGTCTGTATAGTCCATGATGCTAGACATGGTGTCAGCTCCAACAACGATGACTTTCTTGTACGTCCCTGCTTTTACATACTGCGCGGCAGCGTGAAAACCGTAGAGAAATCCAGAGCAAGCTGCAGAAAGGTCATACCCGTGCGCGTTCGTCAAACCGGCCTTGTAACAGATCAGTGTGCCTGTATCTGGGAACCGGAAGTCCGCAGTAACGGTACAGCAGATTACCAAATCGACTTCTTCTGGAGCAGTTCCAGTCTTCTTTAACAGTTCGAGTACGGCAGGAACAGCCAAGTCTGATGTTCCTTTTCCTTCTTCTTTGAGAATTCGTCGTTCTGCAATTCCCGTGCGTTCCCTGATCCATTGGTCGTTTGTATCGACCATAGTTTCAAGTTCTGAATTAGTAAGGACGTAATCTGGAAGGTATCCAGCGACACCAGTGATAACAGCTTGCTTCATAGTGGAAGGGTATTAAAGTCCGCAAAGTCGTCTTTTGTGAACTGGCTGCAAAGTAACAGACCATAGCCTCAACGCCACAAACCGTTTACAGAACTTAATGTGGACATTCTAATTATTCGCAGACCGTTTGATAAGTCAAATAGACCGTTACCTTTAAGGCGTCCAACCCCGGAAGCTTCTTCGCGTATAAAAAGTGCGAACAACGCTACACACACAATGATTTTCTCCCCCCGTAAACTAGCCCTGCTAGCCCTTGCCACAATCGGCTTGGCCTTTAGTGCACTGGCTTCCAGCCCTACGATTAGTTTTTCGACTGCAAAGCAGAAAGCCGCCCGTGAAGGCAAGGTTTTGCTTGTAGACTTCACTGCAACATGGTGTATGCCATGCCGCTGGATGGACGAAACAACCTTCTCAGACCAACAAGTTCTCTCCTACTTACGTGAAAACTATGTGAGTATTAAGGTGGATATCGACGATTTTGACGGTTTTGCACTCAAGCAGCAGTACAATGTTTCTACACTTCCAACAATGCTTTTCTTCGCAAGTGATGGCCGCCAGGTCGATCGTGTAGAAGAAGGAGTTGGTGCAGTTGAAATGTTAGAGCGCTTGCGCCAAAACAACACTTCAGGCAATCGCATCAAACTTGGAGGTCAAGCTCCAGTGAACGATTGGACCGAGCCTTTCGCCCAGATGTCTAACAAATATTCAGAAGAAAGCCACACGGCGCCATCTGAGTTTGTTGTTTCTCAGCAAATTCATACCACGGCTCCAACAACAACTATCGCAGCACCGCAAGTTGTCTACGCTTCAACTACAACTTCACAGCCTGTTATCGAAGCACGCAGCTATGCTACTGAAAGCATCTCTGCTATCGAAACTAGAGAGATTGTTACCGAAGAAGTTCTTGCTGAAATTACCGTCGCAGACCTTGAACGTGAGGTGTATATCGGCTCCGCTGAGACTGAAGAGCTCGTTGCAAGCGCCGAAACTGAGGCAACGCACAAACCTGTTGAAGGAAGTCCTGTTGTCTTCAAACACACTACTCCTGCACCGAAAATGAGAGCAGACCAAATTCGCCTATTCAGTTTACAGGCAGGTGTCTACTCTAACCGCAACAACGCTGTCCGCGCTGCAGATCACTTACGTGACTTCACAGAAACAGCAGTTCTAATCGAATTTGACCGCATTGGAGACAATGCTGTATACCGAATCTACGTAGGCCGCTTTACGGACATGGAAGATGCCGAAGCACTTAGCGCAAACCTGCAATTGAGTGGATTCAGCTGCATTCCGAAAGAACTTGCGATGAACTAGCAGCTGGTTACAGCTTCTAAAACACCGCTTTAAAAGGCCTCTTGCTTACGCAAGAGGCCTTTTTTTATGGCGTTCGCTCTTTCCAAAAAGGTCCTGCAATTCAGTTATTCTTTCTGATCGTGCGATCAGAAAAACTTGTTCTTCGGGTCTCTACGCTCGCCATCGTTCAAAATTGAGCAAGTTGCCATGCAGCGTGACGTCTATAAAAGGCATCATATTTGCATTTCTTCCCATGCGAATTCTACTATCTTGTAGGACTTCTTCTATAACTTGTGTAGCAATACGGACAAGTTACAGACGTTTGGTATTCGCACCAACCACCGATTACGCAGCTGTATGATGCGACCTATTACTCCCTTCTTGTTTCGCTTACGACAATTGTCGAAGAATGTACTAGGTGTACATGCGTTTCGAATTGCCCTATTGGCAGTACTTGGCATAACCGCCTCGACTGCCTTTGCGCAAGTACCCTCCACTGTTTTTTCAGATGGGTACGAACCGATCAACCTCGACCTAGAGGAGGTTCTCGTCCCATGTGGGCTTAACGATGCGGGTACAATCATTCCAGGGCCGAGTACGGCCATGTCGAATGACCTCAACCTCGATACACTCTTCCTTTGCTGGAACGATGAAATCTTAATCGACCACAACGGAGACCAGCGCCTTGACGGTGATCCAGACCCTAGCACGCAAGCTGGTGTAGGTTACGCATGGTACGAATGTCCTCCTAGTGTGGATGGCCCGACTCTTGGCGCTGTTGCCGCAGACCCTTGTTTGATCCCTAGTGGAGCTACTCCTGCGGGATCACCTCCATTTTTCGTTTCTACCGGTGGAAGATTCGACGGTGATATTCAATTCTTCAACCAAGGTGCAATCCAGAGCACCTTCAATGCAGGCGATCCTTACCTCGTTTGGTTTGCTCCTATCACTTTTGACAGCTTGGTTGTCAATGGAACTAGCTCAAATGCATTCTTTGAAAATGGTGGCTCTTGTGTCAGCGTTCGCCCAGATGCAGCTTTTGCGGTTGTTTATTTGAATGAATTGACCATCACCAACGTTCAGGTCAATAACTGTACAGCAAGCTTCGTCGTAGACGGCGGACTTCCAGAGTATCGTGTAAGCGATCGCTACACATTCCAGGTCGTTAATACTGCCGATGCTACCGTCACAGGAACGGTTTCTAACCCAGATGCCGCAGCTGGCGATCGAGTAACGTTTGCTGTGCCCCAAGCTGGCAACTACGAGATCTCTGTTATTGACGAGAAGGGCTGTACGGCTACTTCTAGAATTGCAGACCTAACAGCGTGTGCACCGGTTCCAAAAGTGACTGTGACTATTGACACCTTACTTGGCGCTCCAGGAGCGACGGTTTGTCTACCAGTATATGTAGAAGGCTTCCAAAATATTTTCAGTTTTCAGTTCCTGATTGACTACAATGAAGTGCTGATGCGCTTTACGGGGGTTCAAAATGCATCGATCACGCCGTTCAACGCAGGTTCAGAATACAACGATGATGGCGACGCACTTTTCGTAGGTACGTTTACAACAGGCGCACCTTTCTCTGTTGCTGATGGCGGTGTACTTTTTGAAGCCTGCTTCGAGGTCTTAGGTGTCGAAGGAGATTTTGCCGAGGCTGCTTTTGCACCTCCAATTTCTGGATTTGAGTTTGTAAACTCTGCTGGAGTAACCTTAGACTACTGCTTTGTCCCAGGTGGAATTGCTGTAACGACCAACACGATCGCACTACTGGCTACACAAACTGGATTCGGTTGTGGAGGTGAGGATGAAAACTTCTTCCAAGCGCAAGTAGCTGGTGGAGTTGCTCCTTATTCACTCACTTGGCAACGACAAGGTGGCGGCCCGCTTCAAGGTCCTGCTGCGATTCTTGTTGAAAACCAAACCTTTGTCTCACCAGCGAGTCTTAGTCCAGGCACGTATGACGTAATCGTCACCGATAGCGGAGGAAACACTGACACCGTTGTCCTTACGATTACGGACGGACCAGAACTGGACGTGTTCATCGATAGGATTAGCGAGCTGAGCTGTGCGGGTGACACCAACGGTGCACTTACCGCTCGGGTAGTAATTGACTTTACAACCTTGTCAAACCCAGGAGCCGGATATTCCTTTAACTGGACAGGTGGCCGAATGACCCAAGCGATCAACAACTTAGGTATCGGAAACTATTCCGTAACCGTAACCGATCCTCGAGGATGTACGGCTACTACAAGTAGCCCAATCACCGCTCCTCCAGCCTTGACACTAAATGTCATGGCGACAGATGCGACTTGTGAAGGCCTTATGGACGGAAACGTAACCGTAACACCTTCAGGTGGTACTCCACTAGGAGCAAATTACACCTACAACTACACGCTTCCTTCAGGAACGAATTCCAATGCAACAGGTGCAAACCTTTCATTGAACGGCGACCCAGGTCGCTATGACATTACCGTAATCGACGATAACGGCTGTCGCTCTGACACCTTCTCTGTGCTTGGTGCATTGCGTGAAGTTTCACTTGCAGAAACAGTTACTGAAATTCGATGTGCAGGCGAAATGAACGGTGAAATCACTGTCTTGGCAGGTACCTCTAGCGGTACTCCAGCACTACCTTACAGTTTCAACTGGGCAGGTATTCCTGCAGGCTCAGCGACTAACACACCAACTGTCTCAACCATCGCTGGTTTAGGACAAGGAACTTTCCGACTTATTGCAACGGACAATGATGGTTGTATCGCTCGCGACACGTTCACTTTGATCGAACCATCTCAGCTTCAAATTAGCCTCGTCGGAAGTGGTGACGAGAGTTGCAACCCTGGCTCTGATGGCTTTGGTGAAGTAACTGCCATCGGAGGCCGAAATACGGCTAGCCCGTATGTATTTGAGTGGAGAGATGACATGGGAGCGCTCATTGCGGGTACACCACGTGCAGATGGCCTTACAGAAGGTGGCTACCGAGCTTACGTTGTCGACGCAAGTGGTTGTATCGATTCATTGGTTAATTTCCTAGCCATCGATGCTCCAGACAAGCCGAGTATTCTAAGTTTCGATAACGATTCTCTTGATTGCAACGGCTTTTCAGACGGCGTGCTGGATGTTTTGGCGCAAGCTAACGGCTCTCCAATCAATAGATATGAGTGGAATACGAGTCAGACAGGATCAACCCTAACAGGCCTAGCAGCAGGTGAGTATATCGTCTCCGTCTTTGATGACGCGGGCTGCGTTACAACCGACACTGCATTGGTCGTTGAACCAGATCCGCTCAGTATTCTCGATACCATCCTAACGACCCCACCATGCTACCAGCAAGGAAACGGTGTAATTACCATCAACCCTACTGGCGGAACTGGCCCTTACTCGTTTGAGTGGAGCTCAGGTACGATGGGCGTAGACTCAAATACAATTACGGGTGCCTCTATTTCAGAAGGCACATATGTCGTTACGATTACGGACGCAAATAACTGCCCTTCTATTCAGGAGGTGTATACGCTGGACGATGCTCCGAGTATCGACCCAGACTTTGACGTGACGAGCGTGATTGCAGCTAGTTGTGCAGTCGGTGTTTGCGATGGTGCCATTACCGTTAGTGCAGCGCTTCCAGGAAGCCCTGGAGCGAGTTTCGACTTTACGTGGGATAGTGGCGAGTCAACCCTAAATGACATCACAAGTCGCGCTACGATGCTTTGTGGCGGACGCCGTGAGGTTGATGTACAAGAGACCTCTCTTGTTTGTCCTCCGCAGACGTTTACCATTAATATTCCGGCTCCGGATCCACTCGTCCTTGACATTGGGATCTTTGAAGAGGTCCGCTGTTTTGGCGAAAGCAACGGACTTATCGTTGTCGATACTGTATTCGGTGGAGCTCCTGGCTTTACGTTCGCTTGGGATACCCCAGTGGGCATGCAGACGGGACCACGTGCACAAAACCTAACCGCAGGTCAGGTAACCCTTGAGGTGCGTGACAGCGACGGGTGTCCATTACTTGACACGTTCCTCATTGAAGAACCTCCTGTGCTCGACCTGGTGTTGGATGCTGTTGGAACACTTGAGCCAACGTGTGCAGGCTATGATGATGGCATTATTTCACTTGATATTTCAGGTGGAAACGCTGGAGCGGGATACACGTTCCGTTGGAATGATGATCCAAACCGAAATGCGACAATCGCGAGAGATGTTGCAGCCGGTAGCTACACCGTTGTTGCAATCGATCGCTTAGGTTGTGTAGATAGTGTCGTTGTAACGCTCAACGAACCGGATGCAATCTTCTTTGAACTCAGCCCATTTGATCCGATTCTTTGCTTCGGCGATTTATCTGCAATCAGCGTCGACACGGCATATGGCGGTCAAGGACTTATCAATGCAGATTTTGAGGTCTCTGTAAACAACAGTAGCTTCCAACCTGTGGGACAGCAATTCCAAGTCCCTGGTGGCGTGGTTGTGCCAATCACAGTAACCGATCCTGCAGGATGTGCGGTATCCGATGAAATTCTAATTCCTTCACCTGCTGCCATTACGCTGCGCTTACCGACAGAAGTTGAGGTGGAGCTTGGTGACAGTGTTCGCTTACGTCCGGATATTTTCCCAGGTGGCGCAGCGATCTTGTTTGACAGTATTCGCTGGACGCCAGACACCTCGGTTTCATTCCGAAATGGCGTGCTCGCCGATCCGTATGTCAGTCCGACAGAAGAGACGACGTACACGATTACGGTGATTGACGAAGACGGTTGTACGGCTTCTGCAAGTATTCTTGTGCTTGTCGATCGCAACCGAAATGTGTTCATCCCGAACGCGTTCTCTCCAAACAACGATGCAACGAACGACGAGCTTCAGATCTTTACGGGGCCTGGTGTGCAGTCGATCAATTACTTCCGCGTGTTTAACCGCTGGGGTGAGGAGATGTATGCTGAAGAAAACGTTGCCTTGAATCCAAACGGTCAGACAGCTGGCTGGGATGGTACTGCGCGCGGCCGCCGTGTTGCGACGGGTGTGTATGTGTATATCGCTGAGATCACGTTTGAAGACGGGAGAGTGATTGTGTATAAGGGGGATGTGAGCGTAATGTATTAGAACATGAGCTCGCTCAAGTTCTAATACAGTACGCGGTACTTAAGTACTAGGACCACTCATATGTTTGCATCGGAGTCATAGATATACCTATTCTCCAATCACTTGGCGACAACCGATGCTAGCCGAAAGATCACAAGGTGCGACCTGATGCGATGCTTAATTTGCAGTCATTTCTTGTTCGACACAGTAACGAAGCGAGGCTGCTCGGTTGTCCCTCTTGTCGAGCCTGTACAGTAGTGAGGGAACGGCTGCGAGATTTAGCTATCTCACATGCAGACCGTATCTCGAATCTTTATGAGTGAAGGCGAATGCTGCGAGGGAACTTAGTAATTGGATGATTTTGGTGGAATCTAGCCCAGCTCTGCTCTTTTCATCTTTAACATCACACTATGCATCATAAACCTTGCAAAGCGTCTTTTGGAGTCGACATGGCTTACAAAACCTTCGACGCAGCCTTTGGGCTTCAAGACGATAAAGGCAATTATTGGCTTGGTGCGCCAGCCAAGCAGTTTGCAAATACACCCGCTGGCGTCAAGAAATTCCTCAAGTGGTGTAGACCGCAACTCAAAGCCGCCCAATTGCACGAAGCCCAAATTATTGTAGAAGCTACGGGTGTCTACCACGAATTACTCTTGAGTCAAGCTTACGCAGCAGAATCGAGTTTAATACCCTGCTTAGTACTACCGAAGAGTGCTCGCCATTATCGGTTGTCTAAAAACAAGTATTCAAAAACAGATATTCAAGATGCTTGTCTATTGGCTGAGTTCGGTTGCGAGCGTAAGCACAAACCTTGGAAACCTGCCTCTGAAAACCTGATGCAGATCCGAGCGCTTCTGCGCTACCGCGCAAGCTTGGTAAGCAAAAAAACTATGGAGACTAATCAGCAACATGCCCTTGCTATAGCTGTGGTCTCAAATAGAGTGCTCAACGCTTCTGTGAAAGCTAACATCAAGCATCTAGACAAACAGATCGGCGTAGTCGAAGGTGAAGCCAAGCGGCTATGGCAACAAGATGAAAGTTTGTACAACCGTACACAACCAATCACCAAGAGTATGCCTGGCGTACGATGGCTGACGGTACTGCTTGTGATTGCTGAGACGAACGGCTTTAGCGAAATAACATCGGCTAAGCAACTAGCCAGCTATGCAGGCCTAGATGTCATTGAAAACCAATCAGGAAACATCGTTGGAAGGTCTCGGATATCGAAAAAAGGAAACAAACACTTACGCACAGGTTTGTACATGGCTGCTACATGCTTGCGACGCGAAAATATGCGAGGCGAAATCGCAGCTTTTGGCCGTCGAATCGTAGATCGTAATCCTGATACTAAAAAGAAGGCGACCGTCGCGATGATGCGAAAACAACTGTTGCTGATCAGAACGCTATTCATCAGCGGAAAGGAATACGATCCTAACTATCACGCGAAAAGGAGCCTAACATCGCAGGACGCTCTAAAGGCTGAAACATCTCCAGAGCAAGCCGCAGATATCAAACCTGAAATACTA
>JBGCGF010000014.1:0-5407 GCA_045110575.1 Saprospiraceae bacterium
CGATACAGCGGATTAGCAGCTAGAGTATCTAGTAAATTGCTTACTAGAACATTGAAGCAATGGGTAAATTACCACACGGGAAAATCGCTGAACCAAACAAAACACTGGCTGGCTTAAATTTCAACCGTGCAACGCGTTAATTTATCAATTATACCTTTGACTTTAGCTTCAATCTTTGCAAAATCTGAATTACATTTTTCACATGAAGGGAAAACATATTTCATCCAAGGAAACTTTATTTCCTTCCCGTCTTTTTTGCCAATTGTCACTACTCTATTTGGTTTGCCAGTCATCTTTATCAACCATTTAGGTATAACATGTTCTTTATTTTTGCTTTCAGGGGCGTTCCCACAAAAGATGCAAATTTTTTCCATTCATTTTATATTGGAGACTCTACAGCAAGTATTCTACATGGTTTACCTACCACCTATACAGTCATGTTTCTTCTTTTTCTACGGAATAGTAGTGTATGATGAGCTTTAAGTGTAGTAAATTTTGCCTTTAGGCCAGGATACACAAAAAGAACAATGAATACGTATAGGTCTGCTGTGTGCTCAAGCCTCATATCTCCTGCTAATTTCTGTCTGTCAAAATGCCTTGAAGTGTATCTATTCAGATCAAAAGTTGAGCTTCAAGTATACAACAGTACAGAGTGCGCCGCAAGGAGTTGAGGGGAAGCCCTGAGCCTTAGAGCGAGTTTAGGAATCTAGATTCTGGCGAAATTGAGTTGGCTTTAAGCTGATTCTGGCGAAAAGTACAAGGTTTACCTAGCTAAACCGAGCATTTTCAACCCATTCGGCTTCGCTCAGGGCAGGCTATAAGGTTGAAATCAGCCGATTTTTAGACGAATTACGATTTCCTAAACACGCTCTTACTCTCCTTTCGCAAAACCACCACTGCCATCGTCCGTACATCGGCTACATTGACTGTTTTATACGGATCTGCAAAACTCAAGTTGTTCTTGATCATCAAGTCTTGTAAATGAGCTAGATCCAATAGATAACGGGTAGAGCCATCTGGAATATGATAGACGTCATCATGCAAATGTTGGGAAAGATGAGCCAAGGTGTGCTTGGTGGTCATTCGAATAAACAGTATGCCGCCAGGTTTCAATACTCGGACTAACTCCTTAAACAGTTTTGTGAAATGGGCACGGTCAGTTGAAAAATGGAGCACAGCCGAACTAATGATGAAATCGAAGTCATTGTCGGGAAAAGGAACCTCTATTAAATCAGCAAGAGCAAAGCGATCCAAATCGTACTCGGCGTTCCAAGAAGCAGCTTGTTCTCTAACGCCTCGAATTGCTTGCTCCTCTAGGTCAATCCCTGAAATGTCAAAGTCATTTCTGACAAAGAACTCGCTATTCCTTCCGATGCCACAACCTGCGTCTAAGACTTTTGCGTCTGGTGAAATCCTCCCTTTCATTAACTGATCCAGGAGGTAGATATCCATGTTGCCAATTTCTTTGATCATGATTCTGTCCTATTGTAAACTTGATGGAGATCATCGATCTCATGCCCGGGGCACGGATTAGTGTATTCTACGTTAGAATTTAATCAGTGCGTAATTATCCATCTGGTAAACCGTCAATACGGTCATGGCAGAGAGTGCAACCTTGACTTCGGGGAGTAAATCTTCTTTGCTGTAACCGCTATAGGACATGGACTGACCACAGAGGTAGACTCCTACACCCATGTCTGAAAGGGACTTAATCAACTCTGTATTCGGATTGTCTACGTCGTATTTTTCCTTGTACGCAGCATTGGATAGCGCATCCTTCGTTGAACTTCCATGTAAGACTGCTACCAGGTGAATGTTCTCCTTGCGTACACCATATCGCACGTGCATGTTGTAATAGCGGTGCAAGCTAGAGATGATCGGGTTGCTTTTACTAAGATCCGTTTGCTTTCTATCGACGTCAAAAATGGCCATTAACTGTTGCGACGTATCGGGGATATAATCCAAGCGATCAATGGAGTATACCGCTCCGATATCATCGAATACTGGCCCAGTAATAGGCTCGGATTTTTGTCCAAATGATACGGTCGCCTGTATAAGAGTCAGGCCTAGAAACAAAGCGTAAAGTAGTTTAGTCTGCATGTTCAATGGGGGGGTTGGTAGAACCATGGCCGTGCCTGGACCATGTTCAGGTGGCTGAGATTGCGGAGTTACGAAGGTAGAGGTCATCCTACTATTTGTCTCCGACGAAGTAAGAGACAGCGCCACCGCTGAGGAAGTCTTCTCTTACCGGGCTGAACGTATCGATGAGCATTCCTTCTTCAATGCAAACAGTACTATGCAAGAGGTTCTGCTCGATGTAAACGCCATCACCTGCCTCAACAATTTTCGTTATGCCATCAATGACGAACTCAAACTTGCCTGATAAACAGTAGGTTGCCTGTGTGTGGAAGTGTTGGTGTGGTGCACCGAGCGCTCCTTTATCGAACTTCACCTTGACCATCATGATCTGGTTGTCATACCCGAGAAACTTTCTAGAGGCGCCTCCTCCGAGTACTTCCCATTCCATTTCTTTTGTTGTGATGTACTTCTCGCTGAATCGTTGCATGGCTATTGGTTGTTTCCTTTAGGTCTTTACGCACCTAATAAGGATGATTTGAATATTGAAGTGGCAATTTTACTGGATTTTGTGAAATATGCTCCCTGCTAAATTTTCAATACTATAAATTCAATCAGGGTGAGGATAGCGTGCAACAAGTTCACTACGAATTTTGCGCTCGATTATTTGTATAAATTTTGAGTATTTTTTATTCTTATTTACAGTTTCGCTTAGATCTGTAAGGAGTCTTAAGTGCTCGCTATACAAAGTATTTTTAATTTTTTCAGGAATTACAACTTTGAAATTTGTTTCATAGTTTATTGGGCTTTCTTTAGTGATAATGTCTATCCAGTCACATTTACTTCTTCGATTCTCTAGTAGGTTTATGATTAAAGTTTTTTCTGGCCGTTGCACTATGTCGTATCCAATGAAATAGGCTATTAAATCGTTTGCAAAGGCAGGCATAGTGAAACTTTTTTTATTAGATTCATTTTGTACTGCTGATTTATTTGATGGAAAGTTTGATGCAATGCTGTTTATTGAGTCGACTAGATTAACATAGAATTCGGTGCTTTCGCGAACAGGATATTTACTAAATATGGTAGTTGTAGAAGATTTAGTGTCAATCGAAAACAAGTTGTTTCGAAACATCTGATGAATGTATAATTTCAGGTAACTAGCAGATAACGAAATCCAATCGTGTTTCTCTAGAATAGTAAAGTAGTTATACTCTAAATCTGATGTGAGGCTTAAGAAAGATAGTTCAGTCAATGTACTGCAGTCTAGAGGGATACCTTCATTTGAGAGGATTTCGTTTTCATAGGCGGTGTTGAGAAGACGTATTTTCATGGACTGTAGCTTGCATTTATTACTTTGATTTGAGCCTTCTTGATTTTGATAAAACCCGTGTATTTTATGAATATAAGACTGTTGTATTGATGTTCTTTTTAATCCACTAATGCCTTAAATCCTCCATTTACCATCCTATTGGCATCAAAGATCAATAGATCAGCATCCATTATAGGGGCTACCAAATTTGCCATTTGCGGATCGCTCGGGACATTTTCATTTGCAGTATTTCGCACCTCTTTGGATGGAAAGACTGACCAACACAGGACAACGACTTCATCTTCGTTTACATCAATCGAGTCAATGAAAGAGCGGGTCTCTTCTAGATTCAGCTTATCTCCGCCGTATTCATAATAGGCAATGGCGCCGTGTTCTTTCCAGATTTCAGCTACTTGCTCATCTATCTCTTTGTATTCACTCAGGTATTTGCAACTAATAGGAAATACGAATCCATCGATGTAGGTTGACATAAAGTTTGAATTTCCGATTAGTTTCTACCAAAGTAACACTATGAAAAAAGGGGTAAGAACGGAATATTCCTTCTTACCCCTTGCTAAGTTAGGCAAAGAACATCCCAAAGGAAGTGCCGCAGACTTTTAAACTATACCTTGGTCAAGCATAGAATCAGCCACTTTCACAAAACCAGCAATGTTGGCTCCTTTGACATAATCCACAAATTGTCCGTCTTTTCCGTACTTCACACAAGCAGCGTGAATGTCCTTCATGATCTGGTGCAATTTGGCATCTACCTCTTCACGTGACCAAGACAAACGCAGTGAATTTTGGCTCATCTCAAGACCAGAAGTAGCAACACCTCCAGCGTTAGAAGCTTTACCAGGTGCGAACAAAATCTTCTTCTCGTGGAATGCCGAAATTGCTTCTGGGGTAGAAGGCATGTTTGCTCCTTCTGCAACACAAATGCAACCATTCTTTAGCAGCGTCGCAGCAGCTTTACCGTCCAACTCATTCTGAGTAGCACAAGGAAGAGCGATTTGACATTTTTCCGTCCAAGGTTTTTTCCCAGCGTGATATTTTGCTGCCTTATACTTCTTTGCGTATTCGCTAATGCGACCTCTCTTGACATTTTTCAAATTCATGATGAATTTGAGTTTCTTTTTGTCAATTCCGTCTTTGTCAAAAATGTACCCTCCAGAATCGGACATGGTCAACACTTTTGCGCCAAACTCGGTGGCTTTCTCACACGCATACTGTGCAACGTTTCCTGATCCGGAAATCAAGACCGTTTTATCAGTGAAATCATCACCAATATGGTTCAGCATTTGTTGAGCGAAATAGACTGTTCCATATCCAGTTGCTTCTGGACGGATCAATGAACCACCCCAGTCGCGACCTTTTCCAGTCAGGACTCCCGTAAATTCATTACGGATTCGCTTGTACTGCCCAAACATGAATCCAATCTCACGTCCGCCAACACCGATGTCACCAGCTGGGACATCTGTATTCGGTCCGATGTGCTTGCAAAGCTCAGTCATGAAGCTCTGACAGAATTTCATCACTTCATTGTCTGATTTTCCTTTTGGGTCAAAATCAGATCCACCTTTTCCACCGCCCATTGGCAGTGTCGTCAATGAATTTTTGAAGGTCTGCTCGTAGCCCAAAAATTTCAAGATGGAGAGATTGACAGAAGGGTGAAACCTCAGTCCGCCTTTGTAAGGTCCAATGGCCGAGTTAAACTCAACACGATAGCCTTTGTTGATTTGGACTTCACCTTTGTCGTCTATCCATGGAACGCGAAACATGATCGTGCGCTCAGGCTCTGTCATGCGCTCCAGGATCTTTGCTTTCCTGTACTTGGGTTTGTTGCCTATGAAAGGTATAATCGCCTCGGCGACTTCTTCAACCGCTTGCAGAAACTCTGTTTCGTGCGGTTGCTTTGCCCTTACGGAATCCATAAAGGCGTTTATCTGTGCTTGGTATTTTGCTGACATTGATCTAGGAGTTTTGATCAAACCAAATGTACTTTTTTTGAATGTCTCTCAA
>JBGCGF010000015.1:0-234384 GCA_045110575.1 Saprospiraceae bacterium
TCTGGAATTTGATAAATTGGTGATAATCAATAATCGTTACTCAAAGGTTGACGATGGAAGTTTCAATTTTGATATGAAAGGAGCGCTGTCTATGACCATGGTTGATACCATTTTAATAGATTCACTCTATTCTTGTAACAATCTATCTCAAGGGAAAGGTGGCGCGCTATACATATCAAACGTTAATGAATTTACCATGATAAATTCTAGACACCTCGCAAATACCGCATACGACACGGTTAGAAGAGATCAAAACACAAACACAATAGGATCCAATGGTGGTGGATCTTTAAGGATTGATCATGGAGGAACATGTGCCGTACGCAATGCTATCGTTTCAGGAGATACAAGCTTTTTCGCTTTCGGGCTTTTTTGCGACTCTATTAATGTATCTAATATGCATATTTCAGGTAGTCCAGGAACCTATGCAAGCTATGATAATGAGTCTATGAAGCATCATGTTTATACGCATGTTTCAGTGACAGAAGGATTTTTAGGAGCTATTGCAAATCATGCAAACGACATCTTTATTAATAGTGTAATTACGGGATTAGAGCGTCCTAATAGAGAGATTCCTGGCTATGATGGTCCTAGCTCTCGAACAGTAAAGTACCAAAATACTGCTATTAATTACGATTGCGGAGGGAACTGCGAAGGGACAATTCCTTTAGAGAGAGATGATGTGCCAAGTGTGCCATTGTATGGAGATTGCGCGGCTGATGACTTTATAGGCCCTCTGATTACACCCAGTTCTGGCTCTGTGCTCGTGAATCGAGTTCCGGTACTTGAAGGTTTTGAAAGAGACCTCTTTGGGAATTTGAGAGGTTTTGGCGGACTCGCTGATTTGGGAGCGGTTGAATACATTGGAGTTGTTTCTACTGGAGAACCTTTAGCTACTTTTGATTTATCTGTCTACCCAAATCCGGCAACTGAATTTATTCGCTACAATTTGAATGATTATGAAGAGAGACTCTCAACCATTTGCCTTGTTAACGCCATAGGACAAATCGTACTCTCCTATGGCTTGAAAAGCAACGATGGAATTATGTCAATTCCATCTCCTCTTTCAGGTGGACTCTATTTTGTCCAATTTCAAACGGAATCAGGAAAGATGTTGTCTAGACCAATTGTGATTGATTAAGAAGAGGGTTTCTTCATCCCGTCACGGGAAAATCCAAGGCTAGCTTTAGACGCCGCTATGCGGCTACAGTATGCATCCCATTTTGGGAAGCACGTTGTAGCCGCATAGCGGCGTCTAATTTGGAGCACTGGGTTTACCCGTGCGTATCTGGGCTTAGGAGCAGCAATCCTACTTCACCTTCCTAACCCCGTCCGCCAAGCCAGCAACCAAAGCCTGCAACGCCTCCTGACTCGTCCACGCCATGTGAGGCGTCAACAACAAACGCTCAGGTGAGGACATGCTGAGGAATGGGTGATCCTTCGCGAAAGGCTCTTCTGTATACACGTCGAAGGCAGCGCCGGCGAGTGACCCGTTATCTAGCATTTTGGCAACGACATGTTCATCGACGATACCACCGCGACCGACAGATAGCAGAAGGGCAGACGACTTAAGTAGCGCGAGCGTCTTTCTGTTTAATAGATCCAAGTATCGAGGCACACCCGGCGCATGAATACTCACGAAATCACTTGTCGAAAGCAACTCCTCCAGTGAAAGCTGTTCGATGCCAGACGAGCGATTGCCGCTTGGACTGAAGAAGACGACTTCGCAGCCGAAAGCTTCTGCTAAGATTTGAACTCGTCTTCCAATGGTGCCATAGCCAATGATGCTCCAGCGCTTTCCTTTAAGTTCTGACCAAGAAGGAGTCGGAAGTGTCCAGTTACCTGACTCGGCATATTCGCCTGACTTGCAATACACGTCACGTACGTTTGGACGCATCAGTAACGTAAGGACAGCGGTAAGCGTCCATTGTGCAACACTTTCGGTAGAGTAGCTGCGGACGTTGTCTGTTTTCACTCCACGCGCCTCGCAGGCTTCTTTGTCAATGTGATCCATGCCGGTTGCAGCAGCGATGACAAGCTTAAGGTTAGGCGCTGCAGATAGTTCTGCTGTCCCAATCTTCACCTTGTTGGTGATGATCACGTGCGCTTCCTTTATGCGAACTAACGCTTCTTCAGGAGTGCTTTGAGGGTACGTCTGGAGCTGGCCCAAATTGGAGATCGGACTAAGGTTAGCTGAAGCAACGGACGCAGCATCGAGGTAGACAATGTTCATATTGGAGGGAACCTTAAGCGCCTGTTTGACGGGCTATTTCATCACGGAGACGTGTTGCCTTTGCTTCAACCTGTTGTTTTAGCGAAAGCTTATAAGCTGCAACACGCGCACGAACAGATAGATCACCAGCTCCGATGATTTGTGCAGCAAGAATTCCTGCGTTTTTAGCACCGTCTAAAGCTACCGTAGCAACTGGGACACCACCTGGCATCTGTAGGATAGAAAGGACAGAATCCCAACCGTCAATACTGTTCGAGCTCTTTACAGGAACGCCAATCACAGGAAGTGGAGTCACACTTGCTACCATGCCTGGAAGGTGTGCAGCTCCGCCAGCACCAGCGATGATGACTTGTACGCCGCGATCAGCAGCAGCTTTGGAATACTCCATCAACTTATCAGGCGTGCGGTGTGCACTTACTACATCAGCCTCAAATGGAATCTCAAGGGCACGAAGCATGTCAATAGCTGCCTGCATAACACGCAGATCAGAATCGCTTCCCATTATTACACTCACCATCGTAGTCGTCGTTTAAGGTTTTGTAGTTGCGCTCAAGGTATTCCTAACTTTTTCAGCCAAGACCAACGCATCTTCCATCGTATCAGCCACGATGTTGACGTGACCCATTTTACGGTGCGGCTTAGTAATCGTTTTGCCGTAGAGGTGAACATGCACCCCTGGCCAAGAGATCACTTCTTCTAATCCACGATAAACGGCAGGACCTGTAGCGCCTTCTTCACCCAGTAGGTTGACCATCACCGCAGGGCGATACTGCTGTGTACTTCCCAAGGGAAGGTCCAGAATACCACGTAGATGCTGCTCAAACTGACACGTCGCAAATCCATTCATTGAAATGTGACCACTGTTGTGCGGACGAGGAGCAACCTCGTTTACCCAGAGCGTACCGTCTTTAAGCAAGAACAGCTCAACAGCCAATAGGCCACAGATATCTAGCTGCTTGATGAGCTTCTCTGCGATTGCACGTGCCTCGACAGCAACTGCTTCAGGAATACGAGCAGGCGAGATGAGTTGCGTCACCAAGTTTTGTTTCGGATCGAAGTCCATTTCCACGACAGGAAACGTACTTGTCTGTCCACTCGGGTTTCGGGCTGCAACAACTGCAATCTCAATATCTAACGGTGCGAAGTCTTCCGTGAGTGAAGGTCCTTCGAGAAGGTCATCTAGATCAGCTTCAGTGCGAACCACATGGACTCCTTTACCGTCGTAACCACCTTTGCGTGATTTTTGAACGAAAGGGAGTGTGAGTTCGGTTTTGGCGAAAGCTGACTTGATAGCCGCTGGAGAATCCCAAAGTTGATAGGGAGCAGTAGGGTAGTTCTCCTTTCGGTAAAACTCCTTTTGCAAACCTTTGTCCTGAATCAGCTCAAGTGCTTCAGGGCGTGGATGTACTTGTACGCCGTGATCATCGCGCAAAGCTTTCATGCCTGCGACAGAAACCTTCTCGATCTCAATCGTAGCAACTTCTGCATGGCGACCGAAAGCCTCAACCGTGCGCCGATCGGTAAACTCTCCTTCGGCGAAGCTCTGCGCGTTGTAAGCAGCAGGAGCATCCATCTGAGGATCAAGGCAATGAATATTGATGCGCAAGGCTTGGGCAGCGGTTGCCATCATCGTTCCTAGCTGTCCGCCACCGAGAACGGCGACTTGTCTGCCTGGGGCGTAAAATTCTTTACTCATTGCTGTGGTTCTTTCGAAGTGCGAAAGTGCGAAGAATCCTAGAGGATCTAGCAGAATTGCCGCACCATCTCTGAAAGAACTTCAGATTGAGGTACACCTATAAAAGAATCGGCCGACTTCCCTAAGGGAAGTCGGCCGTCCGATAAAACACACAGTAAATTTTGGTCAAGTTTTGAACAGGTCCGAGACGCTGTTTTTGTTCCTTCAACTAAGTTTCACTCACAATGCAAAGATGAGGGCGATTTTGTCCTTTGTCTGTAATCTACAGGGGGTATTTTCGCCGCCATGAGTCAAACATTATTCGTCAACGCCCGAATCGTGAATGAGGGTGAGCTAAGAAAAGGAGACCTCTTGGTCGAGGATGGCCGTATCGTAGAGATCGGTGAAAACCTTAGCGCTCCTCAAGCAACGGTGATCGACTGTGCCGGCAAAATTCTAATGCCAGGTGTCATTGATGACCAAGTTCACTTCAGAGAGCCAGGCCTTACCCACAAAGCTGAATTAGCTACTGAATCACTTGCAGCAGCAGCAGGGGGCACGACCAGTTTCATGGACATGCCTAACGTGAAGCCTGCTTCTTTGACGCAGGAGTTGCTCGAAGAACGTTACGTGCTCGCATCCAACAAGTCTGCAGTCAACTATAGCTTCTACATGGGAGCGAGTAACGACAACCTTGAAGAAGTCCTGAAGACTGACCCGAAGACCATTTGTGGTATTAAGGCATTCATGGGTAGCTCGACGGGTAACATGCTTGTAGATGACAGAAGCGTCCTTGATCAGCTTTTCGAGAAAGCACCTTGCTTGATTGCAACGCATTGCGAAGACGAGACCACCGTGCGTGCTTCTAACGCAGCTGTCAAGGCAGCGAAAGGGGATTCAGCTACAGCATGGGATCATCCTGATGCGCGTCCGCGTGAAGGTTGTGTCAAGTCAAGTGAGCTTGCTAAGGAGCTTGCGCTAAAACACAATACGCGTCTTCACATCCTCCACATTACGACAGCCGAGGAGGCGCGTAATTTCACAAAAGGTCCCGTAAAAGGAAAGCGCATCACTTCGGAAGCTTGCGTGCATCACCTTACCTACGAGCGCGAGGATTACAAGCGTTTGGGCAACAAGATCAAGTGCAATCCAGCAATCAAAGAAGCTAGCGATCGGGATGCTGTCTTTGCAGCGCTACTCAATGACCAGATTGACGTGATCGCAACCGATCATGCACCACATACGGTTGAAGAGAAGTCGAAGCATTATTGGGAAGCACCCGGTGGAGTCCCGTTGGTGCAACACAGCCTCTTGCTCATGCACGAGCATGTAAAGGCTGGACGAATCACGTGGGAACGACTCGTAGAGAAAATGTGTCACGCCGTGACCGATTGCTTCGAAATCAAAGACCGAGGTTACTTACGTCCTGGTTATTGGGCTGACATCGTTCTCTTTGATGAGGAAACTCCGTATGTAGTCGATCAACATCCACTATACAGCAAATGCGGTTGGAGTCCATTCGAAGGACACACGTTCCCCGGATCTGTAGCGGCTACGTACGTGAATGGCGTACAAGTGTATGATGGTAAGGAAGCAAAGCTGGTGAAAGGAGCAGGTGCTAGACTCGCATTTGACCGGTAGGTAGCTACTAGTTGCAATTGAATCGAAAAGTGTGCGTCTTGAGAAAGGCGCACACTTTTTGCTTTTATGCAACAAGCGTTGGCATTCTCAACGGCGACTAATTATTTATGAAATATTACACGGTACTGCTTGCACTTCTAATCGCGATTTCCTGCGCAAAGGAGGAGCCTCCTTGTGAAGGATTATGTTTTGGTGGGCCACCACCACCTAATACCTGGTTTTTGTTTGCAATCGTAGACGATGAAGGGGAAAAGGTTCCATATGAAAAGACACTCGGCGATACCGTGCTAATAAATAGCTGTGCGAACCAAAAGCCACTTCATAAAGCCATAACGGTTGAACCTCTCTTGCTAGACGAGTTTAGTTATGTATTTATTGATACTAGATTACTCAGTGCTGCCCCTAATTACGATTGGCTTTGCATCGACGAACGCATCGAGATTACGCTGCAAGTTGCCCAAGCTCAGAGCTATAATTTCTCGACGATTATTGAGCTTAAAAGCGAATACTCAGCTAAATGTTGCAACCACTCTTGGTTAGAAAAGGGTGATGTCTTAGACGAAAACGGAGAATTACTTTTAGAAACAGGCGGATTCATTGAAATCCAAGCGAACGCAAACTAGAATGTAAGGTATCTGCTGCTAGATCCTAGCAACGAGATGTAAGGCCAACTAACAATTAATCGTCACTTGCAGCAGTCAGCGCGCTAATGTTGCGCTTAGACATGTAGATCACAACAACTCCAAAACCTATGAGGAGTCCAGTTAACAGCATACTTGCCAACGCGAGCATGCTGTTTTCAGTCATGATAGATGCGAAGTAGGTCAAGCACGTCAAAGGGACGAGCGCTAGCAGCACGATACCAAACTTCTTGGTTCGCTTGGTCTCTCTCAAAAAGAGCTCACGAGCAGTATCTATCCGGTGCTGTCGTTCAGAAATTGATAGCTTCGAGCTAGACTTCTTTGGAGCAACTTCCAGGAAGTCGTTTTCTTCTTTTGCCAGGAGCTCAGCTTCTGCGTTACCTACCAACTCAATGCGTTCAAGTTGGCGCTCAAGGCTAGGAGGAAGGATGTGTTTAGAGGAACGTGCCATTGTAAAGTGAAGCGAATGCGAAGCAAGATAGTTCTAGGTTACTTAAGTCTATACGTCATCTTTCTGTTTTTTGGTTGCGTACCGAACAACAGAAGATTGCCTAAAGCCCTCAAAGAGGTCAGCGGAGTGACCAAATTGGCCGACGGTCAAACCTATTGGCTCAACGACGGCGGCAACGGCCCCATTGTGTTCTCCAGCGTCTATAAAGGTGAGGAAACCAAGAGTTTTCGTGTTCCATACGAGAACGTCGATTGGGAAGGGCTTACCTCCTATCAGGACTCACTGCTATGCATCTGCGATATTGGTGACAATCGACAGAAGCGAGATCATGTCGGTATCGCCATCGTTAACACACGAGGTGACATTCTTCAGCAGCGCAAATTGTATTACCCATTTGCTCCTTTCAATGCCGAAGCATGCGCCATCAAAGGAGAGACGTTCTACATCCTCACGAAGGCCCGGTTCGGCAGCAATGGAGCCGAAAAAATTAACCCAGCCTACTTGTTGACGCTTGATCTACAAAGTCAAGACACTGTACTCGCCATTCAAGACGAGTTAGACTTCCCTAGTCGAAGCGTTACCGATATGGCATGGCAATCAGATGATGAGCTTGTTATTGTAGGCTACAACTACAAGAAAAAGGCGCTCTTTGGCAAGACACCTACTACCGTGTACACGGTGGAAGTAGGTAAAGACGATCACTTTCGTCAAAACACCCTTCGCGCAAAGAAGATCCGTGCTCCTTTCACTTGGACACAGTACGAGTCAATTTTGCCAATTGGGAACGGAGAGGTTTTGATCGCAAGTGAGAAAACCATATTTTTCCCTGCCCGCTGGCGAGCTGTTAGCTTACCGAAATAGACCATTATTCTGCTGCCATGAAATTACTAGTCGAACTAAGGAAGCCGAGAATTGAGGACGCTATAGATCTAGCGCAGGAAGCCAATGATCCCGCTGTCGCAGCCGGACTGCGAGACTATTTCCCTAGTCCATATTCTGTTGACGATGCGCTACGCTTCATCGAGGTTATAGATGCGAAAACAGGGCCTCAGGTCGATTTCGTCATTACCGTCAATGGAGAAGTAGCTGGAATCATGGGGCTTTTCGTCGGAGAAGACGTCTACCGCTACAATGCAGAGCTTGGCTACTGGGTCGGTAAGCGTTTTTGGGGCCAAGGGATTACTACCAAAGCTATTGAGTGGACGATTGACTACGCATGGCGGACCTTGAAGGTCGATCGCATCTATGCAGAGGTGTTCAGCTCTAACATCGGAAGTCAACGCGTCCTCGAGAAAAACGGATTGGTTGAGGAATTCCGCCTCGCCAACGTGGTTGTCAAGGATTCAAAGCGTCTTGATATGATCTGCTATGGCATAAAAAAGCCAGCTGATCGTTAGATCAGCCGGCTTTAGTACCGAAGGTGGGGCTCGAACCCACACTCTCGAAAGAACTGGATTTTGAATTATGCGTGTGTTGCTAGTAGTCAACACATTACAACCCCTTAGGTACACAAGAAGATACACCACGTAGGTGAGATGCAAAGCTAGGCTTATTCTTCGATGCGTTCATATTCTCTAAGTATTTTACTAGGAGTGTCTGCATGACTAGCGCACGACCTGCTACAGTAGCACGATTTCGATGCACTGTTTTTTCTTGACAGATAAGTTGTTCTACGGATTCTTGTAAAACTGTTGCCACATGTTCAACATCCGAACTCTACCATATTGGTTCCACGTCTAGGACGCTTAGTTTTGACCGTGTTGGGTTTATCGGTATTGTATTTCCTTGGACGTAGTCATGTGTCCCAAGCGTGTTGCAGATTCTGAGTGCGAGTGCACCGTTCAAGATTCTCTAAGGAATTGTTGTTCTTGTTTCAGTCAATATGATTGACTTCTGTACAGTGCTCTGGCTTATCAATAAAGTGAAGTCATAACAGTCTATGTATCTCAATAGTCTTACGCTTCCCGTCTTTATTTAACGTGATGCGGTTATATGATTTAGAGCAATCACGAGAACTGCTGATACGCTCTGGAATAAATCTTCAAGTAGTGGTAGTCCTAGCAAGTCATTTGACACGTCAAAGTGAACTAACTTCATAGTATCATTCGAATCACCCTATAGGTTTTCGGTTTTCCATAGTTGAAAAAAAATGTGTAAAGTCAAAGGGGTGCACAAGAACAAACTGATAAGTTTTCTAACCCTCTAACCTCACACATTTTTCTCCAATCTGTCCTTAGTGCTTCTTCACTATACCTATCTACTTCTGATTTGCAAGTCTAGTATCGAGTTCTGTTATTCTCTTTTGTGCGTGTTCAAGAGCTTCACCTAGTCTATCAATCTCGTCGTTTGTTCTGTGGTGCATCAAGACTAATAAGCCTACTGCATCTACAAAGGAAACTCTATCCATGCCACCTTCTTGTAAGTCAGCATATAGCTTTTCTAGTTTTGCTCTACTGTCTTGAAGTTCGGTATCTTTTGTTTTATCACTCATGTAACAAAGGTAGCCCCAAGTGATTTACTACATTCCACCTAAGTGGCCAAAGTTTCAACGTGTGTAACTAAGTCTTCTTTACTCCTCAATTCATAATGTACTCGTACGACTGCCAACCTCTACTAAATGCTTGTCTAAGGATATTAGGGTCTTCTTTGAGCCTAGTATATCGCCCTTTTATATAAGCGACGTTGTTATTGTCATCTACCTCCAGTCAGAACGCTTTAGCCAAATACATGGCACATGCTTCCGCACATAGTTCCTCGCGGCTGTATTGCTCTGTTCTGAATTTGGTTGGGTTCATTACGTCTTCTCTATTCAATCTAGTAGTGTGTCATACGGAATGTCATAGCTCATGGCCTAGGGTATAGAGGTAGTCATGTTCTGTAAAGAAGATGTGTTTTGGTGGCATCTCTACTAAGTCCTTTGACGGGCTATACGATGGTCAACCTCAAACTGTAAACTGTGGTCAACCGTTCTTGATGTAGTCTCTCAATACTTGAATGTCAGGCATCGGTGGAGCGTCTACTATACTTTCTGCTACCTGTTCATCTGTGAGTGTTGTCTGGGAGATGTTGAACTCTCTAAAGGTCTTACTGGAGAACATAGTCACGTTCCCTTCCTTGTCAGCTTTAGGGTTTCAAGGGTCATTCTTCTTGAAAGGTTTGTAGTGCCTTACTGGAGTAGCCTTCTCTCATTTCCTTACCATCCCTCCAGCTTTCTTGATCGCATTGAACGTTGCTCGATAAGGTTCTGCATACTTGTTCTTGTTCGCTACATAGGATAGGATGAGTTGGTTCAATCAGCTAAATGCTTTCATTGTAGCGAGTGAAGTTTGCATCTTGAAGGCTGTATGCTTCGGGTGTCGCTGGGCTACTCAATCCTTTAGACTCTCTATCACATCGTCTATTACTTCATCGTACAGGTCGGGCTTTTTCATAGTCGGTTCAGTCACTAAATACGCTCGACTTTAACCACTTTATGAGTAGTGTCAAGGCACATTACAGGGCTGATTACTGGCGTATATCGTAAGTGGCTGATTGACAGTAGATAGGGTAGTGTTGAGCACCTGACCTCTTCGTCATTCTTCCTCATCCTCTTTACCTCAAGAGAAGCTCCTCTTTTATCTCATTCCTCCTTATGGATAATTTCATTCTGTTTGGGTTCTTGTCTCTAGTGGGACTATGATTCCTTATGCTTTTATGGAGCAAGTACAGTAATGCTGACAAGAAGCTAGCGGGGAAATGAGACCATAGAGAATTTGAGTTTTACTGCGCTAGGTTCTTGAGATGTAGAGGCTACTTGTTTTGTAAGGTCATGGCTTGAGTAGCGGATGGATGAATTGACGTTGTAGCTCGAAGGTTTGGAATCATCAAGTACGTTATCCAATGCAAGCGTTACCCTAACGCCAAGGTGTGACCAAATGTGGTAAAACAGATATGCTATGATGCTCGTAAGCATGCAGTTATTCCATACATATGGAACGCTCAACCCTGACTGATGATTTACGGGAACTATACTAGTGGGGTAGTGAAAGAGGCAAAAGCAGGATGATGCAAGCTTTGGACGTTCAAGCCTATTAAAGGTAAGTTCAAGAAGTAAGCTATATTTGAAGGGCGACGAGAACAGATTTACCCTTCAAAGGAAAGATGACTATTGACGCTACAGAGTTGAAGAACCTACTGTCAAACGTGACAATTCAAGGCTTTACTCACTATCTAAAAGGCGAACCTCAGCGTTTCGTGATTGCCCTTACTGATAACGCCACGTTTACTTTTGACTGACTGCAAGAACAGATAGAGTATTACGGAAGTTATTGGGACACACTCACGGTTGGATGACGAAGATCACCAACGTGAGACATCTACATTGACATCGGTACTGCTACAGATGATCGAGCAACAGCCAAACAACTTGGACTCAGGTATAGACAAGCTGAAATCCGAGATAGCATTTTAGAAGAGAGCATCCCTAGAGTTAAGCGATAGCGGTAGGAGCTTCGGCTCTTATTGAAATGAGATGATCGTTCTCAATGTTTGCCAATTCTGATTGGTCAATTACTTCTCCAGTGTTTAGGTCTGTGATTGTCATGTGAATTAGTAGTGTTAAACTGACCTATAGTATATGTAATTGATGGGAAATCACAAGAGAGATATAGCTGAATTTTTCGCACCATTCCTAGGGTTTCTCTTAGTTCTCCTATGTATCGTTGCAGTAGGTAAATGGATATATGTCAACCTCTTTTAAGATCGTATTGTCTTTTGCTCTTGCAATGAGACAAAATAGTCTTATAGTTAGGTTAATCAAGAAGTAGGAAGCTACTAATTGACCTTTACACCCTATGCAATACAATGCACGTATTACAAGAAATCAAAGACCTCTGTGAAGCTAAAGGCTACACCTACAAGCTATCTAACTGAACAGCGATTATCAGTCAGTGATGACACTATGTAGGGTACGCCAAGCAAGAAGAATATAGAGATGCGCAGACATGACTATCAATGTACACATTCGCACCATTTGTCTACAAGAAGCTCAGGGCTGACTATAACGACTTCTTTGCATGCTAACAGTTAAGAAAATGAGAGAGATGACTGACCCTAACACTATCGCAGACAGATATGGGGTCGCTCAATCCTATGCCCGTAAGATCATTAGATGACACCTGCCAGAGAAGAGACAAGTATGCCGAGATAAGAGAATACTGGACGATATGATAGTAGACCTACATGGTCTAGGTTTATACCTTACACACGAACACTGATGAACTCATACAAGAAATACTGCCCAAATGTCCGACTAGCTGAATGCGATGTAGAGCAAATAAAAGGAGCCATTATTGAGATCGAAAACAAATACTGAAAAACTAACGAGCACTACATACATAACCGTATTGGTAGCAAGTGATGAAAATTCTACTACTCAATTACGAGAGTAGACGGGATGAATGCACAAGAGTATGCAAAGAAGAAGGCCGAAAAATACTCTTGATACGCTGATAGTGCAAACGCTAGAAGCAACGCTCACTACAAAGAGTCAAACAGAGATAGAGGTTTTCTTTCTCTAGCTGAACCTATCAAGGTAGGACACCACAGCGAAAAAAGACACAGAAAGGCAATAGACCGTGCATGGACTAAAATGGGTAAATCTGTAGAGGAAAGTGAAAAAGCTGGAAGGAATGAAGACAGAGCAAAATACTGGGAGGCAAAGAAAAATACTATCAACCTGTCTATGCCTGAGAGTCTCAAGTACTGGGAATGGAAAGTGTCCATATTGACCGAAATACACAAAGAGATTAAGAACACTCCTCCAGCTAAAAGAGAACACTGATACGTTCTGACTTATGCGAACAAGAACTTGAAGAAAGCTACCAAGGAACTTGTATTAGCTAAGAAACTACGATCCTAATGGAAGTACTTCTAGCACTATGTGTAATCACTTTATTATGATACCGAGCCTAATTAAAAAATGCAAAGGATGCGAAGGGAAAGGGTTCAATATGTACCCTCGATGATTCGCTTGAAGTAACGTTCCTGTTGAATGCATCTGATGTGGCTGAACTGGATATATAGAAATTTAAGAGAATGAGGAAGCCTTGCAACCTAGTAAGTGATGAGTATAGTATAGCTAACCACCACCGATCTAGGTTGGTGGTAGCAAGAACCGCTAATATGGTTGGTTGTAGAGGTCGAAGCCTACAAGTGACTACTCCTACAACCGCTTCGACACCGTGTCAAGCGGTTTTTGTTTACCCTAAATTATTATTAAATGGCTAAAAGAAGATACGTAAAAGACTCATTTTGGAGCGACCCACGAATTGAGTCTCTTGACCCACTTGAAAGGTATCTATACTTATACTTACTCACTAACCAATACGTTTGAGTGTGTGGTATATACGAGATACCGATCAGGAGAATGTCGTACGAGACTTGAATAGAAAAAGACATGGTCGCAAAAATGTTGGCGAGATTCCAAAACCAATGAAAAGCGTTCTTCTCTGATTGATTGATGCTGATAGTGAACTTTGTGAAGAATCAAAGCATCTCTACAGAGAGTGACAACTTGCGAAAGTGAGTATTGAGAGAGGTAAAGCAACTATGAACTGATAAGGTCAATAGAATAGCTAATATCGAAGGTGCTTACAAGGTGGTTGAAGGTGCTTACAAGGACGTCCCAATACCTTACCTTACTTTACTTTACCCTACTTTACCTAACTCTACTTTTACAGAAAGTGATACACCTTCGGTAGACAGCAAAGCTGTGCAGTCTGGAAAATCTGATCTTCTTTGAAAATTCACAATCGCTATTTCTGATCAGAAAATAAAAGAAGGATGCGAAGCAAAAGATTTTCCCGCGCGCAAAATTCATTGAAGCGCTAGTGTGAACGATGTGATAAAGGCTATTAGGGATAAAGTAGAGTGATACTGACTGGTGTACGATTGAGGTATGGACAGGAATTTTGCTAGTCATGTGAACAGTAAGAAGCTATTAGCGGAGGCAGAGAAATACCAGTGTAAGAGTTGACTTGAGTATATCCTGTACGTAATAGATGCTAGTACACAAAGCGACTTCCGAATCGGTAAGATTTGTTGACCTAAGAGTGCTTATCAGCAGAGAGCGAAAGTGCTCAACGATTTTCTAGCGAAGCAGTCAAAAGAAAAAGAGCAGGCCACTATAAGATACGACGTTTTTTAATCCTTACACCAATTTGTTATGACCAACATAATGGTACACACCAAGCTTTACAAGCTAGAATTGAAATGATGAGACAGTTACCAGTTACCTGAACAGCTTTGAGAGCACCTGAAAAAGGATTTGCTCAAAGGAACTTCACAGTTTATTGAACTATGAAACATGGTAGTGAACCGTTTCGAGATTAAGAGACTATCACTGATCGAGGCTACCAACGAACTAGAAGCCTACATCATGTGACAACCCAAGGCAATGCGTGATAAGATAGAAACCTACGCCAAGTCGTCTTGAATTACATGGAAATCTATAGATCATGTAAGCAACTTTATCCAAGATAATACTGATGCCTAAAGTACCAAAGAAATGAACCTCAAGCCGATACCGTTACAAGTCCATAACTATGGCTAAGACAATCGCAAAGCACCTAGATAAATACACTTGTCAGAGATGTTGAAAAAGAGACAGGAAGCATTGAGGCTCTGTGAAGTTCATAGACTGATCTCATGTAGTGCCCGTGAGTGCTAGCGGTAAACTAGCAAGCGAACCACTTAATATCAAAGCTTTGTGTAGGTCTTGTCACATGTACCGACGGCATGCCCACCCAACAGCAGCTAAAGAATGGTTTACTGAGAAACGACCATGAAGACTTGAGAAGATCAAAGCACTAGACGAACTTAGATCGCTAGGTATTGTGTTCTGGAGAGATCGCTATGAATACCTAAAACAAGAAATGAGAAGGCTTAGTATATAGATAATGTCAACCCTATTTGCATAATATACTTGCAATCACTGTAGATAGCAGTATGATTTTATCACTTTAGAAGTAGCCAACAGCAAATGCCAACACTATGAACACTAGTGAGTTACATTACAGATAATACATGAGAAGAGTTTCTAGGTTACTTCGTATGATACAAAGCATGAATGGCGATTATTGAAAACCTCGATAGAGAATACGGGTTCACAAAAATCTGAATGCATCTTCCCGAATATAAGTCTGTAGCCTCTGGAAGATATGTCCGATCAGGCGAATACAAAGACATGAGTTGAATAGAAACACATATTGTGAAGCAATCAAAGCCAAAAAAGAAATTACGGACGTGAGCAACTCAAATGGCATACTCATTAGCTGATAAGGATTCGAACGCAAAACTCGTCAATCAGATACGCCGTCAAGGGGCTTATAATGGTAAAAAGAAGTCTTAAAACGCTATGTGTCAACCTAAGACCCTAAAAAACCTGCATGATAATTTCATAAAGGATAGATGTCGCTTAGCCCCACGATACAGGACTGTTATGCACCTACAGGTTCTATAGCCGTTCGAGTCGGCAAGGTTTGCAATCATTTACACTTACAAATATTATTATGCCATTCGTAACGCCACCAAACCCAAACAAGGGTAAAGAGCTACCAGAGGCTTCAACTTATGTATGAAGAGTTTATTCAGTAGTGCATCAATGAACTACCCACGGTAGGTTCTGACCACAAAACCAGATGATCTTCAGAGTAGAACTTCCTACAGAACTAACAGTATTCAAGCCTGAGAACGGGGAGCAGCCGTTTGCGGTAAACGTCTACGTTAGAGTAAACGATGCAGTCTGAGCACAAACGTACAACTTACTCAAAGCACTGTGAGCAATCACAGCAGAGGAAGACAAGAAGTACCTAAAAGAAAAAGAAGAGAAAAAAGATCAGACCTACTTACTCGTAAACCACATCGAGAAAGCGGCATGATGAGTATGTAATATTACGGTATCACATAATGAAGGAAAGAACGGTATGATGTACTTGAATGCTAAGGCTACAGACATGAAGCCAGCAGTGAAGTGATCTACAGTTCCAGACCAGATCAACGAATCACAGTTCTTCTTTATGGATGCTACTTATTACCAGAACTGGATGCCTAAGGCTGATAAACCAGAAGAAGATGAACTAAGGTTATTCTACTGCGAGAATGTGACGGTACATTGAGACATTGGAAAGCTACTAGAGTTTCAAGCGGACAAAGTAGCTGAATCATGGGAATGGAACTCACACAAGAAAGATACAGCATTTCCTCCTAAGTGAGTAGATGAATACTTGAGATCTACTTGAGTTGATCCAGAAGCTATGAACGAAGCAGAAATGCAATAAGCACAAGCGGAATGAGAACATGAAGCTATGCAAAAAGAGCAAGCTGAACAGAAACAACAAGAAGATGCTGATAGACAAGCAGAAGCTGAACAAATGCCGTTCTAGCCACCCAAGGGGAGAGTGACAGTCTCCTTTTATTTTACACAAGTTATCAAATGACAATACAAGAACTAATAGACATTCAAGATTCCCTTATGAATAAAATCGGGCAGATGCCAGACCCAAACGACTTTACAAACTTTGCTTATAACAAAGTAAAACTTGCAATAGCTACTCACTGACTCAGAGCTGAAAAAGACCGCCTTAAATTATCTTATACTCAATCGGTACAGCACGAGATACATGTATTAACTATGCCTACTAAATGACCTGACTGAAAAACAATAAAAGGCAAAGCTGTCAACCAATCGAAAATCGAAGCTGAATTAAAATATGTAAAACAAGAAGAACAGTATAAGGAAGCGGAGAGAAATCATAAACTAGCTGAAACACTAATGAGCGCCTATAAAGACTTTCTCGATGCAGCTAAGTATGAACACAAGTGCTCTCTATCAGAATCGATTACGCACGCTCAACATTGATGAGACGACAGCCTTCCATTTTAGTAATTAGACCAACATGAAAAGATACACCATAACAGACCTTGAAGCCTATGAGGAAGAAGTTGATAGAATCCTACAATCTCATTGATACTCTACTGCCTATCGTCATCTAGACGACATCATAGGACTAAGCGAGAGTAACTACTACAGATCAAGAATGCAGTGACGAGTAGGTAAGAGTACCTATAAGGTACTCAAGAGATACGGAGCGGATTTATCGCTATTTGTATCAGATGAATAAGCCACCAATTGAGGAATGTATGAGAGCGAGACTGACAGCATACAGTACGGATCTGAATGAGATCAAGCGAGATGTGATAGATATGCTAAGAGCACAATGATACCATGAGAGGCAAATAGTGATATGATGATTAGACAGATGCCACAGAAAAGTGATAGAGATTGAGAGTAATAACCTCCAGACAAAGATAGACCCCCGCTATGTAGAGGACTACAACAATAGGGTAAGAGGAAAACAGGAAGCCAAAGCAGTAGAGACGAGAGGAAAATCAACGTACGACCCTGAGTATTTTTAACACACTCATCACACCATGAACACACTAGAAATAACAGCAACGCTAATCCTAGCTAGAAAATACTGAATGAGTAATAGAGAAATGGCGAAGATATTAGGACTATGAGTCTGACAGGTCAGTAGACTATTCAATAACAAGATAGTGAATCCTCGCAAGACAACTATTGCGTGAATGGAGAAGCTCAAGACTCACGTCATGTGATTAAGAACTTACGAGTGACTAGAACAACCAGCAAAACAGATGGTAGACAAATTGAAAACAACTGTAGAGGAAAGAGAAGCTCCAGAGCTAGAGAAAGAAGTATGATTTATTTGATGAGGTTGTATGGAGTACATCTCTAGTAAGAAGACTAGCCAAGTTAATTGAGTCGCCTCCACTGAACAAGAAGCGGTAAAAGCAGTTAAAGAAAAATACTGACTAGTAAATGACTGATGGAAGTCATTCGGAGTAGGAGTATTGGTTTGATTTGTTTTCATAATGTGATATAGGATAGTTATCGCCTTATCATCATAAGGGTATTTACAAATATGAATCCGTTCTTACTATTACTTATACGATACATTTATTCGTAACCAACCAACAACATGAAACGACTTATTGCCATTATCGCAGCTATTGCCTTCGTATTTATAATCGGAACAGAACTAGCACACTGACTATCGCCACAACATGAACTATCACTTCATCAAAAGCAATGAATAATAAAGAGCGTGAACCTCAGTTGCTGACACATCAAGTTAGACAACGTAAGAAAATCGTGCAAACTTTACCACTATGACCAGATACTCAATGCTGACAAAGACTAAGCGACAATACGCTATTCCAGTCATGTGATTCCTACTATTAGTGATAGCTATCATGTGACTGATGCTGACCAACAAGACGCAGGCATTAGAAGATACTGAAAACACACTACAGCTAATAGAAGAAGAGCAGTCGAACAAAGTATCGTTTGACAGTCTCAATGACGATATACGCTCAGTTGATAACCAAATAATAAGCCGTAACGAGCTTACTGAGGAGCTAAATAGTATAGATAGAGCAATAAAGATAGATATTTGTAAAAGACTTTGAGTAAACGTAGCATACGACAATTTACCTTCTTGTGGAACACCGAATGAAACGAATTAACGTAATTATATTCTGAACACTATTATATGTGTTGAGTCTATACCGAGATTGATGACTCTTTGCTCAAGACAGCTACTCACTAGCAGAACTGAAAGCGATAGCAAACATTACAGCTACTCAATTCATAAACGAAACATGATATGATGACAGCCAGTGTAGTGTAGATTGAACACAAGTACCACTCGGAGCGATTATTTACGGTAAGATACTCCAAGAGTGAGGATACAAATCTTGAACTGTAGGACACACAACAAATAACCGATGAAGCCTACGCAAGAACTACTGATTAAGAGCGAATAGAGGTACTAGATACGCTGATCGTAGCTATACATGGCAAGAATACTCTACAGTAGAAGATTGACTCATTGAACTAGCAAAGATGTACACTGATACAAGTATCTGATACAACTGTACTGTGAGTTACAAAGCGTTGTTTGCCTACATTATGTGACCAAGAGCGAATCCTAACGATTGATACATAACTTGAATGAACAAGTGACAGTATGTTCATAAGATACTATCGACATGGAAGAATTGGGCAAATGAGTATACTGGAAGTTTTATTAGTGACTCAAAAACTCTACTACCAGTATGACCTAGTGAAGCCAATAATGAGATTGAGGATATCAAAAATGATACTAGCGAAAACCTATGGAAGATAGCTAAGGATATGGAGGCTACATACCGACAAGCAAAGGAAGCTAAGGACAAAGCATGGAGAGAGTGCGTATCTGAATGAGTAACATGCAAGTAATGAACCTATACAAAAAGAAGACCTACTCTGATTGAGGAACCTACTACAGCCGAAAGCTCCCTAGTGGGTTGCGATCATATATTCTACATAAGGAGGGCAGGCGATATAGGGCAATACAGCTATGATGAACACCAGTGAGTGAGGTAAGTAAAGAGAGGATAGCAGAAATGTTTATTATTATAGATCAATGAAAGAACTAACAGCCCTAGGCATACAAGCTGATCTGAACATGCTAGTCAAAGCCTGAATAGACACTAAGGCCTACCAGAGAAGACTACTCACAGCTATCAACTTCTCAGACTTAGAGAAGTTGAAGGTGGTATGATACGAAGTGACAGCGGAGATACATGAACTTTTACAACCTAGTAACCGAAAGACTTAAAAGATTTTATATCCCACTTGTAGACGTATTGCGTAGGTGCTCATCATTGGGTTGTCGAAAATAGTATTATCTCCAAGGTTGAAATCGAACAATGCTCGCAAGTGTACGCGTTTTATTAAATATGATGTTGAAACAACAGGTGCAACATATATATAGCTATCAATAGGGGTAATAGTAAGGTCGCGCTTGTAATATGATTCGACGTTATGTAGAATCTTCAATGACGCCCCAAGACTGAATGACATATTGTTTTCTAATGTATAGAGAAAGTGCTGTTCAACCATTGATGTTTTAAAAGAGTACGTTTCTGTTGGTATGAAAGGAAGAGGTGCTTCTTCAGTAGCTAGGCTCACTGTAAAAGTTGATGGATTAAACCCAGTTGATAGAAATAGCTGAGTACTCCAAGGAACATCCTCAGAGCCTAATCCTATAGTAACGAAAGGACCTATATCCATGTTAGAGACTTTCGTTTCATAAAAGTCTCCATCATGTGCAAAGGAGTTGAAAGTGCCTTGCACCCCTCCTTCTATGCTTAGTGCCATGCCATTATTCGTCTGTGAAAACGAATAATGACAGTTCACTACACAAAGCAATAAGATAAACGGTCTAATCATAGATGAATAGCTTGTAGCTGTGTTGAAGCCTGCTAGCATGCTTTGACCTAGAATTAATAATGTAAACTCCAGGACGAAGCATGCCGCCTTGGTTTCTCAAGCTACTCAAGTCACCTCTAAATACTTGTTGTCCGCTTATATTGAAAACACTGATCTCTCCATCTAGCTTAGTTTCAAGCGTATGATCGTCTAAAACATCTTGCATAGTGATTCCTTGAGCATAGAGGTTGCCCGATGGAGCTTGTAACCCTTGAATATTGTAGTACTCTTCACAAGTAGGGTCTTGTCCATCACAATCGTAAATAGTCACAATATTTTCCTCTTGGTATGCAGGGCCATGCGAAATATTATACGCCACAATCTTAATCGTTTGAGGGTAGTATGGGAAGTCAGGAATACTTAAAAGGCTTAAGATGTCACACCCTTCTTGAGAGTTGCCCTGCATTCCGCACTCAGAGGTGTACTCAGTGCTTTGGCGGCCAACGATATAAAAGCGGTAAAGAGCATTAGGAACACCGTTAGTGATTCTGAACGTTTGACGTGGTGATTCTTCACAGAAATTACTTGGGCCACTAATTGTGAAATTACATAGCGATTCATCGTCAGTGTCAGGGTAAGGGGTTGGTACACAGATTTGATGCCATGCATCTGATATTGTACGGAATTCTGGGCTACACACACCGTATTGGAGAAGAGCTATATCCATAGTTGCTGCCATTAGATCTGGATAGTCAGCGTTGAAAGGTGCCGTGTTCAATGCATTCATTAGCAATTGTACAACTTCTAAGAGGGGTATATTCCCTTCTCCTTCTGAAGCAACAAGATAAGCCCAATGGCCAAGTGGTTCAGCTCTTGTATGTACATCGTTTACCAAATGTTGAACATCAGTGAAGCAATCATGAGCAGGGTTCTGCAAATCACGAAAGCCTAAAGCTGGATTGTCATCACCAATTACCCAATCTACTTCGCCTCCTTGAAATACAGACTCAATATAGGTTCCAAATATATCAGAAATTCCTTCGTGCAAGCTTTTGCCAAATGATCCGAAAGGAGATAAGTAATCATAAAGATAGACGTGAGATAGCTCATGTCCAGTAATATCTATCAAAGAGTATATGTCTCCATCTGAATCATTTCCAAAGCCAATATAGGCCTTCTCTAAATCTGAATCTCTCATTGCTTTTGCATTGCCTCCTGCCATATTTGCTGCAACATGAACTTCTTCAAATTCAATACCTAATCCATCGAATATTCCTATCGTAGTAGTCACTGCATAGTGGGCTTGATAAACAGAAATGTGCGCATGACTTTCATCCCAACCATCATTTATAGGTGAAGTTGGAATGAAGAGAGGGATGAATTGAGATATAGAAAGATTCTTTACCGTCGGAGTACCACCTAAGTTGTATGTTAATACGCGACCATCGCTGGAAACTAGTTCGGTACTATTAGGGCCTTTGTCTCGGTCGTCTAGATTAACCGTACCATAAGTATCTGTTGGGGCTTCTTTAAAATCTGCTGCATCTTCGTCGTAAATAATTGATAGATTTTGCAAATCTATAACTGCATTTCGGGGAGAACCAGAGATTGAAGAGTAGTTAATATCTGCAACTAACCTGTATGTACAGTCTTCTGTAGTTGGCTTACGATATACTTTACTTACTGATTTTATGTCTAAAAGACTTATCTCCAATATCTCGGCAGCATCTACATCTGCCATTGAATACTCACTAGGATTGCTAGGAGATAGATTATCAATTAGATTCGGGTTGAAGAATGTGATGAGATTATCACAAGGCCCATTGGGGCCATCTGGTAGATCTGCAGACCTTGCGTGTATGACCGTTACACCTCCGCCGATCACCCGTATTCCGTGGACTTCTTGTTCATAAAAAGTAAAAGCTTTTTCATCATCGAAAGCATCTGTATTAGTGCGAATGTATTCTAATGAATGACCTTCTGCAGTTAATCCTCCTAACAACGATGAAGGGTCTTCGTAGAATGCTTCATTCAGTTCATCGTTTGGGTGAACCAGTCTCATTCCAAAGGTATTGATTATGGAAGTAGATTCACCTTGACCTAGCGTTGCGAAGAGGCTTGATTGGTCTCCACAAGGGTTTGAATCTTGTGCATACGAGATTGCTAGTGATGAAATGAAGGATAAACAGAAAATTAGTATCGTTCTCATGATTATGAATTTAGGTTTACGTGCAATATAAAGGATTCTGTGGCATATCGCATAGCAGTGCATCCCTTTTTTCTGCTAATTTTATGCAATTTGTTTTACTTTCTGGTTATTTTTAATACAATTCATGTAAGAAAGAAGTTTAACTGATAGCACTCTGTTTAGGATAGGAGATTACGTTTTACGATTTGATATTGAGGAATGCCTGAATACATAACCCTGACAAGCCTATACGACAAAATGCCTTGAACAGAACACACCATATGATACATTCTATCAAGTAAAGGGAAGGAACAAACACCAGAGACTCAAGAGATGCTAGACGCATGCATGAAAGAGTTTAGGGAAGAAGGATGACTAAAGGTTGAAGCCCCTAACCAAGAAATCAATGACTAGAGGACAAAGAAACCTACTAAAAGCTATAGGAGCACTAGCAGTGTTCTACATCATAGTGTTTGTGATCTTCCCATGGACGTGCATCTTTCAAAGGTTCACAACCGTTACAGGAGAGCTACCAGCGAGACGTGAATTGAAGACTAGATAGCGCAATTTGTGCAATAATATCACTTTTCAAACGATTTGTTGTGTTATCTTTATCCTATGAGTGCAACAGCAGCAGAGATCAAAGCAACAGGTGCAACATTTACTCCGCAGGGCATGGGAGTGCTTGTAGCTGAGAGAATTGCACAAGCATGCGATTTTGACGGTTCAGAGCTTAAAGTACTCGACCCGTCATGTGGTGACGGAATCCTTCTCGACTCTATGAAGTCAGTTCTGGACTCTCGAAACGAATTGTTTTCACTTACGGGGTATGACATTAACCCAACTTATCTCAATACGGCTAAAGAAGTTGTTTCGGATTACCGAGCAACTTTTTTGCAAGATGACTTCTTAGGCTTCGATTTTGATGAAGTGTCCTTTGATGCTGATATAGTCATTGCTAATCCTCCTTATGTGAGGACTCAAGTGTTGGGTGCGGACTATGCACAGAAGATAGCTAAGCAGTTTGGGTTGAAGGGTAGGGTAGACCTCTATCATGCTTTTCTTATTCAGATGACCAACGCTCTAAAGGAGGGAGGCATACTCGGTGTAATTACCTCTAACAGGTTTATATCTACTAAGGCAGGTGCTAGCGTCCGTAAGTTTCTGCAAGAGAACTACGACATACTAGAGGTGCTAGACCTAGGAGATACGGATCTATTTGATGCAGCAGTCCTACCAGCAATAACAATCGCTAGAAAGAAAACTAATTCAGATGATGAGGAAGCTCAGTTCATTCGGGTATACAAGTCAAAGGAGCAATCAGACCACGAAGTAGATTCCGTTTACAATCTATTCGATAGTATAGTAGATGGAGTGTACGAAGCTGATGGAATTACCTATTCTCGTAACTCTGGTCAGTTGCGCTTTCTGCGCGATAAGGAGGCTTCTTGGACGATGCTTACAAACGAAGAACTCAAGTGGGTCACTAAGCTCGAATCCAATGCTCCTACTCGCGTCAAAGATCACTTCAAGGTGAGGGTAGGGATAAAGAGTACGGCAGACGATGTGTTTTTGAATACCAAAGAGCCTGAGCGTTTTAAGGGGCTAGAGCAGGATATTATCTACGACCTAATTAGCGGCCACAATATTTCACCTTGGAGTCTTGATACAACGAAGCAATTGCAAGTACTCTATCCTTATGATCTTTCTCAAGACAAGAGAGTAGCACTCGATATTGAAGACTACCCAAAGGCTTACAAGTTCTTACTCGAATTCAAAGAGAGGCTTGAATCTCGCTCGTATCTCATTAACGGAGGTAGACAATGGTTCGAGCTATGGGTACCACAACGCCCTAGCCATTGGGAATTGCCTAAACTGGTATTTCCAGACATAAGCCCAGAGCCAAAGTTTTTCTATGATGATGAAGGGCGTATCGTAAACGGCAATTGTTATTGGATAGCAGCCTTCAATAAAGACGAAGAAGAGATATTGACGCTACTGCAGGGTGTTGCGAACTCGAAGGTGATGGTCAAGTATCACGATCTCATGTACCCAAATAAGCTCTATGCGGGTAGACGCAGGTATATGTCTCAGTACGTAGAGAACTACCCACTACCAGACATTGACCACCCAAGTTCGCAAACGGTAGTTAAGCTAGTACGTAAGGCAAGAAATAAGCCTACCGAAAAACTACTCCTCCAAATCGAGGAGGCCGTCGCTACCGCTTTCGGGTTCGCCCCAAAATGATTTAGGTAGAGGTATCTGGAGTTTTGTGTTCTTGACGTTCCCTTGGAATTGACGCATCCTAGTAAAGAATTGGTTACCGCTTACTATCACGAACCCACTTACGGTAATGGTCTCGCCGTCAGTATCACCTGCTACGACTAGATAGCGGACATCACAGTATCTAATCTCTCTACCTTCAATAGCGGGTAAAGCGGAGACTTCTTTTGAAGATGGGAGTACTAGCCCAAGGTCGATTGTCTGCTTCGTCTGGAGTTTGATCTCAAGCAGTTGCTCTGTGATGTCAGGAAATTGACCGCTATCTGCGTAACTATGATATCCTAAAAGCTCACAAATCACTCCATGTAGTACAGCTCCTCTGTTACGATCTTGACTTTTGCCAGGATCGCTCATCGTTCTCTCTAAGAGGTGTTCAATCTTATCTCCTAATTCCTCAATAGACATTAGCGACTCTTGAGTAGCGTAGTCTGTGGGTGAACCAGCTATTGGAGCCCCGATTCTGCTACCTGTGATAGCCTTTATATTTTCCGTGTCGCTTCCTACCACTTCCTTACCTATTGGCCTAGGCATGAAACTGGCTTGGAGTTTCGAAGTCAATTTTCCAGTTTTATCATAGTCTGCTAATTGCAGGCCTAGGATGACTGTAACTTTAGTTACTACATCAGACTCATCAATTCCGACTACTGCATATCGCCTCGTCGGGTCTACTTCTTGTCCCCAAACTTGAAGATTCTTAGCACTTTGAGCAAATACATCCAACTTTTGTGCGGTGAATCGTGGCTTAACTCTTTTGAAAGTCTTAGGTCTTGAGTATCCTAAAGCATCACAAACGTCAAACTTGACGAATTTGCTCCTTGATTTGACCGCCATGTCAGGATAAGAATTCCCTACCAACTCAGCGCTTAAGATAGCCTCCAGCTCGTCTAGGCTGTAATAAGCTGGTGATGAGGTTGGTATAGTTGTGTATAAGTTTAAATTCGATGTCCGAATAGCTGCGCGTTTAAGTAGTGCACTCTCTAAGGGTTTAATCATTGCACAGTGTAAATCGATTTTCCGACTTCACAAAGTTTTCACTCAGCTATTGGGCGTCAGGTAGAGAACTAGATGACACAAATTGTTATTAAGTGTATTGGCGTGAGCTATATTTGCACGATGACTAAAGAGGATGTAGCTTTTGAATTGAAGCAAGCTGAACGCAGGCTTGACGAGCACGAGACGATGATGAGACGAGAGGAGTCACTCTCTGATCGGAGCAGTAAGACTATGTCTGACTATGAGAAATGGGATAGGTTGGCTGATTTACAAATGAGGGTGCAGAATCTCAAAGCACAGTTGGGCAGCACCCATAAGCAATAATCTAGGTTTGTAGATTGGCATCAAATATGGAGAGCTTAAGTCACTATTATGGATTTAGACACACCTATCGCATATCTCATCAGAATCATTTTTGCATTCGGTGGCGCTATCGGAGGAGCGGTTTTTACCATGTTATGTATTCAGGCGCTTTACAATCATATTGCAGATAATACTAGGCTTCCAGAGTTCTACTTTCCGAAGTATGTATGGATATCCTATTATTTCTTATGGGTATTCTTTATGTATAGTTACGGCCCATCTAGAGGTATTTGAAAATCAGAGTTACATTCAAGTACTATAGTTCAGTTCGGCTAACTAGCATTGTCTACGCTTGAAGGACTTAAGCTTCAATTTGTAGAGGGTTTTTTTCTGTTGAGAACGGCCCTTACGCCTCTTAATTACATATGTAGCGGGTTTGAAATCCTGATTTTGATTGAATATCCATATTTAAGAGAATTGGCTAATGTTAATTAAAGACAATATTGATTAATATGTCAGATTTTGCAAATCTTAGAAAAACTTCTTCGATTATTCCACACTAAACTATTTTTTTCATGGAAAGTGCTAACTTAGCAGTGTAAATCAGCTCTCAAAACTAATTATTTTACTGGCCATGCAAATATGCAAGTACTTCGCAACACTGATTCTAGCTTCCACTCTCTTGTCATGCAGTAATTCTATCGTAGAATCAATAAAGTTTGATCCCCTATACAAAAGAGAGGCTATGATGGCTTACAAACTTCCTATTTCTGAACTTACAATAAAAGTGAAAGCTAAATACAAAGTGGAAGTCAATAGGAAGAATATGATGGTCGTTAAACAAAGGCCTCAACTCTTATCTACATCATATGAGGTCACTACATCTACTGTTGCAGATGAGTCTAACACATATTTACTTAGATATCGAAATCATGCTGCTGCTGAGGATGAAGTTACTTTCACCGTAGATCATCAAGGTCTATTGAATAAGGGAATCACTGTATCCTCCGATAGAACTGCAGCATTTGTCTCTAAGTTGACCGATGTTTCTACAATTTTATCAGAAAGGACAACCTCAGAGTCTCATAGAGGTTTACTAGAAAGTTATATTGCAATAATAGATTATGAAGGAGTAGTTACTAAGAAGCTCGACGAATCAGCTGGTACATACTTTACTGCAGTGCTGCACCCATCTTTTGTAGTTAATGTCCCGCCTCTGATAAAAGAATCAATATCTGTTGATAGCAAAAAAGAAACTTTTGTCTATAAGCACTCCGCTGACAAATCTAAGAGTTCAAATGACAGTACAATTGTCGTATCTGCTACGCGCAAAAGTTCAAAAAATGAGACAGTTCCAGTATACAGCAGTGGCACTCTTCATGTAGGCATCACCTTACCAGAGGAGCTGTTTACAGGCAATTTAGCTTTAAAGAAACGACTTGATGATTTGTCTGATGATGAAAAAGCACGAGTGAAAAAACTGAAAGAGGCCAAAAGAAAGGGGATAATCACAAGGCTTTCAAGCGTAGGAGAGGTGCGTGCATTAGCAGATCCGAATGTTACTAATATTGCGCTTGATTTAGTCTTGAATTCTCCCGTTTATCAAATCTCCTACATACGGCCTGAGAGGGAATTCATAATTCCTTTAAGAAGAACCACTTTTTCAGAAAGAAAAGATAGCATAATTTTGAGTAAAGGTCTTGTTTCAACATCAATGACACGGACAGGCTCATCTTTGGAAGGTGTTGCATCTATTCCTATAGACATTGCAAAAGCTATTGTCTCTATACCTGCTGAAATACTCCAGATAAAGCTTAACAATACTAATAGCCGCAAAGATCTTGAGACAGCACTGCTATCATTGACTAACGAACAAACTAAAACGGAAGCCTACTCATCTACAAGTGAAGAGCGTCTTGCTCAGGCTATACAAACTATCCAGAATTCGGGCTTAACTTTGGATTTAAGTACATTGACAGCATTGCAGGGAATTGATAATCAGCCTGCTAACGCGGCTTCAACTATTCAGTCGGTAAATTTAGCAGCGGAGAAAGTTTCGTTGGAAATTGAAATGCAGAAATTACAAAATGAAATGCTAAGAATTGAGGTCGAGAAGCTCCGACAGCAGATTGATGCCGAGAACTAAGTAGCCTTTACTTCAATAGTTTACTTTAGTTTGGATGCAATATTTTTTTTCGAGTTCTATGTGATCTGACACTTGACAAACATATGTAATAAAGTTACAAATACATATTTAGCCTACACTGATGGAAATGGCAAAACCTAAACTCTCCAAGAATCAGCTCAAGTTCTGTAGGGAATACCAGAAGTCCTGAAACGCAAAACAGAGTTACTTAAAAGCTTACAAATGCAGTGAGAAAGCAGCAGAGTCTAGCAGTAGTGATCTCCTAAGAAACCCTAAGGTAGCATTACGACTAGAGAAAGCTGATGTTAAGCTCCAAGAGAAGCATGAGTTCGATCTTGATAGAATGATACAAGAACGAAAGGGTGTACTCGACTACGGAAAGAAGTGAATGGACACAGACAGGCCTCAAGACGTTCAAAGCCTTAAAGATTCACTCAAAGAGATGTGAAAGTTACTTTGACTCTACGAAGAGAAGATCAAGCATAGCTGAGATAAAGACAATCCGCTCTTTGATTCTATAAAGATCAAGATCACTTAAACTGAGGAAGCTCTAATTCTTTGAATAAGGCATTCCACATTTCTCCTTTCGTGTCAGTGCCCGTTGCTTGTTTGATAAAGGTTCGCACATCATCTGCGCCGCCAGCACAAAGAGTTACAAAATTGTCAATAACGCATTTTTTCACTTTTTCCATCTCAGGGCTTATCGTCATCATTAGGGCAGTAAGTGCTAACATAGTACTATCGGATAAATTTCGAATACCTTTTGATGAGCGCGTCTCTTTCTCAAGAGCGTCCAATTCCTTAGACGTTATAGTAGCAGGGTCGATGAATGCTGTTTTCGAACTATTACGAAAGGCGTTTGTACTCATACCTAGCATTGACTGAGATTGTATATTTTTGATATCTCGTCTAATAGATGTCGTGTGCTCTAATATGAGATCTAACTGTTCAACTTTTTCGGGCGCAAAGTCTTCTTTGACATAATCTTTTATGAATTTACCTACAAATACGGATTCCTTTGGGTGTTTAATATGGTATTGGTGCGTATTTCGGATTTTATCTGCTAACTTATCTATGAGATTAACTACCGATTCATACTCCAGATTAGAAGTATATGGGATATGCTCAAAGAGGCCCGCATCAAAAGTGTAGTCGGTGAGTTCATCTTTTATTATTATAGTAGGTAGATCAAATGCTAGTCGCATACCCAATTCAAGCATGACATTTGGGTTCTTTCCACTCACGTCCACAACAATTACTTCATTTGAATAAAGATTACGTACGATATTTTCGTGAATGATACCAGTATGGAGTTCCCTACTTACCATATCAGACTTGAATCCTGATTTATCAGCAGCCTCTTGTATTATCTTGAATATTTTACCCCAATGTTCTTCTGTGTAAACTTCATTACCACCTCCACTTATAGGCATTACTATGCCGCATCTTGGACTCTCACCTTCAGGAATTGTAGTAGTTTTATCCTCTTTACTTTTCGCCATGATTCTAGTCTTGAGTTTTCTTAATGTTCGATTATACTGAGTCTAATGGCAGACTTCACGCTCAAACTCCACCCTAAACAAGGGGAGGCACTTACCTACCTTACAGACAATACTACGAATCTATTCTGATATGGAGGTGCTGCATGATGAGGTAAAACGTTTTTAGGTTGCGGTCGGCTCAATATGATGTGTATAGCCTACCCCTGATCGAGATGGTTTATAGCTCGTGACCAGTTGAAGCGTCTGAAACAGTCAACACTAATGACTCTACTGAGCGATGTCCATCCTCTCAATGGGATAGTGCCAGACAAACACTTCGTATATAAGCAGCAGGACTCACTCATACAGTACTACAACTGATCTATCATTTTCTTGCTAGATGCCTCTCGAATGCCATCAGATCCTATGTATCAACGCTTTGGATCAATTGAGGTGTGTTGATGATTGATAGATGAAGCGGCTGAGGTCAAGAAACTGGCCGTAGATATCCTGCTATCGAGATGCAGATACAAGCTAGTAGAGTTTGGTCTTATACCTAAGGTATTTTGTGTATTCAATCCTGACAAATGACGGGTGTACTCAACGTTTTACAAGCCTCATAGAGACTGAATGCTGCCTGAACATACCAATTTCGTACCTGCATTAGCAACTGATAACCCATCATTGAGTCCCGAATATCTCAAGTCCCTAGGTAAACTACCTGAAGCTCAGCGTCAAAGACTCAGGTATGGTAACTTCGACTATGACGACACTCCATGAAGGCTTTTTGATTACGACGCGCTCTACGATATGCGGACTAATCCTATCACCAATGGTACAAAGTATATCATTTGTGACCCTGCAAGGCTTGGAGAGGATGAGGCGGTGATTATGGTATTCAACGGACGGGAAGAGATAGAGACGGTAGTGTATAAGGTAAGCCTGATAACCGAACTAGCTACTAGGATACAACAGCTATCACAACAGTACAAGATACCGATGAGGCAAACGCTAGTGGATGCAGACGGGGTAGGGTGATGACTGGTTGATATACTCAAGTGTAAACCTTTCCATAACGGAGCGAGTCCAGTACAGACCAAAGAGGAAAAGCGTATCGAGCTTAAACCTAACTTCGAGAACCTCAAGACCCAGTGTGTATTCGCTTTATCTGAGCACTATACTAAGATCCGCTTCAATACAGAGAAATACAAAGAGTTAATCATCGAGGAGCTGGACGTAGTAGTAGAGATCGACATAGACAAAGATGGGAAGTGTAAGATCATCAAGAAACAAGACATCAAAGAGAAACTGTGACGCTCACCTAATTATCTAGATGTCCTACTGATGAGGTGTTGGTTTGAATTAGAACACATACAGGACTACGAAGCACTACTGAAAGCATACTTAGGCTAAATCCTTGCTATTATCTCCACCTACTGTACAACTCAATTAGTTTATTACCCCAATTACCGCATGACATGGTACTCAAAGTTTCTACCTCAGTTCTGACAGAGTAAAGAGGACACAACGTCCACTAAGTCATTTACTATTCCGTTCTACGGTACTTCTTCACTCGTGCCAGTAATCTCTAAGTCAACTGCCTACGGACTGTATGCAAGCAACCCTGACATCAGGACTTGCATAAGAAAGAAGTGATTGACGCTCTCTAAAGAATGGATTACACTACAGAAGTTATCGGATAGATCAGACGTGGAGGAGAAGCAAGCGAAGGAAGCGTACGATTTCATGCACAACATGATGAGTAGCCCTACCTATTCACAGTTCCTGATCGAGATAGTGAAGCATTTAGACGTTGCGGGTGAGGTATACTTTACCCCTACGAAAACACTATGAACTGAACAGGTGAACGGTATACAAATACTCCATCCTCTCTCTATACAAAAGCGAACAAGTGACGGTGAAGCGGTGAAGTTCACGCAATCAGCACAGGGACAAAGACAGGCAACATTCATGAACAAGAAGTTTAGTGATATTGGTAACACATTGCTTTACTACAAGCTAGAACCGCACACGGCTAATGAGTACGACGGTATGGGACTATTGGAATGAGTGGTGATGGACGCACTAGGAGATCAGGAAGCGCAACTCGTAAACTATATGGCGTTCAAGAACTGATTGAAAGTGAGTCATATGATAATCCCAGAAGAGTGAATCACTCCTGAGCAAGCAAAGGTGCTTTGACAGCAGATACAGAACACCCACTGATGAAGTGAGAATGCACACAAGCCGTTTTTGTGACTAGGGGTAAAAGATATTAAGACGTTAGATAAGTCACTAGCTGAGATGGAGTACGGACTACAAAGGAAGCTTACGATTGACAAGGTGTGTAGTGCACTACAAGTACCGAGATGATTGATAGGGTATACAGAGTCGGTCAACTACTCTAACCTGATAACACTGTATAGAGACTTCATCGACAACACAATTAACCCGTACCAAGACCTGATCGAGTACATGGTAAACGACTTCATACAGGAATACCAGATCCCCCAACTCAAAGACTACTACATCAAGCTAAACGATGTGAGTGTAAACGATGAGTGAGCGACAAAGGAACTGATGCTAAAGGAGCTAGACGCAGGTACTATGACGATCAACGAGTACAGAGTACACTTCAATAAGGAGGAACTACCACAGGAAGAGGCTAGTATGCCGCTAGTGAGTAAAGCAAGAATAAGAATAGACGATGTGGCCCTTGATGCGATATTGCCTAACACAAACACATAGTGAATTGAAAGAATCGTCAAGAGCTGATCGTTGCGAATAAGGTGACGCGTTCATTAAGGTCACAGTCGTACTACCTCAACAATAACCTCCAAACACTCCGAGATCACCCGACATGGTGGTATTTTACGGTATACGGACGTAAGGATATATTCAACCTCAACAGTTTCCGAGCATGAATGGGTATAAACTCCATGATAGAGTGAATACAGACGAATATCAAAAGAACGCTAGGGATGTGAGGTAAAAACCAGTCAAGACTCCAAGGGGTAGAGTATGAGGTACAGAACCCGCACGCTTTACAGTATATGCAGAACTTTGAAAGCCTACACCTGAGCGATAGTCCTATCAGTATCAGTGAGACAACAAAGAGTGCTGTGATAGCTAAGCTTAGGGAGGGAGTAGAGCAAAACTTGAGCTACACAGAGGTAGCGAAGAACATTAGAGGGCTAGACGCTCGCATATTCAGTAGGAATAGAGCAAAACTGATAGCGGTTAGGGAGATAGGGCAAGCTTACGAGTACGGTAACTATATCCCGATGCTCCAAGCACAACAGTCTGGACAGGTGGTAGAAAAGGAACGGTCAACGGTCTGAGACGATAAGGTGACTGAGGAGTGCAAGCATAACGAGAGGTTGTGACGAGTACCGCTAGACTATCTCTATCTCTATGACAAGAATACTACAGCGCCCAGAGACTGAAACCCTAACTGCAGGTGTACTCAACTGTTTCGTATATTGGAGTAGATTTTTGCACCATCATATCAGAAATAGACTATGAAAAGACTTATTGCAGCAGTTACAGCAATAGCTATTTGGTTCTTTTCTGGATTAGGTACAATCGTTTTACAGAAATGGGTTGGGCCAAGTATTCCAGGGCCAAGTGTCAAGAGCGAAAATGAGAAGAAGTCTGAAATCTCTTTTATTGATACTGATGAATTTATCGACGATGAAGCAGATGTCTCATATATGTCAAATAAAGATATACTCTCAGGTAATATTCAAGACAAACAAACCGATAATTTGGCTCAGATTCTTGCTCAGCATGAAGAAACTAAAAAGAGAGATACATTTATGAAATGGCAAATTAGGGCCGTCAATGAATTCAAAAATGCAAGTGGATATTTACATAGGATAAAAAATATTTCTGAAGATACTGTAAATATTAGTATGGACTCAAATAGTTTTGATCGAATCTTCGCGAAAGTATTCATCGTTCCTGACTTGGAAGAACAATTTATTTCGTCAAAGCAGTTTCTGAAAGATTCTTTGAATATTGTAGATGTGGTTATTCGTTTTGATATTCCTCTTTCTATGTATAGTGATTCACTAAATGACTCAGTTGAAGATATTGAGACATTAAGAGAATTATTTGACGAAAGCATACGGTTGATTTTTTTGAAAGAAGAATCAGATGATCTGTACTGATGTTTATAGTACCAAATACTTGACATAGTAAGTACCTACTGTAAGTTGATACCATACAACAGTATTTACGACTACTAATGCTATGGCTAATCGCAGTGAAAGGAGAAAAGACATGAGTCCTTTGAGGCTACACACGAGGTTTATCTATAAAGAGCGTGCAGACCTTGAAGAACGTACAGTGGAAAAAGACGGTGTAATGACTGCTTACCTAACTCTTGAGTGATACGCCTCCACAAGGACTAAGGACTCACACGGTGACGAGATCGACCCAAAGAGTATTGACCTCTCAAGGTTTGAAGCTGGTAACGCTCCACTCAAGTGTATGCACTGACAGGGTATACTATCTAACATAGGGGTTATCCTATCGTGTATGCCTGATGATGAGTGACTCTATATGAAAGCAGAGGCGAGACTAGACATAACCAAGGACAAGAACTGACAACCGCTAAATAAGGACGACTACGTTCTCTATACGAGACTCAAGAACGGGACGGTAAATGGATTCTCTATTGGTTTCCACAACACAAAGCGAGTAGCTGATGAGGAGTGAAACTATAGCATAGCGTGACTCACTCTCCATGAGGTGAGTGTAGTGGACGTTCCTAGTAACCCAATGACCGTACGCAAGTTTTTACAAATTGCCCATAATACCATGACTAAGAAAGAAATGATTGAATCGAGTGAAGACGAAGTATTAGAACTTACAGAAATAGAGACTAAAGAGGAGGAAACAACCGAAGTAATCGCTACAGAAGACGACGAAAAGAGCTTAGAGGATGATACCCCTGACGAAGTGGACACAACACCCGATAGTGAAGAAGAAACGGAGATTGAGCAAGAAATGAAAGATGAAAAAGCACTAGAAGACAAAGAAGGGAAATCAATCGAATGAGAAGTGCATGATGACCCTGATCTAAGATATTTACTGACTGAGAAAGTGAAGGAGAGTATCTCAGACGATGAGACGAATCTTTATATTGCATCTATAGGTATTGGAGTATTTGTTTATAACCTGTATTCATACGGTAAGCAGAGCTTCGATACTTACTACAGATCCTCATATACAATATCGGAGTGAGATGTGTCTATTGGGGATGTCGCTACCGAAGTAAAGCCTATGCAGGTGTGGGTAGAAAAGAAAATAGCTTTGTGACTTGGTGAAAAAGAATTGCCCGTAGAGGCTGAAAGTGTCGATACTGAAACATCAACAGATGAGGGCGTGACCGATGAAGTAGAAGAGAAATCACTGATTAGTGAAACAGAACTCAAGACTCTCCAGACTTACGTCAAAGAGTTAGAGACATGACTTGAAACAGCAGTCGAAACGATAAAGAGCATGGAAACTCTCATCACTCAAAAAGATGAGCAGATAGCCAAGTTCAAGAAGATTAAGGTGAAGAGTGGAGCGTTATACTCACTACCTACACCAGTAGAAGAATCGTGAGAGGTAGCTAGAGCATTTAAGAACTATGGACTACCTACAAGTTAAGTACGCAGTACAGGCATTTTATTAGCCATTTAACAACACTATGGACAAAGCACTATTAGAAGCGGTACAAAGCGCCGCAGGGAAATACGGACAAAAAGCGGTTGACGCTATTGCTCAAGAAGCAGAAACAAAAGAAATTCAAGACACTACAGTCAAGGCAGAGTGAGACGGTATCACACAGGCTAATACGCCTAACTATGTGAGACCAAATGAATACACATCAGAACTCTACTCACAAGTAGTAGCTGAAAACGAACTCCTTTCAAGATTGCCTTGAAACCATGGACAGAGAAACGCTCCGTCTATCAGAGTAACTGTTCTTGGAGAACCTAAACTTATGAGTGAAGGTACAGAAGATAAGGGTACTACCAGTTCAGCAATTAGCGGTACAACTACTCCAGTGTCTGACCAAGTGACTATTGATATTCAGAAGTACGAAGACACAATCTTCGTGAATAGAGAATCAGTACAGTACTACATCGCTAACGGTGGACTACTTGCTCACGTTCAGAGTAAAATTCAGGAAAGCATGAAGGTTACTATCAACAACGCTATCTTGAATAAAGCTACTGTTGGTACGGTCGCTACTGGTATCGCAAACGGTGTAGTTGCACCATGAGCAATCGGTAGAGGACTTTACACGAAAGCTATGCTCGAACTCGGACAGTACGGTGCAGAAGGTGCAGATCTCCTATGGTTGGCATCAGCTGATGCAGCACTTAGAGCGAGAAACGTAGAAGGGTATGAGACTATCGACAAGTTCGGTACAAATGCCTCTAACGTAAGGGCTGGTATCTTTGAAAGAATCGACGGTATCGACGTATTCAAGTCAAGATATATCGGTAATGCAGTAGCAGATGACGGATTGGTAAGTGGAACTCCAGCTGACAACACTAATTCAATCATGCAGCTTCTCTATGCTCCATCAGTACAGTATGCAATGGGACATGACCCAGTAATTGTAGCTGTAGAAAGAGCAGGATGAATCTACTTTGACTACGCAATGTGGTTTGGGTTCAAAATCTGTAACGAAACAGCATGACTCGACAAGACAGTGGCAACACTCCTTATTGACAAAGCATAATCGTTTGGACGAGCTTCGGCTCGTCCTCTTTTCCTTTATAAATTATTTTTTTCTAAAATGAGATTAGTACTAATTAAATGAGCAAAGCCTATCAGCGTATTCGATAAAGATTGAAGACGTGTAGATGTGACTGAGGACAATAGTGTCGTAGTGAATACGGCATCAGGTAAATCACTACTCTCTATGTATGGACATAGATTACAAGACGTGAATGATACACTTATCCCTGAGAAGAAAACACCAGCCAAGAAAACACCAGCAGACGAAACCCCACAAGCGACACTAGATGTAAGGGCTAAGTATGCAGAGGTTATAGGTAGAGACGTTGCCAACTCAAAGAAGAACGACGTAGAGTGGATGCAATCTAAGATAGACGAGGCTTTAGCTTGTGAATAACCTATGTATACCAAGTCTTCCGAATTAGTACAGTCTCTATGACTCGATAAAGAGTGTCTCAAAGACGTTACTAAATACCGTAATGCAGCACTGAAAGCTATTCATACCTATTGTGGGGTGGATAGTTTTGTACGTACAGAACATACAGAGTATTACCCAGTAGATAGAGTGTGTGCAAACAACACCTTACACCTAAGAAACGTACACTCTGAGATTGCTACACTGAACGGTGAGACGGTTATACAGCGTGGTAGCATGTGGGAGGTAAAGGTAGAGGCGATGGTTTGAGAGTCTAGTATGGGAGACCATACCGTAGTATACATGTGAGGTTATGATTCTATCCCTGAACCGATCAATCAGGCAATAGAAGCGTATGTACTGAACGCTCTAGCGGTTAATGACCCGTCTAAGGTGATTGGTACAATAAAGAGTTACAAGTTAGCTGATGAGCAGATAACCTACAAAGACTGAGTAGGGATTGATACTGATACTCGGAAAGCGTTCCTTACTCCTTACAAGCGCGTATATGTTCTATAAGACCAGAGCCGATTATCGGGTATCATCATACAGCGTAAAGCGTATCGAGACCACTACTTTTCTAAGAGTGGTTTCTTGCAAATTCGTAGCTATCGAGGAGAACGTAGAGTGACTGACCACAGCACCTGATTACAACGCCTATTTCTGTTATACTTCTGACTGATCGTTGAAACGTGGTGGTGAGTTGAGGGTATGAGGTAGAACGTACAAGGTCGAGGGAAAACAGGTGGTAGAAGGTTTAAGGAGTACCTATTACAGATACATCACTAACCTGAGTGCTAATGAAGATTAGTCTCAAGTTGTCGAAGAATATGCAGAAGTTCCAGAGGCTGAATATCCAAGACGTGATCGGCAAAGCATTGACACAATCGGCTCTTATGGTGCAGAACAAAGCAAAGCAACTAGCGCCGTTTGATACGGGTTCACTAAGGAGGTCTATCACTACTGACTATTCGAGGCTGAGTAGAGGTATCGCGGTGATCGGTTCACCTGTACCGTACGCCACACGTAGACATTATGAGAACTTCAAGAACCCGCAGACACTTAGGTACCTAGAGCGTGGATATACTGACCAGAAAAACCAAATAGACCGCCTACTAGCTCAAGCCTTTAATTCCTACTTATAACATGTCATTCAACGCAATCGGTAAAGCATTAGAAGTTGAACTCCAACCCCTTATAGGAGCCTCATTGAACTCCGTCTATAACTTCGAGGTCATAGAAGACGATACCGTATTGACTCCATTTGTTACTATCGCACCTGATACGAGTGACGAGCAACTACTAGATACGGCGAGTAATGAGCAGACTATAGTGTTTATTATTAGTGTGGTAGATCAGGCTACCCAAGACCGCATCGACGTGGAGGATAACATAAGAACACTGGTCGATGCAGTAGCGTTGAAAATCAAACTTATGGACACAATTACCTATAATAATTGACAAGCGAGTGCAGTATCGTATAGATATGAGCGAGGGTACACAAGAAAGCCAACCCCGATGAGAGTATGAAACGTGATCGTCACCTTTAGATGTATACTAAACAATGTTTAAGCAGTACAGTCCCCAACTAAACAGAGTAATTGAAGCTAAAACACGCCAAGAACGGCTTGAGTTGGTGACTAAAGAATTAACCTGATGAGTTGAGAGTGACGAGTCGAGTATTGTTACAGATGAAGTAACCAAACCAAAGGAGAAGAAACTAAAGAATAGAAAAAACAAGCTGTTGTGAGACGGACAAAACAAGAGCCTTTAATACTACAATATATAGATGCCAGAAGCACACATTTGAAGAAAACAAGCCATAGGCTTTGGAGTGGAGAGTACAAGGGGTACGAAAGTCACCGCTGATGTATGGATTCCTAAGATGTGAGGAGACTTACTCCCTACATTCGATAAAGCAGAAGATACTTCGTGATACGGAGTGATTGACCAGAACTATGACAAGCAGACCACTAAGGAGACTTCAACACTCTCACTAGAGACTATCGTTAGAGACCAAACTATTGGATACATTCTTTACGCTACGTTAGGTGCTACTGCTATCACAGGTAGCTGACCGTATACACATGCGTTTACGAGAAAAAACGACAACAATCATCCATCGTTGACACTACGACAGACAGATCCAGTAGGGTCGTATAGTGCAGCGTACTGAATGGTTGACTCGTTCTCGCTCGATGTAGAGGTTGGAGATTATATCAAATCTACTACTTCGTTTATCTCTAACAAGCTAGTATCAGAGACAGCACCTGCGGTTGTGTATTCGTCTGATAACGAGTTCATGGCTAAGGACGCTAAACTGTATCTAGCAGACACAGAGGCAGGACTAGCAGGAGCGACAGAGGTTAAAGTAGAGAGTGTAAACATTTCAATCGCTAAGAACTTGATCGACTACCAAACGCTATGAAGTGTGGTTGTAGACCAGAGGTTTAACCAGGCGTTTGTAGTGACATGAAGCCTTACAGCATTGTTTGCTGATACGGTGTTGCTCGACTATGTAAGAAATAGTAGTAAGAAGTACATAAAGCTAGTGATTGCTAACGGAGCAGTAACTTTGACAGGATGAGGAAACCCTACGATTGAGTTTGTTCTAGCGAAATGTGATCTCGACAACTTCTCAAGAGATAGTGGGAACGATGATCTAGTGAAACAGTCGTTTGACTTTACCGCTATGTACTCCACAGGAGACTGATACACAGCTAAGGTGAGTCTGATAAACGAAAAAGATACAGCGTACGACGCATAATTTATTACTTCTAATTATTATGGAAATAAAAAATCAGATAACACAGTGAATTTACAGTAAATATGAAGAGACTCTATACGATTGAGTTTCAGTTGACCCTGCTACCCAACGCGTAAGTGTAATACCGTTGAGTAACGTGAATAGAGCTACGAAGTACCTTGTTAAGTCAGTATTTGGATTAAGTGAGGATAAGGTAGATGCTTTGACTCCTAAGGAGTATCAGGAGTTAGTAGTCATTGCAACACCGCTATTACCAAACCCCACACAGTAGATCGTTTGGTTAGAGACTATAAACGTATACTTTCTAGGGGATGAGTAGTGACAAGAGAGGTTAGGGATTACATCCTGATTAGAGAGTTGTACAAGTGTAGTCCAAGCGATCTTGCTAACTCATCCGAACAAACACTCAATCTCCATTATCAGATGCTAGCCACTGACCAGAAACAGAGGGAGCGTCAAGAAAACGCGGAGCGCATTAAACAGAAAGCCAAGACTTTAGCCAAGAAATCCTAATGAGCACAGTATATAACGCACAAATAGTATTAGAAGCTCAAGACAGAGCTTCTCAAATATTGCAGAACGTACAGTGACAACTAGACTCACTAGGCGATAAGGCTTGAGCTATAAGTAAGAGTACATGATGAGCTATAACAGATTTTGCAGAACGCAACGCTAAGTCATTTCAGACAATGGCGGTTGCATGATGAGCTATGTTTACGTGACTATGAATAGGAATAAAGAGACTACTCGATAATTCCGTTGATCTTACTGAGAGTATCAATGCTGTTGAAGTAGTTTTTGGTGAAGCAAGTGAAGCTGTATTGAAATATGGAGAGACAGCCGCGACCTCAGCGTGACTATCACAGACTAGCTTTAATGCTATGTCTACGCAGGTAGGGGCATTACTAAAAGACACGGGGATTTCAACACAGGAATTGTCTGACAAAACGATAATGCTCACTGAAAGGGCGGCTGATATGGCTTCGGTATTCAATACTGATGTAGATGATGCGATGAGCGCAATAAATCAGGCGATTAGAGGTGAGACTGAGGCGATTAGAAGATATGCGGGTGATGTGACTGATGCCACGTTACAACAATACCTACTATCACAGGGGATAGAGACAAGTGTTACTAGTATGAGTCAACAGGAGAAGCGTCTATTAAGGATAGACGTGCTGATGCAGCAGACTAATGTTACTGCATGAGATTTTGCGAACACGAGTGATAGCCTAGCGAATAAGCAAAGGATAATTGCTGCACAGGCTGAGAACGTAGGGAATGTGATTGGTAAACAGCTACAACCCGCTATACAATCCATATTATCGGTAGTAGCACCACTTTTGACTAAGCTATTCACTTGGATAGAGCAGAACCCTAAGCTAGCTACTGGGATAGTAGTAGCTACCGCAGCAGTAACTTGAATAATTGCAGCACTTGGTATACTATGACTAGCATTACCGTGAATTATGACGGCAGTATCGGCGTTGTGAGTAGTGATTGCAGCACTATGATGACCTATTACTCTAGCTATTGCGGCGGTAGTTGCGTTAGCTTGAGCCTACAATACGAACATGTTTGGTATTCGTGATCTCGTACAATGAGTATTAGAGAACATAAAAGAGTTCTGGGGCACACATAAGGACACTATTATTGGTATAGCTACGATATTGGGGAGGGTAGTATTATGAGTAATGACTTGAGGTATGAGCGAACTAACTATTATGATAGGACAGAACTGGGATACCATCACTCAGAAACGATCACAGGCATGAGAATGGATCATTGCGGTCTCGGAGAGGCTAAAGAACACCCTCAGTAGTATTTGGAGTGTGATACTAGGGTTCATTAAGGATAGGGTAGCGGGTATTCTAGAGGTTATCAATAGTCTTATCTCCTGAGTACAAACGCAAATCGATAAGCTGATAGGTTTTTTCAATAAATTATGAGACATTAAGAAAAGCGTACAAGGAAGTGTCGAGGGGTTCTTGTGAATTGATTGAGCGAGAGCGACAGGGTGACCAGTAGATAGCGGTAAGACGTATCTAGTAGGGGAGAAGTGACCAGAGTTGTTTGTACCAAACTCGTGAGGTAGTATCATACCAAACAATAAAATGGGTGGTTGATCCACTACGCAAAACACTACAATCAACTTTTGAACGGTGAACGTAAACGACTGATCGAGCAGAGCGGAGTTCGTAAGGCTAGTCGAGGATACAATCACTAACGCTCAACGTAATTTATCACAGAACGTATACTAATGTTTGGAAGACAAGCCTACGGGGTAGCACAATACGGTACACAATACTGACAGATCGGACAGACAGTCACTGGAGATTTTGGATATAACGGATTCCAACTATTCAGTGACGATATAAGGCTTATCGCTTTGCAGGGTACAGAGGACTTTAAGGTAAACCTACAGACCAGCAGGACAGCCAGAGAGCCTTGAGAATCGTATGTAAGGAGTGGGGTATCTACGAGCACCAAGGTATTTCAGGTAGTGTTCAAGGCGAACTCACAGAGTGAACTAGCACAACTACTCTCTAACGCTAGACAGAAACTAACAGAACCGAACAAAAGTCTCACCATCAGGAGGCAGGACGGTACGTTACTCACTACAGTAGCTACAGCCACTAGCTTCAAGGTAGAGCGTGAAGCCTTCAGAGTGACGTTCGTACCAGTGAGTATAGCGTTTGAGGTGTATGACCCGTTCTTTTATGGTACACAGCTCTATAACGAGGAGTTCTTACAAAGGAGTACGAGCTTTGCTGACACCATTGACTATACGGTAGGAGAGCAGAAAGCTAGACCAGTGGTAAGTATCAACTTTGGTACGGTGAGTGGAGTAACTGATATAGTAGTGACGGTGTGAGATAAGGTGCTCGGTATTACAGGGAGTTTCTCGGATAACAATATTGTACTGATAGACTGACCGAATAAAGACGTGCAACTCAACTCAGATACTGGACAACAGTATACAGGACTATTCCCTGAGTTGTGTTTTGGTGCTAACGAGTTCGAGGTAAGTATTAACGGTACTCGGACAGCTGATATTTATGTACAACGATACCCGACTTATGTTTAAGAGTAACTATATCATCACGCTCAAGGATAAAGATTTTGTGTTTAAGCAAACGATTCCATGGACTCAAGTAGATTGAGACATACGTTTCAGTAGTGCTTTGAATACAGGACAGTGACAACTGAGACTCAAGATAGTAAACGCTTGAGAGGTATTACAGTCGGATTGAACACGAGCACCTTGACTAGAGATTAAGCATTGAGACGTCATTACCGTAAGTGACCCCACCCAAAACACAGTGACAGGGAGTTTGGGAAATAAATCGGTCCTAGATTACCCTATCTATTCAGGGGTAGTGTATAAAGTAGATAGAGGGATTAAACCTACTGATGAGTACTTCGATGTTGATTGTTTAGGACTCCAGACGATACTGAACACAAAACTGTATAGGGATTGAGGGTTGACGTTCACTAAGAACACTGACCCGTCAACTATCATTAAAGAGTTGCTCGATGAGTTCCCTGTACACTTCTCGTACGCCGCTCAATCCATACCCGATTATGGACAGTCACTAGAGATTAGCTTCGATAACGTGACGTGTGCTGAGGCGATGAGGACGGTGTTAAATCTAGTAGGGTGGAAGCTGTATTACTGAGCGGACGGTATGGTGTATTTTCAAGAGCAGGTAGCTGACCCAGTAGCTGAGGAGACCGTAAGACTATGAGCAGAATTAGCTAATATTGACCACAAGACCGATAGTGACCAAATTAAGAACACCGTCACTCTCCAGTACGCTAATGGTACTGAGACCGCTACTGACACAGCGAGCGTAACAGAGTTTGGAATAAGAGAGGTGTATATCAATGACACGTCGATACTCAATCAAGCTACTGCTCAAGAGTTCCTCGCTACCTACTTGAAAGCGTACGCACAGCCTATACAACGTATATCATTGGTGGTAAATAGGAAGTTTCCGCTAGAGACCCTGCACCCTTGAATGGCGTTAAAGGTGGTTGGTGACCCGTTGCGTATTGGAGTGAGATATATCCAAAAACTAGACTTCACGCCTGACGAGTGTATAGTACATCTAAACGACAGCGATACGCTAGCTAAAACTTTATTATCCCTACAACAATGAGCCTAACGAGATACGAAACTAAGGACTACGCAATATCTACTCTCCTTACTGGATTGAGCAGTAGTGCAACGAGTCTCCAAAGTCAGACTTGAGAGTGATCGAACTTCCCTAAAACGAGCAATGGTAGACAATTCATACTCACATTAGAGAAGATCACTACTACTGACGGTATAGAGGTAGTTGATAAGCGTGAAAAAGTGCTAGTAACCGCAAGGAATGGTGACCAAATGACCATAGAGCGTGCTTTTGATGGTTCATCAGCACAATCATTCAGTGTGGGCGATAGGCTGACTGTGATGAATAACGCAATTATCATGACGAAGCTGCAAGACGAGGTTGAAAATCTCTGAACTACTAAGCTAGACAAGATTTGAGGTACAAGGGAATGACTCTGAGGAGATAAGATACTTAGAACTAATGCTGCATGAGAAGAGACTGAAATATCATTACCTAATGATAGCGGCGTTTACTTGAATGGTGAGGGTAACTTCTGAGCGCCTCCAGTAGATGTAAATTGACAGACATCTGTTACTACTGTAGACAGAGTCAACGATTACGTGGTTATTAGTGATGCAAGTAATGGTGGAGCTACGAGAAAAGTTAGAGTCAATACTATTGCGCCTTTAGCGACTGAGGCTCTACAATGACTTGCTCAGAAGGCAACCAATTCGGAAGTAAATGTTGGTACTAATAGTACTAAATATATTACTCCATCACAGTCATTCAGAGTAGGGTGAGAAAGGTATGCAGTTGAATGAACAAATCGTCAATATTTCGTATGAGTAGCATTGACTATAGGGACATTCACTCCTGCAAGGACTGGTTACTATAAAGCAAGTGTGAGAGTGTGACCACAAGACACTAATCGATGAAGCAATAGATGGTTTTATGTTCCATTGCTCTGAATCCTTCAAACAGACATAAGCGATAACTGAAATGCAGAGACTTATACTGGTAATACCTGATTACTTACGGCATGACAGTCATACGACATAGTATTCACTTGAGAATCTACAGCTATGAGATTCTATATAGATCAGTTGAAAATATGGGCAGAACTGTCTCCTCCAAGTATCTGAACGTATGTCGAGACTCCATAGTAATCCCAACTTGACAAAAGATAAGTAAAAAAGTATAAGTGGCTAATGCAAAGCCTCATCTACGCATCCACTCTTATAAAGAGAGCCAGAGCTATGGTCTTCGACAAGATCACCTCACCTCAACTAATGAGTGAGATGCTTAAAGGACTAGAAACAAATATCAAAGCATCACAAGATGACGTATCTATACTTGAACGTCAGCTACTGGTGCTTTTTGGTATGGTGAGTATGAAGAACAAGGCTAAAGCTAGAGCGGAACTCTTGAGAGCTTGAATTTCCCAGCCTCTTATTGATGGTATAATGGGTAAATAATTGACCTTTGAGTAAAGTGTCGTATTACATAGGTATTTACCCTCCATACACTATGTGCAATACAACGATAACCATTTATAGAGGAGATACGGTCAAGCTACCGTTTGCTATGATTGACTGAGATGGAGAGTTTATTGACATTTCGGGAGCGACGGTCAACTTCATGTCAAGAGGTAAAGACACCTTGAATAACACGGATGATACTGGCGCTCAGATAGACGAAAGCGTTACGGTCTTTACAAATCCTGAACAAGGGCAATGAGAGGTGTCGTTGTCTACTAGCGATACTGACATTCCTATAGGGAGCTATGTGCGAGAACTATCAATTAATCGACCTAATGGAGATGTAACGACAGCGACTCAATGAGAGCTGGTAGTTTTACAAGACGCTAAGAAGGCATAATGGATATAAATGCACAGATCACACAATACACTATACAGGCTACTATTACCCAGCCAGCTATTGTAGTACAAATACCATTCTACACCGCTTGAGGGTGAACGTGAAACCTACCTGATGATATTATGACCGCGAGAGTGTATGATATTGATGAAAACGGTGTAGTTGATAGAGCAACTACAGCTGATAGTGTAGAGTTTGCTAATATCCAAAACCCTCCTAATAGCTATCCTCCAACGGCTCATGTGCATATAATTAGTGAAGTAACAGGGTTGCAAGCAATCCTAGACACGTTGACAACCAGTATGAGCCAGAACGCTATGAATGTATCGGGTAATGTATCCGCTATTGATTGATTAGATACTAGAGTATGAGCAGTAGAGACGGGTAAGGCAGATGCAGCACATGCGCATGACGATCTCTACTATAGTGAAAGTGAGGTAGATGTTCTTCTAACAGGTAAAGCAAATGCTTCTCATACTCACTCCGAAGCGCAGATCATTGACCTAGATAAATATACCCAAACTGAAACTGACTCACTTCTAACTGGGAAGTCTGACAAATGACACGGCCATAATGACTTATACAACACAAAAACAGAGGCACAGACCGCATTGGACGGTAAGGCAAACGTTGTTCACGCGCATAACGCCAGTCAAGTAGGACTTAGTGAAGTAGATAATACTTCGGATGCAGACAAGCCTGTAAGTACAGCGGTTCAGGCTGCGTTAAACAATAAAGTGGGACTAACTGGAGAGGAGAGTATAGATTGAGCTAAGACATTCCAAGACACTGTAACCGTCTGAACTAACGTCAACTTGAGGATTCTTCTCAGCAATAATTCTCTAATATTCTCTCGTCCTTGAATCTCCTATATTAGCAATTCTAATATTTTGTGAACGCTCTTATTTCAAATAGGGTGAGTATCGAGAATGGCGATAAAAGATGAAGTAATAGCATTCTATGACTATGGAAAAGGTGACTTAGTGCATCCATCTATTACGTCGCTTAGATCGACAAAAGACGGAACAATGAAAGAGCATTTTGCCTACGATAACGTTACCCCAAAGGTGAAACATATCTTTGAAGATTGAGTCACCAGTGTTACTCCTTATGCAGTAAGAGAAAAAACAAAGCTATTCATACTGCTTTGACAATCTAACTGTGTAGGGAGGGCAAACAATGCAGAAGCACTGGAGGTGAATGACCCTACATGAGACAAATTAGCTATTAAGTTCTATAATAGAAGCTCAACAGCGTTTGAGACATTGCATGTACCATTGACCAGTGCTGATGCAGCACAGAATAATGAGTCACTTGTTGGACGTTTTGGTATAGAACAGTTTATAGCTAACTTCGCTGAGAACGCAGGTGAAACGCACTATATGGTAAAGGTAGCAGAATGAGGGACATGTCTTGATGGAAACTGGCTGGATTGAGATACCTATGATGTGTTAGCAGAAACACAGGTCAATCTAGCAATAGCAGAACTGTGAACTCTCAGTGTAGATTTTGAGCCTGTACTGATAATGATTCAGTGAGAGTGTGACGCTTCGAGTGTTGTACAGAACCCTAATTATATTGTCAACCAAACTGCATTCAATGCTACATGGAGGAGTAGACTAGGCGCAGACTTGAGAATTATTCACCCAACCCTACTTAATACTAATGCTGATTATGTGCAGTTGAATGGCTATCTTAGGGAGATCGAAAGACTCGACCCTCTATTTTCGGTACTAGAGACTGGTAATGTATCGCACTGATCTGATAATATACACCTCGATTATAATGGCTATAAGGAAGTGGGGAAACTGGTTTACGATGAAGTAATGAGTCCAACTCAGAAATTGCAGGTGAGTAGAGTGAAAAAATATAGAGACTTTGATTTTGATGGTAGGCGGTATTGTCTAACGACTTGAGGTTGGTATTGACCAAATACAAGTTACTGATATCAGTACTTTCAAAAGAATTCTAGGTATGCTACATCATGAGTCTCTAGTCTCGCAAATGCGAATATTAGTGATCAGTTTTCATGATTGTATAGCTGAAATGATAGGCTAAAAATTACGAAAATATGACTCATTGGATACTCACAGTCTCAAGCGCTGAATCTCACAACTGAGTTTTACTTTCAAAGCAAAGCTGATCTTAATACGTTCAGTAGTACTGTGTTCTGAATCTTATGAAACCCAGTCACTACTCAAACTGTAATAAATGAACATTTTGAAATAGACTTGAGCGGTTTGATAGGATTAGTAATTGAGCCAAAAACGCACTTTTGACCAATGATAAAGTGCAACGACACCTTAACTACTAGTAGATATATAACACAGATCAACTTCTACTTGGAATGTGAGATTATTGATTAGTATTTGCCATACGGGCGTTAAGCGTTTTATTTTTCAAATACCTATGGAAAAGATGGAAATGGTGGAGGTGCTCATAGTTGGTTGAATAATACTATTCGGCTCGCTAGTTCACTCCGCAAGAGAATATAGAGAAGCTCAGTGAGATGATGACATAACATTCAAAGTAGTGGATTGGTTTATCACTTGATGACTCAGTTCGTTCACATGATTGATGTTCTCTTTACTTGCTTCATTCTATATCACAGAAGACGTGAGGATAATCTGACTATTCGCATGAACAGGTACATACCTGTGAATGAATTGAATGTCTGTATTGTGAGATGCGGTATTCTGAATGATAGTCAACCTTTTTTGATCTCCTAAAAGCAAAAAATAATGACAAGAAAACACATAAGCCCTCGTCAATTTGTTGTATGATGCTTTACGATGCTCTGATTAATCTTTGTTTCATTCTTAATGAAGGTTGGTATACATGCTGTTGCTCCTGACCGACTACGAATCGACTACAGTTGATGAGTATACCTTGTAGCTGAACAACATGTTAGAGGGACAAAAATGAGACGAGATAGTGAACCTGACTGGAGAAATGTAGTAGATGTTCAGCGACAAGATACCCCTTACTGGAGAGACGCTAATTGACTACTCATTACTGGGCAGACTCAATACCGACCTATTGGAGAAGCAACAAGACGCATAACCCCATGATCGGTAGAGGATAGTACTTGGGAATACAGTTTAGGAGTGCCTGTCTATGCAGTAGCTGTCAAAATGTGCTGAGCCATCAAAGGGAAGACCAAGTTGTGATACCCTAAAACAGGTGACTATTGCACTGACTGGTACAATATTGTAGAGCCTTGACAGGAGGGGTAGGTTTATGTACAGTGTAGGTAGATTTATTATCTATTATACACCTATGTATTCAAACTCAGAAAACGTCCCAGTAGTATGAGAATTTGTTAGACTCCATGATCTTAAAGACTGAGCTAGTCCAATAGACTTCAAAGGTATCGCTCCTTTCTGAGTAGTAGCTACTATCAACCCTATGACGGTAACGGTTGAGGATGGAGAAGGAGACAGTAGAACCTTTGGAGAATGAGAGTACGAATACTCACAAGCCACTGTAAGAGGTTCTAACTTTAATCAAACATGGTCTGACCTTATGGGTACAAACACTTCTACACCAGTAGACGATAGGACAGAAAACGATAGAATTGATGTCTAGACGATTAGTAACAATCAACGGAGAAGAAAGAAGAATGGAACGTAAGTCAGGTAAGCCGAGAGGCGAACCTGATTACTACCATGATCTAGTGACAAACAACACGTACTTACTAGACGACCCTAGAATATCAGAACCAGTAGAGCTAGAGGAAAGAGAAGTGTGACACACTCCAAAGATCGGACGTTCTGTTAGATAGGGTTTACCACTTACACTACTATGTGACTTATATGAATAACCTCAGACCAATGCTTATAACACTAACAGTCATTTTTGGTATGCTCTTATTGGTTTGCTACGGTACAAACGAGTATATACAGTTTAAGGAGACGGAATCTATAAAGTACGAACTAGATGTCACTAAGCGTGCTAACCAGTTAGTGAGAGATATTCAGATGGGTACAGCTTGAGATAAAGACGATTACTACAAGGATGCGGTTATGCTTGCTTGTGAACGACACAAGATTGACACTACTGCATGTGAAGGCGTGAACCGAGACGAGTATAGCTTATTCAAACAACTAGAGGAAACTCTACCAAAAACTGGGGCTAGTATCGACTAGTCCTTTTTTACACCTACAAATTGAAATGACTTCAACCGAAGCAATATCCCAGTGAGCAGTGATAGTGAAAATACTAATTGATATTATTAGATGAGTATACACTCTTTGAGCATGAGCGACTAGAGCCTTAGCATTTATTCTAGGGACTGCGTGGTGTATGATTGTTATTGAATGATGGGACAAACCTACTGTAGTGGAGAAGATACTAGCATGAGCTAGTACTTGAGCAGGTGCGATTTGAGTGCATGAGGCAACGCAGACTATTACTAAATCACTAAAGCCAACAGTATTACCTAACCTCATAGCAGATGAACGTTGACAGCTCAATTAGAACGAAAAACTACTTTGCATGAACACTAAACACTAAGAGGTATGTCATGCTTCACCATACAGCGAGCACAGCTCCTACATATAATCAAGCAAAGTATTTAGCTGATAACTCTAACTATGTAAGCTGTCATTATGTAGTAGGGTATGAGTGAAAGGTGTATCAACTAGCAGATGATGAAAAGTGTACCCGACACGCTGGTACATGATCTTATGAAGGGATTACTGATAGCATGAATCTCCACTCCATAGGGATCGAGATTTGTAGTAATGGCTACGAGTACACGGCAGGACAACGTGTGGCGGTTAGAAACCTTGTAAACGATTTAATCCGCAAGTACGAAATACCAGTCACTAGTATTATTAGACATCTTGACTACTCAGCTCCTAGAAAACGGGACGTATGAGAGAACTTCTGGATCAATAGGTTTGAGACCTACGAAGACTATCAAATGTCATACATAGAAAAAGAACCCTTGGTAACCGAAGCTATGGAGAAATGATATTATAATGGCCAAGAGTGAGATTGAGTGACTGATCGTTCAGTTTTACTAAATATGAAGATCGTTAAGGGTGAGTTGCAGGACTTGGAGGACACATTGTCCCACTTCAACTATTCAAATGATAGCACTAGTAATTCAAACACGTAAACAAGCCATTTATAGAGTTAAAAGCTACCATTCATGCACAAACCAACCTGATTAGACAACCTTACTCCTGATGTAGAGAAGCTACATAGTCGTTATGATATGATTAGAAGGATGAGAGACCAACTAAATGATACTTTGAACATGTCTTGAGAGAATAACGAAGAACCAATACAAGCGTTCAGGAAAGCTAGGACAATGCTTGACTGCGAGATCACTAAAATTGAACAGACGTTGCAAGAAGTACTGCAACCCATGTTCCCTACAGATGAGACACCAGACAATTGGTTTATATGAAGCTAGGGCACCTTAATGGTGTCTTTTATTTTAGCTTTAAATTTTCTTTTACTTTAGCTTACTACATGCAGCTCCAAGGCCATCATCTCGATCCTATCAGCTTAACCTGAGAACACTCCAAGTCTAACATAGCTAGAATACGTGAAGATGAGCACATACTGATACACGACATAGGAGACCCTCGTAATCTAGGGAGGAGAGTTAGAGCGTATAGGAAGCTGACGAATGGAGTACTCTACAAGAATAGAGAAATACTGAATAGAGAAGAAGAACTCCAAAGACTGTTCATAAGAGACATAGATAAGTTCCCATTACACATACAGAAGAAATATTCTAGAGGGTATAGAGAACAGCTAAGGGAAGCAATACGAGAGCATGAAGCACTGACAGGCGAGGCTACGCAATTACCCAAGAGAAAACCTAGTCTCACAGAGACCATTTACATGTTCCACGAAGAAAGGTTCAATATAAAGAGGGAAACAGCCAAAGCTATAAAAGTAGCCTTGCAAGCGTTTAAGAGGTAGGTATATAGTATGTGCTTCTATTCGTCTCAATACACCTTGCCTGCAAGTGAGGTGTTTTTTTTGTATATTTTCAGTCCCCTAATTTTACAGATACCTATTGATATTCAGACAGTTCTCACTACTAACTAGTTGTTTTTCATGTATAAATATGGTCCACCATATGTCTCTGAATCGATACGGTTAGAATGTTACTATAAAAGGTTACTATTAACTCTTTACAGTAAAACCTACACACTCGCTACTATATTACTACCGTACAACTGGAAGCCATGCAGGTTAGTGAATGGGCTATAGGCAGGGTCTGCTCTAAGTTTGTTCATCACATTATCTATAGTAGTCTGTTCACTCATGACATGCAGCACGTTAGCATGTCCTCTATACCCGTATTGCTTGCTAGGGTTTCCGATGTGAAACGCTTTATTGTAGTTGGCTATCTTCTTTACTACGTGATCTGGTTTGTGCGAGTGTTGATACTCTACTACCCACAACCTCTTCTCTGTATGGATGATAGCGTCAGCTTGTAAGTTACCTTGACCGTAGTCGATCTTTGCCTCATACTCGATACCTTTAATGTCTAATCGTTTCTCTAGTGCTATGATAACGTCTCTAGTTCTTGCTCTACTCGTAAACAGAAAGTCACTCTGATAATCGACCCTATTCTTTGAGTAGAGTATCCAAGGAAGGTCAGGAAAATTAGTAGAGATAAATGAGTGTCCTTTCTTCATTAAGTAATAGACATGATCTCTCTTACGCTCTCCGTCTACGTACTGGAGCAATCCACGCTCTACTAGAGTTTTGCATGCAGGGTTACAGTTCTGCTTACGGTTTATTCCCGTTATTTCACGTATTTGGGTACTGGTAAGGAACTTGTATCTTGATACAGCACGCAATATCTTTTCTTCTCTTGATCTTAGTAGTCTACTCATCCCAATCAAACGGTTTAAGTGGTGGATCAACTTCCTCTTCTACAATTGGAGTATAATGATGTTTGTTTTTCATTTCTTCTACATAGTCCCTTGAAGCGTTGATGTACTTGCCAGTAGATTTGAATAGCTCTAGTTCTCCAACTCCTTGTTTGGCATAGAACTCATAACGGTCAGGACTATCTAGTGATTTATCTCCCAGTAAAAAACCTAACTCCTTACTCTCCGATCTTCCAATGAATTTGTGGGTAACAGTATTAACTTCATCCGCTACGTTGTCGGGAAATCTCCCTTTGAGTATTTGCGATAAACAGACAACGTACCCTCCTCTTGACCTTAATTGTGAAAACATGGTTTGAGCTAGAGGGTAGTTTAGATAGAAATGAGCCTCATCGAGCACAAGGACAACAGGGTCATTAGTGAACGTAGCACTATTGGGTTTCCTCTTGAGAAGAGCGTTACATAGTCCAGTGAGCATAAACGCACAAAACTGATTGTGGGCATCGGGGTCGGGGCCATGGTTCATATCAAAGAGTACTGTCTTTTTAGAGTCGATAATCTCTTTTGTCGAAACTGTTGAAGATCTACAAGTTAGGGTTGCAAACGTAGGTGACATTATAGCCCCACGTACCTTTCTTAACAGGGATTGTTTACTGGACTGGTGGACGTTCTTAGGGTAACGCTGAAAGAAGTCCCTTACTTCGATATTATGCTTGTACTCTCTGCCACGCAGCATCCACTTAGTCTGAATGGGTGTTAGGTCAGTACCGTTTATATCTAGTATATGTCTAACGTCTCTAAATGTCCCATTGTGAGAGGACACTAACCGTACAATAGGGTTGAATATATCTACTTGAGCGGGCTCGATCTTCTCTTTTAGGATAGACTCAAAAGCAGACACAGTGTTGTTTACCGCTAGAACACTAGAAGTGTCAATGTCAGCTAAGGGGTTATATGAGAACTTCCTGTCAGAATAGAGTGAAGTAGAATAGTACCAAATTTCACGGGCCGTACTCTTCCCTAAGTAGTCAACGAGATCACGCTTTATGTCAAAAGCGACCACTGTAGCATTATGAAAATCAGGCTCCTTGCATAGATCATTGAGAAACTCAGTAGCAAAAGTAGACTTACCACTTCCCATTGTCCCTCCTATATAGGCATTCAAAAACCCTTCTCGTTTGAAAGGCACTGGTTGTGGTCTAGTCACCCGTGCATAGAGTTTAGGGAATCGGGACTGAATCATAAGAATGTAGGAGTCTAAAACATCCCCTTGGAATACCGAAGTATACTGACTCATAGTGAAAATGCCAAGGAAGCCTAACATTACGTTCCCAGCTATATCAGCATCGTCTTTTGGTTTGATTACGGTCAGATACTTCCACTCTGCGAAGCTGACAGCCCTACCGTTATTTGGGTAGATTGGCTTTCCAGAGTCATATGACTTTGTATATTGAGCCATGCGCTCTGCAAACTTAACGTTTGTTGAAGTGTTTGATATACCAAGAAACATATGCTATGTCTGATTTCATAAAAGCCGAACAGATACGCCAAGCTAACAAGAATCTCGAAGAGAATAGGCGTAAGCTGTATGAGGAGCAGAAAGCGAATGATGCCATCTTAGTGAAGGCTCAGGATGCTTTACATGAAGCTAAGAAGGTACAAAACCATAACGCTAACGCGGAACTCCGAGTTAAGCTCCTACAGGAGATTCAGAAGACTCAGGATGAGGGTAAGCGGTTAAACAATCTATCAGTAGTTGCTAGGCTTGAGCGCATGTTTCAAGAGTCTACTCATGAAAATAACCAGACTATCCTAGCGATAGATCGAAGTGAGATTGTTCATCAAGCTCGCCTAAACGAGTATGAAGCCAAAGAACTAGGGCTACAGCAAAAGGCTATCGACTTTGAGCATAAGGTATTAGAGGTAGCAAGAGAATCACTACTCCTAATTCAGCAAAAAACAGAACTAATGGCTGAGAGTCTAGAGGTTCAGCGCAGAGAGGTTTTTGCTGGCATTGAACATGCAAGACTCGATCAGAGAGAGAGAGAACTGAAATTGATCGAAGGAGGCACTCTGTTAGCTAAGGAGGAGACTAAGCTAATAGCTCAACAGACTGACATTAATATCCAGAGACAGAATTTCGAGTCCGAATCTCATTACAGACTAGCTCAGTATGAAGGCCTTATGTGTGGGCTAAGGAATAGACTAACTGTTTTAGAGGTAGAGGAGAACGACCTAGCCAATCAGCGATGGGAGCAGAACCTTCAAGAAGTAAGACAGCGGGAACTACAAATGATTGGAGCACAGAAAGCTCAGATCGAGTACGGTCTAACAAAACTCAAGAATGAAAAAATGAAGATCTTGATAGAACAAGATGAGCTTAGTATGGGTATACATGAGGTCAATGACTATCATAAGGACAAATACAAGCGCATGAGTTCAACAATAAATGATCAGGATAGAAAGATCGACCGATACTCGTCTGTAATGGGCTATGATGAGCTTCAAAAGAGACTAGAGAAAAGCAGAAAAAAAGAATAAAAATGGTTAAGAGAATAGCGGTGTTCGTAATAGTGTTACTGGTGGTGATATTCTTTACTGTACCTTGGATGGAATGGTTTGCTAACGATGTTTTAGGGCTAGGTATAGATAGACTATGGGCTATGTTCGGAGGCATTGCTATAATACTTACAATAGCTCTTGTAGGGGTTGCAAAAATAGGGAAATGAGTATTAAAGCATTAGGGCGTGGATTACGAAAACTATTCTCGGATGATCCCGCAGAGAAGCAAAAGGCCCATGAGATATCTACAATTACCCTATTGGAGTTGAAACATAACCTTATCGCTAAAAACAAGGAGTTGAAAAGTGCAACTGACATCATTAAAGGACTTAAACTGTAAAAACGAGAGTATATGGACGGTTGTTTAGGAGTAGTTGTGATCATAGTTCTAATCGTAATAGAGATCTTTGTTGTCCCTATTCTAGGAAATTGGATACTAAACGGATGGCTAGAGCTTGGGATAGAAGAGTTCTGGGTAATAGTAATGTCTGAGACCGCTTTTGTTGCTTCAGGAATTCTTGGACTTTTAGGAGCTTCAGACTAATGGGATTACTTAAAAAACTCGGCAGCGGTCTTCGTAACGTCATAGACGAAATAGACGATCTAACTTCACCAAGAGGAATGGACTACAACTATGTCCAAGAAGAAACCTTTGAAGAGGAGACTCGTCGAAGGATGGATAACGTAGAACGGGTTGCGTTCGAGAACCAGCAACGTATAAATCAGCTAGAGAATCTAGTAGACGACCTGTATTCAGAACAGGCTCAATTGGCTCAAAAGCTAAGAGATACTATGCAATTAGGGTCAGAAAAAAAAATAAAGAAGGCTAAAGAGAAGCTAAAGAGTAAAAACAAAGAGTATACTTCGGCCGCAGACCTTCTGTCGAAATTGCAGCTATAAACAATCAATAAAGAAATCTATGGATGATGATACTATACAGAAAGGATGTTGTGCTGTCATTGTAATTGCGGTAGGCTTAGGAGCAGTTCCGTTTGTGGTATCATGGATATGCACAGGCGTATTGGGAATTGAACCGAACCCCTTTCTACTAATACTAGGGATACTTGTCTATATAGCTATGATAGTCTTCACCCTATTAAGCGCAGCTGACTGATGAAGACATTTCTCAAGTGGGTAGCTATAGTAGTTGGGTTCTGTATAGGACTGATACTAGCGCCAATTATTGGAAGGGCTATGTTCTTTGAATCTGCTCCAGATTTATTGGTTGTAGTGATCTCAGAAATCTTCTACTTCATTTTCTGTTACTCGATATATGCTGACGATAAGGCTAGGTCCATAGAAACTGAAAGTCCTGTAGAGCCAGATGCAATTCAGGAGGTTACAATAGTTGATAAGACCCCTCTTCAAGAAGTAGAGGTTGAAGGCTTCGAAGATGAGACCAAAAGAAGGATGACCAATCTAGAGCAGCATGTAATACAGAACCAAAGAAGATTAAGGAAGTTAGAGGATAGTGTATCTCTACTAAAGGAAGAACAGAAGTCTCTTGCAAGAAAACTCATGGGTAGGATCGAATCAGGGTCAGCAACTCAGATCAAATCAGCTAGAGAAGAACTAGAGGATAAAAACAGGGAGATCAAACTAGCGAGGGACATAATCGCTAAGCTAAAAATATAGACGCAGAGAGCGAGGGGTGATCTACGGGTTGCCCCTCTATAAAAGATCAGACACGTCTTGCATATCACCGATAGCAAACTTGCCTAAGTAATTCTGAGTTGTCAGGATTGATCTATGAGCTAGTAGCTGACTGATCTTTGCAATAGGTACCCCCTTATGTAGTAGCTGAGTAGCGAACGTGAACCGCGCCTGATACATAGTGAACTTCTCGATCTTATGCTCTTTTGCAAAGTCCTTGAGTTCGTCGTTGATTTTACGGTTGAAATACCGCAATCGGTGGTAGCGTTTCTCAGACGTGTCGTGTTTAAGGCTGTAGCATGGTAATATGTACCACTCACTATTTTCAAACGCTGTGAGCAGTTTTCTAGCCTTTTTTCCTATAGGAACTTGAATAGGGGTGCTTGTCTTTTTACGAGACACACTAACAACCTTTCCCTGTATATCGTCTGGTGTGAGAAGAGCTAAATCTGCGAGGTTCATACCACACAGGTAGTAGCTAAGTAACCAAACACGCCTAGCAAGCTCAATAGACTCACTACGCCCTTTGGTAGTCTTGATTATCTCTAAAGCGGTACTTGTTACTGGACGAGCTTTATGTGTACTCTTGAGGTGTTTGTCAGAGTATCCTTGAGGATTCATACTATTCTTGAAAGGGTAGTATTTAGGGTCAAGTAAACCACGCCTGATAGCTTCATTCACTACTACTTTCAAATGCCTCATGTAGGATTTAACACCGCCGTTCTTACACCCACCATTTAAGAGGTGTGTTTCATACCCTTTGATATAGGTGTAGTCTATGCTAGATAGAGTAGGGTACTTGTAGTTTTTGAGGCTCTTGAGTAGGTCTCTATTCTTCTGCCACGTAGCTACTCGACCTTGTGATAGCAACTCATCCATAATTGAATGAACCAGCTTCTCAAAGTCTTTACTGTCTCCATTCAACACACCAAAGACTGTATCAGGAGTCTTGACAACTAGTGATTGGATAGCGTTCTCCCACTGAGACAAAAGCAGGTTGTTTGCCTTGTTTTCAGAGTGAAGATGTGTGAAAACACCTCCAACAAACTGTGTATGGAGTGCTGAAAGTCCTGTCTTACGACGCTTAGTAGACTTATTGAAGCGTACTTGAAGGACTATTGGGTGGGTTGAATCCTTGAGAGTCTTAGACTTCATCAGGACGAAGGAATGGATACACGACACGATACAGGTACATTTGCACGCTATGTATCTACTTGATTGTCAGTACAAACAAAAAACCAAGAAGAAACAACGACTTTTAAATGTCGTCATAACTCCTTGGTTATCAGTACCGAAGGTGGGGCTCGAACCCACACTCTCGAAAGAACTGGATTTTGAATCCAGCGCGTCTACCAGTTCCGCCACTTCGGCAAGTGATTGGGAAAAAGAATTGTTAAACCCTCTTTCTTAAGGCGCCGCAAAAGTATTCGAATCACCTCAAAGTTGAAAGCGAAATTTTCAGAAATATTCCCCACCCGTTAGATTGCAACCTTTGAGGAGCGATATCCTTGTATTTCTGGAGGTCTATTTGCAATCATACTAGGACATCGACCTTCTTCAAGAGCTATTTTTCGAATGCACTCAGAGCAAATTTCACGCACGCCAGGAGTCTTCCACCTCAATGGACACACAGCTTTTGTGTTGTATGCGCCTTTTGCTTCAACGGCAGATGTGGTGCTGCCTGATTTTGGTAACCATGAGCACATGAAGAAAATAGGTGATGGCTATTTTCTTTTTGAGACAGATGACATTAGCCCAGGAACTCGGTATTTCTTCAAGACTGACCGAATGTCCGACCCTCGTCCAGACCCTGCCAGCCTATGGCAACCGATGGGGGTTCATCAAATGTCTGTCGTTGTTGATCAGGCAGTGTTTTCGCGAAAGCAGCCAGCTTGGAAGGGTAGGAGTATCCATGACATGGTCATCTACGAGCTGCACATTGGCACCTTTAGCAAGGCCGGAACCTTCGAAGGTGCAATTCAGCACCTTACTGATTTGGTCAAGCTTGGAATCAACACGATCCAACTGTTGCCGATCAATCAATTCCCAGGCCATCGGAATTGGGGATACGACGGCGTCTATTGGAGAGCAGTGCAAGACAGCTACGGCGGACCTGAAGGTCTGATCGAGTTCATTGACGCAGCTCACGATTTGAACCTTGCTGTTCTCATCGATGCCGTTTACAATCACCTTGGGCCAGAAGGAAATTACCTGCCTGAGTTTGCGCCATATTTCAACGTCGATCGCAATACGCCTTGGGGTGCAAGTATCAACCTTGATGCGTTTGGAAGTGATGGTGTTCGTGATCTCATTCTCGCTTCCGCTAAAACATGGATTGTCGATTTTGGCGCCGATGGTTTACGCCTTGATGCAGTGCATGAGCTCAACGATAAATCGGCAACGCACATCATTGAAGAACTCAGTAGCCATTGTAAAGTATGGTCTCGGGAGCTTCGTCGACCAATCACACTTATTGGTGAAAGTGCGCGAAACGACCCTCGATACATCACTCCATTGGCGGAAAACGGCTTAGGCCTCAACGGTCAATGGGCCGATGACTTTCACCATGCACTTCGTTCGTACTTCACAGGAGAAGTAACCGGACATTTTAGCGACTATGGTACGAAAGGAAGCTTACTAAAAGCAATGCAGACCGCATTCGTATACACAGGTGAGTACAGCATGCACAAGGGCCGCAGATTCGGCCGTAGTGTAGCAGCCATGAAAGCGCATCAATTCGTTGTTTTTGGGCAGAACCATGACCAGGTCGGTAACCGAGCACATGGAGATCGCTTGCACAACCACATAAGCGATGAAGAGTACTTGCTACAGGCGGCCATGGTCATCTGGAGTCCATTCACGCCGATGCTGTTTATGGGAGAGGAATACGTAGAGCAAAATCCATTTCCATTCTTCGTGGATCATGGCGACGAAAAGCTCCTCGCCGACACGACAAAAGGAAGACTACATTCCTTCGCGCCCTTTATGAATCAAACAGACGATATGCCGGATCCTGGTGATCCTGCTACGTTTGAAAGCGCAAAGCTCCAGCATAACCGAAGCGGTAAATCGTATAAATTCTATCGTGAAGCACTTGCCGTACGACGTCAGTTCTGGCCGTTGCGCGTGCGCGAAATGGGATCTCATGATGTCGAAGAACTTCGCAACGATGTCATCGCCCTGCGAATTCCGCTTAGTACGGGTAAAAAGCTCATCATCATTTACAACATGAGCTCCCGTGCGTGGGCACTCAACGGTGGACCTTCGAGTTGGTCAGTGGCTGATGCAGACCTTAGGTGTGCGACCATGTCTTTCCAAGGTGCATTGCCAAGCAAGCAGGCAGCCGTTTGGTTGATGTAGGGAATATCTATTCGCTGTATTCCTGCTAAGGTTAGCTTCGCCAGCTGAAACACTAATTAAACACAGGTAATGGATAAGTTTTCTGCAGCAGCCGAGGCGCTGGTCGGTACTTGGAGGAATACGCACCCTTGGCCAGGTGAGCCATATCCACTTGGTGCAACCTTTAAAGGCGAAGGAACCAATTTTGCGATCTACAGCGACTCTGCTGATGGTGTAGACCTTTGCCTATTCCACCCTGACAATCCTGAGAAAGAAGTCATTCGGTTCAGTATGCGCGAGCAGACGGATCATGTGTGGCACATTTTCATTCCTAACGTGGAACCAGGAGCCTTCTATGGCTACAGAGTGTACGGTAAGTACGATCCTGAAAATGGGTACTTATTCAATCCAAACAAGGTCCTGATTGATCCTTACGCGAAAGCTGTCGAAGGCAATATCAAATGGGATCCATCGATGTATGGCTACGAGGTAGATAAGGATCATGAAAAGCCTTACCTCCATATGGATAAGCGCAAAAACGATGCGTTTATCAATAAGTCAGTCGTTGTCGATGAGCGCTACGATTGGGGCGACGATGAGCATCCCAATACGCCGATTCATAAGTCTGTGATTTATGAGCTTCATGTAAAAGGATTCTCGGCACTAAACGAGCGAATTCCTAAGGAACTACGTGGCACCTATGCGGGTCTTGCGCATCCTGCTAGTATCGAGTACCTACTTGATTTGGGAGTTACAGCAGTTGAACTGATGCCCGTGCATCAGTTTATTCAAGATCATCGACTTACCGATTTAGAGCTTAAGAATTACTGGGGATACAACACCTTGACGTTTTTCGCGCCGCACAATGAGTATGCTTTCGCCAAAACCCAAGGAGCTCAAGTTCAGGAGTTTAAGGACATGGTCAAAGCGCTGCATGCTGCTGGACTAGAGATAATTCTCGATGTGGTCTATAACCACACTGCAGAGGGTAATCACCTCGGTCCAACACTAAATTTCAAAGGAGCAGACAGCCTCAGTTATTACCGGCTCGAAGCAGAAAACAAGCTCTACTACACAGATTACACCGGTACCGGAAACACGCTCAACATGGTTGAGCCTTTCGTGCTAAAAATGGTGATGGATTCACTGCGCTATTGGGTAATCGAAATGAAGGTCGACGGATTCCGCTTTGATTTGGCTTCTGCACTTGCACGAGGCCTGTTTGAGGTAGGTAAGCTGAGTACCTTTTTGGACACGATTCACCAAGATCCGGTGATCTCACAAGTGAAGCTCATTGCTGAGCCTTGGGATGTCGGGCCAGGTGGATATCAGGTCGGTAATTTTCCGATCATGTGGGCTGAGTGGAATGGAAAATACCGTGACGGCGTACGATCTTTCTGGAAGGGAGATGAGGCAAAGATTCCAGAGCTGGCCTATCGCCTCACTGGGTCAAGTGACCTATACCAGCACAATGGCCGAAGCCCAACCGCTTCGATCAATTTCGTGACAAGTCACGATGGATTCACCTTGCGTGACCTAGTCACCTACAACGATAAATACAACCTTGCCAACGGCGAGGACAACCGCGACGGAGACAACCACAACGAAAGTTGGAATACCGGAGTTGAAGGTCCTACCGATGACCCGGAAATCAACACGCTCCGTGCTAAGCAACAGCGGAACTTCCTTGCTACGTTACTCCTCAGTCAAGGGGTGCCGATGATCAGCATGGGCGACGAGTATGGTCGCACACAGCTTGGCAACAACAATGCGTATTGCCAGGATAATCCAATCAGTTACTTCGACTGGGATTGGACCACTGAGCAGAGTGAGTTGCACTTGTTTGTGCGAGACCTCATTAAGCTCAGAGCAGATAACCCAATCCTCCGCCGCCGTCGCTTTTTCACTGGACGTCCAATCAAGGGTAACAATGTCTCTGACATCCTTTGGATCACAAATGAAGGCAAGGAAATGACCGATGCCGAGTGGCACAATGGATCTGCAAGAAGTCTAGGTATGCTGCTCAATGGAGAAGCAATGGACGAATACGACGAAAAAGGAAGACGTATCAGAGATGATATCTTCCTACTCATCGTGAACAGCTACTGGGAAGTCGTCAACTATACACTACCAGGTGAGGTCGAGGCGACTGATTGGTCACTTGTTGTCGATACAGCTGGCGGAACAATTGAAGAAGGAACCCTTTATCCTGGGCAGTCTAACCTGGCCGTAGAAGGACGATCTTTAGTTATGCTAGTAAGGCAACCACACGACACCAACGAGCAACGCAAAAAGGCCTGGAAGCTTCACCTGAATGCGTAGCATTCAAGTGCAGCTTCCTATGTACTGAGAACCACTGGTTCGCAGTAACGCTCGCGTTGAGGCTTGCAGTACGATTGGAAGTAACGCTTGCAGTAACACTAGAAGTAGCTCCTGAATGCATAGCATTCAGAAGCTACTTCCTACGTATCGAAAACCACTGGTTCGTAGTAATGCTCGCACTAACAATCAGCAGTTTAAAAAGGAAAATCTAGGCCACTACCTAACGCCTCCTCACGCTCATCTTTTCGCGTGTCTCCTCAAGCTTAGAATACGGTACTCCGACAGCTTCTTCTACTCTCAAGCGAGTTCTAGAAACGCGAGACTTTGCCACAGAAGTTGCTTCTACAGATCGGAAGTATACCTCGCTTGCTTGTGCTAGATCCTCAAACTGTGCCTTTCCTTGATCGTAAAGGCTTTGAACGAGGGTGTAGTTGGTCTCTGCATCAATCTCCGCATTTCGGCGAATGGTGAGTAGCTCTCTTGCATTGTCAAACTGCTCGAGGCGATCCAATACCATTGCACGAAACTGAAGCTTCTCTTGGTTTTGTTCTGCCTCAGCAATCTTGATGTCTTGATCAGCTCTGCGGATGCGAAGCTTGTTGTTGATCAAGCCGCCTGCATTAATACCCAAACCGTAGTTGAATCCTGGAGCCAAGTACTGGTTGTTCAGGAAACCGACCTCTTGTCGTTGGCTGTTCAGGTTAACGTTCGCATTGATTTGATCAATCCAAGATCGCTTTGCAGCGGTTTTATCAAGGTTTGCAATTTCAACGTTGGCGTCTAGAATTTGCGTACTCGCATTATTGAACCACGCTCGTTGTACGATGTAGTCCTCAAACGTCTTTGGAGACGCATCTGCAGGTGCAACGATGTCATCGTAATCGATGGTCGACTGCGCAAAAGCAGATGCAGCGATGAAGGTGCTGACAGTGAGTAGTAAGAAGAAGTATAGTCTCATAGGAAGGTCAAAGATCAACCGCTTCATCGCCTAGTGGCAATACATGGTTGAGGGTATAGCAGCGCGCGAGCGGCTTATGCCAGTTGATTGGTCGTGGTTACCACTTGATCGGATGATTCTTGAGACAAAGCCTCTTGTTGAGCCTCATCAAGTTTGCCTAAACGTACCATACAGGCAAGCAAAAGGTAAAATACCAAACTCGTCGGGAGCATTGGTATAGCCTCTTGCGGATAGCTCGCAATCATGAGGCAGAACATCACGATTAAGATAGCAAGCGTCAAGTTTTTAATCACTGGGTCTCGAACCCTGAAAAACTGTCTAATTCCCGTTACCATGATGGTGAATAGGAAGGTGATGTAGATGATTAGTCCAATCCAACCAGCTTCCACTGCGATTCTTACTAAGCCTGAGTCGTGCGCAAAGTTCGCCAACCAAAATCCAGGAGCGAATCGACGACCCCAATCACCTGTTGTACCCAAGCCTGATCCAATCGGCATCGTGCGGATATACGGTTGTACAAGCTTCTGATTGTCCATGCGGACCTGAACAGAGGCGTCTGCACCCGGTTTGAATGCAGATTGTATCCGGTGCAACACAGGGTTACTGGACGACTTTAGCATTGCTAAGGTTCCAAACGTGAAGAACACGAGAGAGATAATAAGGATGTGCTTCTTAGGATTGAGTAGTACGAAGAATGCGAGTCCAGCAGGGAACATCGCGATCGGTGTTCTTGATCCCGCATACCCCATGACCGCAATCATCATTAATGCGCCGATACCGAGTAGAGCTTTTTGCCAAACCTTGTAAGGCCCAAAAACCATTACTGAGCACATCGCGGCCAAATAGCCCATGACAATACCACAAGTGGTAGGCTCAGCAAATAGACTGAATACCCGCATTCGAGACCATTGGAAGATCAGTTGGAATCGTTTTTCGTCTTGGTAAAGCCAAGCGAGCTCGGCTTGAGAGAACCCATTGAATTCTTGGTTGAGCCCATAAAGTGCAGCAACCACTCCTAGTGCTAATACTGCTTTGATAACACGCTTCACCTTTACAACCGTATCCAGTGCGTACACTGCAATGAAGTACAGGAACAACAAGCCTGCAAGGGATCTTACCGTAAAGAGCCAAGCCATCCGGCTAACCGTCCAAGGGTTGAAAAACTGAAAGATGCAGTAGTACATCCAAACGAGTACCATGTAACTCACGGGATGCTTAAAGACAGCGAAATCCTTTGATTTTGCTAGTCCTGCCAGCATACTAACAGCAAAAACGACGAGCAAACCATCGAGGGCTATGCCAAGAGGTGCATCTGAGTACTTCCTGAAAAACTCAATAAAGAAGCCTATTGTGAGCATCAAGATGATGCCGTAGTCCAAGCGTACAAACCCAAAAGCAAGTACAGGAAGTCCTGTCAAGCCTACGAGCAGTAAGATGGACAGCTTCCACTCTAGAAAGCCTACTACACCTCCTAGTACAGCTGCCCCAAGCAACAAGACCAACGGAATCAACGCGCGCTTGAATAGACGCATGTCGAAGTTGAAGTCGCTATTTTGTGATAGGGTACTCATATTAGAAGAAAAGCACTTTCAAGAAAAATCCGATAAGGATGAGCGCTACCAGTCCGATCGATGCAATTTGCAGCAATAGGTCAAGCTTTCGTTGTCTATCGTCATTTAGCATACGCTAGAAGCTTTTGGACGGTCATCCTTCAATCCTACGATTTGCAAAAACTTGGCCGCACGTGCATCCCAGGTATTTGTTGAGGCTATTTCTTTTCTTTTCTTGATTTCAGCAAGGCTGTTAGCAGTCAATGCTTCGTCAATTTTTTCACTCCAAGATCCAGAATCTGCAAGTGTGATAGTCGCATTGAAAGCCTCTATATCACTGCTGAAACTGGTTGAGATTACAGGTAGACCTAGTGCCAAATACTCGTTGATTTTGAGCGGGTAAATAGCAGCCGTTAATTCTGTAACGCGAAATGGAATCATTCCAACATCTACGTGCTGTAAATAAGCTGGACAAGCTGCTTGATCCTTTCGCCCAAGCAAGTGGATATTAGGAAACGCTTCAAACTGCTTCCGCATTTCATCGCCTGCATTCCAAGGCCCGATATAGACTTGATGGAGTTCTGGTCTAGCTTTCGCCAAAACCATTAACGCCTCGAAATCAATTCGTGCACCGTCGAGATTCCCGACATATCCGAGTCTAGGGTGTGGTATTTTTTGTAAGTCCGCAGGTTCAACTTCAATTTCACGATCAACGTAATGCTCTGTTGCCATGGCATTCGGTAAAACGTGTGGGGTTTTGGCGAAAGCGGAAAGGGTCGCAGCGAGATGAGTACTCGTCGCAAATCCAGCATCACTGTATCGAAGCTGTGTTTTCTCAGCGCCAACTCCGTGCTTGCCTGTGTAATTGGCTTGTCCGATCGCATCAACCGAATAGTAATACCTCGCCACTGGCTTGCAGTGAAGGTTAAGGTCAATGAACTGTGTCGGTGCATACAGATTGATCCATATGAAATCCTCTACATCCGCTGCTTGCAATGCCTCAGAGAGAGCGTTATTAAGCCCGCGGTCAACCTGGACACGTAGTTTATTGTAAAAGCCACCTGGCTTCAATGCATTGATCGGAAGGGTAGGAGGTAGGTCTACTTCAAATAGACTCGGCCCTAATTTTCCGGTGCAGGTATAGCCTTCCACAGGATTGATCTTAGCGGTGCGCCATGTGCGAATCTCACTGCGGTTTTTAAGCGCATCCTTAAGCGTAGGCGGTTTGCTTACATACCATACACGCGTGTGCTTGGCCAATGCTCGTGCAAGGCCATGCGCAGTGCTTGGGTATTCATGTCTCCAAGGAAAGAAGCTGTAGAGTACTACATCAGGTATGTGGTCGGCTTTACTCATGCGCGCATTCCGAGTTTGTGAAGCGCAAAATCCCAAATCATGATATAGGTTTTGGGCAAGGCTTTAAGGACATTGCTTAACCGCACACCATACTTTTTGTGGAGCAAAGTCTGCATCGCAAAAAACATGACTACATAGGTTGAAAGAGTTCCCATGGGGGCTCCGATGATGCCGTAAGTAGTAATGAAATAGTAGTTAAACGCAACGTTGAGCAGCATACCGCTCGCCGTGAAAAGGAAATTCAATTTTGGATTGCCAGACGCATCAAGCAAGGTTCCAAACTGGTTGGCAAAAGGGATGAACAGACTGAAAAGTACTGTGATCTGAAGGACAGGTATCGTTTCAGCGTACTTCCCACCTCCAACGATATCAACGAGAAACCCAGGTAAAAGGCCTACAACTACAAGTGCTGGGAGCACAAAAGCGAGTATGGCAGCGGTTGCCTTTTCGTACATACGAGCTTGCGCTTCAGGACCTTCGCTTTCAGATACACGGGAGCTCTCCGGGAAGACGATACTCGCTACAGCGAGTGTAGGAACATCAACAAAGTTGGTTATTCGAATCGCCAAGCCGTAGACAGCAGCAGGAGTAGACCCCAATAGCAGAGCGCCTAGCATAGCAGTATCGACCTGCTTGTACAGCATCGAACTCAGGTTTGTACCAAAAACATACTTACCAAAATCGACGAGCTTCTTTGACCACGACCAATCCAGTGTCACCTTCTCTGGGATATAAGCCTTGGCGTATCGATAAGAAATCAAAGCGCCTAAAGAAGCCGCTACGAGCTGTCCCCAGGCGAGGTATTCCAAGATTTGCAGTGATTTCCCGTCAACTTGGAGGTATGCTAGAAACATACTCAACGTGAGCAAGAACATCGTGCTATATCGTAGAATAGTCGCCCAAAAAGCACCCCGGAATTCCAGGTGTGCTTGCTGAATGTAATTGAACTGCCAAAGTGGCGTCATTGCGAAAAACGTAAGCGCGTAAATTTTTGTCAGCGAGCCAAGTCCTGGGTAATTGAGCCAAACCTCTAGATACGCGCCACCGACCCATAGGAACACCGCGCCAAGTAGGGCAATAGATCCATTGAGCAGCCAAGCGCCACCGTGAATAGCTCCATGCTGCCCTTTATCTGTAGTCGATAAGTAGCGGATGAGCGCATTCTGAATTAGCCCAGTTCGAGCGACTTCTACCGTAGCGACAAGACCCGTGAAAAACACCCAGACGCCGAAATTGGCTTTAGAGGTTAGTCGCGTCAACATCCAAAGTGTACCAAATCCAAACACTAGGGCAGCCACACGGTCGCCCATGGAATACAAGCCACTCATGAGTAAGTCACGCTTACTTCTAGGAGCAGCGATAGAGGTTGTTTTATTTTCGGTCACTTGGGGGGTGTCAGTTGGGTAATTATCGATACTATTTGAGCATTTTCAGCTCTACTCTGTTTAATACATATCCGGAAAAGCGTGGACCTTGTGCTTCGAGCCAAGCCATACTTTCACGTCCCGCAGCATCAACTTTACTGTCTGCATCGAGCACACAAAGGATGCTATCGACATAGGCAGCGAGCTCGCGGCTATCTGCATATAAATTGAGCGCAGCGCTCTCTATAAGAATGTGGTCGTACTCTTCAACAAGCATGTCTAGCTTGTTCTTAAAATCACTCGTAGCAAGCACCTCGGCCAAAGAGCGGAATCTGCCCATGTTGCCAACGATGTCCATTCCATCAAGCTCGAACCATCCGTTAGCCTTCGGCATTTTAGAAGGATCGTAGTTCAACTCAAACGGGTGAGAATGCGCGTCAATATTGCTATAAGCACTAAGCGTATTGTTCTTGAAATTCAGGTCAAGTAGCAATACACGTTCGTTCGCACGAGAGAAGCTCTTTGCAAGTCCAGCGATGACTGTACTCTTTCCTGATTGAGCATCCAAACTTGTGATTTGGATGATCTTTTTTCCCGATTGCTCTACACTGTAGCGCAAGGATCGAATGCCTTCAATCCAACGTTGAGCTGCTTTAGGCAACTCTTCGTTTCCGAAAAGGCGAAGGAGAGAGAACTTCTTCGTGTTGATTCGTGTCAAGGTTGCAAGTGCATCTTTCTTGAACAAGGTGCGCAACTGATCCGGAGAACGGAGCTTGTTGTCTAGCAAGGTCACCAAGAAAAGACCTAAGGCGAACATGGTTCCTGTTGCAACTGCACTAAAGGCTGTAACAATTGGAATTTGACGACTCTCGTGCTCTTCTGGAATTTCAGGTGGCTCAACTACTGCAAGCGGGTGCTCGCTTCGTGAATAGATGACTTCTGCGCCATCCTTCTTGCCAACGAGCTCGTTGTACTCTTTCTGGTAAAGGTCGAGTTCGGTGCTTAGGGATGCTAAGTAAGCCTCATCGTTTACAAGCCCAGAAGTTCGACCTCGAAGTCTTTTTGCTTCACGCTGCATGGATGTTACTGCCTTGCGAGCAGATTGGAGTTCAATCTCCGCTTCAAGTTCCTGTTGCTGAAGATCCACAATGCGATCTTCTACTTTATTCTCTCCAAGACGCTTCAAAGATGCTACACGCTCGGTGCGAGCTTGAAGCTCTTCACGCTTGGCCTCAATGAGGCGCTCCGTTGGTGCAGGATCATCTACGCGGTCCACTTTATTGAGTAGTTCCTGTAGTTCTCGCTTTGTGCGATCTAAACGAATGTTTGCGGTAGAAATCGCAGCGTTTCTTTTCGCTTTACCGCTACCAGCAGTAGTACGTTCAGCTTTGATTTCTTTTAGTGCGTTTTCGTATCCACGAATTTCTCGGCGACGCATCTCGATAGATTGCTCAATGTCACGGAGTTGGCCTACGACAGCACGCTGCTGTTCGTCAAGGTCAACTACAGAGTTACCTCGCTTGTAGCTGTCAATCGTTGATTGAAGGCTGTCGATTTGGTGCTTCTTCTCAGAAACACGCATCGTGTAGAAGTCTAATTCTTTAAGCTCCGCGCTGCTCTGATCTGTCTTGAAGTCATTGATGAACATTTCAATGTACTTCGAGACCATGAAGTAGCTCAGCTCAGGATCCTTCGTTACAAAACTGATGTCCAGGTAGTCGGTGTCACCGATACGAGATACCATAAGCTCCTTACGTAGGTTATCGAAATCGTAACCGTAAGCCTCCGCTATTTTAGAGATGCGAACGCCATTACTCGATGCAGGAAGCATAGAGGTATTGGTTGAGTCCATGCGACTTATGAGCACACGCTTTGCAGCGTCGAGATCAATTGAGCTTGGGTCTTTGACATTTTCAACGCCTTCCCAATCTGGCTCTCTGAACGGATTGTCAGAAGTCAGGTCATGTGTTAGCATGAGCTCTGAAAGCTTGTTTAGGGTTGCACGACCTTGCATGTTCGTAATTAGGTTTGAGAACGCATTCTCTACCTGGAACTTCTGCACGAAAGGGTTCTCGCGCTCAAGGCGTACTCCTTTATAGTCGATAATACCGGTAGCCACTTGGGCATTCGCGCGGTATTTCTGCGGCATTTGCAGCATCACCAATAGTGTGGCAATGGCAGCTAGAAGTGAAACTCCCATAAGGAGCCACTTTCGCCGGTTAAGTGTATCGATGAAAAATTGAAAGTCCATAGTGTCTCAGACTGGCTGGCCGTGGGAGGTCGTGCGCAGTATTGTGTGTTATTCAGTAAGTCGTCTCTGCAAAAGTAAAGGACTTTAACAGGCAGTGTCCTACCAGAAGTAGGATATTAAAGGGTCTTTGGCTAATCTACGCCGTTGAACAGTACCAAATGGGTGGCAACAAGCAGAAAGCTTTAGACGTACTATACGATGGTCACAGATACTATGTTCCTTTGACCCACTTCGAAGGCCGATCAAAAACACTATGCAATTTCTATCACCAGCACTTCTTTGGGCAATGGCAGCACTTGCCATCCCGATTCTATTGCACCTATTCTATTTCAGAAGATTTCGCAAGGTTGAGTTTAGTAACGTACGGTTTCTAAAGGAGGTGAAAGAGGAGACGCAGAACAGGTCTCGACTTAGAAACTTATTGGTCTTAGCCCTACGCCTGCTTGCTTTTGCAGCGTTGATCTTTGCATTCGCGCAGCCGTTTTTAGCTAGCGATGAGGTCAAAACAGAACAGACGGCTGCCGTCTCCATCTTTGTCGACAACAGTTACAGTATGTCTGCACAGGCATCTGATGTATCGCTACTTCAGAAGGCAAAGCAGCGCGCATTAGAGGTCGTTCGTACCTATCCTCAGCAGGTCGAGTTTCAGGTCATCACCAACGAACTCACCGGAGCAAGCCAACGCTTATTATCTCAGGAAGACGCACTTGCGGCCATCGATGATATCGAATTAAGTCCAGAAAGTCGTGTTGCTGATGAGGTATTTTCAAGGATGAAACAGGTTCACGCCAACGAGTTTCAGGTTCCTGCATACGTTATCAGTGATTTTCAGCGCTCTCAATTTGAAAGTACAGATTGGAAAAGCGATAGTAGCCTTTCGGCAAAACTGGTCCCAATAAGTGCAGTCGTTGAACGTAACGTGAGTATCGACTCCGCTTGGCTAGGTCAACCAGTACAACTCGCTGGCGAACCGATAGACCTGATCGTCCGCTTAACCAATCACGGCAGTGAAGACGCCGAAGCTGTGCGCACAAGCGTACGAGCAAACGGTCGCCAACAGCCTTTCGGTACGAAAACCGTTGCTGCCAACTCAAGCTTGACTGATACACTACGACTAGCTTCAGTTGATCCAGGATGGGTTGATGCTGTTATTGAGATTACAGACTTCCCTGTTGAATTCGACGATAAGTACTACTTGAGTTTTGCCGTAAGGAATAAGCTCAAGGTATTGTCTGTTACAGATGGCCCGTTGAGTCAGTACTTAGCTTCTGCATTCCCATCAGGTGGTGCAATTGAGCTTGAGTCCCAGCGAGCGAGCAATGTCAATTACAGTAGTCTTTCGACGTTCGACCTAATCGTGTTGGATGATCTGAAATCTGTCAGTTCGGGACTTGTACAAAGTCTTACCAGCTACATTTCAGACGGAGGTAAAGTCCTTGCGTTCCCAGCAGCTGATGTTGACGCTTCGAGCTTCAACAAGCTTTTGGCTTCCGCCCAGATCTCAGGCATCGGCAGTTTTAGCGAAAGCGAACAAGTCGTTGGAAAGATCAATACGAATTCGTTCGTGTTCAAGGATGTCTTTGAGCGTCGTCCACGTAACATGCGCCTTCCTACAACGAAAGGTCGCTATGCGTTAAGTGATGCGCGAAGTGAGACTATACTTGGCTACAGAGACGGTCGACCGTTTATCATTGGCAATCAACTCGGTCAGGGATTCCTCTATGTTTCTGCTGCTCCGCTTTCGCCAAAACACAATGACCTCGTCCGCAACGGTGAAGTCTTTGTGCCGATGCTATATCGCATGGCGCTTTCAGGGGCTGCTGCACAACCTATCGCTTACACCATAGGTGCAAATCAAACGGCTTCTTATCCTAGTCCTAAAACGGAAACTGCGGCCTTGCGCCTCGTGGGAAGTGGGGGAGAGTTCATTCCAATTCAGCGCACGATTAGAAATCGCTTGCTTCTCTCCTTTGGAGCTGCGCCGAAAGAAGCTGGCTTTTTCAAATTGACGGATAGCCAAGACAGTACGCTAGCGCATGTAGCCTTCAACTTTGATCGTCAGGAATCACCTCAGGCATTCCTTTCGGAGAGCGAACTCGCGGCAACTGGTTTGGATGTATTCGCCGGAAATGCGACGGGGTCTTTAGAAGCGGCATTACAGAGTGATGTGAACGGAAAAGCATGGTGGCCATACCTACTTATGCTTGCGTTATTCGCCCTATTGGTTGAGTCACTGGTACTTCGCTTTTGGCGACCAGAACGTGGTAAAGTAGCAGCGGTAAGAACAGCCTAGTGTTCGTATCCTTGGCGTTCACTCGTTAGGATATGAAGCGGATCGTTCAACTTTGGATTGCAGCAGCAGTAAGCATTGTGGTCATGTGGCCACTGTTCTTGGCGCAGCCCAAGCTTGCACCCGTTCTTAAAGCTCCGCAGACGCAGCTCTTTTCGCAGGGTGGGGACGCTTGGAAGAACATCTACACCGTTGCCTATCACACGGTGCATGATGAAGGTCTAATTGAGACGCAAGCATTCAATTATCCTGACGGAGAGCACGTAGCATTTGCGGACGGTCAGCCATTGTTGACGTGGGGGCTCAAAGGGCTTCGAGTCAATAAGGTTGAGACGGTCTACGCTGTCGTTCAACTCCTACCTTTTATTGGATGTATTCTCGGAGCAGTTCTGCTTACCTGGCTTTTACTGCGGTTGAGGATGCCCTTGGTGTATGCGATCCTTTTCGGTATCGGCATAGCGCTTCTCAGTCCGCAAATGACGAGAGCTACAGGGCATTTCGGCCTGTCCTATGTGTTTGCTTTACCGACCATTTTACATCTTTTGCTCAACTGGGCTGAACGGCGGACTTGGAAAGAAGTAGGCTGGCTAATCCTGGGGGTTGTCTTGCTGGGTCAGTTACATCTCTATCTGTTGGCTTCAGGACTTTTGCTGTCATGCACGTTCATGCTTTCAACGCAATGGATGGGTTGGAAAGGATCAGGATTGCGCGTTTTTGCTCAAGTCGCTGTTCTTGCAATCGTGAGTTTTGTCATTTCAAAAGGCATTGTCGACCTCACTTGGATGGTTGATGATCGACCTGCCGCTCCATATGGATTGAAGGCTTTCGTTAGCTATTGGGAGGACATGATCATCGATCGTGATTTGCCTTGGTGGAGCTGGTTTAGTGATAACGTGAGTAAGATCCGTGAACCAGGAGGATTCGAAGGGAAAGGATACTTAGGGATCGTAACAGCTGTGTTTACCGTCTTCCTTTTGATCAAGTTCGTACTGGTTAGGAGTATTAGTATTCTCTTCAGAGGTAAGGGATTGAATCCAGCTCTCAATAAAGTGGCTTCTGTTGAGTCGCGTAAGCACCTCTTGTCCTTAAGCCTCGTTTCTCTGGTTTCATTCGTCATTGCCTCAGGGGTACTACTTCATATTCCTGGTTTAGAATTGGTACTAGATCAATTAGGTGCCTTGAGGCAGTTTAGAAGCCTCGGTCGATTTATTTGGGTGCTGTACTATGCTGTACAACTGGTTTCCGCGACAGTGATTACTGCTTGGTGCCTAACCAAGTTTGCTGAGCATAAGCGTCTCGGATCATCGGCCAAAGCATTCGTGTTCAGGGCGATTCCAATCGTGTTCGCGTTGCTATTGATTTTCGAAGGGAACAAAGCTCTTTCTTCGATTGATGCTTCTGTAGCACCACAGCGCTATGACGTCGCCAACTGGGCAGAAGCACTAGGAAATACGGACAGTTATCAGGCGATTCTACCGCTTCCATACTTCCACGTTGGAAGTGAGAACTACAATTCGCTTGCACGTTTCGGTCAGATAGCTCCAAGTACTCAGTTATCGCTGCAAACGGGTCTCCCGAACATGGGCGTAATGATGAGTAGGCAAAGCGGTAAGCTCTCACGGGAGCGGCTTGGATTGAACATGCCTTGGATCGATATTCCTGCAGTTCTGCTAAAGTTGGACCCGGATAAACCTATCGTAATCGTGGGACAGCGGACCACGATGCGTGAAAACGAAGCGGCAGGTAGTGCCCATGATTATATGCCATGGTTTGCGGAAGCGGATACTTTATACATGGATGAAGAGGCCGTTATTCTAAGCTTTCTTCCATCGGTTTCCAATCTTAAAAAAGTACAGCAGAATTACTGTGAGCGCTTGCAGGCTTCAACTACTCTTGCGAAAGAGCTCAAGGGTCGGCTCTATATTAATTCGTTGGCTGAAAGGAGCTATGCGCTTAATTTTGAAGATGCTGCTGTGATCAGCACAGCTGGATTTCAAGAAGTAGATCGCTGGCCTCGTTATGGAACCGGTGATTCAATCATTCAAGAAGACTTGAAAATAACATGGTTGACCTATATAGGAGAGGATGGGTACGCTGGGAATACCTATGAAGTCAGGTTGACGGATTCGTCGTCAGGCCAAATTTCGACCATTGGTACTGTGAGAGCTATTTCGAATGCCCGATACTATTTCAGAGACTGGGCTCAGCTTGAGGTAATAGTGCCGTCAAATGTCAATGGAAATGAACTATCACTTTGGGGGAAAATGGTTCGACATCCAAACGTTGATCGCTTGATCACTCGAAACCTTCTGTCCGTACCGGCCGATTCTTCAGTGCTATGGAGCAGGGATTTTGGATTGATGAAAGACGGACTGCTTCTTCGTGCTTGTCACTAGTTTCGCCACACACCTGATTAGAATTGATGCTTGACGCTCAGCTTATCGTTCCATGTTATAACCCTCGCGAAGGCTGGGGGGATTTGCTGGTTGAACGTTTCTCAGCGCTGAGACAAGCCTTAGGAGCGACAAACTTGGGGCTCATTCTCGTCAATGACGGAACTGCTGCTGGCTTGGATAAGGATCAGCTACAAAAGGTGCTATCGATGGACGATGTAGTCTTTGTGCAGCATAAAACGAACCAAGGCAAGGGTGCCGCCATCCGAACAGGCGTAGCCAATAGTACAGCTGGGCTCATCCTCATGACAGACATTGACCTTCCCTACACCGAAGCCAGCATGTTGAGTGTATGGGATACGCTCAATTCGCATGGAGGGATTGTGGCAGGACAGCGCTCATCTGCCTACTATGTCCATGTCCCTTTGTTTAGGAGGTTGCTTTCTAAAACTCATCGTGGCTTGATGAGGTTCGTCTTCCGCCTGCCTGTTAGTGATAGTCAGGCTGGCCTAAAGGGCTTTGATAAGGCGGGGAAAGAGATCTTTATGGCTACGGAGATCAATCGATTTCTCGTGGATCTAGAGTTTTTAGCAAGAAGTAACAAGAAAGTTATAGTCCATCCTGTCCCTGTAAACCTGCGCCCAGGCGTCGTCTTTACTGACTTTGGACTCGGTATCCTGTTGAGTGAACTAGGCAACTTCTGGCGCATTATGAAAGGTGCTTGGTTTGGTTGGTAAATGAAGTTTGGGTAGGTACCGGACAATCCTACTTTTACACCGTGTCTGCTACCTACGTTAAGTCTGTTCTTGTCAACGATCCTTCAAGCCCTTTTCACATGAAAAAGGTTGACCTCCTGCTGTCAAAGGCTGGGGTAGAGGTGAATCCCAAATCGCTCCCGAAGCGCTATGCTGAAATTCAAGTCAAAGGGCTCTGTGTGAGTCCTGGCTGGGTTGATATCGGTGCTGCAGTAGGCGAGCCCGGCAACGAACAGCGAGAAACCGTCACAAGTCTTCAAGCCGCTGCTCGGAAAGGTGGCTACACCGATGTATTGGTTTTGCCGGAAGGTGAACCAGCCATAGAGACTAGAAGTGCCGTTGAAGGATTACTCGCAAGGGCTAGTTCTTCTGGACCTAGAGTGCATGTGATGGGCGCTATTTCAAAGGGCAAGCAAGGCGTTGAGCTCGCCGAACTAGGCGACATGACCAAGTCTGGAGTGCGATTGTATTCGGACGGGCTGGACCCTATTGAAGACGCCAAGCTTCTTCAAGTCGCCCTGGACTACGCCAAGCCACTGGAAAGTGTACTTGTTGTACAACCAGGTGACGCAAGACTTTCCTTGCACGGGCAAGTGCATGAAGGAGTCACAAGTACGATGATGGGCGTACCTGGCTTTCCGTCACTTTCAGAAGAAGTCGGACTTGCGAGAGACCTTGCGCTACTTGCGCACAGAGGTGGTCGACTTCACGTGCATGCAGCTTCTTTGGCGAGTACAGTGAAGTCGTGTGACACTATTAAAAAGAAGAACAAACTCAGCTATGGTATTCCCGTGCTGAATTTACTATTGACCGACGAGGCAACAGCAGAATATGATGTCAATACGAAAGTGTTGCCGCCACTGCGACTTGAAAAAGACCGGAAAGCACTGGTGAAGTCCATCGTGGACGGCCGCGCTGATGCATTGATAAGTAACCACCAGCCGCACGAGTCTGAAGCTAAAAGAGTGGAGTTTCCGTATGCATCTTTTGGTGCAGCAACGCTAGAAATAGCATTCGGAATCGCTACTTCTGCCATCGGTGATGCACATTGTGTCGCTGAGTACTTCGGCGTCAAAAACCGAGAGCTTGCGTTGCTTCCCCAAGTGACAATACAAAGTGGTGAAGCCGTTGATTTGACTTTTTATCAGCCTTCGGAAGAGTTTGAGGCTCCAAGATCTTGCGTAGCGAGCTTGGGTAGCAATGCGGCTGTTCAAGGAAAAAAGTTGGTTGGTCAGCCTTTTGCCATATTTTGTCGAAATAGTTGGGAGCTCTGCTAGGGCTGCAGCTTAATTGTCTTTCAAGCATTAACTAAACCAATTTCTATGTCAAGTTTCGATACAACTCCTATTCCTTCAAGTGCATCAATCTGGCCTACTGCTGTAAAGTCGGGGCTTATCGCTGGTGTGGTAGGGATCCTCTCAGTCATGTTGTTTTACAACATGGGCTTAATGGAACCTGGTAACACATTCGGTTCTATCATAACTACAGTGATAACAATTGCCATTGGGATCGTTATTGTGTATTTCGGCCTGAAAAGCTATCGTGATGGTTCGAATGGAGGAAACCTAAGTCTAGGCAAAGGCCTCCTTTGGAGTCTCGGATATGGTGTTATTGCTGCAGTAATTGGAATAGCATTTTCCTTTGTTTTCTTCAATTTTCTTGCGCCAGATTTCATCCCTAATATGATGGAGTTGCAATATGCCGAACTTGAAGAGCAAGGAATGGGAGAAGATGAGATTGAGGCAGCGCAATCTATGATGAGCATTTTTATGTCACCAATCTCCTTCGCAATATTTGGCGCGTTCGGACAAATGTTTTATGCAGTTGTTGAAGGCCTCGTTGCATCATTGATGCTGAAAACCAACTAGGAACTTGTCAAGAGCAATTCTCTACGGCTTTGCCGGTGCTGGCGTGGTCGTATCGATCATGGCAGTGATTTACTCTCAATCGCGAGAGTTATTTCTATCCCCCATTTTTCAGTGGTCACTTTTGATACCATACATCATCGCGATGATTTTGGTACTCATGAAGCGCCCACCGTATTTCAAGGGTTCTGCAATTCGAGCAGCCTTGGTGGTCTTTTTGATCGTTAATGCATGCTATTACCTCTACACGTTTTTACTGTATGAGGTAATTGACCCAAACCTGTATCAATTACAGAGTGATCTTATGATTGCTAACTCAAAGCAGAACGGTCTAGGTACCCCTGGCGATGTGAGTCAGCTACCAGAGGTCATGTATGCACCAGAAAGCCTGAAATACACCTTCGGAAAAGTGATGCTCTGGTACGCTCAAGGTGCCATTTTCGGAGCTGCGATTGCATTTTTACTTGGCACTTTGCTAGGAAAAAAGGAACCTGAACTTGACGCAACTGATGCTGCAAATTCGCCTGCAGAAGCTTAAGAATGAATACTGAAAATTCGGTATCTGTTTCCTCTTCTGCAATTAAATGGGTGTTGCGTCATATCTTTATTTCGATTGGAATAGTCCTTTTGACCAGGCTACTGGCCTTGCTGTTTTCGGGTGTAACTGCAGATTTTGCGTCTGCAGGATATATTATCACCAACCTTTTAGGGATAGCTTTTTATGTTGGCAGTATTGGCGTAAGTTTTTATGTGATCTACGCTGGAATGAAAGACTACAAGGCCCATTCTAACAGCCAGTTCTTTTCGTTTTCGGTTTCACTTAAATGGTCCTCTATTTTTGTGCTGCTATACTTGGTCGTTTACGGTGTTTTCAGTCTCATGTTAAACTTGATAGTTGTGTACACAACGGATGCGTCGGTGGGAGCCGTGATTAGCATACTTCTTCTTTTGTGGCTTGGTCCACTTGTTCTATACGTTGCAATACTTTCAGCGTTGGCCTTATTGTCAGGTTTGATCCTAAAAACAGACTAGGAAAAGAAGCCTTTGCTTATTCAAACTTGGAGTAACACAATTCCCGCGATCCACGTAAGTTTGTCTTAGATGCAGACGTCCCCCTTTTCGCTCAATTTGAGCATTGTCGTTCCTGTTTACAACGAGGAAGAAAGCTTACCAGAACTGGAAGCTTGGATCGATCGTGTATGTAAGCGAGAATCGATCAGCTACGAAGTCTTTCTTATCGACGACGGTAGTGATGATACTTCATGGAGTGTCATCGAGTCCCTTTCACGAAAGAATGAAAATATTCGCGGACTTAGGTTTCGAAGAAACCAAGGCAAGTCTGCTGCATTGAACGCCGGTTTTGAGCGTGTTCAAGGCGAAGTGGTCATTACCATGGATGCTGACTTACAGGACAGTCCAGATGAGATTCCTGGACTCATGTCCAAGGTCTTAGATGACGGCTATGATCTTGTAAGTGGTTGGAAGCAGACACGTCATGATCCATTGTCTAAGACGATCCCGAGCAAGTTCTTCAATGCTGTCACTCGTCGCATCAGTAAGATTGAGCTCAATGACTTCAACTGTGGGCTGAAAGCTTACCGTAACGAGGTTGTCAAGAGCGTTGACGTCTACGGAGAAATGCACCGTTACATCCCTCTCCTCGCTAAGTGGGCTGGGTTTTCTAAGATTGGAGAAAAGGTAGTAGAGCACCGTGCCCGTAAGTATGGCGTCACGAAGTTCGGACTAGAGCGATTCCTCAATGGATTCTTAGATTTACTTACGATTACGTTTGTCGGAAAATTCGGCAAACGTCCAATGCACTTTTTCGGTCTCTGGGGCACAATTGCTTCAGTCGCTGGGTTCGGATTCTTAGCCTATTTGAGCGTAGCCAAGCTTTTTGGTGACGCCTACCGTATCGCTGAGCGACCACTGTTTTTCGCAGGAATTCTCTTGCTTATCGTCGGTACACAGCTCTTTGTTACTGGGTTTTTGGCCGAGTTAATTATCCGAAGCCGACCAGAAAAACATTCTTTCAAGGTCTCGCAAGACACTGCTGAAGAATCAAGCGTTTCTGGTAAAGTCGCCGTTCCATCTAAAATGCCACTCGCTAAGTAACAAGCTTATCGAGCGTCAATACTTCCACCATCAGTTCTAGCAATAGCTTTGAAAAAGAAGAAAATAGACCAACGCTGGACACTCTTCCTCGATAGAGATGGTGTCCTTAATCGCCGCATTATTGGTGGTTACGTCACGAAAACAAGCCAATTCGAATGGTTGCCAGGAGTGCTTCAGGCACTGCATTACCTCACGGATCGCTTTGGCGTTTCCGTCGTTGTCACGAATCAACAAGGTGTAGGCAAAGGCTTAATGACGAAAGAAGATCTTACGTCTATTCACTCAATGATGACGCAGCAAGCAAGCTTTGCGAATGCATCTATTGACGCAGTATACGCATGTCCTGAACTAGCCGACGGTAACCCGAAATGCAGAAAGCCTAATACAGGAATGGGCAAACAGGCAAAAAAGGAATTCCCTCAGATTGATTTTGAGAAGTCAGTCATGGTAGGTGACAGCGAATCTGACATAGAATTCGGCATAGGACTAGGTATGAAAACGATTTTCATCGGTCCCAAGAAGAGTAAAGCTGCTGATAAGACTTTCCCAAACCTTTGGGAATTCGCTCAGTGGTTAGGGGCGTAACATCACTTCAGTTGCACCATGTCCATACTTCGGGTGGAACTCGTGCTTGAAGCCTTCCAGATCTCCCATCTTCGAAAGTTGGTCGTGGATGCGGTTCCTAAGCGAGCCTTTACCTTTTCCGTGAATCAAGAAGACGCGCTGAATACCCAAACGGATTGCTACGTTTAGGTAATCGTCCATGTTCTTCAGTTGAACCTCTAGCATCTCCGTTGGAGTCATGCTTGTGTGGTCATCAACGAGTTTCTCAATGTGCAGATCCAGCTCCGTATTGAATTCTGCGGCAGCAGTAACTCCATACTTTCTGATTGCATGAACCTTCTTGATCTCAGCTACTGGAGGAGCATTTTCCTTCGTGTACTCCTGAATCGTCGGTTTTACCTCTCTGACAATTTTCACTTTCGTGAAAACATCAAACACAGAGATTTGGTCAGGGTACCAGCTCACCGTTTTGATGCTCTTGTGAAAAAGCTTCGGCTTGAGCTTGAGGATTTTTTCCTGCATGCTGTCAGTTCCAGCCTCCGCTTTTCGGCTTACCTGAATCTCGACACTCGCGCTCTCATTCAATAGATCTCTATAGAGGTGTCCCATTTCGAGTCCTCGAGTCGGACCGAGAAGGCCATGCTTTGCCCATTGTTGACCTCTCTTGGAGATCATTCGAGCAGCATAGACCAGCGTCTCTTCACTAAAGTTGAGGAGGTAACCATTGAAATTTAGTTCACCAACCGGAAGGAAGGCGAATTGAACTTGCGGTCCGTTGACATCTGGATATAGTCGTATGTCGCCTGCTTGTTCTTGCACAGACTCAGTACTCGTGCTGCTTTGCGTGCCTAAAACGGGATCGATGTCATCTTCATGAACAGGGAAACGTTCGTGGTCCAAAGAAGCTTCAACGAGATATTGACCGTGCTCCATTTGGCTTATCACCTTGGCGCGTTCTCGTGTGTGCTTAAGAAGAATTGTTTGACCTGGTGAAAGCTGCATGGCTCAAAGGTAAGAGCCTGACCTACGAAATAGCCATCTGGTGAAATTCAGTTGAATATTAGATTGAACAAGGCGCGGCGAGGTCCATGGCACTCTATTTTGTGTGGGATCAAATCCACAAGTGCTTGCGATTTTTCAGTGAGCGAAGTAATTGTACGCGAGACACACAGTCGATCGTCAGGCTGGTTTATGTTTGTGGCAAATTCTAGTGTAATCGAAGTTTCTAATCGACGATGGCGCATTGCGCAAGCTGCAGAGATCAGGTGGTGGAAACGCTACTTGGCAAAGCAACCTGTAGAGGAGTATGCGGGCTGGAAGAAAGGTTATTGGTCTTCTTTGTTGGAGACACTCAAGCTTTCGCCAAAACCCAATGCAAGTGTCCTCGATGCGGGCTGTGGCCCAGCGGGAATCTTTACAGCACTCGAGCATTGTCAAGTTGAAGCGGTAGATCCCCTTTTAACACAGTACGATGAACTGGATCACTTCGATCGTTCGAAGTATCCTCACGTTCGCTGGCACGCACAACCGTTGGAGTCGTTCAATGCAGAGCACGTCTTCGACTATGTGTTTTGTCTGAACGTAATCAACCACGTACGTGACCTTGATGTCGCAACGGAGGTTTTGGCGAAAGCTGCAAAACACGGAGGGACACTCGTCATTAGTGTAGACGCACACCGTCACAATTGGCTAAAACCCATTTTTAGGGCGATACCAGGTGATATACTTCACCCACATCAACTTGATCTTGCTGACTATGAGGATCTATTTCATCGACATGGGATGGAAGTGATCGACAAACTCTTGTATCGAGAAGAATTCCTGTTTGACTACTGGGTCTTTACGCTGCGCTTAAAAGGAAGCCAAACAGCTCTCTAATGGAGGTATCAAAATTTGACAGCGGTACTCCATGGGAGTCAACAATCAAGTATTCGCGAGCAGTGAGACGAGGAAACTTCGTTGCTGTGAGTGGAACTACCGCAATGGATAAGGATCAACTTGTAGGTCCAGGAGATGCTGGTAAGCAAGCTCTATTCGTTTTTGAGAAAATTATCCATGCACTTGAACAGGTCGGCGCGGGAATTGAAGATGTAGTCCGTACTCGGATGTATATCACGAACCCTGCTGATGCAGAAGCCGTAACCCAAGCGCATGCGCAGGTGTTTACGGATGTACGACCAAGCACAACTTTACTCGTAGTAGCAGGGTTTATCGACCCAGCCCTACTAGTTGAAATCGAAGCAGACGCCTTTATACTGTGAGTTACTCCGTAAAAGAAACCTATTACACGCTGCAAGGCGAAGGTGCCCAAGCAGGCAGGGCTGCCGTATTCTTAAGGTTTGCTGGTTGCAACCTCTGGACGGGGCGTGAAGAAGACCGACACAAAGCGGTCTGCAAGTTTTGCGATACCCAATTCGTCGGAACCGATGGGATAGGAGGGGGCAAATTTGCTTCTGTTGAGGCATTAGCTGCTCATGTTGCTTCTTTTTGGCCAGAAGGCGACAACGTTAATCGGTATGTCGTCTGCACGGGTGGTGAACCTGGTCTTCAACTCGATCAGGCTGCGGTCCTTGCATTGCAAGCGATTGGTTTTGAAGTAGCAATCGAATCAAACGGCACCGTCGTTCTTCCTGAAGAAATTGACTGGGTCTGCATCAGCCCGAAAGCCGGATCAAAAATCGTGGTAAATCGAGGTGATGAACTGAAGTTAGTCTTCCCTCAAGTTGAGGAGGAAGCTCACCCTTCACGCTTTGTCGATTGGAAATTCGATAATTTTTTCCTTCAGCCACTAGATGGTGTTGATACTGCAGGAAATACGAAAGCGTGTATAGCGTTTTGCTTAGCTAATCCGCAATGGAAGCTTGGTGTGCAGATGCACAAGGTGGTAGGGATAGACTAGCCAGCCTAAGCTGGCTCCGTCCTGAGAACCACTGGTTCGCAGGAATGCTAGCGTGTAGTAGCGATTCTCAAATATTGATCTCGAAGGACTAAAGCACCTTCTCTGTATGTTATACATACACAGGCCCCTTGGCCACGAATGTTGTTGTCCTGAGAACCACTGGTTCGCAGGAATGCTAGTATCTAGAACAAGGGCCAAAGGTTTCCTAAACTTGTCGAAGAACTCTGTGGCGACTGCCTTGGGCGCGGGCTTTAGCCCAGCGCACATCCCAAACGAGCATCCTACTAGTAGTCTATCTTCTAGTAGCGCAGCGGTCTTGTAACGAAGTGGTCTCACGTCTTAACAAACGTGCCTGCATGCAGTCTAGCCTTCAGCAGCGCAGCGGTCTTGTAACGAAGTGGTCTAACGTCTTTTCTCCGGATTGCTCCTTCGTCGCGATCCCTTGAGGGGGTGTTGCAAAGCTTCCGCTTTGACAAGGGCCTTGCTTTGCAAGGTGGCCCTTTTGTTTTTCTACGACTCGCTGAAGCAAGCTTCGATTCGCTGTAGAAAAACAAAAGGGCCATTTCGACTCTCGCCGAAATAGCCCTTGTCAAAGCGGAAGCTTTGCGGAGGAGGAGGGATTCGAACCCCCGGTACCTCTCAGTACGTCTGTTTTCAAGACAGGTGCATTAAACCGCTCTGCCACTCCTCCGTGAGTGTAATGCGCCGCAAATGTAACCGCTTCTTTATTCTTTCGCCACCAAAATTCAAGAAATTTTCATCTCTTTTCGTGATGTACTTTCGGGCCAAACACAGAACTATGAAAAACCTACTCTTTATCGTAGCTGCAGGCCTTGTTTTTGGGTCCTGCAACTCGAGTACATCAGCAGAAGATGCTGTTAGCGAAGTTGTCGAAACAGTGTCGACTCCTAAAATTACTGTCTCTCCGAAGGCTCCGGGCATGGATTTTCCAGATGCGACCATCACTGACTGGGGCTTTACCGACGGTGACTTCAAGTTTGATGTAGATGCGTCTACCTATGAACTAGGTCAGCAAACAGCAGATGCAAGCAGTATCATGTGTGCTAACTCAGGTAAGGGGCAGCACATCCACCTTATCGTAGACAACAAACCGTACGCAGCGAAGTACACGCCGAAGTTCGCTTACGAACTTGAAGATGGTGATCACCAGATCCTCGCGTTCCTTTCTCGTAGTTACCACGAGAGTATCAAAACACCAGCAGCTCACCGCGCAGTTAATGCAACGGTAGCCGGCAATAGCTTCACGAAGGTGGAGCCGATTACAAACCCTATGCTCTTCTATTCACGTCCAAAAGGAACGTATGTAGGCAAAGACGCACAAAAGCTTCTTCTCGATTTCTATCCAGTCAATGTCCAGCTTGATGCGGACCATCAGGTGAAAGTAGAGACCAATGGAGAGACATTTATGCTCGATAAATGGCAACCATATGTGCTAGAAGGACTACCAATGGGAGAAAATACAGTCACTTTGACCTTAGTTGACGGTGAGGGCAAACGCATCGAAGCGCCTCATAATCCAGTAAGTAGAACGTTTTCACTACAGGCAGATCCACTATCTGAATAAAAAAATGCGTTTGACCGCAGGATTTTTTGTCTTAGATATCTTTTGACTTCCTATCTTCGCGGCCGCTAAGGTTACTTGCTTGCAGGTGACCCGCACACGGTGGTTGTAGCTCAGTTGGTTAGAGCGCCGGTTTGTGGTACCGGAGGTCGGGGGTTCGAAACCCCTCATCCACCCTAAAATTCGCCCTACCTGCCTTGGCAAGTGGGGCGTTTTTTGTTTGTTTTGTGTTCTCAACTTAGAATTATGGCTTTCGATCCGACATCCTACGAAGCAAATTGGCGTCAATCATGGCGCGACAACGGCATTTACAAGGTCGAAACCCCGAAAGCTGGGGAATCAGCCAAGCCTAAGTTTTTCGTACTCGACATGTTTCCGTATCCAAGTGGTGCAGGACTTCATGTCGGACACCCACTCGGTTACATCGCTTCGGACATCTACTCTCGCTATAAGCGTATGACGGGCCACAACGTATTGCACCCAATGGGTTACGATGCGTTTGGCTTGCCAGCAGAGCAGTACGCGATTCAAACAGGTATTCACCCTTCTGAGTCGACAGCAACCAACATTAAGCGATACCGCGAGCAGTTTGACCTCATTGGTTTCTCTTTCGACTGGGATCGTGAAGTTCGAACTACTGAACCACAGTATTACAAGTGGACGCAGTGGGCATTTGCACGCATGTTTGAGTCGTACTACGATACGGCTGAGAACAAGGCTATGCCGATCAGTGACCTCGTTTCAGCTTTCGCCAAAACAGGAAACGCTGACATCAAGGCAGCTACAGAATCAAAAGACACCTTTTCAGCAGAAGAGTGGAATGGGTTTTCGCGAAAGCAGAAATCTGAAGCGCTGATGAACTATCGCATCGCTTACCGCCGTACAAGCTTTGTGAACTGGTGTGAAGAGCTCGGTACCGTGCTTGCTAACGATGAGGTCGTTAACGGCGTCAGTGAGCGAGGTGGCTTCCCCGTAGAGAAAAAGGCAATGCTCCAGTGGAGCCTTCGTACGAGTGCTTATGCGCAACGCCTACTTGATGGTTTGAGCGATATTGACTGGACTGAAAGTCTCAAAGCGCAGCAGCGGAACTGGATCGGTCGATCTAGCGGTTGTCAGATGTTCTTTGAGTTGGAAGGTCACGCTGAAAAGCTTGAAATCTATACGACACGTCCAGATACCATTTTCGGAACCACGTTCATGGTGCTCGCACCGGAGCACCCGATGGTTGACGCACTCACAACGAGCGATAACAAGACTGCAATTGATGCATACCGTGATCGTGCAGCAGGTCGCAGCGACATCGAGCGTCAAGCTGATGCAAAAGAAGTGAGCGGTCAGTTCACAGGTAGCTACGCAATCAATCCTTTCAGCGGAAAGAAGCTTCCTGTTTACATCGCAGAGTATGTTCTCGTTGATTACGGTACAGGTGCGATAATGGCTGTGCCTAGTGACGACGAGCGCGATGAGCGTTTTGCCAACCACTTTGGAATTGATATCATCTCAGTTGTCGATCGCCCAGAAGGAAGCAGTGCTTCTGACAAGGTTGGAACGATGATCAACAGTGATTTTCTCAATGGCATGAAGGTCAAAGAGGCAATCAAAAAAGCAAATTACGAGGTCAAGAGCCGCGGTATTGGTCAAGCGACCACTAATTTCAAATTGCGTGATGCGAACTTCTCGCGTCAACGCTATTGGGGAGAGCCTTTCCCTATCATTTATGATGCGGAAGGTATTCCTGAGCTTGTTTCTGACGATCAACTTCCTGTTGAACTTCCTAAGCTAGATGATTACAAGCCAGCACCAGGTGGTGACGGTCCACTCGCTCGCGCAAAAGATTGGGTAAACCTACCTAATGGCTACACACGTGAGACGGACACCATGCCTGCAGTAGCAGGAAGCTCCTGGTATTTCCTCCGCTTCATGGATCCGAACAATCCGGATGCAATTGCAAGCAAGGAGGCAATGGAATACTGGGAATCTGTCGACCTATACGTAGGTGGTACAGAGCACGCTGTAGCCCACTTGTTGTATGCGCGTTTCTGGCAAAAGTTCCTTTTCGATCTTGGAAAAGTACCTGTTGCAGAGCCGTTTAAGAAGCTGATCAATCAAGGAATGATCCAAGGGGTCATTGAGACGATTTACCTCCACAAGGAGGATAAGTACTTTGCTTCGGCAGACCTAGTCACGGATGAAAATCGTGATGACTTTGCCCCGAATTACGTGCTGGTTGATTACATATCAGACTACGGCTTTGATGACCGTCCAAGCCACCTGACAGCTGAGAACATCGCTTCTTTCAAAGCATGGCGTCCAGACTACAAGGACACAGAGTTCCGCTTTGGAGCAGACAAGGACAAGTTCTTCTCACACAGTGAGGTAGGCAAGATGTCTAAGTCACGCTACAACGTGGTTAACCCTGACTTGATCATCGAGAAGTACGGTGCAGACACGTTCCGTATGTACGAGATGTTCCTTGGTCCGATTGAGGCACACAAGCCTTGGAATACCAACGGTATCGAGGGCGTCTACAAGTTCTTACGTCGATTCTACTCGTTGTTCTACAATGAGGATGATCAGCTAATCGTAACAGATGCTGCGCCAACCAAGGAGCAGCTCAAGACGGTTCATGCGACAATCAAGAAAGTCCGCGAAGACATAGAGCGTTTTGCGATGAACACCTGCGTCAGTGCCTTCATGGTTTGCGTCAATGAGCTTCGTACCTCGAAGTGTCAGAGTCGTGAAGCATTAGAGCCATTGGTTCGCCTGCTCGCACCTTTTGCCCCGTACATGACGGAGCAACTTTGGAGTGACCTCGGCAATTCAGGTAGCGTGCACCATGCGGAGCTTCCTTCTCACGATGAGAAGCACCTTATGGAAAGCGAGATTGAATATCCTATCAGTGTAAACGGTAAGAAGCGCACGACTGCTATGTTCAGCGTAGATGCTACAAAAGCCGACATCGAAAAGACAGCTTTAGCACTTGAGGCTGTACAACCTTTCATCGAAGGGAAGACCATCAAGAAGGTGATCGTTGTGCCGGGGAGGATGGTCAATATTGTTGTGTAGGCTTTGCCTACACAACAATATTGACCATCAACTTGCTAGAGCAAGTTGGTTCTAGGTTCGGCAAAAAGGTAAGAAGTGCGAAGCACGAATACCTTTTTGGTTCAAGGTTCGCACGTCACGACGGCTGAACCTTGAACCAATATTCCTGCAGTGCGAAGCACAAAGGAATATTGCCGAACCTCGAACCATTTTGGAGTTCTACTCCAAAATAGCAAACGTAGTTCGCCTATTGATCTGGTGATCATCCTCTGTACAGCGACTGCAAGCGCAATCGTTACGAGCAACGTCCTCACCAAACCCGACCGCTTCTAAGCGGCTGGCATCGATCCCTTGCGCGATCAAGAACTGGACAGCACTTTCAGCTCTTCGTTGGCTAAGAGAGCGGTTATAGCCTTCAGGGCCACGACAATCCGTGTGGGAACCGAGGCGGATACGTAATTCAGGATTGAGCTGCAAGTCTCTCGCAAGTTTGCGCAACGTCGGCTCCGCATCACTACGGATATCTGCCTTGTCGAAGTCGTAATAGATGTCGTCAAGGACTACCTCTCGACCCGCATAGATCTTGCTTAATTGAATTTCAAGTTCAAAACGTTGATCTCCTTGACCTTCGACTTTCTTCATTCCCAGCGTTGAGAATGATTCGTCTTGGCTCAAGTATCCAGGTGCTTTTGCTAGGAAGCGATACTGCGTATTCTCATCCAAGCTTAAGTTCCATTCACCGGGTTCAATGATGCTTAATTTTTCTGTTGCAGAAGATGGCTCCACTTGAATAGTAGCAGATTCGAGCGGCTTCATACCGACCACGCGAGAGCTAGGGTTATTAGGGATTGAAAGTATCGGTTCAACAACAACGATATCTAGAATCCAAGTTGGCTTCTTAACGACAACCGTGCTGTCAATTGGATCGATGACAGGAGCGGGTGGGGGAGGAGGAGGCAATTGCTCGACCTTATAAATTCTGTCTAGACCATCTGTACGGCTTGAACTGAAATACCCTTGTTTTCGTCCTTTGCTGTTGAGTTTTGGCGAAAAGCTGATACCAAAATCATCCGCACCGCTATTGACGGGCGGTAGCAAATTGAAAGGAGCAGCATAGCCATCAGAGCCAAGCGGGTATGTGCGCAGAATATCAAGTCCACCAACGCCACCATGTCCGTCTGAACTGAAATACAGCGTGTCCCTGTTCAGAGACGGGAAATGCTCGTTCTTCGGTGTGTTGATCGTACGTGGAAGTCGCTTCGGCGAAGACCATTCTTGCGCTGGCATCCGCTCTGAAGTGTAGATGTCATATCCACCAATTCCATCCGGATGATCAGATGAAAAGTAGAGTAGCGAGCCATCTGCGCTCCATGCTGGTTGTACGTAGTTGATCTCTGGCTCTTGGAAGGTTAACGCTTGAGGCTCCGTCCAGCTGTCGCCTTCCCGATCAGAGATGAAAAGCTGGCAGTAGCCGGTCTCGTATCCAAAAGGAGCACACCGAGTAAAGGCAAGGTGTCTTCCATCAGGACTCAATGCAGCGGCACCTTCGTTGTAAGGTCCGTTGATTTTCGAGTCTAATTTTTTAGGCGTTCCACTTGGCAGTGGTTGAAGGTATAGGTCGGAATAAGCGCGACCTGTCCATGCGTATTGGGTTCCCTTTTCTAACGTTGGTCCTTGATCAGAACTTACGAAAAGGGCATCTTCCGAAGCATAGTGAGGAGCATAGGTAGCAGCTCCAGTATTGAACGCCGCTTCTTCGACTTTAAATCGAGCCTGAGAAGCATCATATTGACTTGCAAACTCTGCCGCTTTCATTTGTCGGCGAAACTGATATCGTGATCCAATCTCAAAGCCAAGCTCTTTATAGGCTTTGAGTGCTTCATCATATTCTTCCGTCTGCATTAGCATTTCGGCATATGACTCCAAGGCTTCAGGGCCGTATTGGTAGTCATAGGCACGCTTGTACCATTCTAAGGCATCGGCTGGTTGATGGAGATTGTCATAGCTCGAGCCAATCTTATAGGCGAGCTGACCTTGATCAACGCGACTTTTAGTCTTGTTGTACTCTTTGGTAAGGAGAGGAAGGGCTTCTGCATAGCGCTTAAGTTCCCATGCTGTATTGCCATCGGTAATGCGTTGTGTGTAGTTGCAGGCTTGCGCCAAAACTAGCATCGCAGTCACAAAGATGAGCAGGTAGGAAAGGGTGTTAATCGGTTTGCTCGGAAAGGGGGTTATCCGCATACACTACAAAAACGGGCAGAACACCGTCATGTTGCTAGTGATGTTAAAATTTTAAAGCAAAGATCTGGTTCGGCGTCTTTCAGCGCGGACTTAAAGAAGCGCCCTAGAGGACGCCGAACCAGATTGTACTAGGCCTTCTCGAGGACGAGTGCACTTGCACCTCCGCCACCGTTACAGATGGCTGCAAGACCGTGCTTGCCTCCAGAAAGCTTCAATTCGTGAGCGAGTGTACCAACGATACGCGCACCACTCATACCTAGTGGGTGGCCGAGAGATACCGCACCACCATTCATGTTCATGGTCGCTGGATCAACATCGACGAGTTGCGTAAAGCTGAGAGGAACCATGGCAAAAGCTTCGTTCACCTCAGACGCAGAGACGTCTTTTGCCTTAATGCCAGCGCGCTCAAGTGCCTTTGGAGCAGCAAGAGCTGGTGCTAATGGGAAACGCATTGGTTCGCGCGCAGCATCTGCATAACTAGCGATACGTGCAAGCGGAGTGAGGTTGTGTTGCTTCAAAAAGCGCTCTGATACAATGATTAAAGCTGATGCTCCGTCATTGATCGTTGAAGCGTTTGCTGCAGTCACGGTTCCGTCCTTTGTAAAGACAGCGCGTAGACTTGGAATCTTTTCGAACTTCACTTTCGTGAACTCCTCGTCTGTATCGATGATGAGATCATCACCGCGTCGTTGCTTGATAGAGATCGGAGCGATTTCGTGGCGGAAACGTCCGCTTTCAGTAGCCTTAGCTGCTTTCTTGTAGCTGTTGACGGCATACTCATCCTGCATCTCACGGGTGATGTTGCACTCCGCAGCAGTTTGATCCGCGCTGATTCCCATAGGAACCTTGTCATATGCATCTTGAAGACCATCACGCTCAAGTCCGTCTACCAATGAAGCACTTCCAAACTTGTAGCCGAAACGAGCCTTAGGCACGTAGTATGGGATGTTACTCATGCTCTCAAAACCACCGGCAACGATTACGTCTGCTTGACCGAGCTCAATGGCTTGCGCCGCAAACATGATCGACTTCATTCCTGAAGAGCAAACCTTATTGACAGTAGTACAAGGAACCTGTTGTCCAAGTCCAGCAAGTAGAGCTGCTTGTCTAGCCGGAGCTTGACCGAGATTTGCAGAAACAACGTTGCCCAGAATAACCTCTTCAATGAGAGCTGGGTCGATGCCTGCCGTAGCAATTGCAGACTTAACGGCGTGACTTCCAAGTTGAGGAGCTGAAAGGCTAGCAAGGCTTCCGCCAAAACTTCCGATTGGAGTGCGGACGGCGCTTACGATGTATGATTTAGACATAGTGAATTTTGAGTTTTTTGGTAAGGGACTGCAAAAGTAAGGAATAGGATTTTGTAAGTCCAACCTTTCAATCTGCCCGTTCAAAAACTCTCCAAGTATCCTTTTGCTACCTAAACGCAGCGCCGCAGGCTTTCCTATTCAACTATCACATAAAAGTTCCCCTTTGTAACTCCCAGTAAACGAGCTGTAGTTCCAGAGACTTGAATGTCAATCTGTTCTTTCCGGCTGTTATGAGAAGGCTTGCCGATTACTCTTACGTAAGCGTACTTCTTGTTGGCGGTATTGGTCACTTTAAGATAAGTCCCTGGTCGAGCACCGTCATACAATGCAAATAGACTTCCACTCGCTTCTCCAGTACCAGGTGTCCAAGAAGCGACGCCTCGTATCGGTTTTGGATTTGAAGATTGAGCCTTGTGCATCTTGTAGTTTGCATAGCTCTTGCGCTGCAGCGGACTTAATTCCCGTTTTGTGATTTTATCAGCTGAGCCGCCAATTGGCATCCATCCAACTTGGAGAATTTGGCCTGGACTTAGAATTGTTGTGGTCAGGCCGTTCACAGACATGAGCGTATCCACGGGCATTCTGAAAACGCGCTTTGCCACATTGTACATCGTCTCCCCTTTTTGAACTTCATAGCAAATCGGAGCATAGGTGTTTCTGTCAAAATCTTCGTCTCGGAAGCGTTTGATCGTCTTATTGGGAACTGCAATTTTTACCTGCTCTCCAATATTGGGAGACCGATTTGTTAATTGCGGATTGAGTCCGTAAATCTGGTCTATGTCCTGTGCGTAGAACCGACTTAGCGAGTACATGGTCTGCTTCGGAGCAAACGTATGCGTGGTAAATTTGGATTGATCGGGAGCAATCTCTAACATCACCGTATCCTGTGGCGTTAAATAGCTCAGCGAATCTCCGGTGGCGCTTACTGTCAAAGCAGTAAACACCCCACAGAGGAGCATTAGCAAGTGTTTCATGTTTATAGTGTTGCTACAAAGCTAAAAAACAACCGCAGTACTTTTCCACTTTAACGATCTCTTATGGCAATCAACGTAATCGCAATCGTACCCGCGCGGTTTGCTTCAACAAGACTTCCAGCTAAACCACTCTCTGATCTGGGTGGAGCACCCCTCATCGTTAGGGTGTGTGAGAACCTGAAACAAGCGGATGTTTTCGAGCGCATTGTAGTTGCCTGTGATCACCGCGAAATCATTACGGTTGTGCGTGAAGCGGGGTTTGAGGCTGTATTTACCGGACCTTCAATTCCATCAGGTACGGACCGAGTTGCAGCTGCAGCAGAGGAGTTGAACCTACCCCTCCATGCACGGATCGTTAATGTTCAAGGTGACGAACCGTTCATTAGTAAGGAATGCCTTCAAGCGGTTGCCAATCGTCTTGAGATTGGAGAAGATGCGATCATTACTGCAATCGAACGAACGGACGACGATGCTGTCTTACTCGACCGAAATGCTGTGAAAGTTGCCATGGGGACAAACGAGCGCGCCCTGTATTTCTCTAGGAGCCCTATTCCGCACGTGCGGGACGTAGACGAGGACAATGAAATGGATTGGCACTTCCGCCACATTGGTATATATGGCTATACCATGGAGACTTTAATGCGCATAACGAAACAGCCGGTGCATCAGCTAGAGCAAATGGAGAAGCTTGAGCAACTACGCTGGATGGCTCACGGCGAAAAAATCGTTTGTCCATGTGTTGAGCCTTCTCCAAGAGGAGTAGATACGCCTGAAGACTTGGAAGCTGCCAATGAACTGTATGCGGAGCGCAATGCCTAAGATCTGGTTCGGCGTGCTTTAGCGCGCAACTGGTTATTGTGCGCTCTAGAGCGCGGCGTAATGTGTCGTGACGCTCTAACAGAGATGCTGCGAGCTAAAGCGCTACGATCTGGTTCGACGTGCTTTAGCGCGCAACTGGTTATCGTGCGCTCCAGAGCGCAGTGTAATGTGTCGTGACGCTCTAGATGCTGCGAGCTAAAGCGCGCTGAACCGGATCGTTCTAGCCAGCACTGTCGAAGGCTGCGCGCTAAAGCACGAAGCCAAACGGAAGCAATGATTTCATGTCTGCAAACGAATACACGTCGCCGCCTTCATCGAGTAGGTAGAGCTTGATGGGTGATTTCTGGCGATTTTCAGCTTCGAACAATTGCTGTCTACAACTACCGCAAGGGGCAGCTACGCCTTTGAGCGCGCGTTCAGAACTGACCGCTATGCCTATTGCTTCAATGAGTTGGTTTGGATACTGACTGTGTAAGCTTCCGAGCAAGACTGCCTCAGCACAAAGGCATTGCGGGTACGCCGCATTTTCCATGTTCGCGCCCTGAATGATTTTTCCAGATTCGAGTCTTGCAGCCGCGCCGACAAAGAATTTGCTGTAGGGTGCGTAAGCCAGCGATGTTGCTTGTTTTGCCGAAAGGCAAAGGGCTGAAATATCAGTTGGAATATCCGCTTGAGCATAGTGCGTGTAGGGGATAGAGAGGTTGAGTGTACTCATGCAAGATGTGTTCTAGCTATTTGATGCGAAAGATCGCAACGAAGCTCGTGGCCATCAATTTTACGCGTTTCAGGCGGAAATGTGCAATCCATTAGTATTCTTTCGCCCACCATCTAAACGATAGTCCTTTATTTGCAGCAGCCTACCATCTAAAACTGACATGACTAATATCTTAATCATCGGCGCCGGCCGTTCGGCTGGAGCACTCATTGACTATTGCCTTACCAAAGCAAGTGAGCTTGGCTGGAGAGTCACTGTCGCAGATACGGATCTTGAACTTGCAAAATCTAAAGTTGGGGACAATCCTTGTGGAGTTCCTGCTTGGTTAGATGTGTCAAAAGTGAATGATCGCCGTGATCTTATCGGTCGCAGTGATATTGTCGTTTCCTTACTTCCTGCTCACTTGCACCTAGAGGTAGCCCACGATTGCATACGCCTTCGTAAACATCTGATAACAGCAAGTTACGTGAGTAAGGAGCTGTACCGTCTTGGAGATGAAGCTCGCAACCGTGAACTTATTTTCATGGGCGAAATGGGACTAGATCCAGGTGTGGATCACATGTCTGCCATGCGTACCATCAACGAACTTCGTGATGCGGGTGCGAAAATCACAGCTTTCCGTTCGTACACCGGTGGCCTTGTAGCTCCAGAGTTTTTGGATAACAATCCTTGGAAGTACAAGGTGACTTGGAATCCACGTAACGTTGTTCTAGCTGGACAAGGAACGGCTCACTACCTCGAGGAAGGCCGGTTGAAGTGCATTCCTTACAGCAGACTATTCAAGTCAACAAAAAAGGTTGAGGTCGCAGGCTTGGGAACATTAGAAATGTATCCGAACCGTGACAGCTTGCTCTACCGAAAAAAGTACGGCCTAGAGAATATCCCTACGCTCGTAAGAGGCACGTTCCGTTATCCAGGCTTCTGTGATGCTTGGGCTGCACTTGTGAAAATTGGTCTCACCGATGCGAATTTCCCGCTATTGGCCGATGGAAACATGTCTTACCACGAGCTCATGGATGCATATGCTCCGCAAGAGCCTGCTGGTGAAAGTGTAAAAGAGCGAATTGCTGGCTTATTAGGCGAAACGCCTAACTCATCAGTGATGCGTAAGCTTGATTGGTTGGGACTCTTCCGAAAGAAGCGTATCCCGATTCAAAATGCAACACCTGCATTAATCCTTCAAGACCTAATCGAGACGAAGTGGAAGCTCGAACCGGAAGATCGTGACCTCGTTGCGATGCAGCACGAGTTCGATTATGAGCTTGATGGCAAGCGTCGCCGCAGAACATGTACGATGATCATGAGGGGTGATGACAAGGAGACGGCAATGGCCAAACTTGTCGGTCTTCCTCTTGGAATCTTCTTGCGACTTATGTCTCAAGACAAGATTGCAAGTCGAGGCGTCACAATACCGATCATGAATGAAGTTTACGAACCTGTGCTCGAAGAACTTGAGCAATATGGCGTTCGCTTCACCGAGCATGACGAGTCTATCCTAGATTAGCAGTCCACTAGTTCAACAGATTCTTGATCACCTTCGCGAGAGCAGTACAAGCACATCAACTCCTGCGGCAGGGCACTGCTGTAGTGAGTATGGTCGCTTTGGCAAACCTAGGCCTTGATCTCGCGCTCATTGGTAATTATGAATCGCTGCGTTACCTAGGGTATGCACTTACGTTTTTTTGGATCAATGGATTAGGCAACGCCTACCTGCGAATACGTCAGCAAACGCAGACTCCTGAACGCTGGACAGTCTTCTACCTGCTACTAGTATTACTGGGCAGTCTTCTCGTATTTGCTCTCTTTCACTTTGCACTTCCTGTGCTAGGTGAATCGCTACTACACACGTCGAATTTGGCGTTTGGAACAGCATTTGGAACGTTCATCCTTGGTCAGCTTGGAGGTACGGTTGTCGAACAAGAGGCTATTGCAGATCAGGCGAAACATCGTCTACTAGGTTTTTCGTTTAGTAGTAATGTTCTTCAGTTAGGGCTGTTTCTCGGACCTCTTTTGTTGGGCTGGCCGTTTCAGTTTGCCATGTGGGGCTTGGCTGCAAGTGCAGTCTATCGATTGGCTTGGGCATTTCTGCGCTTTATGCGGACTCGATCGGCTGGTCTTCCACCAATGGAAGAGCGAACGATTTTTTGGAAGTCTGCCTCTGGCCTAAGCATGTATGGTCTAACGGTGCTTTGCGTTATGATTGTCGATCATTTCCTCGTTACCTACCAAAGGGATGACCCGCAGGCTGCAATGGCCATATGGCGCTACGGTGCTCAGGAGTTACCCTTATTGCTTGGAGTGATAGGTGGAATGAGTGCTACAGCACTTAGCGAAATGCGCCAAGGCACGGCAATTATGCTTCAAAACCTAAGGAGACGAAGTCAGAAGGTCAATCGATTGTTCCTAGTCATAGTGCTTATACTTTGTGCCACGAGTAAGTGGTGGTTTCCAATGGTTTTGACTGAGAATTTCTACGGCGCTCATGTCATTTTCAATACGATGCTGCTCATTGTGCCAAGCCGCCTGATTCAGACGACACCGCTCATGATCAGCTTGGACATGGAACGGCAAATGACCTTCACCGCAATTGTTGAGGGCCTTATAAACGTTTGCATCAGCCTTGTTTTGTTGCCGTCATTAGGCCTACTAGGCATCGCTATAGGAACGGTGGTCGCGTTCTGGTTTGAGCGCATCATTTACGTGATCCTGCTTTCGCGAAAACAACAGCCGTTGAGAGAATACCTCTACCAATCAGAGTGGTTGGTCGGAACCTTGCTACTAGTGGTCGTGTACTATTTACAGACGGATTTCTCAAGTTTGACCTTCTAATAAAGCAGGAGATTCTGACCTGCTATTCTTGGGCTAATCACGCTTTACGTGAGTTTTAGGTGGAACTGCTCAACCTTTGGGATCAGGGCTTTTTGTTAGCTGAAACCGCACGCGCCGCGATTTCATACATCAACCTTGCTGCAACAGAGCCTTCATATTCATGTGGTGCTGGAGCAACTTCTACAAGGTCAAGTCCGATGATTGTTCGTCCGCTTTCGAGTACCGCTTGACATAAGAATTTAGCTTCTGCAAAACTGAGTCCCCCTGGAACGGGTGTACCTGTATGCGCACACAAGGAAGGGTCAAGACCGTCGATATCAAAACTGATCCATACCCGTTGGGGCAGGGTAGCGATGATTGGCTGTATGGTTTTGGCGAAAGCTTCACCTCTCAACTTCGCTTCAGACAGATCCTGGTCGTAAAAGACAGCAATGCGACCTGGGTTTGCGTGCACTACTTCTTCCTCTGCAGGACACCAGTCGCGGATGGCAACCTGGGTGAGTTGACTGAGTTGAGGGATTGTATTTATAGCATTGTACATCACAGAAGCGTGCGAAAATTCGAAGCCTTCATACGATGAACGCAAGTCCATGTGCGCGTCAATCTGTAGAATTCCGAAGTCACCTTTCGTAGCTGCGGCCTCAAAGGCGCCTAAAGAAATGGAGTGCTCACCACCAACGAGTACTGGGAGCCGTCCAGCGTCAATTTCTGATTTTACAGCAGTGAATACCGTTTGACGCAACGCTTCTCCCTGCCTATTGATATGCGTAAGACACGATTTTTGATTTTCACTCAAAGGTGATCCCTTCTCAAGTGTGGTAATCACATCTTTCACGTATGTCCGTGTCTGAGCCAGCTGATCAAGCCACGTTCCGCTAAGTCCTTTCCAAACGAAGCCTAACTCCCAAGGTCGATCAAGACCAGGTATCGAAACATCGAGCTGAGTGCTTGCTGCAAGAATATTAGCTGGACCGCCAGCAGTGCCTTCACTATAGCTTACTGTTGCGTCATAGGGCACAGAGAGGAACGAAATCGCTGGGTCATCGACGATTGGTAAGCCTAAGAAATTTCCGTTGTCTACACCGACACCGTTTGGATCATAGCCTTCGTAACCTTTGCGCATGCGTATAAATTAAGTTGCGAAAGTAGTGGGTTTAACCATTCGAAAACTAACAACAAATCGAATTGAGATTCTCACGAAACTGACATCGGTTTCATCTATTTTCGTAAAAATTTTCAAGCTCAACTCATGGCAAAAGTCATCATCATTGGCGCAGGAGGCGTCGGCAGAGTAACTACCGTTAAGTGTGCGCAGCACCCTGAGGTTTTTAGCGAAATTTTACTCGCGAGTCGTACCGTAAGTAAATGCGAAGACATTGCGCAAGATGCTATGAAGCGCACTGGTCATCAGCATATTACAACCGCTGCTATTGATGCAGAAGATGTGCCAGCACTCACGCAATTGATTAAAGACTTTGGCGCTGAATTATTGATTCACGTTGCACTACCGTACCAAGACCTCACCATTATGGAGGCTTGTCTAAATGCAGGTGTGCACTACTTAGATACTGCGAACTACGAGCCGAAGGATGAGGCCAAATTTGAGTACTCTCATCAGTGGAAGCTCCATGATCGTTTTGCGAAAGCAGGACTTTTGGCTGTTCTCGGTTGTGGCTTTGATCCTGGTGTGACGCAGGTCTTCACGGCCAATGCAGCGAAGCATCACTTTGATGAAATGCACTATCTAGACATCGTTGATGCCAATGCTGGCGATCACGGTAAAGCATTCGCTACCAACTTTAATCCGGAGATCAACATTCGAGAAATTACCCAGAAGGGTAAGTACTGGGAAAATGGCGAGTGGGTCGAAACGGAACCATTCGAGCATAAAAAGGTGCTCAACTATCCAGATGTGGGTCCGAAGGATAGTTACTTACTCTACCATGAGGAACTAGAGAGCTTAGTCAAGAATTTCCCGACACTCAAGCGTGCACGCTTTTGGATGACTTTTGGCCAAGAATACCTTACGCACTTGCGTGTTATCCAGAACATCGGCATGGCCGGTATTAAGCCTGTAATGCACAAGGGCGTAGAAATCATCCCTCTTGAATTCTTGACTTCTGTGCTCCCTAATCCGGACACACTTGGAGACAATTACACGGGTCAGACCAGTATCGGTTGCCGTATCCGAGGAATCAAGGATGGTAAGGACAAAACGTACTACATCTGGAACAACACGAGTCATGCTGCCGCTTATGAAGAGACAGGTGCGCAAGGCGTTAGTTTCACGACGGGTGTACCTGCAATGACGGGAGCAATGATGATGCTTACTGGAGAGTGGGCAGGTAAAGGTGTTTTCAATGTCGAAGAGTTTAACCCTGATCCGTTTTTGGCTGGAATTGCCAAGTATGGCCTGAAGTGGCATGAAGAAATTAACGGAGACATCGAGTTCGAAGCGTGAACTACGATTCTCTAAATAGAGCAGCCTTCGTACTTGATGAAGCAGCCTTTCGGCAAAACCTGGAGCACATTGCTGAGGTTGCGCAACGGGCGGATGTCGACATCATCTTGGCACTAAAGGCTTTTAGCTTTTGGCCTACGTTCCATATCGTGAAGGAGTATCTCTCTGGGGCGACTGCCTCTTCGTTGCATGAGGCGAAGTTGGTGTCTAAGCACATGGGCGTTAAGCCACACGTTTACGGACCAGCGTACATTCCAAGTGAGTTTGATGAGGTTGTTGAGTTAGCTCATCACCTCACGTTCAATAGCCTCAGTGAGCTAGAGCGATATCGTACCAAATGGGAAGGAGCAAACTTGAGTGTTGGCCTTCGAGTTAATCCGATGTACAGTGACGTCGAAACAGCACTCTACAATCCAGCTTCTCCTACCGGGAGGCTCGGAGTTCCGATTGACGACCTTCCAGCGGTTTTGCCGAAAGGCCAAGAAGGCATACACGTGCATAGCCTTTGTGAAAGTCCAGCTGCTTCAACAGCCAAGCTCATCGAGAAAGTAGAAAAAGACCTATGCCATTGGTTGCCGAAGCTCAAATGGCTCAACCTTGGGGGCGGACATTTATTGACAAAAGAAGGCTATGAAACAGAAGTGCTTGTTGAAGCATTGAAGGGCTTTCGTGCGCGTCATCCACACATCAGTGTTACGCTAGAACCAGGGAGTGCACATGCTTGGCAAACAGGAGTGTTGGTTGCTCATGTGCTAGATATTGTAAAAAGCCATGGGCGTAAGACAGCCATGCTCGATGTCAGCTTCACGTGTCACATGCCTGATACCTTGGAGATGCCTTATCAGCCAACGTTGCAAGGTGCGAAGACGGTTTCAGCTGAAACGGAAGGTGACAAGATCTACCACCTTGGAGGAGTCAGTTGCCTTGCTGGTGACACGGTTGGTGCTTATCAATTCGAGGCCCCACTTGTTGTTGGTCAGCAGTTGATTCTTGAGGACATGCTTCACTACACAACCGTGAAAACGACTACGTTTAATGGAGTTCAACTTCCAGACTTAGCGATTGAGAGGCTTGACGGAACGATTGAAATTGTCAGAAGCTTCACTTTTTCAGATTATGAAGGCAGACTAGGATGACTTGGACTGAATTACGATCTGCCTGCGAAGTAGCACTTATTGAGGCTGGTCTTGATCGACCTTCTCGGATAGTGCTAGATTGGTTCGATGATGTCTTCGGGCTGGCTTCTCGAAGAGGAACTGAAGCAGTACCAAAGGCTAACCTTATAACTGCAAATGCCCAACTCGAGCGCCTGGTTAATGGTGAGCCGCTGGCATACGTCACGGGCTTAGCACATTTCTACGGGAACGAATTAGAGGTTGGAGAAGGTGTATTGATACCACGGCCAGAAACGGAAGAGTTGGTGCGCTGGGTGCTAGAGGCGTTCCCTAAGCACACGAAACTGCGTTTTGCTGACTTGTGTACTGGGTCGGGCTGCATCGCTGTTGCGATTAGCCTAGAGCGACTCACGTGGAGAGGAGTGGCTGTTGATGTGTCTCCGCATGCAATTGCAGTTGCTGAGGCTAACGTGCGAAAGCATGATTTGCAGGAACATCTCCAGATATCTCAGGCTGATCTGCTAGTTGGGACTGGCTTTGATGAGGGTGAACGCTTTGATCTCATAGTTAGTAATCCTCCATACATTCCTGATGAGGATTGGATTCGCGTCCAGAAAAGCGTTTCCGATTGGGAGCCTCACTTAGCACTTCGTGTGAGTGACCATGAACCGCTGATCTTCTATCGAAGGTTGTGCATTTCTGCCAAGCAGCATCTCAATGAAGGAGGCTGGCTATATGTGGAATGCAACGACGTTTTTGCCCCGCAAGTAGCAGAATTATTTAGTTCAGAAGGGCTCTCTGATGTTGAGGTCTTCATTGACATGCAGGGAAAGGAAAGGCATGTGCGTGGGATGTTGAATTGACACGATCTGGTTCAGCGTGCTTTAGCGCGCAAGTCACGTTGTCGCGCTCAAGGGTGCATTGCTGCCACTGGCTGCAGCCAGTCTAACGGAAGCCTCCCGAGGCGAAGCCGAGCAACGTCACGTTCACTCAAAATTTCCAATTCAAAATTTCATTTCGACTAAACAGATTTCTCCGTTTCAAAGCAGAGCTTTTCCAGTCGAAATGACCGTCCCCCTTGAATGGGTTGCTGACGTCCGTAAGATGGCTAAGTTTGGTAATAATAGGAGAACGTCTCGTCGGCCGTCACGAACACTCAAAAATCAAAATTAGCAATTCAAAACTTCATTTCGACTAAACAGATTTCTCCGTTTCAAAGCAGAGCTTTTCCAGTCGAAATGACGCTAACCTCCCGACTGCTTCGTCTGGCTATACCCGTGCTTGATCAGCCAGTCAATAACTTTTTGACGTTGGTCCCCTTGGACAAGGATTTCGTTGTCTTTTGCGCTTCCGCCTACACCACAGGCAGCTTTTAGCTTTTTGCCCAATGTGACTAGGTCGCCATCAGGACCGGCGAATCCTGTAACGAGGGTTACTCCTTTACCTTTTCTGCCCTTCTTGTCTAGGGTTACCCGTAATTTTTGTTGAGGTGGAATTAGAAGTTCCGCTTCTTGCGGCTTTCCAAAGCGGTACTCATATGCGTCATTGGTGCTATAGACGACACCATCACGGTTGCGGCGACTCTTACTCATTAGAGGAGGGTTTGCGTTTCCAGTTTTCGTTAAGGTTGCGCAAGATGTCCATAACTAAGCAATCGAGCTGCTTGCTATCTGTTGCGACGGCAATAACACCAGTTTCCGTGTACGGATAGTACACCATTGAAGCACTGTGACGACGCGTACGACCGCCGTTGAGATATACATGCTGCCCATTCTTTAGGGAAATCTTGTACCATCCTGGGATGACCTTGGTGTTCGGTCGATCTTTGAAAGTATTCAGCGCTTGAAGAGAACCCACTTCTGATGTGTGTAAGCTATCGAGCAGGGCGATAAGTTCATGTGTACTGGCAATACCTGCGGTACTGAGTGCAAATAGATCTGGATGCTGGTTTTCTCTTGGTGCACGCACTCTTGCTTGCGTCACAGCTAGTGCAGTTCGTACACTATCAGGTAGTCGGTCCGAATAGGCTAGGGTAGGACGTAGTTCTGGAATCCCGTTTTGTTTCGCGCGAATAGCTTCTGCGGCTAGCGTGTAATTCCAGTGAGTGAACCTGTATTCGTTTGTGATTTCTTCCTTGGGCTGTTTTCCTAGTAGGTCATCTAAGACGAGGAGATGATTGAGTGCGTCTCCGTCATTGCTAGGTGAATAGACAGGAAGGTTACTGTGATGTGTGAGTAGCTGTCCGAACGAGATATTACGGACATGTCTTCCAGCTCGTGTGTATACGGGTATAGCCGTACTATCTAAGCTTAAGCCAAGGCTGTATAGCTTATTGAGCATAACAGGCACAAGGAAAGAGGAAGTAAGGCCACCTATTTGAACAGGTGTTTCAGGACTCAATCCTGTTTTTGTTTCCGCTGGGTAGTTGATGAAGGTCGTATCCTTCGGCGACCACAACGTTACAAGCATATGCGTATCGTCTAGCCTGCTGCTTGCGCACTCGTTGCCGATGATCTGGTTGATGACCTCTGTGCTCGATAGTCCTCGCTTTGTAGAAGAGCACGAAGAAAGGACTAGGCACAAAACCCCTAATCCTAAAAGCGCGAATTTTGGCATTGCCGAAAGTTGAGTTCTGGCCAAGAGCATGCCTTAAGGTAAGACATATAACTTTTATGGTAATGAATGCCTGTCGTCTGATCTGCGCCTATTGGCCATAGAGTGCCTTGTGGGCAAGGAGCGGTTTATTGGTAGCGATAATGGAGACGCCTGCTTCGACGAGGTCGCGATACGTTTTGCCGTCGGTCGCAACAGCTTGCTGATCTAAATCTCCAAAGGTTCCGACTGTGGTTTTAATACCTAAGGTTTTGGCGACAGCTAAAATTTCCTTGTCAGGAAGCCCAACACCTACGAATCCTGAATTCGGGAATAGCTCGCTTTGGTCGAAAGGAGGAATTCCAACACGCTTATAGAGCTCTCTACAACGCTGTGCGAGCTGTTCGAGCTCTAAGACATCAGTTGCTTCATGGCTAATCGGCCCTAATGTTTTTTGATTTGCCCACTCGGTAAAGTCATCCATGTTGTAAAGGATAAGTGCGACGTCGGAGTGCATATCGAGCTTCTTTACCACAGCAGAGATTTCTGCGAGTGGCGTTCCTCGTTTACGATCTAGCGTAAACATGGCCTTCCCGTTTGCTAAGCGTAGTGCTTCTTCTAACGTTGGAATCGTTGAATTACTGAGATTCCCACGTTTGTCAATGAGTCGCATGGTATCAAGTTCAGCCCAAGTCCGATCTGCTGCATCACCGGTATTGCGAGTGAGTCGATCTAGCTCATAGTCATGGAAGAGAAAGAGAACGCCGTCTTTAGACTTGGCTACGTCTAACTCAAGGATAAACGAACCCGATGCTATAAGCTTTGAAATTGCTTCTAGGCTATTCTCAACATAGCCTTCAAGTTCTGGTCTTCCTCGGTGAGCACTAACAAGAGGTGTCTCAGTAGCGGAGTTACTTGCCCAGTGATTCGCTGCGGGGAAGTTTGTGAGCGAATGGTATAATATGCGGTCAGCCGGCTTCTTTTGCTCGACCTCTGTTGCTGTAGATAGCTTTGAAGTCTTGCACCCAGCTAAGCTGATCAGCAGGGTCAAGAAAGAAATAGCTAGTAATTGTGTTTTACTCATAGCGTCACCTAAGTGGTGCTTTCCTATCGATCGAAAAAGCCCCAGAACGACATAGGTCATTCTGGGGCTTGTAATTAACTGGTTTCAGCTTTCGCTAAAACTAGTTGAAGTAGAAACGTGCGTTGACGTTCCAAGTCTGCTGCGTACCGAATTGTACGAAGTTGTCAAGGTTTACACCGTTGTAGTTCTCAGCGTCAACTGTAGAAGCTGCTACTGCAGATGTTGCGCGAGCGATATACTCAGTTCCGAACATGTTGTAGATGTTCGCATTCAAGCGAAGGCTTTGTCCCTTTGGAAGAGAGAAAGTGTATCCAGCGCCCATGTCGAATAGAGTGAATCCAGGAAGTTGAAGCTCGTCAGTTTCAGAGTTTACGCTTCGTGGTAGACCGAACAAGCGATCGTTGTGCACCATGTCAAGGTTAATACGAAGACCAGAAACTGGGCGAACGAGAAGTCCTAAACCAGCAGTAGTCTGAGCAGATCCACCTACGTGAACTCCGTCAATGTTGTTTGCTTCAGATTCGTCAACAATGTTGCGCTCGTCGTCAAAAAGAACTTGGTTAGCGTTTCCGTCATATACCCAGTTGCCTACTGAACCGAAACCACGTACAGAGAAGAACTGGTTCGCTTTGTAGCGGAAATCGAGCTCAGCACCAGTGTGCAGTTGATCAAGGTCTGTAATGTTTGCGAAGCCACCAAGAGGGAACGTGAAACCATTAACTTCTTCTCCATCACTGATGGTAGATGTATTGGTACGGTTAGCCCAGCTTGTGCGGTAAACATTCACGTTTGCAGAGAAATCGTTGATGTTAAGCTTGTAGCCAGCTTCTAGACCGAAAATCTGCTCATTCTCTGTTACAGGGTTAACTGTGTTTGAGAAGTTGAGGTAAACATTGTCGTGGAATGGTTGGCGTGAGTAGAGTCCTGTATTGAAGAATACGATGTTGTTGTCATCGATAGCGTAGCTAGCTCCACCTTTGATGTTGTACCCAACATTAGAAACAGTCTCAGAATCTTCATTCGCTTCGGTTTCGTTGAAACGCTCAAAACGGATGTGGCTTTGGTTTGAAAGAGCACCTTGAGCGAAAAGCGTAAGTGCGTCTGCAGTGTACTCAATTTGAGAGAAGACACCAGCATAGCTGATACGCTCATCGTTAGAGTAAGCAATTTGATCTTCTGTGTCTGCGAAATTTGAAAGTGCTGCCCAAGGAGCTGCTTCAAATGTGTTCGTTACCTCACGCTCGTCAAAGCGAGCATTGGCGCGCTGAGTGTAAGCTGGAGCTCCGAGAAGGTCGCGTAGTTGACGGAAGTGGCTACCGCGGTAAGTACGAAGGTCTGCTCCGGCACTGAATTCTAGGTTGTCAGTGAGTGATGTCTCAAAGCGAGATACCAAGCCGAACCATTGGTGGTTGTTTACTGAGTTACGTACTACGTACTCAGAACGACCAGCAGAATCGATGTTCGCCTGCACAATTGCATCAAAATCAAGTTGTCCTTCAGCAGTGTAAGAACGGTTGGCGCTTGAACCAATTGGTCCAGATCCACCTCCGCGTCCCCAAGATGCGTAAGCAACTGTACTCAACTTAGATTTCTCGTTCAGTGTCCAATCCCAGTTAAGGTTAGCAACTGGCTTGTGGTAGTAGTTACGACGAATAGAGTACTCTTCTCCATTGAGAAGTCCCCAGTTGTTGTTAAACTTAGCATCAACTTCACCATTCTCATCAACGTGATCGCTTAGACGCTTGTTGAAGTTCTGATCGTGGTACTGTGGCGCACCAGTCAAGAGTAAGTTGAAGTTATGATCCTTGCTTGGTTGGAAACCAGCAGAAAGGAAGTAGCTCTGACCTGCACCTGAGGTACCATCAGCCCAACCGTTTCCTTGCCAGTGCGATACGAGCGCAGTAACAGCAAACTTATTGTTGATAAGGCCAGTGCTGTAGCTACCAGTGAATTTGTTGAATCCGTCGTTTCCGAGCGTGTATCCAACAGAACCACCTTTGCGATCTTCAGTAGACTTCATTACGATGTTGGTTGTTCCACCAACTGAAGAAATTGCAAGCTTAGAAGAACCAAGTCCACGTTGAACCTGAACTGCAGAAGCAACGTCCATCATGCCTGACCAGTTAGACCAGTACATTTTGCCGTCCTCCATTCCGTTGATCGGTTGACCATTGAGAAGGAATGCAGTGTTTGTTTGGTCGAAACCACGTGTCCAAATCTGAGACTCTCCGTATCCACCAGCCTGTCCATCAACGTAGATAGAAGGAGTGTTCTTGAGAAGCTCAGGAAACTCGACGTTTCCACCTTTTGATTGGATTTCAGCAAGTCCGATAGTAGATACTGCTACAGGCGTACGACGATCGCGAACGATGTCCATAGTTCCTGTAACCACAATCTCGTCAAGAGTTGAACCCTCTTCAAGCGTAATGACTCCAAGATTACCGTCTGCAATGTCTGCAGCGCTGTAATTCATTGTTTCGTATCCGACGTAGCTGATTTTGATACCGTTAGTAACATCACCTGAAAGAGCGAAATTACCATCAAGGTCAGTTACTGTTCCGTTAGAAGTTCCGGTAAACATGACCGCAGCGCCTGGCAATGGATCTCCGAAGTCGTCAATGATCTGGCCAGAGATCGTTGTCTGGGCCATGCCTAATGAAGCCATCAAGCTCAATAGTAGCGTGAAAGCAAATGAGTATTGTCTGTTCATAATTCCGTTGATTTTGGAAACTCGCAGTGAAAGATGATACAAAGTTACCACGCTTAAGCATTAAGCCAATGTCAAGCTTTTACGCATCTGAGGTTCAATGTCTTTATCTGTTGAAAAAATCAGATATATGATCCGTAGAAATATCGCTCAATCCCAGTAGTTGCAGACTTTTTGTCGGTTACAACTCTATTTTGAAAGCACTTTCGTTAATACTTGAGCTAATTATTGATGTTGACAACTTCTAAGCAATCTCATTAAGATCACGAAGACTCATCACAATTGCTACTTTCGTCATACCCCCAACACAATCAGATGAAAAATATTACGCTTTCGATTCTTTGTTTCTTTATTGCGCTCAGCGCAACGAGTGCACAATTAGTGATCTCTGAAATCATGTATAATCCACCAGAAGGAGGTACAGATTCACTCGAATTTATTGAAATACACAACCCAACTGCGTCACCTATCAACGTTGATCAGTATGTCCTGTCCTTCAGTATAGCAAAGGATACCCTCTCAGGTTCTATTCCCGCGGGAGGCTTCTACGTTTCAGCTGTAAGAGCAAGCGCCTTTGAGACTGCTTACGGTATGGCTCCATCTAGTGTGTGGAACACATCAGGCCTTAGTAATGGCGGAACAACCATAAACCTTGAAGACGCTAACGGTACAGCAGTAACAACCGTTTCCTACGATGATGCTGCACCTTGGCCTACATCACCTGACGGTAACGGTTCAAGCCTTGAAATTTGTAACCTAGCTTCTCCTGATAATGGAATGAGTTGGCAAGCTTCAACCACGAATACAGGCTTTTCTGTAGACGGAACAGAGGTGCTAGCTTCTCCTTTTAGTCTTCCAGCATGCGCCGGTGGACCTGGCCCAGCGTCTTACCCGATGCGTACAATCGGTGAATTGATTACTGTTGATGCTATAGGCACACTAGATTCTATCGGGGCGACAGCGACTTTAGAAGCAACGGTCAACTCTGTTGATTTTAACGGTGGTACAGGACTTGAATTCTTCATGCAAGACCAGTCTGGTGGTATTCGCATCATTAGCTCTCAGAATATCTACACGGTTTCTATCGGAGACTTGGTATCTATTCGAGGTACAATCGAGCAACGTAATGGATCAGCTCAGTTTAGTACAGATAGCATTCGTGTATTACCGACAACAAGCCAAGTCATCCCTAAGGTGGTAACCGATATCACAGAGGCTGATCAAGGAGAACTTGTAACCCTCCAGAATTTCTCTCTCGTGAACGCGGATGATTGGAGTACAAACAGCTCCTTCAACATTGAAATTACGAACGGTACCGTCGTCGTACTCATGCGAGTAGACGAGAACACTGACTTTGCCGGCATGAATGAGCCAACAGGCACATTCGATGTCACAGGAATTGCGAATCAATTCGATTCTAGTTCTCCATACGATGAAGGCTACCAAATTCAGCCACGTTTCACGGCAGACATTTCTCCTTACAATCCTGGCGCTGGTCCTTCTTATCCAATGCGTGCAATCGACGACATTAACAATGTTGACGCTACTTCAGGTGTTGCAGATAGTCTTACAAAGAGAGTTACTGTTGAAGGAACTGTTCTTGGATTCAATCTTAGGGCAGGAGGGCTTCAATTTACCATTGTAGATCAAGATGGTAATGGAATTGGCGTTTTTAATCTAAGAGATGACCTTGGGTATATGGTTACTCAGGGAGATCTGATTTCTGTGAGAGGGCAGGTTGATCAATTCAATGGGTTAACTCAGATTGCGGCAGAAGAAATTTCATTTGTAAGAGGTGGGAATTCGTACAGAGCACGGGAAGAAGTACTTGAATTAGACGAATATTCTGAGAGTCGCCTTGTTGTTTTAGAAGACCTATCTATTGTAGATGTAAATGAGTGGCGAGATGATCCTGCTGCATCATTTAATGTGAGATTTACAAATGCAAATAGAGACACTTTTTCAATTCGCATTGTAGGTGGAAGTGGTATCGTGGAAGTTGTTACTTCTTCAGAGATTGCCGGAATTGTTTTAGACATCATAGGAATCGGCGGTCAATTTGATCGAGATGCACCATACTTTGACGATTATCAATTGTTTCCAAGAAATTACGAGGACCTTGGCTTTTTTGTAGACAACGTTTCTGAAGTTGATTTAGGTGAGTTGTTTTCGGTTTTGCCGCAAGGTGATGGCTGGCAACTAGACGTTAAGCAAGTAATTAAGCAGCTTGAGCTTCGCGACATTCAAGGTCGAGTAGTTAGTCGTTTGTCTAACGTTCAGCCCGGAACTGTCTTCTTAAACAAGCCAGTTGCATCTAGCTACGTTCTTACCGCGATTACAGCAGAAAATAAACGAGGTTCAGTAGTGCTTGTGCGCTAATACGTTTTCTTCTACTTTCGTCAAAACGCCTCATGCACCCTTTGCTGTGCATGAGGCGTTTATAGTTTTAGCGAAAGCGAAACACTTTAACACAGATATGCCTCAAACTTCACCAACTATCGGAATTACGCTCAGCGGCGGTGGTGCTCGTGGTCTCGCCCATATTGGGGTGCTCAAGGCTTTACTAGAGGCGGGCGTAAAGCCCAAAGTTGTCTCCGGAACCTCTTCGGGCTCGATTGTAGCGACGCTTTATGCGTACGGTGCCTCTATCGATGAAATCATCGATTTTGCTCGAGTAGGGAGCAATTTGCGTCTCTTACGCATCGGCAATCCACTTAAAGGTTTTATAAAGCTTACGATGCTTCGAGAAAAGCTCGAGCCTGTGCTTCCGGTCGACTGCTTTGATTGTCTGAAGTATCCACTTTACATCACAGCAACTGATTTGCAGCGTGGTAAGCTAGCCGTCTTTTCTGAAGGCGAACTGATTGCTCCAGTAATGGCTAGTTGTGCCATTCCTTTGGTATTCAACCCCGTGGTGATTGATGGTTTTCAATATGTAGACGGAGGTCTCTACATGAACCTTCCTGCACAACCCATTAGAGACAAGTGCGACATACTTATTGGTAGCGATGTGATGCCGCTCGTACAACAAGAAGTAGGCGCATTGAAGTCTATGCTCTCAATCGGTAACCGCGTGTTTGATCTCGCAGTGAGCAACAACTCAGTCGAATCTCGTAAACTTTGCGACCACCTCATTGAGCCTAAGGAAATTGAGACGTACAACGTCTACAATTTTACGAAGACAGATGAACTCATAGACGTCGGGTACCGCGCCGCAATGGACGGCATGGACGACCTTCGACAGTTATTGAAGCAATTCAAGCGAGGAATGCCCGCTCACGGTTTGATGAGCTAGCGCTTAGAAGACCTCAACGCGCCAGTCCTTTCCGTAATAGACGCGGATATCATTTTGTAAGGTTGTAGCAAGGGCAAGACCCACGTAGTTGTTGTGTACTGGAAACGACTTGTGCTTCCGATCGACAAGTACAGCGATTTCGAGACTTGCTGGGACAACCTCAAGGATTGGTTTACTAGCATAGAAGGCTGTGCGCCCTGTGTTAGCTACATCGTCAACGATAATGACATGTTCGCCATCAAGTTCCGCTGGGTCGCCTTCGAATTCAATTCCACCATGCAACGGATCGGCTGGAGATAGTTTGATGCGACGCAGTTGAACGTCAAGCTTATGACCTTCTTTGTCTATCGCGGCCTTGAGTAACTCCGCTGTTGCAAATCCGTTGTTATTGATTCCAACAAGGAACAGACGCTTGTGATCGATGTGCTGCTCTAAGACCTCCATTGCCAATCGTGAAATTTTCAGTTGGATTTCTGCCTTTTCGAGGATACGCATGGTGTTCAGGTATTGAAGTCCAAAAGTACGTTGCACAAGAGCAGATGCGCCTATGTTGATAACATTTTGTTTGGAAAGCCTCTAAACAGGTGCTTCCTATCGGCTTTGCGTGGGTTTTGATCCGTAGGAAATCGTTACTTCGCAGGTAAGGCCTAAGTCTATCTAGTATGCTTCAACCGATTATTTTCTTTGTCGTCTGTGTTCTTGGATTTGGCTTCGCTGGATACAAGTTCAGCAAGCTGCGACGTAACGTGCTTTTAGGTAAAGACGATCCGATCGAGAGCGATCCAGCTCAGCGTTTTAAGAACATGATGCTCGTGGCCTTCGGTCAAAAGAAGATGTTCAAGCGTTGGATTCCAGCTGTTTTGCATGGTGCTATCTATGTTGCCTTTCTCTTTACGCAAATTGAGCTGGTCGAGATTTTAGTCGACGGATTCACGAACGGCCACCGAACGTTTGCACCTGTATTAGGAGGTATTTATACGTTGATCCTCAATTTCATAGAGGTCTTGTCTGTACTAGCCTTGATTGCCACCTTCATCTTTTTGTGGCGACGTAGCATGCTTTCCATTCCACGCTTCAACAAGCCTGAAATGGAAGGTTGGCCGCATAAGGATGCGAACATCATCTTGTACCTCGAGATCGTTTTGGTGTTTGCTATTCTTACAATGAACGGCACGGATACTGTTCTTCAGGGCTTAGATCCTGGGCATTATCCAGATACGGGTACACTTGCTGTGAGTAGCTGGTTTGGTCCGTTGGTGTTTGGAGGGTTAGAGCAATCAACACTTGTGATTCTCGAGCGAGTAGGGTGGTGGCTTCACTTTTTAGTCGTGATTGCATTCCTGAATTACTTACCGATATCGAAGCACTTGCACATTGTGTTTGCGTTCCCGATGACTTATTTCGCTAGGCTGAAGCCAAAAGCAGAGATGGAAAACATGCCTGCTATTCAAAAAGAAGTGCAGTCGATGATGGATCCGAATGCTGCTTTTGATGAGGCGGACATGTCTGAAGAACTCCCTGAGTTTGGATCGAAGGACGTAACAGATCTTTCGTGGATCGATGTACTCGGAGGTTATGCCTGCACCCAATGCGGACGTTGCACGGACTCATGTCCAGCCAATCTTACAGGCAAAAAATTAAGTCCTAGAAAGGTGATGATGGACATTCGCACACGTGCGGAGGAAATCGGAACAAAGCTGGACTCCGGTGACAAGCAGTACATCGCAGAAGACAAGCGAGAAGATGCGAAGGCACTCACGAAGGACAATTTCGATGATGGTAAGAGTCTGTTTGACTACATCAGTAGGGAGGAAATTCACGCTTGTACAACTTGTCAAGCGTGCGTTGAAGCCTGTCCAATCAATATCAATCCAATGGAGCCGATTCTAAAGCTCCGCCGCTACGAGATTTTGACTGAAAGTGCTGGTCCAACAGATTGGCTTCCAATGTTTACTGCCATTGAAAATGGTGGAGCCGTTTGGGCCATGTCTGAAGACCGCGATAAGTGGGCGCAAGACGCCTCTGACGTGTAATTATCAATTGACAATTAGCACAACGTACTTTTTAGCATCTCACATCCCAAATCTCACATCCCAAATCCCAACTTATGAGCCTTACCATCCCACGCATGGCAGACCTCGCAATGGAAGGTCGTGTTCCTGATGTTCTCTTTTGGGTTGGCTGCGCAGGCAGTTACGACGCTCGAGCACAGAAAGTGACGATTGCATTCTGTAAGATTTTGAATGAGGTCGGAGTTGATTTTGCCATACTCGGTAATGACGAAGCCTGTACAGGTGATCCCGCTCGTAGAGCAGGAAACGAATTCGTTTTCCAAATGATGGCAGCTCAAAACATTGACGTGCTCAATGGCTATCAGGTGAAAAAGATTGTAGCCACGTGCCCACATTGCTTCAATGTTTTGAAGAATGAATACCCTGCCCTTGGAGGGAAGTACGAAGTGATTCATCACTCTGTATTCCTACAGCAGTTGATCGATAGTGGTAAGCTTAAAGTTGACGGTGAAAGCCCACGTGGTGATCAAGCTGCGACAATCACCTATCATGACTCTTGCTACATAGGTCGTGGAAACGGGATTTACGAGGCTCCTAGAGAAGTGCTTAATACGCTAAAGGCAGATATTCGTGAGATGAACCGCATCAAGTCTAATGGTCTTTGCTGTGGTGCCGGAGGTGCTCAAATGTTCAAGGAAGATGAGCCTGGCGACAAGCGCATCAACACTGAACGATCAGAGGAAGCAATGGCAACTGGTGCAAATACTATTGCGGTAAACTGTCCTTTCTGTCTAACGATGATGAGCGACGGTGTTAAAGCCGCTGAGAAGCAAGATGAAGTTATGGTTTATGATTTGGCAGAACTGATTGTTCAGTCAAATCGTTGGTAGCCTATGCTCACCTACGAACAACTTCCAGACAACGCGAGACTTTGGATTTACCCTAGCTCCACTGAACTCAACGATGAGCAGTGTGTCACTATCGCAAAGAGCCTAGAGGCTTTCGCCGAGCAATGGACGAGTCACTCCCGTTCTCTCAGCGCATATGCTGGGGTTTGGAGTAATCGCTTTTTGGTCTTTGGGCTAAATGAAGATGTATCCTCTGCCAGTGGATGTAGTATCGACGGACAAGTCCGTTTTGTGAAACAGCTTGGAGAGCAGTTTCAAGCTGACTTTTTCGATCGAATGCATTTCTTTGCAACGCAAGACCAAGTGACGTTCAAAGGTTACTCTGCTCCTGAATTCGGTGAAGCGTATGCTTCTGGCGAGCTCACAGGTGATACAATGGTCGTTGATCCACTAGTCACATCTAAAGCTGCAGCACGATCCGGGTTTTTGAAACCACTGAAGGATAGCTGGCATAGTCGGTTCGTTTAGAAAATCGCTGAGGCGATTTTATAGTCCTCCTTCGTCGACCACTTACACTGCTTGGTATATGCGATGAGCGCAGGGCGAGGATTTAACCTTATCTTACAAGCATGGTCGGAAAAGTCAAAGACTTCTTTGGAATCGAAGGAGTGCGCTTAGAGTTGTTTGTACCGGAAGACTTCAAGCTTTCTAGTGGTACTATTAAAGGAACACTGAAGCTTTCAAGTCTTCGTGCGCAAACTGTTACTGCGCTTTCGATTGAGCTACGTGAGCGCTATACGCGCGGTCGCGGTGAGAGCAAACTCATAGATACATACGTACTCGGGTATCTCCGAGAGTCTCGGGATCTTGCTGTCGCAGCAAACGAAGAGGTCTTTCTTCCGTTTGAATTGTGTTTTGCCGAAAGGCGCACCGCTATTGACGAATTCACTAAGAAGAGTCCTTTGCTCAAGCCTTTCAGTAAGTTGGCTAAGCTGACTAATGCGGCGAGTAGCACGTATACCCTCATCGGGTCTGCGCTAGTGAAAGGAGTAAAACTCTCTCCTGAAGTGAAGCTCACGCTTGACTAACCCAAGGTCATAGGGACCCAAGCATTGATTTTGCATCGTTAGCTAAGTCGTGCTCAGGATAGTTGGCAATCATCTGCTCGAGTACAGCTCTGGCTTCTTCCTTTTCGCTGTACACTTCTTGTAAAACAACGGCTTTCAGCATTAAAGCATCGCCGGCTCTTGGATTCTCCTCAAAGCGTCTAACGACCTCGTCGTAGTGCTCAATTGCGAGTGCATAATTTTTGGCTTGCTCAAGTACCCTTCCGGCAGCTAAATGGTCTTTAATTACTAGTGCTTCGTCATCTTCAATAGCTGTATAAGCCCATGAAGCTTTGCCGTATCGGACAGCCGCTTCTCTATCAAAGCCACTTGCTGGATAAGCTAGCATTTGAAGCTTTTTTTGTGCGTCAACCAACGTAAGCGTTTCATATGCTGCAGGGATTTTGGCCAATCCTTTGTGTCGTTCGAAACGATCACGAATGGTGGCAAAAATGAGTTCCGCAGTTTCTGGTTCTTGGCGTCGCTGTATTGCGATCTCTGCTAGGAATAGACTCGCATCCAAAACGGAATTCGCTTTTTGAAAGTCTGAAATGCCTCTTCGTAGACGGTTATACGCTTGGTCATGCTTGCCTCCGACATAGAGTGCCTCAGCTACGTAGCGAACTCGATCTAATCTCCTGGTTTGGCTGAGGGAGGTGTCTTGAGATTGCTTTTCGTAGGCCTTTATGAGTTCGGTGCGCGTTTCCGCTGAAGGATTTGCTCCATTACGCGCCTCCAGTAGCTCTACATGTTCCTGAAGTTGTTCGCTTGGAGTTAACTCAGGAGTCTGGTTACAGCTTACGCCAAAACCACAGCTGAATCCGAAAATAAGAAGAATGAAAAACCGCATAGTCTTTATTTACAACAGGTCGAAGTTCGGTATTTGAGTCATGTCGCGCTTAACACATATCGTACAGGTGAATTCCCGCTAGAAAATCAATAAAAACAGACGGATTTAAAAGGTCTAGCTAGTGAAAAGTGCTCGGAATTCGTTCATTTTCGAAGTCGTGATCATTGTTTTTCAAGTCCATCCTGAACACGAATGCTATCGCTAAGAACTTGCTTCTTCACTTGGTGATAAATCGGTCATTTTACAGTCAACCTTCAATCCCTTTAGTCGTTGCTACCGATATGCAGCAGCCTATCAGTATTTTTTGGTTTAGAAGAGATTTACGACTTAACGATAATGCAGGTTTGCACGCTGCGCTCAAAGCTGGATTGCCTGTGCTGCCGCTTTTCATCTTTGATCGTGACATTCTTGATAAGCTGGACGATAAATCAGATGCACGCGTCACGTTTTTGCAGCGTCGCGTGGCTAATCTTCAGAAAGAACTTGCTGCCCTTGGTGCACCTATGGAAGTGCGATACGGCACTCCAATTGAGATTTGGAAAGAACTTGCCGCAGAGCACACGATCAAAAAGGTCTTTTGTAACCGTGATTATGAGCCTTATGCGATCTCAAGAGATAAGGATGTCGCAAGGCTACTAAAAGCGAAGGGGGCATCTTTTCATACACGTAAAGACCACGTGATTTTTGAAGAAAAGGAGGTGCAGAAGAAAGCAGGCGGTACCTACACGGTCTTTACTCCCTATAGCCGCACTTGGAAAGCTAAGCTTGATGAGCGGATATCCGTTGATGCTAACGGCGAACCTGTCAGCTATTTTTTCAAAGCATATCCAACAGAGGCATATTTCTCAGCTTTCGCGAAAACAGGTAAGCAATTGTCTGGAACGCCAGCACCTAGCCTTCAGGAAATGGGTTTTGACGAAAGTCTAATTGAACTCCCTATACCTGAAGCTGAGGATGAGTTGATCCGTAAGTATGACGAGCAACGCGACTTTCCTGCGATTGAAGGGACTTCTCGATTAGGACTTCATTTTAGACATGGAACGATTTCCATTCGACAATGGGCCCGTCGAGCCCAGGGATTGAACCAGACTTTTTTAAGTGAGCTTATTTGGCGTGATTTCTATTCTCAGGTTATGCAGGCTTATCCGCACGTCGTGAATCAAAGCTTTCGTAAAGCATACGATGAGATCCCTTGGGTCAATGACGAAGGGCATTTTGAGAAATGGTGCGCCGGTAAGACGGGTTATCCGATGGTAGATGCGGGTATGCGAGAGTTAAATGCAACAGGATTTATGCATAACCGTGTACGCATGGTTGTCGCCTCGTTCTTGACCAAGCATCTATTGACGGATTGGCGTTGGGGGGAATTGTACTTCGCTAAGAAGCTTCTAGACTTTGATTTAGCAAGCAACAATGGAGGCTGGCAGTGGGCTGCAGGTACAGGAACAGATGCCGCCCCGTATTTCCGAGTATTTAACCCGGAGTCGCAGCTCAAAAAATTTGATAAAAAGCTTGAGTACGTCATGCACTGGGTGCCTGAGTACGGAACAACTAACTATCCAGACCCCATTGTTGAGCACAAGTGGGCACGACAACGTGCACTAGATACATATAAGGCAGGGCTTGCTGAAGCCCGTGGGTAACTAGTTAGTTCCCAGTGCTATAGCTGGAGAAGCTTCTGCTACTTGAATCTTAGAAAAGAAGAGGGAGGCATTTTGATTACACGGCTCGAGTAAGTCAAAGTCACCAGTTCCATCTAGAAAAGGTCGAAATGTAAGGTGGTGCGTCTCGATATCTGTGTGCGGGTCAATGTTGCAATCTAGCATAACGAGGTTGTATGCGATCCCAGTTTGTTGATCCTTAATTACGGTGTTCTGTGACAGTTCGACATAAGACGCGTTGCCGCGCTTTTGTGTAATCGTAACAAGTGTTGCATCTTGATCTATACGTTCAACATGAATACTAGCACTTGGATTGTTAGAGGTTTCGAATGTGGTTTGTGCATATAAGTCTGGCATTGCAAAGGCAGCGCATACCGTAAGCACAACCAGCGTTTTAAGGTTGGTCAGTTTTCTCATCTATGGTCTAATATTGCCAATAGCTTGCCAGCATCGATACATAGAAAACGTTGGTATACGTGCGTTGAAAAGTGGAGAAATTGCACCTCTTTTCGCGCTCAAAATATTACCTTGCGCATCGCTGATTTACCACTATGGCATCTACCCAAAGAATTGTCCCGATTTCGATCGAGGAAGAAATGAAGTCCGCCTACATCGATTACGCGATGTCGGTCATAGTTTCTCGTGCCCTACCGGACGTGAGAGATGGACTCAAGCCTGTACACCGCCGTGTGCTTTACGGAATGAATGGCCTCGGTCTTTCGTTCAGTAAGTCGCATAAAAAGTCTGCGCGTATCGTAGGTGAAGTTCTCGGTAAGTATCACCCGCACGGTGATACTTCTGTTTACGACGCCATGGTTCGTATGGCCCAGGATTGGAGTCTTCGCTATCCACTTGTCAATGGCCAAGGAAACTTCGGTTCAATGGACGGTGACTCTCCGGCAGCGATGCGTTACACGGAGGCCAAAATGGCGAAGATTACCGACCTTATCCTTAACGACATCGATAAGGACACCGTTGATTTCTCTCTCAACTTCGATGATACGCTGAAAGAGCCGACGGTTCTTCCGACTAAGCTACCTAACCTCCTAATTAACGGAGCTACAGGTATCGCAGTAGGTATGGCGACCAACATGATGCCACACAACCTTACTGAGGTAGTGAACGGAATCATTGCGACGATCGAGAACCCTGAGATTGATATCGATGGATTGATGGAGCACATTACTGCTCCTGACTTCCCTACAGGTGGTACGATCTACGGAATGACTGGTGTGCGTGAAGCATTCGAGACAGGCCGTGGTCGAGTTATCGTTAGAGCAAAGGCAATCATTGAAGAGAAGAATGGTCGCGAGGTCATTATCGTCAATGAGATTCCTTTCCAGGTTAACAAGGCCAACTTGATCATCAAGATCGCTGACCTTGTCAATGATGGTAAGGTTGAAGGCATTAGTGCACTTCGTGACGAGTCTGACCGTAACGGTCTTCGTATCGTAGTTGAGTGCAAGCGTGATGCAATGGCATCGGTTGTATTAGCGAAGTTGTTCAAGTACACTCCGCTCCAGACGAGCTATGGTGTAAACAACGTTTGTCTCGTTAACGGCCGTCCACGTACACTTAACCTACGTCAGATCATTGATGAATTCATCAAGTTCCGTATTGAGGTTGTAGTACGTCGCACACAATACGAATTACGCAAAGCACAGGAGCGAGCGCACATCCTAGAAGGCTTGTTGATTGCTTTGGATCATCTCGATGAGGTGATCAAGTTGATTAGAGGCTCTAAGGATGTTGAGGCAGCCCGCAACGGCTTGATGTCTACGTTCGAGTTGTCTGAAATTCAGGCAAGAGCGATCTTGGACATGCGACTGCAGAAGCTAACTGGACTCGAGCGTGACAAGGTGCGCGCTGAGTTCGATGAGTTGATGGTGAAGATTGCTTACTACGAGTCGATTCTTGCAAGTGAGACGCTTCAAAAGGAGATAATTACTGAGGAGTTACTCGATGTCAAAGAGAACTTTGGTGATGAGCGTCGCACAGACATCAGCTTTGCTGATGGTGACATCAACATGGAAGACCTCATCGCAAACGAAGAGGTTGTAATTACGATCAGTAACCTTGGTTACATCAAGCGTACAATTTCTACGGAATTCCGCGCTCAAAGCCGCGGTGGCCGTGGTTCACGAGGATCTAAGACACGTGATACAGACTTTGTAGAGCACATGTTTGTCGCTTACACGCACAACTATCTCTTGCTCTTTACTGAGCAAGGACGTTGCTTCTGGTTACGTGGATTTGATATTCCAGAGGCTAGCAAGGCTAGTGCTGGACGAGTCATCCAGAACATTCTGGCGATACCAAAAGAAGATAAGGTCAAGGCATACATCATTGTGCCAGATCTTACTGACGAAGCATTCCTTGATAGTCGCTTTATCCTCTTTGCTACCCGCCAAGGTGTGGTGAAGAAGACAAGCCTTCGTGCATATTCTCGTGTACGTCAAGCTGGTATTCGAGCGATCAATATCAATGAAGGAGACATGCTCTTGGAAGCTAAGCTTACAAGAGGTGATTCTCAGATCGTTTTGGCGACTCAGTCGGGTTACGCTATTCGTTTTGAGGAAACTCGAGTTCGTTCTATGGGACGTACTTCGACGGGTGTTCGCGGTGTGTCTCTTCAAGGAGATGACGACAAGGTTGTAGGGATGATCGTGTTACACGAAGATGGTCTTCTAGCAGCAGACGCTCCAGCAGTTGATGTTGAAGCGGTAGAAGTTGAAGGATCTGAAGCTGAAACTGTGGTTCTTTCAAAGACCATCCTCGTAATCAGCGAGAATGGAATGGGCAAGCGCTCAGATCCTGAAGAGTACCGTATCACTAACCGTGGCGGTAAGGGTGTGCGCACGATGCAGATCACTGAGAAGACAGGAGCACTGGTTAGTGTGAAAGCAGTAACCGAAGCCGATGACCTCATGGTAACGACCAAAGATGGCATTGTGATCCGTCTACCGGTTGAGCAGATGCGCGTTATGGGTAGAGCAACTCAGGGCGTTCGTGTGATCAAGCTACAGAAGAAAGATGCCATCGCTGATGTCGCTGTCGTTCCACACAATGAAGAGGAAGAATCTGAAGAAGAGTAAAATCTATTGAAGTTTCCAATCGGTTAATAGCTAGTTAAACAAGGTGCTTCCGGTACCTTTTCACCGAGACAAGTTGTTCTCGTATCAATCAAAGTACATTCACGACCTATGAGAAAATTCTCATTTTTAGTTCTAGCACTTACGTTTTTAAGCGGCGTAGCGCTAGCCCAAGACCCGGCAAAGCTCATCAAGACTGGCAAAAAAGCTCTTGCTGAGTACACTGCTGATCCTACTAACCTCGACGCCTTGATGACTGCACGCAAGTCAGCCGAAGAAGCGACAATGGCAGGAGGTGATATTGCCGGTACATGGATGCTACTTGGTAGCACCCAAGCTGCTGAAATACGTCAAGTTGCATCTTCTATCACCACTAAGAATGCTGAATACGCTGGCCAAAAACTTTTGGACCCAACTGCTGCTGAGCCGGATTTCGCTTCAGTAACTGTGCCGCAAGAAGCTTCTGATAAGGCGATTGAGGCCTACACGAAGGGCTACAATAAAGCAGTCAAAGCAAAAAGCAAGAAGAAAGCCGTTGATGGTCTTCGCCAAGTAGCTTCTGACATGGGAGTTATAGGTAACGTTATGCTTGGTAGTAACCGTTATAGTGACGCTTTCTATCCGCTTAACTGTGCCTTGAAAATCAATGACATTTTCGTTGCCAACGGCGAAACGCCAGTCTTTGAGAAGAAAGAAGATCTAGACCAACAAAAGTACATTACTGCTATTGTTGCTCGATCTGCCGGAGACATGGAAACTTCAATGAAGTATCATAAAGAGCTTTATGATGCGGGTTCAAAAGAGCCAGCGATCTATGCAGGCTACTCTAGTCTTCTAATGAAAGCTGGTGATGAAGAAGGTGGACTAGCTGCCCTTAATAAAGGCCGTGAGTTGTTCCCTGACAACAAAGACATTCTATTTGCGGAGATTAACTACTACATTGGTAAAGGTGACTACGCAACACTAGAGACGAAGCTTCAGTCAGCTATTGCTCAGGAGCCAGACAATGTTGGTTTGTACAATGCCCTTGGTAATGTATACATGAACCTTTCTCAAGAAGCTACCGAGCCTGCTAAGGCATTGTCTTACGAAGAGAAGTCAATTGGTTACTACAAAGAAGTATTGAGCCGTGACGACAAGAACCTCGATGCGACATACTCTATCGGTTCTATGTACTACAACACAGCTGTGAAAAAGGCTGGTGTAATGAACGGTCTAGGTACTTCAAAGGCTGAGCAAAGTCAATATGATGCGCTCAATGCAGAAATTAAAGTCCTTTTTGATAAAGCACTTCCATATTTTGAGCAGGCAATAGCACTTGATGGTTCTGATCGCAACACGCTTATAGCTCTTAAAGAGATCTATGCTCGTAAAAACGATTACGCAAAGAGCAAGGAGTACGGTGCACGTTTAGATGCACTAGAGAAATAGTCATCCTTACTCATTCACCTTGTTGAATGTAAGAGCCGCCGTTCCTGAATAGGATCGGCGGCTTTTCTTTTTGATTTATGTCTAGTGCACTTCACCATTGCAGTACATGTATATTGATGCCGTGAATGCCTACAAGCGCCTTATTGATACTATTGAAGCTTCGGGAGCAATCTTGTTGCTATTGGTCGCGGTGATCTTTGCCGTGGATGTTATTGGCCGCTACTTGTTTGGAATAACTGCTTCTTGGATTGTCGAACTAGAGTGGTATCTCGCTGCGATAGCCTTGCTAGTATCTTTTGCCCCTACTTTGTATAGAGATGGTCATGTACGTGTGGATGTAATACGGGAAAGAATGAACCCCGTATCGAAGCGCTGGATCGACAAAATCGGTCATTTTCTATTCCTGCTACCATGGTGCATTTTCATCGTTTATGCAGCTTCTCGATATGCCTATAATAGCTACTTGATAGGGGAGGGGAGTCCTGATCCAGGTGGATTGCCTTTTCGTTGGATAATAAAGGCATTTCTCCCTATTGGTTTCGCGCTTTTAGGGATCGAAGGTTTACGTCAACTTGTTACGAAGAAGGTGAAGAACTAATGGGATTATTAGCACTACTTGTCTTTGCAGTTATCGTTCTAGCCATTCTATCGGGTTATCCCGTGGCGGTATCCTTAGGAGGTGTTTCGCTTGTAGCAGGTTACGTTTTGCTAGGACCGGCATTCATGCAGTTCTTGCCAAGTAGAATCATTGGGGTGCTTAGTAACTATGTGCTTTTAGCCGTTCCGATGTTTATCGTAATGGGCTTAGCGTTGCAGCGCAGTGGGCTTGCCGAATCCTTGATGAAAGGTCTAGCGAAAACAATGGGTAACCTCAGAGGAGGCTTAGCGATTGCAGTATTGCTAGTAGGTGCACTTCTGGCAGCTAGTACTGGGATTGTAGGAGCTTCTGTGGTCACCTTAGGGCTCATAGCATTCCCCGTGATGCAGTCTCAAGGATATAATCCTCGTATATCAGCAGGTATCATTGCGAGCGCAGGAACACTAGGGCAAATTATACCTCCGAGTATTGTACTCGTCCTTCTAGGAAGTGTCATGCAGGTTAGTGTAGGTGGGTTGTTTACAGCGGCAATCTGGCCGAGTGTTCTGATTGTCGTTTTGTACGGGGTGTACATTTTTGGCTATGCAGTAGTTAGGCCAGAATCAATGCCTTCAGCTGTCGCCAAAACAGTAATTGTGGAAGAGGGTAGTGTTCAAGACTCAACTCCTCCACTTTGGTTAGGGATCGGTGGACCATTACTACTAATCATCGGTGTTCTTGGAAGCATACTCTTAGGCGCAGCAAGTCCTACGGAAGCATCTGGTTTAGGTGCTGTCGTAGCGTTAGGATTGCTTGCTGCTGCTGGCCGATGGTCTTGGACTACTGTGCTTGAAATTGGGAAAGAGTCCCTGCGACTGAGTTCAATGATCTTTTTGATCTTGCTTGGCGCCACGACATTTGCCTTGGTCTTCCGTGGGCTTGAAGGGGATCAACTACTTGTGAGTTGGGTTACAGATTCTGGCTTGTCTGCGAATACGTTTGTGATCCTGTTGCTGCTCGTTGTCTTTATAGCAGGTTTCTTCATTGACTTTATCGAGATCATCTTTATCGTTGTGCCAGTGGTTCTCCCATTGGTGCATGCCTATGGTATTGATCCGTTGTGGTTGGCGGTGTTGTTGGGGATCAACTTACAGACGAGTTTTCTCACGCCGCCATTCGGTTTTAGTCTATTCTATCTTCGAGGTGTAGTCCCTGAGACCGTACCTACGAGTGAAATTTACAGAGGGGTTATACCATTTGTGATGATACAGTTGGTTGTGCTAGCCTTTGTTTTCTGGTGGGGTTGATAGCCCTCAGTACTCCAGTTAAGACTGCAGTTTCGACCAGTAAGATTGCTCACTGTATGCTGTCCAGGCACCGTAGGTTTTGGCGAAAGCCGAATAACTTTCATACGCCTTTCGGCAAAACGCATCTTGTTCAGAAACCTCTTGAATCACTTCTTTAGCTATAGGTCGCAGCGCATCAATCAATGGCTGCGGTAAGGTGCGAATGTCAGTGCCGTATTCCTTGAGCTTGTTGATGTACTCACCGTTTTTTGCTTCAAAAGCTTCTAGAGTCCAGCTGTTTGCATTAAGTATAGCCGTCTTTACGATGGCCTGTAAATCAGCAGGTAGCCCTTCTAAAGTAGGCTTGTGAACCAGCATTTCAAGTACAGTTCCAGGTTCATGCCATCCCGGACCGTAGTAGTATTTCGCCACTTCATGGAACCCCATGAGGTAATCGTGGTAAGGTCCGATCCATTCCGTTGCGTCAATGACACCGCGCTCTAGATTGGTGTAGACCTCGTTGCCCGGAGAAAGTAGGGTAGTGCCCCCTGCCCTCTCGAACACCTTTCCTCCAAGGCCTGGGATGCGCATTTTCAATCCCTGAAAACTTGAAATGTCATTGAGTTCTTTGTTGAACCACCCAGCCATTTGAACGCCTGTATTTCCGCCTGGAAATGGAATCAAATTGAAATCTGCGTAAATTTCTCGCCAGACCTCAAGTCCGCCGCCTTGCAGCAGCCAGGCATTCATTCCTTGTGCATTCAGGCCAAATGGCAACGACGCGAAGAATTGTGCCGCTGGAATCTTTCCTGCCCAGTAATAGCTCGCACCAGATGACATCGCGGCTGTACCGAGGCTCACGGCTTCAAAACACTCGAAGGCAGGAATTAATTCGCCTGCGCCGTAGACTTTGATGTTCAATCTCCCTCCGCTCATCAGGCGAACCTGGTCAGCCAATCGAACACATGCTTCATGTAAAATGGGAAATCCTGGTGGCCAAGTGGTGACCATTATCCATTCATACTTCTTTCCTGTGATGACGTTGAGTAATTCTGGTGACGTATCAGCGGATGCACAGGCTGCGCTCATGGCTGCTGTTGTAGCTGCAGCTGCAGTGAAAAAATCTCTTCGTCGCATGGGAGTAAGTTAATTGGGTTCTAGGGAATTGAGATGTGGGTTTTAGGATTAGAGGCTCCTGTACAGCGATGTAGCTGTTCGTAAATCGACGAATTACAAATAGGCTCCTGTACAGCGATGTAGCTGTTCGTAAATCGACGAATTACAAATGGGCTCCTGTACAGGACTGTAGCTGTTCGTACAATTGGGGTTCTGTACAGAGCTGTAGCTGTTCGTAAATCGACGAATTACAAATGGGCTCCTGTACAGAGCTGTAGTTGTTCGTAAATCGACGAATTACATACAAGCCCTAAATTCATAGCCCTAAATTTATTATGTTAAATAGAGCAGGGTTCAGAACCACCGATAGTGTAGAGGGCTGAAAAGGGGTCAGAATGAAATTAGTAGTGATTGTGCGCAAATACAGCGTTTCCGATAGGCTAGTATATGCGACGAGAATTGAAAAGTGTAGCATTTACAATTTGAAATGATCTGAAACGGTGTAGAACCAGCGACAGCTAACAGGATAATAGCTAATTCGGAACGATGCAGGTCATTTCCTTCAAAGCTATATCTCCTACTCGATGTGCTCAATAAAGTCCTATAATCTATATTATGTTAAACAGAATTGTTCACATACCCACATACGGAAAGCTTTGCTCCTATCGGCTCTGTGCCCGATCGAGCGAATAATTTTGCTCTACGGTCGTCTGTGCGCGCGCTAATCAAAAAAAGTCTGAGTGGATGTTCTTTAAGTGTTCCACGGAAGCTTACCAATAGCCATTCGTAAATAACAACGATTAATAACTGATGTCACTATTAAACCAACAGCTAGAATACTAGGAACTAAAATTCCTAAGCTGAAATCAAAATAAAAAAGAAGCAGATAGATTACGAGTAATAGCCCTAGCACAAATCGAAATTGTCTGTCTACTGACCAGCGAGATGATTTAGTAGGTTTTCGATCATCTAGTGCGAAGAGCCTTGGGTTCATGTCCTCAAGCTGCTTTGCAGCAAGGAAGACATTAGAATAGCCAAGGAGATCTAATTTTTTCGCTACGGACTTTGCCCGCGCGCCGCTGTTACAGATAAGGCATATCTTTTTACTCGTATAGGCTTCAAACTCCTCGATACGAATGCCCGCTAATGGTTTATTTATACTCCCAGGAACGTGATAGTCAGCAAACTCATAAGGCTCTCTTACATCTATTAATACCGTTGCTTCCGAAGCTAAGTGTTCTACTTCAGTGTCCAAATACCTCATGTTTCTTGCCTTTGATTCGCAATTATAATTGCATCCAAAGGGTAGCACTACCCCACTTTTTTCGATGGGTTCTCTGACTTTATAGTTGGTAGAATACTGCAGAATCTAGTATGTCACATCCTGTAGCTTTAGAAATCATGTAGCGGAATTCAAGTATTCACGCTTACGATGAAGCGTTTTTGCCCTTTCCAAATGACCAACGACCACCGAATTGAACGACCGCCTGTCCGAACCAGAAGTTCTGCTTTGCTTTATCTGCCTTTTCGAATGTGGTTCGAATCCAAGGCATCGTTGTAAATCCGCCTTTCATCTCAGATTGTAAGAAGAAATGACGCCATAAGCCAAGCTCAAGCCCACCGCTTGCCGAAAAGGCCAATCCTGCGATGTTATACTCATCATGGCGCTCCTTACCTAACAAAGTGACATCACTTCTTGGGCGCATTACACCAACTGCAAACGTTTCATATGCTCCAAGTGAGACCCACTTTTTCGTGAAAAATGTATGACTTTTTCGTGCTCCTATGAATACAAAATTGAGTCCGTCGGTATGCTCATAGTCTAGGAAATCGTTCGTAATTTCTTTCAATTCACCAGCGTACTCTCCATCATGGACCGTCTCAGAGTTCCTGATGGATCCTGAAATTGGAACATTCTGTCCTTCAAGAACTACATATTTCATGTGATCAACGCCTCCGAAAATATCGAAGTCGTTAGAGAGGTAGTATCCAAGTCTGAAATTGAATTGTGGTATAGAGACCGTCGCTGGATTCAGAAACCGGTTGACTGTAAACTTCTCTTGTCGTTGCGTTCCCTTTACATCTGAAAGTGTAAAATCGTAGTTGTCACCAATGAACTGAATGTCGGACTTTGTATAACGGTCTTCGTTCCAACCCCATGAAGCATAGAATGAGCCCGTCTTGTCGGCTTTGGCCTTTGGAATGACAACGTTAGTTGAAGTCTGAGCCGAAGAATCTAAGCAGAACACAAGGCTTAACGCAGTGATAAGCAATACTCTATACATAAGGTTCATTGTAGTTCATTTTGAATTGAAGCAACGCAAAGAAACAGAAATTAGCAGACGTATTCATGCCTGTTTTGCGAGTTAGCAGTCAAGCGTTGGAATAAGTAACCTACTTGAGCATTTGAGTGTTCTCTATTTGCAGTTAGTAGCCGATGTTGATGTTCACTACCCTGCCCCATTGCCTATGCGTACCTACATTCAAACTGTCCTTTTCCTAGTCGTCCTTTTTGCTTCTTCCATGGCAATCGCTCAAGATGATGGGAATCCTAATGAGTCTCCGGTACGATTGGAGTATGTAGTTGCTCAGAACAATGGCACTGCAAATGCTGGTTCGTTCGTAGTCAAGAACAACTACTCAACTCGAACGCTTTCAGCCCACGTGCTAGCTTGGGAGCTTTCATATAAAGGTGAAGCTATTCAAGACGGGGCCTTTCCTCTGGATGAGGTCAAATCTGGAGACACGAAATATGTCAAACTGAAGGATCTCCTGGACCTAACGGTTCTTGAAGACTTAAACGATGGCCTAGTTTCGCTATTTGCTGAAGTTCAATGGCTTAATGGTGAAAAGGACCCGATTCGAATTGTAGGTGAATCGGTGGTTTTGGCGGAAGCTAAAAAGAAGGCCCTTGCCAAACCAGAGAAATACCATGTGATCAAAGTTGGAGGTGCGCGCATTCATCGGATTGCGAACGGGAACTCTGTAACGCTAGACATCTTTAATCAAATGGTGGCCTTGGACCTCGGGGAAGGGAATTTGCTGGCCGGACCTATCCGACCGATCCTCATTTTTGAAAGCGATGCTTCTGATACTGTAGGTCTTTCGCTTTCGCAAAAACAAGCGCAGCACCAGATTGATAGTCTAGGCCCTACACGTGTAGAGTTAGATGATACCAACTTGCTTGGTGTGATAGAATATGATCTTGACACGTTCGGCCTATTGAAGTTACCCTTTGCTCTTACTGAAAATGGACTTCGAATAGGGATAAAGATCGAAGGTGGGCTTATCATTCCTAGTTCTTTGGGAATTGAGGCTCCTGTGCGAATGCTAGGTGATTCAGCCATGTACCTCGGACAGAGCTACCGCAGTGATGTGCCTGAATTTGGAGATGCCAAGCTTGGTCATTTCTATATGCCTGCTGATACGATGCTACTTGGTTCTCAATTGGAAACGTCCATTCTCGATACGAGGGTCATTTCTACAGAACGTGGCGATATCCATGGAATACCATTCACTTTCCAACTACGTCCAATCACAGAAGACAACCAAAATTATGTGGGACTGTCAAGTCATCCGATGGAAGCAGGTACACATATTCTTTACCTCAATCGACTGAATGATAGACGTTTCGGATATAGAAAGTCAACGCCGATTTCAGGAGGAGAATGGCTGTTTGCACCTAAGGTGAAGAAGGATTAGAAAACCCTTTCGCATACCCATGCAAATCGTTACTTTCGCGGCCGGTAAATCCCAAGTTTATGTTTGACAATCTTAGTTCCCGACTCGAAGGTGCCTTCAAGAGCCTAACTGGCGATGCGAAGCTTACAGAAATCAACGTTGCTTCTTCTCTTAAAGAGATACGACGCGCGCTCGTTGCAGCCGACGTCAACTATAAGATTGCGAAGGAATTTACCGAAAAGGTGAAGGCAAAGGCAATGGGTACGCAAAACGTACTCAACGCTGTAAAGCCTGGGCAATTAATGGTGAAGATCGTTCAAGACGAGCTCACTGAGTTGATGGGTGGCCAAGTGGCTGGCATCAACGCCAAAGGAAAGCCGGGTATCATTTTGCTTGCGGGACTTCAGGGATCTGGTAAGACCACCTTCGCGGGAAAGCTTGCTTTGTATCTCAAGGAGACCAAGAAAATGAAGCCGCTCGTGGTTGCCTGTGACGTTTACCGTCCTGCAGCTGTCGATCAACTTACTGTTCTTGCAGGCCAAGTAGGTGTAGACATTTACAGTAATACAGAAAGTACCGATCCAGTAACTATTGCTACTGAAGCACTCGCCTACGCGAAACAGCGCCAGTGTGATGTTGTAATCGTCGATACGGCTGGTCGTCTAGCTGTAGATGCAGCGATGATGGATGAGATTGATCGCCTTGATAAGGCACTCAATCCAACCGAGTCACTTTTTGTCGTTGATGCAATGACGGGTCAGGATGCTGTGAATACAGCAAAGGCCTTCAACGAACGGATCAATTATGATGGTGTCGTTCTTACCAAGCTCGATGGTGACACTCGCGGTGGTGCAGCACTAACTGTAAAGTACACGGTTGGAAAGCCGATCAAGTTTATCTCTACGGGAGAGAAACTTGATGCGATTGATGTGTTCCACCCGGATCGTATGGCCCAGCGTATCCTGGGTATGGGTGATGTAATCTCTTTCGTAGAGCGTGCACAGCAAAACTTCGATGAGAAGGAAGCTGCTGTTCTCGAGAAGAAGATGAAGCGCAACAAGCTTGACTTCAATGACTTCCTCGGTCAAATTCGTCAGCTGCGTAAAATGGGTGACCTTAAGTCACTCATGAACATGATACCTGGAATGAACAAGGTGTCTAAGGACATGGATATTGACGACAATGCTTTGGTTAAAGTAGAAAGCATCGTTTTCTCAATGACTCCTTACGAGCGTGAGAATCCTGATTCACTTAATACGAGCCGCAAGAAGCGTATCGCACTTGGTTGTGGTCGCTCTGTAGAGGACATCAACATGTTCGTTAAGCAATTCGACCAGATGCGTAAGATGATGCACCGCATGTCTAACATGACTCCTGGGCAGATGCAACAGATGGCTAAGGCGGCCAAAAAGTAATTTTGAATTTTGAATTGGTAATTTTGAATGTTCGTGACGCGAACTAGATGTATCGCTAAGCTCCAATTGAATCGCAGCGCCGCAGGCTTGTCTTTCGCGCCGCAGGCAAAAACAACTTTATTGTAGGTTAGCGCCGCAGGCCATAAGCGCGCCGCAGGCAATACTCTTATCGTATCTTTACCCCACAAACTTCAACACTATGCTTTTCTTCATCGATACTGCCAACCTAGACCAAATTCAAGAAGCCAACGACATGGGCATTCTTGATGGAGTGACCACCAACCCGAGCCTCATGCTCAAGGAAGGAATCGGCGGAACACAAGCGGTCATGGACCACTACGCAAAGATCTGTCAGATCACTGATGGTGATGTAAGTGCAGAGGTTACTGCTCTCGATACGGAGAACATGCTCAAGCAAGGCCGTGCATTCGCTGAGATCGCTCCGAACATCGTAGTGAAGATTCCGATGACACTCGACGGTGTTAAGGCAATAGCTCAGCTCACACGTGAGGACATCAAGACGAACTGTACACTTGTGTTCAGTGCAGGTCAAGCACTTATGTGTGCGAAAGCAGGTGCAACGTACGTGAGTCCATTCATCGGACGTATCGACGACATCTCTTGGGATGGTATCGGACTTATCGAGCAGATCAATGAACTGTACGGTCAGCAGGCGATGACTACTGCAATTCTAGCTGCGAGTATTCGTAGCCCAAAGCACATCGTAGATGCAGCTATCGCAGGTGCAGATGTGGTTACTACCCCACTCGGCCCACTCAAGAAGCTTATCAGCCACCCACTCACTGACATCGGACTTGCTAAGTTCATGGCTGACTTCGCGAAGAGCGAGTCTGGAGCAAAGTAGGCTTTAGAAAAATCTATTGAGCTATCAAAAGAGGTTGTAGCCAATTCGAATTTTCGAGTTGACTACAACCTCTTTTGTTTTTAGAGAAGGTTAACATACGATCCATTGCCTAAGAACGTTGTACGATAATATATCCTATAGACCATGAGAAATCACTTCTTGCTTTCTTTGTTTATCTTAACTAGCATTTTTATTTCGTGCGGTGAGGGTGAAATTTTTCCCTCTCGCAGTGGACCGAATAATGAAGGGTGGGTAGGTGTTTATATTGACGCTGATAGCACCCAAGCATTGCGCATGGGCGATACAAGAGACGCCATTAATTATTCTGTTAGAACCTATTTACGAGAACTTGACAGTAGTGGTTATACTTCCTTCGGAGAGTATAATTATTTTCTAGATAGCCTAAGGGGGATCATTGTTTTTGACGACACAACGCCGGCGTGGGATGGAGATTCCGAAGGCTATTTCCGCGTTCCTGGCATTCGATCTATACGTCAAGAGTCGGGAAATATCATTGTCGATAACTTCGCAGATGAGGTCGTTCTTTCCGTAGATGACGCTCCTCGTCTTCGTGTTGTAGAGCGTAGGCCAAATCGTGCACCCATCTTTCTATATCCTGAGCAGAGGCCTCAAGAAGAATCTTTAGCTATCTTTTCCGACACGAATCGAGGTCGATATTTTGAATGTTATGACTCCGATAAAGGAGTTCTTTTAGGCTGGGTTCACCAACGAGATTACAACTCAGTTATTAAGTGCTTTTTACTTCCTGAATAATATGAAAGAACTACTACTTGGATTCTTTGTGCTATTTATTTCTCTCGGGCTTAACGCTCAAGATGAGGTGTTATGGAAACACTCTGTCGTGGTGTATCCCTCAAGAATATTAAATTTTAATTTTCCAGCAATAAGCATTGGCTATCAGTATCATCCCAATAGTCGATGGTCTACAGGTGCGACGATCGGAAAACTTTCTAATTTTTCGTACACGCAGAATAGAAGGGAGAAACTGAACGGTTTCGATGTTGGCATTGAAGGCCGATACCGCATAGGGCGCAATCCAAATAGACCATGGGGCGCCTTTGTAGGCTTAGAACTTAGCAGAGCTTATGCGATACGTCCGTTTGGTTTAGAGCCAACAGCTACTGAAGGTGTTGCCAAAATAATTGACACTAAAGTTGCAGCACGTCGAGAAGAAATCAACTTTGGATTAACTAAGACTTGGCGATTTTTTACAAGCTTTGTACTTGATGTACGTCTTGGAATGGGTGTAAATTCACACAGTTGGGTTGTCGCAGACAGAAATATTCAAGCAGCCCCAAAGTTGTATTCCATTTATGACGATGACTACCACTGGGGGCTTCGTGCAGGACGAGCGAAAGAACGCACGGCCTATGTTACACCAAGAATTAGAATTGGTATTGGCTATGCTTTCTAATAGCCTTCCTAAGACCACCATCACGTTGTCCGAGTTCTTAGCTGTTGGTTTAATGAAAGATCACTATGCTGAGACAGCGAAAGGTGAGATTGGATCGTTAGCAAAGTAACCCTCATTGGATCTAGGCACTGCTTTTGAAATGAGCCGTGCCTATTGTATCTTGGATTTTAGAAGTCATGCATGTGAAAGCATGTTGTTCTCTATAGAATGAAATAGATATTACTCATGCCTTTAGGCTTTTCGAAAATACTGTTAGGGTCAACCTTGCTAAGCATACTTCTCTCCGTAATGCTTATCAGTTGTAACAAGATCTTTCCTACTCCTGCAGGTCCTGCAAATATTGGTTGGGTACCCGAATACGAAGATTCTGATAGTCTGAAAGTGTTTAGGGTTGGCGAAAATAGGGACGCTCAGTATGAGCGGCTATTCTTCTACGACCCCGTTGATAGTAGCCAATTTGTAGAGCTTGATTCTTTTAGATATAGGTTGGACACCTTAAGGGGAGTCGCTGTGCTGGCCTCTTTTAGGGGTAGCGATTTCTTTTCAATCGAACGCTATTTCAAGGTCCCGGGGATACGATACATAAAGCTTAAGAACGATTCATTGATCGTAAACAACATGTCCGATGAATTAACTCTTAGTACGATCAATACACCTGACTTAAGTATAATAAGTCGCCAAGAAAATGCCGCATTACCTTTCATTTTCCCTGAGACTAAACCAGATCCTTCGAGTTTAAATCTATCCAACTCAGAGCGATATAGCTATTTTCAATGTCTAGACTCCACTAGAGGAGTCTTATTGGGTTGGCGATTGGAAACATTTGCAAATTTCGAGTGCTATGTTTTCTGAAAAGACGCTTTCCTGTGCGGTTCTTATCGCACTTTTTATTGGGATAACTTCAGTGGTTATGGCGCAACCCAGTGAGAGTAAACACGCTGTCCTACTCTACCCTAGCCGTATTTTGAATGAGTATTTCCCTACGTTTAGCTTGGGTTATCAATATCATTCAGGAGATCGCTGGGAGATTGGCGCGACCGTTGGTGCTGTTTCTGATGGTGATAAATCATTTGAAGACAAATTCCAAAATATCTGGGGTTACGACATAGGAATTGAAGGCAGGTGGCTACTTAATACAAGTAACAGGCTACTCGTTAAAAGAGGAACGCCTGTTTGGAATAGCTCGAAACCGCTAATCTTTTACGTCGGTTTCGAAGCTAGTCGAGCATACACGTACAGGAAGTATGGATTATCGCCACCTGATGGAAACGGCGTAGGTCGTTTAGTCAATGCACGTCTTGTTGCAAGACGTCACGAGTTTACTCTTGGAGTCAATAGAAGTTGGCGTTCTGAATTCGGGTTGTTACTCGACCTACGGGTAGGAATTGGTCTTAATACGCACAGTTGGGGTTTGACGGATAATACCTTAACACCTGCTCCCGAGGCAATGCGCTTTGATGGAGATGATGAAGGCACATTAGGCCTAAGTCAAACTGCAAATGAAAACACCTTTTATGTTGCCCCTAGAATTCGCTTGGGCATAGGCTGGCAAATTTAAGATTGCCTACTCCCACCAAACCTCAGGTGCGTTCTTCAATAACTCAAACGCCTTTTCAATCATATCCTCCACCGTCTTACCTGCTTGATCAGAGAACTTCCCAGTAGCACGATTAGCGAGAATTGCACTGACACTCAACGCACGGTGACCTAATAAATTAGATAGTCCGTAAATACCGGCTGTTTCCATTTCGAAATTGGTAAGCCGTTGGTCTTTCCCAAAACGAAAGGTGGCTAATTCGGAAAGGTCTGGTCCTACAAACGGAAGTCGGACACTTCGTCGCTGAGGTCCATAAAATCCAGAACACGTGAGTGTGTATCCGCGCATCGCTCCAGCAGCTTGCCATGTGCTCGCTAGTGAGTCGGTGCCCGCTGCGGCGTATGCTGTTTTGGCGAAAGCTGGATAGGCGTTACTGAATGACTCCAACACGTCCAACTTCTCAAACGGATAGAACGGACCAAGTCCATCCAAGCCGATCGCACCATCGCTCAGCAAGATTGTATCTACAGGAATGTCTGCCTGAAACGTACCACTTGTGCCCAGCCTCAAGAAAGTAAGGGACTGGAGACTTTCCTTCGGCTTCCGCGTCGCGAAGTCAATGTTCACCAAGGCATCAAGCTCATTGAAAACGATATCGACGTTGTCCGTACCGATACCTGTACTGATACACATGATCTTGTTTCCCGCAAACGTGCCGACATGTGTCACGAACTCACGAGTCTGCTGCTTAAAGGTGATCGAATCAAAATGTTTACTTACGCCCGCTACCCTATCCGGATCGCCAACCGTAATGATCAAAGGCGTCGCGTGTTCTGGTTTCAGCCCCAAGTGGTAAAGAGAGCCATCAGGTCGCAAGATGAGTTCGGATTCGAGCATGGTGGAAACATACGGCTTCTCTCGTTTTCATTTTCAATGACCTAGCTTAGCACCAACGCACAATCAAACTGAAGCTTATGTCTGACTATTTCGTCCCTGTCTTGCCAAGTGCTGATATTGAAAGAGATGTCAAATTTTACGTCGAAGGCCTTGGCTTTACAGAGGTGTTTTCGGATAAGCTTTACGCTCTCCTTCGTCGGCAAAACCTAGAACTCCATCTCCAATGGCATGCGGGTACAGAAGATGATCCTTTACTAGGAGGAAGCGTAGTGCGTCTTATTTCAGATGATGTGGATGCGTATTATAAGGTCGTCGTAGACCAAGGCATCATTACCGCCAGCCATGCGCCAAAGAAGACTGCTTGGGGTACATACAAATTTGGCTTCTTCGACCTCAACAAGAACTCGGTCTTCATCGTGAAGAAAGAACAAGAAAGCACATGATCACTCGCGTCACCTTCCTTTCGCTTTACTTTTTGATACTATCCTCATTTACAGCTGATGCACAGCTGGACGTGATGACAGCCACTGAGCGTGATGGAGAAAATGCTTGGTCGAAGCGGAAGGCTGATGTTGCGGCATTGATTAATGAATACCATCCAGATATTTTAGGTGTGCAAGAGGTGTTTTATGATCAAATTCTTTATTTAGATGAAGCGCTAAAGGACTACTCTTATGTAGGCAAAGCAAGTGTAGATGGTAATATGGTCGGTGAATACACAGCCGTCTTCTACGACACAACAAAGGTGAAGTGTGTTCTGAACGAGACTTTCTGGCTTTCAGATACTCCAAAAATTCCGTCTCGTGAACTAGGAACAAATAACACAAGAACCTGCACGTATGGTGCCTTTCAGATATTGAATGGAGGTAGCGACACCTTACATGTCTACAATGCACATTTCGACCACGAAGTTCCAGAAATTAGGTCTCGAAATGCACAAGTTGTACTTACTCGAACTGTTATGAATGGACGTCTATTAGCTCACAAACGAACAATAGTTATGGGTGACTTCAATTGTGACATTGACAATCGTTCAATGAGATTACTTCAGCTTGCGATGAAGCCAGGAATAGAGCAGGCATTATCCATATTGGGGCCTTCAGGTACTTTCAATGGTTTTGATGTAAACTCAAAACTTAACACGGCAATAGACCACATTTTGGTACGAGATCTAAAGGTTCTTGAGTATCGACATATCGACGATTGCCGCCCAAACGGTCTCTGGCTTTCTAATCACTTACCGGTTATGGCAACAGTAAACTAACCAAAGCACATGATCACTCGCGTCACCTTCCTTGCGCTTTACTGTTTGATACTATCCTCATTTACAGCTGATGCACAGCTGGACGTGATGACCTACAACCTCCGTTATGCCACTGAGAGTGATGGAGAAAATGCTTGGTCGAAGCGGAAGGCTGATGTTGCTGCGCTGATTAGGAATTACCACCCTTCTGTGCTTGGTGTGCAGGAAGCAGTTCACGAACAAATGGCATATCTCGACTCTACATTTACAGAATACGCCTACGTTGGTGTAGGCCGCGATGATGGAGCTACCGGAGGCGAGTACAGCGCAATCTTTTATGATTCAACTCAGCTAAGGTGCATTGCTTCTGAAACCTTCTGGCTGTCCGAAACACCCAGCGAACCCTCCTACGGCTGGGGTGCAAACTACAGGCGCATTTGTACTTATGTGAGTTTCATCGTTCGAAGCCATGGTGATACCATTCATGTTTTCAATGCCCACTTCGATCATGAAGTGGAACTGGCAAGATTGAATGGTGCACAAGTGATACTGGACAAAGTCACCGCAAAGCACCTGCTTAATAGCCAAGTCGTTGTCATGGGAGACTTCAATTGCACCGCATCCGATCCACCGATGCAGCTTTTCAATTCGAAGTTTGCGTTCGGAGCAGATGTTTCCTTGACTTCCTGCTACGGACCGAAAAGCACATTTAGTGGCTTTGAAGAGCTACAAGAAGGAAAGACACTTGACCATATTCTCTTGCGCAACCTCGACGTCGTGAAATATCGACATATAGACGATCGTCGTCCAAATGGGCTTTGGCCTTCTGATCACTTGCCGGTCACGGCAACGCTTCGTAAGCCTTAGCCAAGGCTCATCAACCAACTAACAACGGCGTAGCCGATCGTTGGGACGATAAGCACACCCAGTCCAGTATAGAATGTCGCTGTGAGTGCACCGTATGGAACCAGTTTCTCGTCCGTGGCTGCAAGGCCAGCCGCTACCCCACTCGTCGTTCCGATTAGGCCTCCAAACACCAGAGCAGCTGTTGGATTAGTCAAACCGATGCGCTTGGCAACCAACGGTGTGGCGAGTGTAGTGAAGATGGTTTTTACCACACCCGTTGCAACCGAGAGCGCGATCACGTCTGAGCTTGCACCCAGTGCGCCTCCTGTGATCGGACCTACGATATACGTGCAGGCACCAGCACCGATGGTGGTCAATTCGATAGCTGTGCGGTATCCAAAAGCATACCCTAGTACTGCACCCGTGATAAAGGCGACTAGGATACCAAGTAGCAGTGAAATCAATCCCAGCCAGCCAGCTTTTCTAACCTCCTTCAAGCTCGCACCAGCTGCTGTAGCGACAATCGTAAAGTCTCTAAACATGGAACCACCAAGCACGGCCATCCCCGCAAAAAGCGGATAGTTGGCAATGCCTTTGTCGTTTCCGAAATAGGCAAGCACGAGGCCCGCGGTTATGGCGATTGCTGCACCTGGAATTCGCCCATTGGTGAAGAGCTTTGAGGCGCGATAAGAAAGCCAGGTAATTAATCCTACGGTAGCAAATGCGAAAATGAGCCCATACTTATCGGTGAGCGTATAGATAAGATCCATAGGTTAAGTTTCAGGATCTATTGGTGATTCGATATCTGCTTCTTTTACGAATCCAACCATCACTTTTACGAGTAATAAACATAAGGCTGTTCCGAGCACACCGGCAACGACGGCGAGCCAACCTCCTTCGAGCGCTTTACGCACATTGGTGGTTGCAGCCATGGCGATGATCACTGGAATGTACATCGCACTCCAAAAGGCGATTCCTCGTGAGGTAAGCTCAGGTAAGTAGCCCTTGTTTCGGAGAAAGTCTCCTAAGAAAATGAGGATCGCCATCGCAAATCCGACTCCACCTACATTGCGCCCAGTACCCAGTACGTCTCCGAGGAGAAGTCCCAAAAACTGACCGACAAGAAAACAACCGGCAAGGATCGCTACGCCGTATATTTTCATACGAAATGGGTCTTAACTGCAGGCTTCATCACTTTACCCATTGCGTTTCTTGGAAGTTCCTTTGCAAATAAGTAGCGACTTGGTCGTTTGTAGCGTGGTAATTTATCAGCTAAAAAAGTATCAAGCGTTGATTGTTCAGTTTTAGTATTCGTAATGACGTATGCTGCAACGATTTCTCCCCACTCCTCGCTTGGTATTCCTACTACTGCGACGTCATCAACCACTTCATGCTTTCGTAAAACCTCTTCTATCTCTAGGGCAGATATTTTGTAGCCTCCTGACTTGATGATGTCGACAGAATTTCGGCCAAGTATACGAAAATAGCCATCTTTTAATTCAGCTACGTCACCCGTCTCAAACCATCCGTCGTGTGTGAATGACTTTTTCGTTACATCTGGTCTACGCCAATATTGATTGAACACCGCTGGACCTTTAACTTGAATCTGGCCTGGGCCTTCGTCGGTGATAGCGCCGTCGTCTTCTACAAGGCGAACCTGCATACCTGGAAGAGGCTGTCCGATGTGACCCGCGCGACGTTCAGCTCCATATGGGTTGCTGATTGCCATACCGATCTCGGTCATGCCATAGCGCTCTAGGAGCCGTTGTCCAGAAAGCTCTTCCCACTGTTCCATAACACTTACTGGCAATGCGGCCGACCCACTAATCATGAGTCGAAACTGCTTCATGCGGGCTGACAGAAACGTCTGCTGTTTTGCCGAAAGGCTATTGAAAGCAGTAATGAGTTTGTAATAAATCGTTGGTACAGCCATGAAGACATTCATGTCCTCTTCAGTAAGGAATGTTTCGAATATTCCGCTTGCGCTAAAACGCAGCATAAACGTAACTCTCGCTCCAGACCAAAGCGCGCAACAGGTTACATTGATAATGCCGTGAACGTGGTGTAGCGGGAGCACATTCAGAATGTGGTCGTCTGTATGCCATCCCCACGCTTGTATCAATGATGAGATCTGAGCCTCAATATTTGCGTGGGTGGTTACGACTCCTTTGGGCTGTCCGGTCGTGCCACTCGTGTAAAGCATCATGGCCCGGCGCTTGGTTTGGATTTCTGGCAATCGAGCTTCGTCTCTACCCGTATCCTTACTCCCGAGCAAGCGCTTGTGATGCTCCTTCGCGTAAGGTTGTAACGTATTGTAGTAGTCTCCATCTGCAACGATAAGGTCCGCATCAGAATCCTCAATAACGTAGGCCAAAGAGTTGAGCGGGTAGCCGGTGCAAAGCGGAACTGCGATGCCTCCTGCTCTCCAAATAGCCCACTGCGTTACCACATATTGGAACCCAGGATCAACCATGAAAGCCACCCGCGCTTCTTCAAGATCAGTTTTGCCCGCGAGCAAAGTGCTAGCCAAGGCCGCAGATTGATCGAGTAACTCTTGGTAGCTAAAGGTTTGGCCATCACTTCCAATGGCGGTGCGGGAAGCGAAGTCTATGGCGCGGTCGATAAGCGTTAACATGCTGACAATGTAGCACCCAGCGTTTGGAATTAGAAAACCTGTGCGCTTTTACAATTAGGAAACGCTAACAAATCCCATCTTCGCGCCATGACGTCAACTGCCAATCAATGTATCGAAGCGTTCAAGCAACTTCAAGATGAGATCTGTGCTGGTCTCGAAGTGCTAGATGGTGAAGGCAAATTTGCTGAAGACAAGTGGACACGTCCAGGTGGTGGTGGCGGCCGCAGTCGGGTTATCTCTGGTGGCCTCATCGAGAAGGGCGGCGTTAACTTCTCTGCTGTGCACGGCACGCTCTCTGAAGAAGCTGGCAAAGCACTCAAAACGGGAGCTGGAGGTTTCCTAGCCACTGGCGTAAGCATCGTATTGCACCCGAAAAGTCCGATGGTGCCGATCATACACATGAACGTCCGCTACTTCGAAATGGAAGGCGGTGTTTGGTGGTTTGGTGGAGGCATCGACCTCACTCCGCACTATGTAATGCCAGGCTTAGCAACTGATTTTCACCAGAAGCTGAAGGCAACATGCGATGCGCATGCCTGTGCTGATTACGGGAAGTTCAAGGAGACAGCCGACAAATACTTCTATATCAAGCACCGCAAGGAGACACGCGGCATTGGTGGCATCTTCTATGATCGCTTGACCAAGCCTAGTTTCAAGGAAGTGTTGGCGTATTCACTTGCCGTAGGTCGAACCTTTGTTCCTGCCTATACAGCGCAGGTGGAGCGAACACGTGACTTAGGTTTTGACGAAAGTCATGAAGCATGGCAACGATTACGTCGCGGACGATACGTGGAGTTCAACCTTGTCTGGGATCGAGGGACAAAGTTCGGATTAGAGACCAATGGGCGCACTGAAAGCATCCTTATGAGCATGCCACCTCAAGCAGATTGGGTGTACGATCACAAGGTTGACGTTGGCAGTCCTGAGGCGGACACCATGCAATGGTTAAGAAAAGGCGTTAGCTGGGCTTAGGCCTTAGTCATGCACGAGGCTAGTGCACTGGAGCACCGACTCCAGGTAAGTAGATCTCAGCAATCATGCAGCGTGCGCTACCGCCACCAAGTTGCTCGATGACGTTGATGGGAGCATGAATAATTGGACCGCGCTCAGATAATACCGTACGCTGGACCTCGGATAATGCATCATGTGCCTGAGAAGACATTGCCCAAACAGGGTTGCCTTTTCCGTCTACAACTTCGAGCATGTTTCCTGCGAAATGCAAGATCTGATGGAAACTCAAATCGATAATCTGGCGACCAGAATCGGTAAGTGCTCGTCTCACCATGTCTCGCTCAACTTCAACTATGCTCTGTAGGCAAATGACCGCATGGTGCGTGCCCATCGCCATGATGACGTTGGTGTGGTAGACAGGCATGTTGCCTTCATCTACTGCATCAAAGAAAATCAGTTCGTACCCCGTCAATGATGCCCAGCGCTTAGCCAGACCTTCATGAGTACGTTCACTGCGACACGCATAAGCCACCTTTTTGACGCGATCTAGTACGAGGCTGCCGGTTCCTTCGAGAAACTGGTTGTCGTCTTCCGCATGCTCAAGTGCGATGGTTCTGTCAATGGTGTAAGCTTTCGCCAAAACCTCCTTTACAGGGTTGAGTCGCTCAATGCGACGACTCTCTGGCTGCATCGGATAAGTGACAAACACTCCATTTGGATGTGTACTAAACCAGTTGTTCGGAAAAACCGCGTCTGGTTTTACCGGAAGGTTAGAATCCTCAACGACAACGACTGTAACGCCAACTGCTCGAAGCGCTTCTACTAAACCGTCAAATTCCTGTTGCGCTCTACGTTTAACCTCTTCGTTATTTAAGGTCTTGGCCGTCTGCATGAAGGCATTCGTCTCCGCCGCCTCTTCGTTAAATCCGAAATTTGCAGGTCGTACCATCAGTACGACATTAGAACTTTGAGCATCAAAAATTTTCATGGAACGGCTGCTAATTGGTTAGTAGATCTTCTAGGGAGTCTATGCAAGACTTGCGCCGCAAATGGATCACGGTGTAGCCAGTGCTGCCCTGCGAAGTTCGCTTGCTTGTGCTGTTCCGAGGTAACGAGAAATGACCCAGTGGACAAAATATAGAAACGGAATTAACGCTATGGCTACGAGTAGTTTATAGCCGAAATTGACCATGCCGACCGCAAAAAATAAATCCATGGACCACTGTTGAGGTCCGAGAACGAATGCGATATAGAGTACAACGAATGAATCCAATAGCTGGCCTACAATCGTACTTGCCGTAGCACGTAGCCAGATCATTCTATCACCCGTGATTCGCTTGATGCGTCTGAAGATGACGGCGTCCAAAAGTTGTCCAACTAGAAAGGCAACCAAAGAACCTCCTATCACCCATAAGCCTTGGCCAAATACGGCTGCAAAAGCTGTTTGCATATTGTCGACTCCCATGCCCTCCCCAGAGCCAATCCACCAAGAAGCAGGGGCTAACCAAATGGCGAGGAAGACCATCAAAAAGGCGTAAGCAATAAGCGCAGCCGCAAGCAAGGTGACAAAGCGCACGCCTTTGGTCCCGAAATAATCGTTGATCACATCCGTTAGGATGAAAACGAAGGGCCATAGAATTACGCCAGCGGTAAACTGCAAGCTGCCTGAATTGCCAAAAAGAGACCAATTCCAGTCTTGGAATCCAAAGGATTGCTCCAACGAAAAGATCTTGATTCCAATGAATTCAGCCACGATCGCGTTGGTCACGAAAAAGCCAGCTAGCATAATGTAGAGCTTGCTGCTTGGCTGTTGGAGTGGTGAAAGGGAGCTTGGCATTGTAGTACAATTATAAGGATTGCTTGTCATTGATTCGAGGGCCTGTGTCCCTAAGGCCCTCGGGCTTGGGCAGGACCCGCCCCCCGAATCAATGACTGTCCTATTGTACATTCACGCCAATGCACCTTCGCCTATTTACATCTCTTGTCTTACTTGCTATATGCAGCTGTAGAGGCCCAGTCGGTGAATCTGAGTCCCCTTCACCCTGCGTTCCCAACCTAGTCCACATTACCTCTGACTCTGTTGCTGACTTCTTCATCCAACCGACGCCAGTTACGGTAAGCATGTTTGAGGTTTTCGCGAAAGCCGGATCTTCTGGTGAGGATCCTAGTGCTGGGCACGAGTTTGACAGCTACACGACTCAAGCAGAAATCTTCGGCAACTCAGGCGTATTCGACTACGATACTAAAGAATGGGGACTTGTTGAAGGTGCCTACTACAGGCAGCCGTTTGGACCAGATGAGGGCGATGCACCTAACGACCATCCCGCAACTCAGATCAGCTTTTACGACGCCCGGGCTTACTGCACCCACTACGGCATGCGCCTACCGACTGAAGCGGAATGGGAAGCAGCAGCTAGATACAAGCAACCAGGAGGGACGACGATGTACCCATGGGGCAACCAGATCAAAACAACGGAAGATGGCTATCGCGCCAATGTCTGGCAAGGGTTGTTTCCGCACGTAAAGAAGGTGGAAGACGGTTATGCATACACCTCTCCTGTAGATGCTTATCCAGCTGCTCCGAGTGGCCTATACGACATGGCCGGAAACGTATGGGAGTGGGTGTCAGATTCTATCGCTGGAGTTGGCGTTCCGGGAGACGATACGCACCGTTTAGGAAAGGGTGGGAGTTTTCTGTGTGAACCGAACTGGTGTCATGGATACCTAATCACAGGCTCGACGCATAATTCTTCAGAAACCGGGCTTTTTCACACGGGATTTCGTTGTGTTTGCGAAGAAAAGTAAACACCTTTACGGCGCCTCTCCGTTAACCTGAAGGTCGGGCCTTCGACGCATGAACAACACCTACGCCGACCTGATAGATCAGACCTTTGATTTTCCGACTCATTCTTTAGCACTCAAGGATGAACAGCTGCATTTCCACGGAGTTAATATTGCGGCGCTGATGGAAAAATATGGTTCACCGCTTAAAGTGTACTACCTCCCAAGCATTGGTGAAAAAATAGAAGAGGCTCGAAAGCTGTTCAAGGGCGCTATCAGGTCATTAAAATATAAAGGCAAGTATCACTTCGCTTATTGTACAAAAGCCTCCCATTTTCACTTTGTGATGCGAGAGGTTTTAGCCTCAGATGCGCTACTTGAAACTAGCTCAGCTTACGATGTCGAATTGATACGCCGTTTGCATGCAAAAGGTAGGCTAAAGAAGAAAAATCTGATCCTACATAATGGCTACAAACCGACGAATTACCTCGATGGTATTCTTGGTCTCGTAGCTGATGGATTTAACTCGTTACCGATAATTGATAATCCGGTTGAGTTTGACTATCTGTCTAAAAACCTACCGACAGACGCAAAATTGAAAATTGGACTGCGGGTTGCGACAGAAGAAGAACCAAAGTTTGAATTCTACACAAGTCGATTAGGTATCCGTGCGGCAGAGATTAAGGAGTTTTATAATTCTGCTATCGAAGCTGACGCTCGTTTCGAGTTACGCATGCTTCATTTTTTTGTTGATACCGGTATTCAAGATACCAGCTACTACTGGAACGAGCTCCGTAAAGCGGTTAGGGCGTATGCACAGTTGCGCAAGAAATGTCCTACGTTAACAGCGCTCAATATTGGTGGAGGACTTCCTATCCAAAACGGTCTTGGAGACGATTATGACTATCCATATCTCATTCGTGAGATCGTTCGTCAAGTGCTAGACACCTGTCGCCGTGAAGGTGTACCACAACCAGATTTGTATAGCGAGTTTGGGAAGTTTACGGTGGGCGAAAGTGGTGCTACCCTATTTGAAGTTATCGGTCAAAAGCAACAAAACGACTCTGAGCTGTGGTATATGATTGACAACAGCCTCATGACGGCTCTCCCAGATACTTGGGGCATTTCCGAACGTTTCATTTTACTTCCAGTAGAGCAATGGGACGGTCCGCCCGTCCGCGTCAATCTCGGTGGGCTGACCTGCGATAATTCAGATTTCTATAACTCAGAGACACATGGTGGGCAGGTTTACTTACCCAAATTTGATTCTAGTAGAAAGCGTTTGCGACTCGGGTTCTTTCATACCGGTGCGTATCAAGATGCATTGAGTGGTTATGGTGGCATCCGTCACTGTCTCATTCCTGCCATGAAGCGCGTATTGATCGCTAAGGATGAGCAAGGCAACCTTAAGGATTGGTTGGATGCTCCAGAGCAAAGTAGTGAGGATATGATGAAGCTGCTGGGGTATTGAGATTTGGGATTTGAGACGTGGGAGTCGGGACGCATTCAACGCCGCGATAAATCGCAAGCTACTTCCGAGCAATCTCGCGCTATGCCTTTCACGTCGTGATGCATTCCTATTAGCATCTCACATCTAACATCCCAGATCTCACGTCCCATCAATACTGCCACTCATCGATATATTCCAAAAACACACTCACGGTGTTGCGGGCATCATCGATAGCGCGGTGCATGTCTCCAACCCACTCGTATCCTTCTGCGCGGACAGCCTTTGCCAAACCGCGAGGCTGTTTAAGCCGATTGAGCATTTGGTACTGCGCCTTCATGTCGATGCTCTTGTCTAGCCACTCGTCGTCGAGTTTATGGAGGCGACAATCTCTGCCAAATTGCTGCGCATCGAATTTGCCCCAGGCGCAGAGTAGGTAATCTTCATCGTCGTAATAGCCAATGAAGTCAAGAAAGTCCTCGTAGACGTCTTCAAACTTTGGCGCTTGGTTGACTTGAACTTGGTTTATGCTCGTTAAATCCTTACAAAAGGGACTGAGCATCGGGTGTACAATCGGACGAACAAACGTCTGAAAAGTGCCAATGTGTTCACCAGTGCCGTTGAGCTTATACGCGCCTACCTCAATCGTTTCCTGACGGAGATTCGAAGTTCGATTTGGCCAGCAAGTAGCCTCAAGGTCGTAGACGATAAAATTCAAGAAGGATCTTTTACAGTGTTTCTGCTGATAAATAGGCAAGCAGATCAACATTAACAACATAAGATGCCTGTTCTGGTTTTACTTGCACGCGCATTCAGCTTATACACCTCACTTATGCAAGAAGTATTCATCCCCGAATTGGTCTCTAGTTATCGCTGGTTAAGCCTGTGTCTCATCTTCGGAGTTGCTGGTGTAGTGCTTGCAGTTTTGGCCTTTCGGCAAAACAAGTTCCCGCTTCGCCCGGTCGCTCAACTCATGGGAATGATGGTCGGTATGGTAGGCTTGCTCGGTGCTGGGTTCGTCATGTGGAACAATGCCCGCACACCAACCGTGGTCGTTACGAAGCAATACCTAATCCTAGGGAACGATACGATTCCTAATGTGATGATCAACAAGGCTTACATCGAGACGGTTTCCGATTACAACATGATGGGCGAGCCCACGGTCGATGAGATCGGAGTACTTGAGCTGAGTGATGGGCGAACACAGCTCTTCGACAGCGAAGTGTACGATGTTAAAAAGCTAATGACTGATATTGAGCGTATCAGAGATTGACCTCACTGTCGCTTCAGCAAATACTAAGTGTCGCGTCTCACATCTCACCTCTCACTTCTCATGTTTAAGCACCGACTGCCGCGTCAACAACAGCATGCAAGCTCTTGTACATCTCAGACTTGATTTGCGCTAGCTCATCGCTTCCAACCCACTCCGCTTTCTCAATGTCCTCTTCTTCCTGAGGAACGAGAGCGATCTCCTTGGTATGCATGGTAAACCAGTACGTCGGCTTTAGCACGCGATTGTTCTTCTTCGTGCGGTAGGTATGGTACGTCGTAGGCAATGCCTCCCCTAGTGCAATCTCTTGGATACCGGTTTCTTCTTGTACTTCACGAACAGCGGCCTCAGCGATTGTCTCGCCTTCGTCAATTTTACCTTTTGGCAAATCCCAGCTACCTCTTCTGTGAATGCAGAGGAGTTTACCATCATTCCAAACGGCACCGCCTGCAGCTGCAACCCACTTGTGTAGAGCTTTGAAGTCCTCCCAAGCCTGTTCTACATCAGCGCAGATGATAGCTGCACCATCGGGATAACTGCCGCTTTCTAGCGTGTCAGTGACTTGAAGAAAGAACTGCTTTTTGCCGGGGTAACGTAAAGTTAGCTCCGTTCGAGGTTCTGTTATTTCAGATTGCAATCTTAATGGGCAATCGTTGACGTAGATCGTATACATTCGCGGAAGATGAAACAAGCCGCCAAAATAGCATCCGAGCTCTTGCGCATTGAAGCTGTGCGCCTTCGCCCTGACGACCCATTCACGTGGGCCAGCGGCATAAAGTCGCCAATCTACACCGACAACCGCGTTGCACTCGCTTATCCGAGCGTTCGTGACCAAATTCGTGATGGATTAGCTGAAATGACACAGCAATATGACAACATTGACGCCGTAGTAGGTGTCGCCACTGCTGGAATTCCACACGCCGCCTTAGTAGGTGACAAGCTGGGTATCCCGATGGCATATGTTCGTTCTAGCGCAAAAAGTCACGGTCGACAAAACAGAATAGAAGGTCGCCTCAATGCAGGTGATCGCGTAATCGTAATCGAAGACCTCATCAGTACAGGTGGAAGTTCACTCGAAGCAGTTGAGGCTCTCCGTGAAGCCGGCATCGTGGTCGTAGCGACCTTGGCCATCTTTACGTACGGTTTCGACGCGGCTGCTGCTCGTTTTGCGGAAGCGAACTGTCCTATGCAGACCTTATCTGACTACCCTACCCTCATCGAAGTTGCCAAAGAAAACGGCAGCGTGAACGATGCGCAATTGAGTGCGTTAAGCGAATGGAGAACGGCTACTAGTTTACAGCTAGCCAAGTAACTGGAAAGCGCCTACTTTCGCGCCGCCTACTTCTAGGTCTGAAACGGTAATGAAATTGCCTGCTCAGGCGTCAAAAAATATTCCCAGCTATGGTCGACACGGCCTCTATCTTCAATAAAGAAGCGCATGATTTCATGGTGCGCTACCTGAATCACGACAGCCCTACCGGATTCGAAAGTTCTGGTCAGAAGCTTTGGTACGATTACATCGAGCCTCTCGTAGACGAAATGTATCTCGACAACTACGGTACTGCTTACGGCTTGATCAATCCAGGAATGGATACTAAAGTGGTTATTGAAGCACACGCCGATGAGATCAGCTGGTTTGTCCACTACATCACTGATGACGGGTTTATTCACGTAATCCGTAACGGTGGATCTGATCCACACATCGCGCCTTCAAAGCGCGTTAAGATCTTCGGTGAGAAGGGCGTTGTTCCAGGAATCTTCGGATGGCCTGCGATTCATACGCGTCGTGGAGATAGTAAGCTTACGCCAAAACTAGAAACGATCTTTCTAGACGTTGGTGCAACTACTAAAGCAGAAGTTCTCGAAAAGGGAGTTGATGTTGGTGCCGTTGTCGTATTTGACGATGACCTCATGGAGCTTGGCGACAACTTCATCGTAGGTCGCGCACTCGACAACCGTATGGGTGGCTTTGCTATCGCACAGGTTACTCGCATGATCAAGGAGAACAACATCAAGCTACCGTTTAGCCTTTACATCGTGAACAGCGTTCAGGAGGAGATCGGTTTGCGTGGTGCTCAGATGATTGCGAATCACATTAAGCCAGACGTTGCACTTGTTGTAGACGTTACTCACGACACGAACACTCCGCACATCGACAAGAAGGTGCACGGTGATGTGAAGTTGGGCGGCGGTCCAAGCGTCACGTTCGCTCCTGCAGTGCACACAAAGCTTCTCCAGCTCATTATCGATGCTGCCAAGGCAAATGATATTCCTCTCCAGAAAGAAGCGAGCAGTCGCTCTACCGGTACGGATACGGATGCATTCGCGTATAGCAACTCTGGTGTACCAAGTGCATTAGTGAGCATTCCGTTACGTTACATGCACACAACGGTTGAAACAGCTCACCGCGAAGATATAGCTAACGTCGTTCGTGTTCTTTACGAGACACTCCAAACCATTGAGGCAAACCACAACTTCAAGTACTTCTAGGGAAGGTCAACTTCCTTGGTGGGAGCGCATAGGTAATGCGCTCGTGTATTCGCATGTTTGGATAGGACTGGCCGCTGCTGTACAGGTGGTTTGCTCTGCTATGCTGTCTCCTAACTTCGAAAGTGGTGTCACGTTTCGATACGCGGCGCTCGTCTTTTTTGCGAGTGTGAGTTTCTATTCGTTTCATCGGCTATACAGTCTTTGGCGACTACTCCCGACTCTGCCCACCAAGCGTTGGCAGGCGGTATTCAAACTACAGCGTTTGCTGTTTGCCTTAGTGCCACTTGGATTCCTGGGTGCACTCGTACTCTTTGTCACCTTACCGTGGAATTGGCAGTGGCGCATTGCGTTTCCAGCGATCGTTAGCGCCTTGTATGCGATCCCGCTCATCAAATGGAAGCGTCTGCGTGACTTTGGGTCTGCGAAGGTCCTCTGGCTTTCTGTAGGCTGGGTATGGCTGTGTACAGTTGTCCCGATGAGCGCCTTAGGTGAGATGAATTGGTGGCTAGTCTTCGAGCGTCTCTTCTTCCTCGTCGGGCTCACGCTCGCTTTTGATTGGCGCGATACCGAGCAGGATCAGATGGAAGGTGTTATTACTTGGCCGCTACGGTTTGGGAGGGTGAAGACGATGTGGTTGAGTATGGCACTAATTGCGATCTCGGTTGGACTAAATATTCAACTCTATTCCTTTGGTCCGACTACACTTGATGACTTTGCTGCTCAAGGGCTATTTGTGGGGTCTGTATTTACTGGTGGTTCTATGGTTTATGCTTTCGCTAAAACCCGGCCTCATCACCTGTATTATGGGGTATATTTAGACGGGAGTTTAGTATTACCAGGGCTTGTAGCCTTTTTACTTTGGTTCTTTATTATGACTTAGAGACCTCTTCGGTTATAAAACTCACGTTACTTCAATATGTATCTATATTAATATTGTCCATTAATATTTATGAAGCTCATATTTACCCCATAGAGACTTTGCCGATTCATTTCCACTCTCAGACGATAACTTTATCCAGCTCGCAGCTTGCTTTTTATCTGCTGGTGTTCCTTCTCCATTACAGCACATCACACCGATAATATATTGAGCATATGTGTCGCCTTGTGATGCACTCTTCTTATACCAATAAAGTGCCTGCTTGTGATCTGTTATTACCCCTGTACCGGTTCTATACATTGTGCCTAGGTTGAATTGAGCTTTTACATTCTCTTGTTCTGCACTTTTGGTAAACCAATAAAGTGCTTGTTTTTGATCTAGAGTTGCTCCCTTACCTGTGGTAAACAAACCGCCTAGCCTATGCTGAGCATTTGCGTCTCCTTGCTCTGCACTTACCTTAATTTCGTCAAAAGTTTGAGCAAAGGAAAAATTCAAACACAAAGCCTAAAAGATTACAAGAAGTGTATTTCATTTTCGTTTTAAATACTGAACTCCAAGATTGCTATATACAAGCACTCAGCCTGCTTTTCACTTCAAAGTGCGCCTATGTAGCTGCTGACTAAGATTAGCCCTTTGTGGCAAGTTGAAACAACTCTTCATCCTCCAGCATATACTCCAAAATCGGTCGACACCTGTCCTTACAAGCAGGATAGAAGGCTTTGTGCTCTTTCGTATTTGCTGCTGCTGTGCCCCAGTAGAACTCCGCCAACGCAATAGGCTTCAGCTTATGCTGCAACGCATACTGTAAAAGCTTTGGCGCAGCACAATCTCCCGCAGCTGCGGGAGGTGTTTTTGTAGAATGCCTTTTGAATATTTCTAAGAGGTTCTGTTGTTTTCCCGAAAGGCTTAAGAAATTGTACCCCTCAAAAAGTCGCTGCTGTAGGGCTTTTGACTTTTGTTTTCGCTTTTGAATTAAACGCGAACGTTCAGCGTCCATGTTTGAGGAATTGACTTCTTCACAAAGCTCAGTAAGTTCAGTCATACCTGTAGTCAGCCAATAACCTTCTTTAGTCTCATCCATGATAGGCGGAACCAATCGGTCACTTGTAGTGCTTCCTGCTAGTAATCCAGAAACAGCACCGAGATATCCAAGTGAACCATCAGTTGATTCAACGACTAGTACACCAAACATCTTACCTCGTCTCTTCGAGAAATCATAGTCCCAAGTTTTTGTCTCTTTCGAAAGAAACTCTTGGAATTCGGACGCTGCGAGTTTTGCGATTTCAGGGATGTGGGAGGAGAAGGGGTTGTTGAGTGTACTAAACTGAGGTGTGTCAGCTTTATATCTGAAAATTAAGCTTTGATTCATCCTAGTTAGATTAATCCTGTTGCAGTATAACCCTCAAGTCAATGTCCTTACATTTAAATTCAATTGAGTACGAAGCACCACCGGTACAGCTTACGAACGAGACGTTACCTTCAAATAACTCTGGGCAGGAATATCTAAAACTAAATATTTCCATGGTAGATAACGAATCGGGAAAAGGATCAGTCAATTCGAGACTAACTATTCCAGTAAAATCGAGAGAATATCGGTCATTTCGATTAGTCTTTTTGTTGAAAGAAGTGAAATCGATACTAAGACTCTGGGAGTCTTTTGTGAGGCTAGAGCCCTTCACTACAAAAAGGTCATGAAATGAAAAAGCATCTAGCTTTTTTAGCTTTTCCGTTTGATTGCATATTTTCAATCTCCTCCAGGTATTATTTTGAAGGTCCATTTCAATCAAAAGTTCATTTTTACTCATAGTGACAAACTTGATACAATCAGAGCGAAATTCTAGCTGTTGGTTTCTTCCCTCCATTGTGGCGATAGCTCCACTTGTGCGTATGTAGAACTCATCAAGTGTAATGGTTTGTATACCGTATCGCGTTTGATGACGGTCATAGTTTCGGCCACTTGTACTCAGCCAGTCACTAATTACCAAGGTCTGCCCTATCCTGGAATATAGCGACTCCATTGCTTCAATTATTTTACTCTTAAGAGTCTCATCCATGAAAATTCTGTCTTTATTCGCCTCTTAGGCCTTTACCTTAATAACAAATTTACCAAATAATTCAATTTTTCCGTCTTAAGCAAAGACGACCTTCTTTAACTGTATCTCCTCAGGATCAAGAGTGTAATTGCAAGTAGTCTTAAAGTTCACCCTCTTCAGAATCGAACGCTTGAAGGTGGCTCTTTGCAGATCGCGGTTGCCAAACTTCGCTTCGATAAGGTCGCTGTCTCGCATTCGTACTGTCACCAATTTATCAGCTCTTAGAGCTTAATTGACCACGAGTTTTCTTGTAGTTGAATTACCTGCTTCAATCACCTTGAGGTAGTAGTTACCCTTGCTTAGTAGAGATGTACTTATTTTAGTGTCTCCTCCATTAATTGCTCTAGTCTCTACTACTTTACCCATGTTATCGTAAATTTTGACAGTGACATTCTTTGAAGTTATTGGTAGCGATACCGTAACCACCTCTGAAGCGGGATTCGGATAGATCTCTAAAAGATTCATCAATTCATTCGAGTTAGATGCTATGGGGTCCTCCGGAATACTAATTTTGTAAGCAGATCGCCCATAGGTGGCAGCAAAAAGGAAATTGTCAGCCTCGTGGATATGTAAGTCAGTTACTACAACAGACGGTAGGTTATCTCCAAGTGATTCCCAACTAGTCCCATTGTCATCACTACGGAAGACTCCAATGTCAGTTGCGACATAAAGATTGCCGGTTACGTCCTTAACGATATCGTTTACGGGTATGTCAGGAAGGCCAGTGCCTATATCCGTCCAACTATTCCCAGCATCTGTACTCATGAATACATGCCCAAGATCACTTCCGTATCTGTATCCTGAAAAAGTACAGTAAACCGTATTAACGTCGTTTCGATCAGCTAGCACTTTTGTCGTCCAAAGGTTTGGTAGATCACTCGATACATTATTCCAATTTGCTCCTTGATCTTGCGAAACCCAAACGTTAGAATCATCCGTACCGACGATTAAAACGTCTGAATTTAGAGGTGATACATCAATAGTTGTAATTGTCCCGAATGTTAAGTTTAAACCTCTTGGCCCGTTTGTTAGATCCGGACTAATTAACGTCCAACTTTGAGACGAATTCGTAGATTTCCAAACCCGTTGAGAGCCAAAGTACATAGTTTCAGAATCTTGCGGATCTAAGACTACAGGAGTATCCCAGTTTGTTCTGTCTGCAGCCCCGATGCCACCTCTTGCGTAGAAAAACGATGAACCATTATTGGTAGACTTGACAAGGTTGCCGTATTGTGATAGCGCAAAAATGTGTCTAGAATTATTTGATTTTACCAAAGGTTGAAAACCATCTCCCCCGTTGATTTCTGACCAAGAATCCTGACCACCGAACGTCCTATTCGTTCCATTGTCTTGCGCTCCACCATAAACGATATTACTATTCTGAGGGTCGACAAAAATCCTGTAAAATTGAGTTATGGGTAGGTTTTCATACTTCGTAGAACTGAGTCCGTTATTCTCGCTTTTGTAAACTCCACCATCATTTCCTATCAAGACTTCATCCCTAACCTGCGTGTTAAAGGCAATTGCATGTTGATCTACGTGTACGTTTGGAAATGCTGTTACCCAGCTGTTTCCTCCATTAACAGACTTTTGAACGATGAAATCAGTGTTGTAAATTACATTCTCATCGAAAGGGTCGACATGAATCCCACTAAACCACCAGTGAAACCCGACATTGCGAAGCTGGCTTGAGTTAACCGCAAGCCAATTATCCCCTCCATTATTTGTCCGATAAACGCCTTGAATAGAACCGCTTGTATTAGCATATCTAGAATAAAGCACTTCAGGATTAGATTGAGAAATCGAAATGCTAATTCTTCCTTTATCTCTAGCTTCGGTCGGAAGCCCATTCAACAACTCAGACCATGTAGAACCTCCATCAGTAGAACGATAAAGTCCTGACGTCTCACCTCCATAAGATCGATATTGAGGCCTTCTTACGCGTTGCCAAGCTGACGCGTAAATGATGTTGCCATCCGTTGGGTGGATAGCCATGTCAATGATACCAGTGCTATCACTAATGAATAGCACTTGATTCCAAGTGTCACCGCGATCAGTGGATTTATATACCCCACGATTTGAGGAGTTTTTAAATATGGGCCCCATTGCGCTTGCAAATAGGACATTTTCGTCATTTGGGTCTATCAATATTTTGGATATGCTGCCTGTATGCTTAAGGCCTTTGTTTTCCCAGGTTACACCACCATCCGTACTATTGTAAACCCCGTCTCCATCATATGCTAGCGATCCTCCGCCCGCATTTATTTCCCCAGTTCCAACCCAGATGTTCGCGGTATTAGTCTTTGAGATTTCAATGTCACCAATAGATAAAGACCCAGAATTATCAAATATTGGAACCCATGTGCCTCCTGCATTTTCTGTCTTGAAAATGCCTCCTGAAGCAGCACCTACATAGTAGGTGCCCCAGTCGTCAACTGGAATTTCAATGTCTGTGACGCGCCCTCCAACATTTGAAGGACCCACAAATTCCCATTCGTCTAAGCTAGACTCAGTTCTTTTCGTTAGACTATTCTTCCAATTTAGGGCATCCGTAGAGGCATTCGCCTTAATCACGCCAGTAGGATATGCTCGTTGCATAAACATAAATTCGTACGGTGATTTACCTATTTCTTCCGATACTATTTTTGAATCTTCTGTCAGACAACCAAAGCAGCCAAGAATCAAGATTGAAATAGTAAGGATATACTTCATAATGAAAAGTTTAGACTTCAAAATATATTGCAAATTCAAATCTTACTGAATTTTTGTCATGGAGAATCCATCCAAATGTAATCTAGGTTGCCTACTGCACTACCTTAAGCCCATATTTCCCTAACAATCCAAACAATCCTTCTTTCGAAAATACTGCCTTCCCCATCCGGTTCTCCTCAGGGTCAATAGTGTAATTGTAGGCTGTCTTAAAGTTCACCTTCTCAAGAATCGAACGCTTGAATACAGCACGACTCAAATCGCAATTATCAAACTTCGCTTCCGTCAGGTCACTCTCTGTAAACTCTACCTCATGTAGTTGAGAGTTTACAAAAGACGTCTTCTTAATCTTACACTGATAGAAGGAGCTGAAATCGAGTGTGCAATCTGAAAAAGAGAAAGAAATTCCAAACTGATTACAACTCGAAAATTGGAGCCCAATCATTTTGCACCCCATAAACTTCGCGTCTTGAAAAAGTGTCTCTTCCAGCGTCACATTGCTCAGATTGCAATCGGTAAACTCGCAATTCGTAAAGCGACATTTCGCTAGGCTTGAAGTTGAAAAGTCACAACTCTTGAATTCACAGTACTCATAATTCGCCTGACCCAAAGATGTCTTTGAGTAGTCTTGATGTGCGATCACTTGATCTTCTATAAGTTCCATTGTAGCTTTTCTTTCAGGAAGCACACCTAATGCGGAAAGTAGTAGCTCTACCCCATCACCCGTGCTCACCCCGCGCCTTCGAATATACAATCTTGAGCCTACACGGTTATTTTATAAAACCTGACATCTGACTTTATTCCGTAGGTAAATCACTCCGGCTTATATTGTTCAATAATCCGGTTCTGTCAACCATCCAGATAAGAAGAACTCCAAGTGTATAAGCCACCAGATCTTGAATGCTAAAGGAAGTTCCGAAGACGATGTTCGCTAGCTTGTTGTCACCAAGCCCTAATATTTCAAGGAAATTTGTCAACTGCAAAAATTCCGTAGCAAAAGCGATGGCTAGAGTTGCTATTGCGATGTAGAGTGGCTTGGTCTTTATAAAACTTCTAAGGAAACAGTAGACGAGTATCGTGACTAAAAAGTCACCTATGGTGTGCCTTATGAAACCTGATTTCAGGTAAACTGCTATAAGTACTTCAACGCCGAATAGTAGCAAGAATAAAAGGAAGTGCTTTTTGTTGAAAGTGAAGTTCATTATGCTTCGTATTACATATTGTAAACACCGCCATTGATATCAAGCGTAGCTCCAGTAATGAAGCCATCAAATTCGGAGGCTAGATATAAAACCGCTCGTGCAACATCCGCTGAGTTTCCTGCACGCTTGATAGGAATGCCTGCTGTTGTTGCAGCTGCCGATTCTTTTGTCGTGTGTGTATTGTGAAACGAAGTCCCTAGAATTAGGCCTGGAGAGACTGCATTTACTCGAATCCCTTGTGGTCCCAACTCAGCAGAGAGCGCACGTGTTAGCGTAAGGATAGCTCCCTTGCTTGTTGAATAGGCCAATGAACCATGGTGACCACCTTTTCGCCCTGCAAGTGAGGCTAGATTGACGATACTGCTATTCTCGTTTTTCGCTAAATAAGAAGCTGCTGCCCTTGTCACAAACATCATAGAGGTGAGGTTGATATCCATGACTTTATGCCAGAACTCAGTCTCCATCTCACTAAGCAACTTTCGAGCAACCAGAGAACCTGCATTATTGATCAGAATATCCAAGCCGCCAAGTGCTGCTACCGCCTGCTCAACTAATGCATTTGCGTCGGCTTCTTCCGTCAGGTCACCAGCAATCGAGACTGCTTTTAGTCCTTTGCTGGTTGCATACTCCTTCAACTGATTAGCTGTATCAGCACTAGAGAAATAGTGGATGGCAACGTTTGCTCCGCTGTCAATAAAGTGTCTAGTGATAGACTCTCCAATTCCTTGTGCACCAGCTGTGATGAGGACGCTTTTGCCAGCTAATTTGTTATCGTTCATGTTTTCTTGCTTTAAGGGGGTGAGCATTACCTCCACAAATTTGCTGATAAATTAGCTAGCAAGTCTTCGCTGGCTACCTAAAACCTACTAAACTTTCGACACATCACATTCTTGCTCGATTGGGTTACATTAATTTTGCTGAAATGGGGCTGTATTATCCTACTGGACAGCTAACCTTTGCTCATAAAGTCGTCCGTCTATTGAAAAGCAGACGGAGTAGGTGCCAGGTGATAAATCGCCAACGTAAAATTGCGATATCTCTCCGCTATTGAGTAGTACTGATTTTACCAGTCGGCTAGTTAGGTCGTAAATGTTACCTGTAGTAGAGCTTGCAGGCAAGCCTGTCAGATCGAAATTGACGTATTCGGTTGCAGGCTGCGGAAACATCTTAATCGGTTGATTCTTTACTTCCACAATTGGGGAAGTAATTGCAGCCGAAGAGGCTAACATCGTAAACCCATTTCGAAGGTACACACCACCTTGACTTCGAGGAACAAGATCAAGGTCGATCTCAACAAAATAATAGAAACCAGTAAAGCCTGCAGCTGCAGCTGGTATCACCACATAAGAACTGCCAGGTGATTCGCATGTACCCGTTGGGTCAATAAGGATTTTAATGTCTCGAATAGAATTCAGGGTAGGATCAAGCGCTAGTAATTGATCTATCTCTGTTGGGGGGAAATACAATCGGTAGCGCCCATCCATTTCTTCACCTGCTTGCTCTGGAACGAAGGTGAACGAGCGAGGAAGAACAATCTCACCATTCGGCAAAGGAGATTGAGCTCTCACATACTCAATGCTTCCCGCTGGATTCGTGGCATCTATACAATGGGCCACGTCAACAGCATCAGGGCTGAAGTAATAGTATCCACCATAGGAATCTCTATAACGGATGGTCTCTTGGCACTGAGAGGTAACAGGAGCGATTCCCTGTATTAGATGATGTTCTCCTCGTAGACAAATATCGACTTCAATATTCCCATCCGGCAATCCTGGTTCGATTCCAGAAAACTTTACCCCAATATCATACCCTTCATACAGTGTTAGGTCCTCAGCAGCGATCTCAAACTCATTTTCACTTATAGAAAATGGACCAAAACAGAACTCAGGTTCTGATGCTCCAATACGAGTTGCAGTAATTTCTATTTCAGCCATCGGAGGTACCCCGAGTACTGTAGGACTAAATTCAATCAGGATCGACGAGTATGGCATTACAGCTTCAAGTCGTACAAATTTCCAACGATCGTAGGCATTCGCATTAGTATTGTCACATTGCAAATCAGGTTGAGCCGCAGGAGTAAATTGTGAAGCATAATTAAAGGAAGAGCAGCTAAGATTATTGAAGGATAAGAATACAGGTTGAGGCATGTCTGGGCCATCACCTATCTTTTGCTCTGTGTTAATACTGACGTCTTTGTTTGCTGAGCCTTGCGAGAATGTTGACTCATGCGCAACGAGAAAGTGATCCCGGCCAGGAATTAAGCCATGTAATTCGTGTTGTACATATTGTGCTTGAGTCGATATCTCAACCATACTATCACAGGTTCCGTAAAAAACACTGTAACCGGCCGCACGTTGAGCGTTTGAACTTAAATCATATTCAACACTAACCACACCAGTTGGTGGAGCAGTAAAGGAATACCATGCACCATTGTTGAACTCTAAAGACTGATTAATGTTAGCTTCATAATTCAAGAATACAGTATTGCTGAATTGATTTTCTGGCCAATTAGTCGCATTGCCATCGAGGATCATAGGCAATGCTCCACCACAGCTATCATTTTCGGGCGGTGTCAAGCCTGCTGTTAGGTAGATTTGGTGTTGTCCTCCAAAGAAAGGGACTTCTTTTCTAAGATAATACGTTTGACCTGGAGTCAGTCCCCCTAATTTGCTGGGTAGATCTTGGTCGCATTGTACAGGCTGCTGATCACTGCAGCTTAGGTAAAGTTCTAGGTTCCTGACATTAGGGACAACAACCCCACTTATAGGTGCAACGAATTTATACCATACGTCTTTATTGAGGTCTCCGTCGGTACAGTTAGGTATTCCACTCGGGTAAGCGTTGTCGAGTTCAGTGGTCACCGTTACCCGGGGAGCGCCAGGTTGCTGCACCAGTACTTCTATGGCACCAAAACAAAAGTCATTCGCTAGTGGAGGAAGACAATCCAATGAAAATTCAAAACCATAGTCAAGTGGTACTGGGCCTGGAGTAAGTTCTAGCGCGAAAACGAAATAGTAGGTAACGCCAGCTTCACTAGCCAAGCTAATGAGATTGTCATAGTCGGTATCAAGATAGTGGTCATATTCGGAATCAAGATAAGTTAGCTGCCCGCCAACATCTTTTAAAATACAGACATTAATTTCTTTCCATCGACTAGATGTTCCCCCTGGTACAGCGCGCGTTTTGATATCAATCGACGATCCATCACTTTCGTACTTATACCAAAGTGTAGGACTTGCTGTTAGACAATTTCCGCTGGTTCCTCCAATAGAAGGATCCCCGAAGGTCGGTACACTTATAGATTCTCCGCATGCAATAGCTGTTGCACCAACTTGCTCCTCATTCACAGGTGGTGAATCATTTTCGCACTCAAGCCAAATTTCAAAGTTGTCTAAATCGGGTACCCCTTGGCTACCATTCGGAATAGCTAAACCAATTGCTACATAATACTCCTGACCGGGTGTAGTTACAGCTTGCCAAACGAATTCATTGGATTGACTCGCTATTCCTGTATAAGTGTAGTTCAAGCTAGAACCTCCACAAGAATCACTAAATATGTGTGCAAATACACGTGAAGCTAATGGCGTAGCCGATGTTAAGAATAATCGGTATTTTTGACCATTTCCAGTAAAATGGTAGTACACCGTACGCAACTGCCCTTGCTGCACTGGATCTCCAGAAATTCTTGAGTCTTTAGTACTGCCAATTAGCCGTGTTCCACATAAAATTTGTTCTGCGTTCGTGCATAAGTTATTAGAAGGGGGATGTCGACAATTTATAGAAATCTCGGTTAGTCTGCCAAAATTATCAGTAAAAATACTTGTTCTTTCTATGCACTGGAAGTAGTATGTTTTACCTGCTGTAGTATTGAAAAAATATTCAGTGTTACTCGGTATATCGAGAGCTTCTATTTTTGTCAGCCCTCCGCAATCGTTTCCTTCGTAAATCACTACATATGGATCACTTTCAATTCCCAACTCCTGTCCAGTTCCTTCAAGGGTCAGCCAGTTGACATAATTGGGAGGGAAATCTGGACCAATATAAATTGGTCTCCATCTACGATCCCATGAATAGTCTAATCCTAAGCAATTTATTTGTACTGCCTCAGAACAAGTAACTCCTGGTCCTGATTCTACTAACTGCCGACCACGGCAGTTAGTAGCACGAATCTCGAAAGAAAGGTTTGGGCCTCCCGCATTTGTATTAGTACCAACAGCGATATAAAGAGACTGATCGTTTGGAGGCAGTTCTATTGAAGCAGCATCTGTGCATAATAGTGATGTAAGGTTGCCGCAATCACTGCCAGTGAAAATTTCGTATTGCACCCAAAAATCAGAGCTACGAATTTCCAAGTTTAAGCTGCGCTCAGGGTTGTCGATTTTAAACCAAAGAGGCCGGGTCACATTGCATGTAGTAGATATTCCTCCTGTAGAACCTGCCAACTCGAATGATTGCCATTGTGATTGACAAGTCAGTTCAATGGAGGATATACACTGGTCATTTGATGGAAGGGCTAGTACGCTTTCACTAAAACAAAATGAAAATTGAGCATCAATAGCTCGATCCCACTCTACTTGTACGATAAGATTGTCACCTATCTCCCAACCTGAAAGGCTAATTGGTGAACCGTAGATGCAACTGTTAATGTAGTCGCCACAAACCGGGTTGCTAGCAGACCCTAAGTTTTCGTAGACACTTGCGCGGATTCCGGCGCCAAACGAGAAGTTAGGTTGCAGTCCACGTGTGGTTGCCGTCCACGTATAAAAGCGGTCAAATTCGCCATAGCCCACGGCTTGTGTTTCGATACTACTCCGTGTTGTGCCGTCGGTGTGTACATTTAGTTGAATACCGTTCGCGCTGCACGCAGCTGATGATGATAAAACGAGTAATGATGAAGCACCCGAACACTCGTTATTGGATGGCTGGCAGTAGCCAGCAACGGCAACCGCGAAAGTGAGGAGAAGCGTAAAAAGTGAACGTGGTATCATAGCTAGCTGTCAATAATTAAGCTGCAACCAGTCTACTTAAATGCAGCATGCACCCAAGAAGGGTACTATAGAACTTGTAAAGTAAAGCTTTTCGAAGTAACCTATCCAAAGCAGGGAGTACTGCTGGTTTCCAATGAATTAGAAGAAATAAGCCTTTATCGTTAGAAGATGGCTCTACCCCACTCCCTGCACCTCACCTTCCGGTACATCCAACATCGCCATTCTAACGGTACGAACACTTCGCACGCCACCAGAGAACTTGATCTCACTAGCGCGCTTGAGAGGATAACCAGATAAGCGATTGTGGTAGTAGTAAAGCAAGTGAAAATCCTGACTTTTCAAACGACCACCTGCCATAGATAGAGGCTTCTTGTCATGGTACAGCTGCATATTAGCCATACCGTCCTCTAGTACTACTGCAGGTTCTTGAAGGACTGCATTGCTAAGTCGAACCAAACCTTTCGACTCCATGTCGACCAATTTCTCTTGTACTTGAGCAATCGTCTTCTTCATTAGATCCAAATCAAAAAGGAAGTCATCCTCAACCAAACGTAGAACACCATACAGATCTAAGTCTGGGTGGAACTGCGTCAAGATTCGGAAGGCAACATAAGAGACGACATGGCTCGTCAAAACCACATGGTCCCGATGGAAGCGATCGACCACCGCCTCACCGAGTAACTTGGTGTACTCTCGTTCCCGCTGACGATCTGCTTTGATGACGCCATCTCTGACGAAGTAATCCTTCAGGTCGAGCACATCGCCAGAAGAAGACAAACTTTGACCTTCGTCATTCACGTGATTACCCAATACATCCAAAGGCTGTCCAAGAGAAATATGAATTTCACTTGTTGAACCAAACAGCTGCCACAAGAATTTGAGGAAACGGGTATAACTGAACTGTCTTGAAGGAGCTCCTAGGTATTGCTCCTTTCCTGTCCGCTTAAGGTGATCTTGAATCAAGAACTTTGCCTCTAACACGAAGTGATAACTAAGCACCAAAGGAACGATAATCACTTTCTTCTTGCTCCCGTCTTCAAGCATGAGCCGCTGTGCCTCAATGGTTGTACCGAGTAGCCCAAGCTTCACAGATTTCTCAATAGAACCCGAACGGTTCCGAGTTCCACCAGGGTAGAAAATGGAGTTGACACCTCTATAAATCGCTAAACGACTAAAGCTCTTTAGTACCTCGAGGTACACGGGGTTTTTCTTTCTGCGATCGACGCGGTAAACACCTAGTCGATTGAAGAAATAAGCGACCCACTTCGCATTCATTAGGTTTAAACCAGCTCCGTATGTACTATGTGGGATGCCTGCAAACCCATCGAGTGCATAACCGATCAAGGCACTGTCCAAGTTTGAAAAGTGCGTTGGGCAGATTACAATGTGATGATCTGGAAACAGCTTCCGAACGCGCTCTACTTGACCGCCAATGATTAGACGATCGCGGAGTTTCACCTTCGCACGAGCGATGCGACGTAGGTTCTTACCAGCAGCTGCATTTAGCAAACGGTTGAACGCTAAGGTTAGAAATCGCCTGGCAAACTGAAATGTAGAGATTTTAAAGGATCCTACGACCTCTTCCGAGTATCGATGAATGATCTTTCGTAAAAGGTCCCGACGGTGCTCCGCTTCTTCAGCATTGTTCTCATCTAGGCCTGCTCGTACAAGCTTTCGCTCTTTGCGACGCCACCATGTAAGCTCATTAGGAGGATCAACCTTCCATTGTTCGTTCTTGGTTCGAGTCTTTTCAGAATAGATAACCGTCTGAAGAAGGTCAACTAACTCGCCATTATCCTCGACGATTCGCTCGAAACTTGCGTTGTCGAGCTCACGCACCACATTCTTGCGATCCTCATGAAATTTGTGGATCGGCCAGTCCCTTAAGTCAGGATACAGGTGTTCGCGTTCAATGGAAGCTTCCTTCACGCAGGGATACTTTTGTTGATGAATTCGAGAAGTTCGTCTCGACCTTGGGTTTTCGTGCTACTCGTCCGAAAGTACGGAGGCGGCTCTTCCCATTCAGCAGAAAGTGTCTTCAGCGTTTTTTCGAGGATTTTACTCGTCTCGTGCGTTCGTCCTTTGTCCACTTTCGTGAAAACCCATGCCTGGGGAATACCTCGCTCAGCAAGCCATCTGATCATCTCGTGATCAATAGGTTGTAAGGGCACTTTCGCATCCATTAGAACCAAGGCGCAATAAAGCGATTCTCGGTTACCGAGGTAGGTCCTAATCATCGTGAGCAAACTCGCTCGGTGCTTCTTGCTCAACTTCGCATAGCCGTAGCCTGGAAGGTCGACTAAATTCCACTTGTCTTCAACCTCAAAGAAGTTGATGAGCTGCGTCTTTCCAGGCGTAGAACTGGTCTTAGCTAAGGCTTTACGCCCAGCAACCATATTGATGAGGCTACTCTTTCCAACGTTCGAGCGGCCAATAAAGGCAAACTCAGGAAGTTTTGGCGGCGGTGCCACGCTAACCTTCGGAAAGCTGCCAGTAAATTTTATGTCCAAGTGATCCACGGGCCCAATATGCGGCATCAAAAACATAGCGACGGCCTATTCCTTGAATTCTGGGATATAAAATGCATTTTTGTGTCTGTTTTGAGACTTAGACAGACAAAACCTTTGAAACTAGCACTCACTCTCTTACTGGTTTGCACTTGCTTTCTTGTGGCTAATGCCCAAGTGGAGCCTTTCCTCCGTGTAAGTGAAATGACATCTAAGCGTGTGTCTGTAGATCTAGAATCGTTTACTGAAAACGATTCCTGGGGGTATGTCGCTGGAAAAAAGAACGCAAAAGGCCTCAAATTTCTATTTGGACTAAAGGCAGGGGCTTCCACGGCCAACATTGCAGCAGATGAGGTCGCTTTCGAAAATGCTGGTCGTCAGTTTAAGCTTGCGGTAGACCAAAACGAATTCTCTTATCACATAGGTGTATTCGGACAGTTACGCCTTAATCATTGGGCTATTCAGCCAGAGGTGCTTTTCAGGAGCGCAAAGGCAGACTACATGCTTTCCGAATTGATCAGTACGGAATTCGTGACGTCTATCCGGACAGAAAAGTATGCCTATGTGGACGTTCCTTTGATGATCGCATATCGCATGGGCGCCCTTCGCGTTCAAGCCGGGCCAGTGGCTAAATTTTACATCGACAGTTCTACTGAACTCATTGGAGTGGCTAACCTCACCCAGTCGCACAAGCAAATAGACTTAGGATATCAAGCAGGTATTGGTTTGGACATCTGGCGCCTAGTCGTCGATCTCAAGTATGACCGTGACATCGACCCAGTGGGAGATCACATGCAACTTGCAGGAGAGCCGCTCAATTTCAACTCTACCGCAGGAAGGTTCGTCTTTTCTATTGGGTATTCGTTGGTGAGCCCGTAACTACATTGTACGCCCTTGTTCTGCTTTGTGCTGCTTGTACTGCGAACCACTGGTTCGCAGTAACAGTAACTGGTAATAACAATAACTCGCAGTAAGTCGCCAGTACAAAATGGTACCTTACACCCTCAGCCCGCAAACACTATGGCAAAAAAGGTAAAAAAACGAGAGCTCGGAAGAGGCATTAAAGCCTTACTTCAAGACTATGACGTAGCTCCAACGCCAAGGCGTACGGAGGTTGTCAAAGAGTTGAACGCCGAACCTTTCCGAATCCCAGTAGACGCAATTGAGCCGAATCCTTACCAGCCAAGGGTCGTGTTTGATGAAGACGCACTCGAAGAACTTTCTGCAAGTATCAAGGTGTTGGATGTTATCCAACCACTTACCGTTCGTAGAGTATCTGATGGTCGCTACCAGCTTATTAGTGGTGAGCGCCGTCTTCGTGCAAGTCGCATGGCTGGACTTCCGGATGTACCTGCCTATGTGCGTACAGCCGACGATCAGGGCATGCTTGAGATGGCCATCGTTGAGAATATTCAACGTGCCGACCTCAACCCAATCGAAACTGCAATTGGCTACCAACGACTCATCGATGAGGTAGGATTAACGCATGAAGCGTTGAGCGACCGCATGGGTAAGAAGCGAAGTACGATTTCCAATGCACTTCGCTTACTTCGTCTACCTCCAGAGTTGCAACAGGCACTTAAGGCAAAACGAATTTCTGCAGGTCACGGCCGTGCACTAGCTGGTTTAGATGACATCGCGATGCAACTCGCCATTCTACGTCAAGTAGAGCGCGAAGGCTGGAATGTGCGACAAACAGAGGAGCAGGTAAAGCGAATTACCCAGCCGAAAGCCAAAACAGCTATCGAGCAGCATGGACCTTCAGGTCTTTCACCTGTGCTTTCTGACATACAGCGACAGCTAGCTGCGCACTATGGCTCAAAAGTTTCTTTGAAGCGGCAAGCGAATGGCAAGGGTGAGTTCGTTATACAATTCAAGAGTGACGATGAATTCAATCGCATTCTCGAAAAGTTACGCGGCGAATGAGGTATTTCATCCTAGTGTTCTCTTTGATAGTGCTATCGATTTCGGTTTCAGCACAATCAGATACTGGACAATCAGGTAAGGTTGAAGAGGAAGTTCTAAATGTATCAGATACCTCTGATGCAGAGGTGTATGTTGATACACTTGGTGTTGGGTTTTGGCGAAAGCTGATCGCGCCTACCTATCCTAATCCAGAACGTGCTGCGGCGTTGAGTTTCGTGCTGCCCGGGGCAGGCCAGGTGTACAACAAGAAATTCTGGTACATCAAAGTGCCAGTGATCTATGGTGGATATGCTTTCCTAATTCAGCGAGGAGAGGCAAATAGGGCACTAAAGAATCGCTATTCTGCTGCATATATATCCTCTCTGAATGGTGAAACCCACGAGTTCTCAGGATTCGCGCAAGGGACGACTGCAGCGTTAAAAGTGCGTCGAGACCTCTACGACAAGAACTTTCAACTAAGCTACATCGGAGTGGTGATTCTTCACTTCGTCCAAACACTCGAAGCTTACACAACTGCGCATTTGCTCAAGTTCGACATGGATGAGTCGTTGACGATACATCCCACGTTTATCCCCTCAGACCCAATGGGTTTTGGCGGAAGCAAACCAGGAATTACCGTTGGAATTCAGTTAGGACGCTAATCCTGCGTAGTACATGTGGTAATGCGGTATTCCTACTTCCGTGAAAACTTCACCCTCGATCACCCAGCCGCATTTCTCATAGAACGGACGTGCAACTTCACGTGCGTGGCAAAATAATTTAGGTGCTGCTTGAGCAATTGCATATCGTTCGCAATAGGCAACGAGCTGAGCGCCAAAACCTCTACCACTATAGTCAGGGTGGACAGCCACCTGTCGCATCTGTAGTGAATTGTCCGTGTGCTTTTTAAGCGTACACGTTCCGATGATTCCTAGTTCCTCATCGTGTAAACCGATGTGTACTTGATCGTATTCCGTTTCTAGCGGATCGTTATTGATCGAGCGGCCCAGTGGCTTTCGTAAAACAAGATCGCGCAAGGCTAACCCGTGCAAATAGTCAGGTGTGCCGAAATCGTAAGGAAGAATCATGTGAGTGGAAATACGGAGGAGCTCATTAGGAGCGCCTTGTTCAGTTCTTCTTGTGAAATCCCGGATGAAGCAACTTCGTCGAGGTATTTGACAATGTTTTCTGTAGGCATATTGCCTGTCAAGTCATCAGCTGCCATTGGGCAACCGCCATAACCTTTAAGCGCACCGTCAAAGCGACGACAGCCACTTTCGTACGCGCTGGCCACCTTTTCTCGCCAGGTATCTGGAGTAGTATGCAGGTGTGCGCCAATCTCAACTTCAGGATACTTTGGTATGAGCTCACTAAAGAGGTAACTGATACTTTCTGGTGTACTGACTCCAATTGTATCGGAGAGCATCATGAGGTCTACTCCACGCTCAGCGAGCTTTTCAACCCATTCTGCTACCACGCGGACGTTCCAAGCATCACCGTAAGGGTTCCCAAAGCCCATACTCAGGTAAACGAGAAGCTTCTTGCCATGATCTTGAGCGACCTTATGGATATCATCCAATCGCTCTAAGCCTTCGGCAATAGTAGCATTCGTGTTACGAATCAAGAAGGTCTCTGACACACTAAATGGGTATCCGAGGTAATCGACTTGATCGAATGTCACGGCTGACTTAGCACCACGCATGTTAGCGACGATGGTTAGTAGCTTTGTATTCGTCTGAGATAGATCTAATTGTTCGAGGACTTGCGCTGTATCTGCCATCTGCGGGATGGCTTTGGGGCTCACGAAGCTCCCTACATCGAGCGTATCAAAGCCAACCGCTAACAATTGTTGGATGTAGCGAACTTTGACTTCTGTAGGGATAAACTCGTGTATACCTTGCATCGCGTCACGCGGACAGTCGATCAACTTTATTTGAGCTTCTGGAGGCATTGTCTGCAATGTAGCAACCGATCGGCAACCTTGTTGGTTAACCTGATAGAAATGAATAAAAGAACACTCTTCCTCATCCTTGGTTTTGCCCTCTCAGGCACTGGTCTTTACGCACTTATCCTCATGCTGGTAGGCGTGCAGATCAATTTCTTGGTCTGGATGGATGGAGCAGGATTGCTTTACGGCTTTCTTGGTCGACTCCTTTTGATCCTATCTGGAGCAGTCTGCATCGTAATGGGCGTCACCAATTGGAAATTTGAGCACGCTGACATTGAGCAGCACCGTCAAAGCCTGAAGAATACTCCAGGCGATGTCTCGAATAACTAATTGAGGCTTTCCTCGTCCATTTGACTGATAACACCGAAGCTGTTTCCTAGCCTTCTCATGGCCTTTGGCCAAAGTTGGTCTATAGGTGTATCGAAGATCAGGTCTTCTTTCATTTGGCCAACAACCCAAGTGTTGTCCTTCATCTCATCTTCGAGTTGACCCGGAGACCAGCCACTATAGCCTAAGAAGAAACGAACCTCCTGTGGAGTGATCGTTCCTTCTTCTATGCGCATGGTTAGCTCCTCAAAGTTGCCGCCCCAGTAGATGTCATCAATGACGTGAATGCTGTCGCTTACAAGCGGGTGAGCTCTATGTAGAAAGTGCAAGGTGTCCCGCTGAACGGGCCCCCCATAATGCATGAGTGCGTCAAATTCAGGGAAATCATTGATCACCTCCGACACTTTATAGTCAAGCGGTTGGTTCAGTACAAAGCCAACACTCCCCTCTTTATGATGATCTGCAATCGCAATTGCGGACCGTTTAAAGTTGGGATCGTTTAAGTATGGCTCAGCCAATAAGAGGTCACCTGTTTTTACCATGTTGTAAGCTTACACTAATGCTTCGGTAGCGAGTTCGCGGTCAATCTTGCGGATAAGTCCTCTAAGAACACTACCCTTTCCACCAACCTCTACTAGGCTGGTAACGCCGTCATTTTTCATCTGCTGTACAGAAGCTGTCCAACGAACGGCTCCGGTTAGTTGCGCGATGAGATTGGTGCGTATTTCATCAACGTTGGTATGCGGCTTGGCGTCTACGTTCTGATAAACTTTAGCGCGTGGCGTCTGAATATTCGTCTCGTTGATTGCAGCTTCAAGCTCCTCACGAGCAGGCTCCATCAATGGTGAGTGGAATGCTCCACCAACTGGCAGTTGTAGTGCTCTTCGTGCTCCTGCTTCAGTACAAGCAGCCATGGCGCGTTGCACGGCTTCAATTTCCCCGCTGATAACCAGTTGACCTGGACAGTTGTAATTGGCTGGAATAACGATGCCGGCTGTAGCAGCACAAATATCTTCTACCTGTGCGTCCTCTAGGCCTACAATTGCTGCCATGGTGCCAGGTGTTGCTTCTCCTGCAGCCTGCATTGCTTCTGCACGGCGATGTACCAGCTTAAGGCCATCTTTAAAGCTTAATGCTCCTGCAGCAGTCAAAGCACTAAATTCTCCTAGACTATGTCCAGCTACAGCGTCAGGCGCAAAATCGTCACCTGCTAGTATTGCTCGTATTACCGAGTGTACAAAGATTGCCGGTTGTGTAACGCGTGTTTGGCGCAAATCCTCATCTGAGCCTGTTAGCATGATTTCGCTCAAGGCAAAACCTAGGATATCATCGGCTTCGCTTAAAAGATCAGCTGCTTTAGGTGAGTGATCAAGTAGCGTTTGAGCCATTCCGGTAAACTGGGCGCCTTGGCCTGGGAATACGTATGCTTTCAAAGGAAAAGAATTTTGAATTTTGAATTGGTAATTTTGAATTACGCTAGGGACGTTGATTAGACGCTATTAGAAACGCCTATAGCTCTTCATCCCAATAGTATTCATTTTTGTCGAAGTAGCTATCTGCAGAGCGAACTTAGAAAATGAGCCGAAGGCGAGCTAGCGTCGTGCAAATTATTAACTACCAATTACCTATGCAGGTCGCTAGAAATCAATTTTAGAAATTCGGATCGCGTTTGATGCTCTTCGAATTGCCCACTGAATGCGCTTGTGGTGGTGAGGCTCGCTTGCTTTTGAGCTCCACGCATCATCATGCACATGTGTCGCGCTTCTATAACGATGGCAGCACCTTGTGGCTTGAGTACTTCTTGGATGGTATCGAGTACTTCACGTGTGAGACGCTCCTGGACTTGTAGTCGTCTTGCGAAGACATCGATAAGCCTTGGAATTTTACTCAGACCTACAATTTTCCCATTGGGGATGTAGGCTACATGCGCTTGACCGTAGAAAGGAAGCATGTGGTGCTCACACAGAGAATAGAACTCTATGTTCTTGACAACGACCATGTCTGAATACTCCTCTGTAAAAAGAGCTGACTTCAGAATAGCGGCCGGATCTTCATTATACCCTTTGGTAAGGAACTGCATGGCTTTAGCCGAGCGTTCCGGAGTTTTCAAAAGACCTTCTCGCGAAGGATCTTCTCCAAGTAACCGAAGCGTTTCTTCCGTTAGCTCGGCTATCCGTTTGGTTTTCTCCTCTGAGTATCGTTCTTCGAATTCGTAAGACACGTGTTAGCAGTTTCGTGGGTTCGTAGCAAGTAACACATTACTCACCATAGTAGTCGACACTAATATTTTCTGTCTCCACCAGTTTCACGCAATGGAGGGCGCAGGTGGTAAGTTTTGGCGAAAGCCGACCCCAAATAGCGATTGCTATATTTTCCGAAGTAGGTTGCTTGCCTTGTAGCCACGGAACGTCAAGGTTGAGGTTGCTATGATCTAGCACTTCAGAGACTTCCTCCTTGATGATATCAGCAAGTTGCTTCGCGTCCATAACAAACCCGGTCATCGGATCAGGGGTACCCTTTACGGTGACGAAGAGTTGATAGTTGTGACCGTGCCAGTTGGCGTTTGCGCATTTACCGAAAACCTCGCGGTTTCGTTCAGGGCTCCACTCCTCTACATAGAGTTTATGAGCAGCATTAAAGGTGACGCGTCGGGTGAGATGTACCATTGGGCGCGAAAGTAATCGTTCAGGTTCGTCTGCACAGGGGTGATGTTGGTCGAAGGATCAAGAATTTACAAGCATATGCATGTATTTTTATCGCCGATGCCGACAACTGCCTCTATCACAAAGCGTGACGCCAATTTTTACTGGCGTTCTGTGTTCAGTTATTTCTCAAGACGGGAGGTATATCACGTTGGTTTTTGGGTTTTTGCTGCCTTGGCGATGTTCTACATAGAACGCCCCGTAGATTCCGCTCAAAAACTTGCGGCTGTAGCAACCTCGCTAGGCTTCTATGCGGCGATTGTGTATTTCAACCTGAACTACCTCTTTCCGAACTACCTGAATGAGAAGCGCGTCATACTTTATGTCTTCCTGTTCATACTAGCAGCACTTGTTGCGACGCCACTACGTTCTTTGGTCATGTTCTGGGTGTACAACCGATCTCCTGAAGTACAAGAAGCTCTGCTCATTGGTCAAGGCAGCATATTTCTGTCTCACCTTGCTGTAGGTGCAGGATCAACGATGCTCAAAATTGCAGCAGACTGGACGAGGAATACCCGTGAACAGCAAAAGCTTAAGGCGCAAAACCTCCAGTCAGAGTTGCGGTTTCTTCGATCACAGGTGAATCCTCACTTCTTGTTTAACACGCTGAATAGCTTGTATGCACTAACGCTCAAGAAGTCTGAGAAGGCTCCTGAGACCGTGTTAAAGTTGAGCGACATGATGCGTTACATGCTCTATGAAAGCAACGCACGGATGGTGCCGCTGATCAAGGAGGTTGAGTACGTCAAGAATTATCTCGCATTGGAGAAGCTCCGTTACGATACTTCTGGAGACATCCATTTTGAGATTGACGGTGACATCACGGACCAGGAGATTGCACCTATGCTGTTTATCACCTTCGTTGAGAATAGCTTTAAGCACGGTCTAGCCAAGGTTTTGGACAAAGGCTACGTGCACATTTACCTACTGATTGAAGGCGACGAAATTCGATTTCACCTAGAAAACAACAAGCCTCAAATCGAGGACGATTTTGATACCCCTGGTGGTATCGGATTACTTAACGTTCAGCGACGCCTAGATCTACTATATCCAGGACGTTATGAATTGAACAGTCTTGCTACCGATGATACGTACTCGGTAGACCTTTACTTAAACCTTTATCGAGAGGATTATCAATCTCCAATCGGTAAGCCTCTACCCGCACACGAAAATCCTCAAGCATGAATGTCATTATAGTCGACGACGAACCGCTCGCTCAAGAAGTCATAGAAACCTATGTCTCTCAGATTCCTTCGTTAACGCTTGTCGGAAAGGCAAGCAATGCTGTTGAAGCGAACTCGCTTTTACAAGAGCAATCGGTAGACTTGATGTTTTTGGATGTGCAGATGCCGATGCTCAATGGCATTGACTTTCTAAAGAGTCTAGATAATCCACCGTTGGTTATCCTGACAACCGCATACAGCGAGTTTGCCGTTGATGCGTTCGCATTGAACGCAGTTGACTACTTAATGAAGCCAGTAGCCTTAGATCGCTTCATGAAGGCCGTAAACAAGGCGGTAGCATCGAAGGCAGGGTCTGCTATTATTGATTCTCACTCAGAAGAGGTTGAGCGAGACTATATCTTCGTTAAGGCGGAGAAGAAGTTGATCAAGGTGGAATTCAGTGAAGTGGTTTTCATTGAGGGCTTGAAGGATTATGTGATCATCCGAAACGATGAGACGCGTGTCATCACACTACAAACGATGAAGAGCCTCGAGGCGAAGCTGCCTTCCAGCATTTTCAGAAGAGTTCACCGCTCTTACATCGTCAACCTTGAGAAAGTAGAAGCTGTAGAGGGAAATAGCCTCGAGGTCACCGTAAAAGGCCAGAAGAAGCTTATCGCCATTGGAAAGAACTACAGGGAGGCATTACTAGCCCATATCAACTCGATGAAGCTCTAAAAGATGGGTTTGCAAGAACAAAATACCGATTCTTGGGGGTATTACAAAATGCGTAGGGGCTCTATACTTGTGTCAGCGGATATTCGCTGTATTTAACTTAATTCACCAATCATGTTGAGCGCAATTTTAGAACTACTCGGAATCTGGCAAGACGAAACTCACAACCAGTAATTTCAAATATTTCTTTTTGAAATAGAGAAAGGTCAGACGATACCGTCTGGCCTTTTTTTGTGCCCAGTTGTCGCAGCACTGCGCTATAGCAAAGGCAATGAGCCTGTGCTATAAAAAAACAAGTCGCTTGGACGCAGCCCGCCGTTATGAATTTCACTTCCCGATGGTATCGTACATCAAGTTGAAGAAGCGCTCAACAGCAGAAGAATAAATGGGGGGCAATTAGTCTCTAGACACAAAGCGCCTAAGTATTTACCGTATTAAGGGCTTTGGTGTGCATTACGGGAGAATTTACCACTCACCTTTGTAACAAACTCAAAAGAAGAGGTCACGCGTAAAGCTTGACCTCTTCTTTTTTTGCCTAGTTGTTTCTGTGATTTGTCAGATGTATGAAAGGGGGTTAGGCTATGGCCTAAAAAACAACGAGCCGCCCGGAGGCAGCTCGCTATTAACAAATTATAATCCCATGAACATTGACAATTATGGGCTAGATCCCTCTAGCGCATTGCAAATATGGCACGGGGTGACAAGTAAAAACGAGTACACAATAGCATCATTGTGAACGAAAAATACTAAAACAAAAAGCCCGGACCAACATCTACAGTTGATTCGGGCTTAATGAATGTGAATGAAAAGGTTGCAAAAACACATTGGAAATGTGCTTTAAGCATACCTTATTGCTTCACAAAACGCTTGTTGAGTGTCGATTCACCGCTCAAAACGCGTATCGTGTACACGCCTTTTGGCATTGAAGCAAGACCAAGCTGGTAGTCATTGCCAAGGTCACTCACGCTAAAGACCACTTGGCCGATATCATTGAGTACTTCGAGTAGCTCAATCTCGTCTGCACCATTAAGGTGAATGCGAGTAGTTGAAGTCGCAGGGTTGGGAAACACAACAAGATCACGATCAGATAACGCTAGTCCTACTGGACGACGAGCTACAGGTACTTGAAGCTGTGTTGCCGGTACGTTTACACGTTGTCCTCCAATACTTACTGTTGCATTTGTAATGGAGAAGTCTGCTAAGCCAACTACCTCTGGTTGGTTGGTGGTTGATCCATCAACCTGAAGAGCAGTTGGGCGGATGCCAAGTATGTCCTCATCTCCAATAAATTCAAATTGTGCGACACGTCCGTAACCAGTAACAGACCTTCCGTCCGTTCGCGTAAATGCTGTTTCTAACGAGCCAAACGTCTCTTCGTGTTGAAGATTCAAGGTCGGAGAACCGTAAGCCACGTATGAATTGTTATCGTAAATCAAGCTTTGACTTCCTTCATCAACATAAGCCGTGTTGTAATTCAGCTCATAGGTGAACCCGTAAATGTCATTGGCATAGACTGAAGGACTTCCTAAAAGCACATCGATATAGTACAATTCACCTTCGTAAATCGTATCAAACGCAAACGAAAGAAGGAAAGGGAGCGCACTTATTCGAGAGGTAGTTGCTGGGTAAGGTTTATGGTACCTACCTAGATTTGCCATGATGAAAGCTGTATCGGCAGCAGCGATAACACCGTCACCATCTGCATCTGCAAACTTCAGGTTTCCACCTCCATTTGATTGTTGATTCCATTCTAGAGATTCCAATCCTGTCCAAGAAGAACCAGAGCCTTGAGCGCGTTGTATTCCGATCTCACCATGAGCTGCTCCGATAGGTAGCAGGTCTGCTAGTTCGACAATACCGTTATCGTCCGTATCACCAGGCCAGACACATTCTTGCACACACCAACCGCCGGTAGGAGGATTTACGTCAAGTACATCAATGTGAATGTTAAGCGCAATACAAGCTCCGGTTGAAGTGATGCAGTAGTTGGCTACAACCATGTCCATTCCTGTATAGTCAGTAGTTGGATTGTAGATCAAAAGTCGATCACCAATTACATCATAGCCCGCTATGTTGCTATCGATACTCGGGTAAAAAGCGGCATTACCGTTCGTAGGCACTGGCGTACTGATTCCGAAAGCATAGTTGCTAAAAGGAATAGGATAGTCCATTACGAGTGGAGTATTCTTAGGCGTCTCTAAGTAAAAGTCGATAAGAGCGGGCTGCAGATCATCAACTAGGATATCAACAGTCGCGTATTCGGCTGGTCCGCTGTAGCCTGGAGGGAATACACGGTAGGTTAATTGATCGACTCCTGCGTAGTTAGCGTCAGGTGTGTAGACTACCAGTCTATTCTGAATGCTCGCAGTTCCATTAGAAGGGCCTGAGGTGATCGCAAAGCCACTCAGGCTTGCACCTTGAACATCGTTGCTTAGAACGTTGAGGTAAGCGACCGTGTTTTTCGCAATAAAAGCTTCATCGTCAACTGCAAACTGATTTGCAGGATTTACATCGAGAACCTCTACGTAGACCACTTTGTTATAAAGCGCCCCAGCTTGGAATGATGACCATTTGATTTCATCCGTGCCAATGAAGTCCGTATTTGGCGTGTAGATCAACGGGGAACCCACGCTTAAAGCTCCATTAGTTGGAGCACTAGTCAGCGGAAAGCCTTGATTGTCAATAAGAACAACCTGCGCTCCATTCTTTGGGACTTGAATGTTAAGCGTGTCTGAACTCGGATTTGGGTCTAAAACGGTTACGGCAACTACTGCGTCATCGCATACACCCAGTAAATCACAGGTCGTGTAACTAAAAGTGGCAATCCCCCGAAAGCCAGTAAAAGGAACAAAATCTACAGTACCGTTTCCTGCGACGGTTGCTGAACCATTCGTCGCTACTGTGATTGCAGTCACAGATAAGTTGCCGAAAGTTGCTTGATCGTTTGCTAAGACATCAAGGTTAATGGTCTGATTCATCAAACCACTCGAATAATCATCAATTGCAGCGACAACAGAAGGTCCGACATTAATGATGTATTCAGTACGAACTGCACTCAGGTTAGGAACATCCGTCCATGACTGAATCATCATCGTATCTCTTCCGAAAAAGCCCGTATTAGGAACATACTCAACGAAATCTGTACCGCGTGCTCCTACTCGAGAACCACTACTTTGAAAGAAAGCAGTGCCATGACTAGGCGTTTCCCTGATTACAGGTCTTTGCGGGTTACTATTGATGGTAAGTTCTAGTGCCTGACCGCTAACCGCGTTTACAAACACTTGAGAGACTTGAGCTTTCGCTGAAAGCGAAAGGCCAAATACCAAGATACAGGTACTTAGATAACAGTGTAAGATTTGCCTCATGTTCGGGGGATTTAAAGCTTAACTCGACAAGAGTCAATAAAACAAGCAAGTACAGTCCTGCAAAACTGGTATGTTTGTATCGTTGACAAAGCAATGTTGAAAGCCGTAAACAGTTAAACGTCAATTGTTTATACGCAATTTCAGTCTAAAGGCTACGTTTCTCAGCCGCACTTCCTTGTAAATATACTGTTCTAACGTGAAAGATTCAAAGGTTTTCTATACGATTGAACGCCTGAGTAACCGCGAACGCAGTCGTTTTCGCAAGTACCTCAAAAGCCCCTATTTTAATAGTGATCCGAAGCTTACCGAGCTTTATGAGACGATCGTGAAGAAGCAGAAAGCAGTATCGTCTAACAAACTAGATAAAGAAGGACTCTGGTTGCTTGTACGACCTGACAAGAATTTTAATGACGTCCGTTTTAGAAAATACACTTCAGACTTGCTCAAGCATATTGAAGGTTTTCTTTACCAAGAGTACACTCGACAGGACAAAGGGCATGAATATCCGTTTGTTTTAGATGCTTTGAATGAGCGTCAGATGGACAAGCTATATGATTCTGTTCTGCGAGGTGGAAGGGATGCGATTGAGAAAAACCCTCGCAGGGATAGTAAATATTTTCAAAGAACCTACGCTATCGAAAAACGCTTCTACGATCTCTCAGATAGTGAACGTCGTAGAGGCGTTGCTGCTACGACTAGCGATATTGCGGATGCTCTAGATCTTTTCTATATAATCGAAAAATTACGGCTTCATTGCTCCGTACTTGTTCGAAGTTTCTATTTAGAAGGCGACTATAGTTTACGACTTATCTCCGAAATAATAAAAGAAGTTGAAACAAGTGTCTTGAGAGAATACCCTGTAGTTGATATTTACTTTAGGTTAATCCAAACTTATACGAAGCCAGAAGATAAATCGAATTACGAGACTTTAGTGGGATTAGTAAAGAGCAGTCATATTTTATTTGATCCAGACGAATTAGAAGACCTGTACAGGGGGTTACTAAATTATTTAAATAGGGGGATTAATCGAGGCGATTCAAAGGCACTTTATCGTGTTGTTGAGCTATATGATTATATGCTCGTGAATGAAGTGTTTAATGCTCAAGGAGAGCTATCTCCATGGGCATTTAGGAATGGAATTCTTGCAGGCTTACGCACAGAACAGTTTGATTGGGTATCGAATACTCTTAAAATATTCAATGACAAGCTTCCAGCTGACTATCGTGACAATGCAGTATCTTTCAACTATGCTCAACTTTATTTCTATCAAAAAGAATACGGAAGAGTCCTTGAATACCTTCAAGATGTTGAGTATCAAGATCCTGCATACTCCCTTAATTCCCGAAACCTACTAGTGGCAGTCTATTATGAACTAGGCCAAATCGAGCCTCTCTACTCTACTATTCACTCTTTTCGAACGTATTTAAAGCGTCAGAAGCAACTAAGTGAAAAGGTAAGGACGGGTTATCGTGACTTGCTTAAAGTCACGCAAAGACTAGCAAAGGTAATGCATGGTGATTCAAAGAAATTAGCAGCTATAGAATCGTTTCTTGACGAAAATCCAAGTACTGTTTCCCGCCAATGGCTTACCACCAAGTTGGAAGAACTAAAAGCTGGAAAGCGCCCTTGGTAGGAAGTGCTTTACTCCCCTACCCTGCCAATTCTAAATTATCGCTGTACTCGAACTCACGGAAGTCTACATGCGTAACTGAACTCACACCTAACTCTGGCATATAAACGCCGTAGATAGTGTCTACAGCAGCCATGGTGAGCTTGTTGTGGGTCACGATAATAAATTGACTTCCTTTCGAGAATCGCTTGATGATTCGGTTGAATTTCTCAACGTTACTATCATCTAGCGGTGCATCAACCTCATCGAAAATACAGAACGGTGCAGGCTTGATTAAGTACAGCGCAAACAAGAAAGCAGTAGCAGTCAATGTCTTCTCACCACCAGAAAGCTGGTTGATTGTCTGAGGACGCTTACCCTTTGGCTTCGCAATGATCTCGATCTTAGACTCCAGTGGATTCTCTGGATCGACCATGATCATGTCCGCCGTGTCTTCTGCATCAAATAGGTGACGGAATACCTCTACGAAGTGACCACGAACAGCCTCAAACGCTTCTGTAAGCTTATCTGTCGCACTCTTGTCGATTTCTGAGATCGTTTCACGCAAGACGTCCATCGCCTGTGTAATGTCCTCGCGCTGACCTGAAATTTGGTCATATCGCTCTTGCATGGCATCGAACGCCTCGACAGCAAGTGGGTTGATCTCACCGTAGTTGTCCAATTTCCCTTTGAGCTTGCTGATCTTATGTTCTAGTTCAGCAAGTGAAAGCTTCACTTCCCGTTCATCAGCAACCGCTTCATCCAAATTGAGTGAAAACTCAATACGAAGGCGATCCTGGAGGTTCTCCAAGCGGAACGAAAGTTCTGTCTTACGCTCACGAAGGCGGGTTACAAGTCCGGTCAGGTCTCCCTGCTCACGTTGCATGATCCGTAGCTTCTTCTCCCAATCAGCTAGGGCATTACGTTGCTCGTAGTAGGCCTTCTCTGCATGGTTGAGATCGTCTTGCTGGCGATCTTTGGTCTCTTTACCATCGGAAATTCGACGAGTAAGTTCATCCACCTTGTTGATCAAGGTAGAAAGCTCACTTCCATCTGTACCAAGAGCTTGATCACTCTCTTTTAGGTTCGAAACAACTTCCTCAAGCTGTTGCTTTGCAAAATTGAGCTCACGTTCAAATGCAGCTACTTTATTCTGTAGCTGAATCAGGTTCATGTTAGCGCTGTTATAGTCTGCGCTGGCTTCTGAGAGTTGCTGTGCAATCTGATCTGAATCCTGATCGGCTGTAGTTTGCTGGGCAATGGCCGCATCACGCGACTGTTGCACTGGTGTTCGTGCAGCAGATACTCCGGCAAGCTTCTGGAGCAAAACATCAATCTCGTTCTTTGAGACATCGTCCTCTCCTCCACGTGCCTGTGCCTGCTGCTGCAAGCTTTCCAAAGTAGCCTGTGCACTAACTTGAAGTCTTTCGCTTTCGCCAAAACGTTGACGCAACTGACGTAATTCATGCTTGCCTGCACCACTCTTAATGCGTTGCAGCTCTGTATTCACTTCAGTACGCTTCGTTTGAAGTGCTTGTATTTGTGTAGCGAGTACCTCGATACTTGCCTCTAGTTCTTTTGCCTGCTTTCGACGACCAGTTTGCTTTCCTTGAAGCTTAGAAACAGCTCCACCTTTCGCACTAGCTGCAGTCCAAACCTGTCTTCCAGTGGTGTCCACAGCAACCTGACGGTCACTCAGTTCAACTAGTGCTGCATTGTCAGGGACGATAAATACATCTCCCAGAAGTACTTGCAGTAAGTCAGCATATTTCTTTGGCGCCTTTACAACATCTAAGGCTGGAGTAGCTCCCGCTGGAGGTGATCCTGCTGGTTGTTTTGCCGAAAGGCTAATACCCTCAAAAACGAGGATCGTGGTTGGCGCCTGTTTAGCTTCCGCCAAAACCCGCAATCCTTCCGCAGCCGTCGCTTTGTCCGGCACTAAAAAGCAATGCAAAAACGGCGCAAGTACCGCTTCAATAGAAGCACGATATTCCTTAGGAATGTCGACGATGTCACTTAGAAGTTCAAACTTGTCACGCCAACCTTGCTTCGTCGCGAGGTACTTGACGGACTCCGGACTTCCTTCCAATCGATTGAGCATCGATTGAATCAGAGACAGCTCATTCTCTTTTTGCTGTTGCTCATTTTGAAACTGACGTAATTGAGGTGCGAGTTCATCTAACTCATCACGCATTCGCTGCTCGTCAACTACACGGCGACTTTCTTCGTCCTCTGCTTTCTCAAGCTGAGCACGCAGTACATCAAGACGTGCAGTAGCCTGTTCAACGGTAGCCTGTGCCTCGACACGACGACCATCTTCAGCTTCAATTCTACGAGCACGGTTACTCGCTTCACGTTGTTGTGCCTCCACTTGACCTTGAAGCATTGCTGCTTGCTTGTCTAGTTCGAGTAAATCACGTTCAGCTTGTTGCACAGCGATAGCCTTCTCACGGACATCCGTACGAAGATTTTCTGCCGATAGCTGTACAACATTGTACGACTCCTTTTTCTCTTCGAAGGTGGAGGTAAACCCAGTCATTTCGACCTGAGAATCAGCATGCCTGGTCGTAAAGCTCTCAACCTCCTTGATCAAACGCTCACGTTCTTCAAGCATCCGCTCACGCTGAACACCGAGTTTATCGCGACTTTGAGTGAGGTAGGCTATTTTTTGTTCAGCAAGTTGCTTCTCGTTGGTAGCTCCTCGAAGCTTACCTACGACTACACCAAGCTGACGACGCTGATCCGCTAAGTGCGATTCATCCGTTAGTTGGTCTTCTTTCGTCGTCTCAACCTTTGCTTCTAGTTCTTCTAGCTCTTTCGAACGTCCTTGAAAACCATTTTCAGCTTCAGTCAGCTCTTTGATAATCTTGTCAGACTGTTCACGTAGCTCGCGACTGCTTACGAAGGCATAATCAAGACTTAGCTCACGGTATGTTTCCTTGATCTCGAAGTACTTCTTCGTACGTCGAGCTTGCTTTTCAAGGTTTTTGAGGTTGCCTTCGATCTCATGAAGAAGATCCTCCACACGATCGAGGTCTTCTTGTGTGCGATTGAGTCTATTGAGGGTTTCCTTCTTACGAACCTTGTAAACACTGATACCTGCAGCTTGCTCAAGCATGCGTAGGCGAGAGTTATCCTTGTCTGCTAGGATGTCATCTACCATGCCTAGGGCGATGATCGCATAACTGTTACTCTCGATACCTGTATCGACAAACAGGTCCATCACGTCCTTACGACGACAAGGCACACCATTCAAGCGATACTCAGAATCTCCGTTGCGATAGAGTAAACGTCCAATAGTGATCTGCTGAAATTCAGATCGTAAGACTCCTTTATCGTTGTCAAACGTCAAGAAAACCTGGGCGACATTGCCGGCCTTTTTCTTCTTGGTTCCGTTGAAGATTACACTCGACATCTTGTCAAGACGCAGCTCTCCTTTCTTTTGCTCACCAAGTACCCAGCGGATGGCATCCACGATATTGGACTTTCCCGAACCGTTAGGTCCGACAACTCCAATTACATCTTCATTGAAATGAAGAACGGTCTGATTGGCAAAGGACTTAAAGCCCTTGATCTCAAGTTTGACTAAGCGCATACAGCTGCGAAGCTATAGCCTTGTCGCATCAATGATTACAGGTAGAGGCCTTCGTTATCCACAGTTAGTTCTTCTATGAATTCTGTGGAGAAATCTAATCGACTAGTCAATGACCTTAAAGCCGAACCCTCTGTACTGCAGCACTTTAACTGCAGCATTTTCAAAGCGATCCGCCTTAGCTTCTTCCTCTGAACTAGCTTTTGAGCTAAACACAGGGATAAGTCTGTAGTCAGAACTCAGCCCTTTGAAGTTTTTAGGCAGATGTTCCGTCCAATTACGGCCGTACTTATTAGCCAAAGGCACGATGTATCGAATCGCATCATATCCTAGATATGCAGGCAGTTCAGGAAATGCGCCGTAACGATTAATGAAAGAATCTTCAAACTGACGAACGGCGAATTCGTCGTTATCCATGTGAAAGCCAGAGGTGATCAAAACACCTAAATCTTCCATGATCGCAGGATCTAACTGCTGAAATTCCTTCCATTGCGGCATTCCGAATACTGTAGCATCACGTCCTGCCCTCCCAATCTGTAACTGACTCAAGAAAGAAAGTACCACTTTAGGTTTCTTGTAGACAGGAAAGACGAATACCGTCTGCTTATCCTCAAGGAACTTATCCTCCCACATGAGATCCTGAAGACCCATGTCCGCTGTTTCGAGCTTCCACGTTCGCCAAGCTTTTGCTTTTGGATCAAGTACCTTTTGCTGTCTTAGTAAATATCTCACTTCCTGGTCTTGTTCTCCAGTCGGTAAACCAACGAGTACTACTTGTTCCGGGTCGAAGTTATCATTCAAGTATGCAGCCATACCGTCCATGTGCTTGAGTAAGCCTGGTTGCATTTGAAGCATTCGAGGAAACTCACTTGCAAGCTTGCTTGCTGCACTGAATGGCACAACAAACGGAATTCCACTCGCTTTTGCAGGAGTAGCGGCAGCCCTTACATTCTTAGTAAGATAGGGTGCGATCAAGGCATGAGATGATTGCAATTCAAGGTCCTCAAAGAGCCTTTGTGTTGCACCAGCGTTTGCCTTCGTATCGAAAACATGAACAACAGCATTATGTCCGAGCTTCTCTAACTCTTCTAATCCCAACCGAAGCCCTGCATAATAGGACATGCCCCAGTCCGAATTTTTCGGAAGTGTCGTACTGCTACCGTAAAACTGATCCGATAGAAACGGCATCATCAAGCTGATCATCGCACCTTCAGGTCCTGGAGGGATATTCAAAATCTCTTCAGATGGAATATCAATGGGGTCGACCTTAACGGTGTCAATCTCAATTTCCGTCGGATCTACCTTTACGATGTCCACGTCTTTCGGCGTAGAAGGAATCGTTGTCGTTGGCTTGGTTGGAGTCTTTTGGGTACGCTTTGAAGGATCGCAGCTTGCAAATACAAGCGCAATCAAAAACAAAGAAAGGAACCGAAGTCCAAATGTGTTATTCCCACTCAATGGTCGCTGGGGGTTTAGTGCTAATGTCATACACAACGCGATTTACGCCTCGTACATTATTAATGATCTCTCCACTGATGTCAGCGAGTAGATCGTAGGGCAATCTACTCCACTCTGCCGTCATACCGTCAACGCTGTTTACACAACGAAGCGCAACAGTTTTCTCGTAAGTGCGCTCATCGCCCATTACACCGACTGTTTGAACCGGAAGAAGAATGGCTCCTGCTTGCCAAACCTTATCGTACCAACCCGAATCGCGGAGATGCTTTGTGTAGATATGATCAGCCTCTTGGAGGATAGCCACTTTTTCAGGAGTGATGTCTCCTAGGATACGTATTCCTAGACCAGGTCCAGGAAATGGGTGCCTACTTAAGATATGCTTAGGGACGCCCATCTCTGCACCTACTTCACGGACTTCGTCCTTAAAGAGACTTCGCAATGGTTCAACAATCTTCAGCTTCATGTGCGCTGGAAGACCGCCTACATTATGGTGGCTCTTGATGGTTACACTTGGACCGTGTACACTTACAGACTCGATCACATCCGGATAGATAGTGCCTTGTCCTAGCCACGTAACGCCAGTTGCTCTTTGTGCTTCTTCATCGAATACGTCGATGAAAGTTTTGCCAATTGCTTTTCGCTTGCCTTCTGGATCACTGATGCCTTTAAGTGCATCATAGAAACGTTGCTTTGAATCAACACCAGTAATGTTGAGCCCCATTCCTTTGTACGAATCAAGTACTTCTTCGTACTCGCCTTTACGGAGCAGACCATTGTCAACGAAAAAGCAGATGAGGTTTTCTCCGATTGCTTTCTGCAAAAGACTTGCAGCTACAGAAGAGTCAACACCACCAGAAAGTCCAAGCAGGACCTTATCGTTGCCCAATTTCTCTTTCAACGCAGCCACTGTCTCCTCCACAAAGTGAGCAGGAGTCCAATTGCCGTTACAGCCACAGATATCGTAGCAGAAATTCTTAAGAAGTTGCTTTCCGTCTGTAGAATGAGTCACCTCAGGGTGAAACTGAATTCCATAAACAGGTGCTCCAAAACGTGATTCTGGGGCCTTGAATGCTGCTACTGCAACATCAGACGTGCTCGCGAGGAGTTCGAATGACTCAGGGAGCTTGGTAATCGTATCACCGTGACTCATCCAAACTTGAGAATCCTGAGGTACATCCTTGAAGAGTACATCGTTATTAACGACACTCGACAGCTTAGCACGACCGTATTCACGTTTGTCGCTGCTCTCAACCTTGCCTTCGTGCGCATGCGCTAGGTATTGCGCACCGTAGCACACACCTAAGACAGGAGCTTTTCCAAGCACTTTGTCTAACTCAGGGATTAACGCCTCTTTTTGAAGTACGCTAAACGGCGAACCCGATAGGATTACTCCTTTGGTTCTGCCATCAATTTCTGGGATCTTGTTATAAGGAACAATCTCGCAGTACACATTTAGCTCACGCACTCGTCGAGCGATGAGTTGGGTGTATTGCGACCCGAAATCGAGAATGAGAATCTGTTGTGTCATGCTCGTTTATTCTTTAAGGCCACGGCCCTTCTTCACAATTTTGCCTTCATCCTGGAGCTTATGCATAAGCTTGTCCAAGATGCCATTGATAAATTCTTTGCTCTTGTCCGTTGAGTAGGTCTTAGCTAACTCAACATATTCGTTTAGCGTCACCTTCATAGGGATTTGCGTAAACTCAAACAACTCAGAGAGTGCCATTTTAAGGAGCACCATATCTAGCACTGCAACACGTTCAATGTCCCAGTTTTCGATCACAGGCTCAATGTCGGCAATTAGCTCGGTATCATTGTCCAACACATACATGAGTAAGTGTTCGCCAAAGTCCTGTCGCGTTTCCGAATCCGTTTGGTAAGCGTGCAATTTCGACTCTGAGAGCGGAAGACCTTTCAGGATCTTCTTTGCAGAGCCAACAACGAGGCTCTTGTCCTCATCCCAACGGGCAAACCGATCTTCCAAGAAGTCATTGTAGCCATCACTATCCATGAGTGCTTTGTGCGCTTTGAGCAGTGCACCTAGACATGAATCGAGTGTTGGTTCCTTTTGAGTTGCAAACTCTTCGTAGCCTTCCCAGCCCTTTGCTATTTCGTAGAAGCTACGGAGACGTTCTTCGTCAATGAGCTCAGCAAAATTGTGCCTTTCAGCAAAGCGTAGTAGATCTTCACTGTTGCTCAGCGCAAGTGTAAGTGGGTTGTCGTAGATGTGGGACTTAAAAGCAGCATCTGCTTCTGTCTTCACCATTTTTACTGCCCGACGTTTCTTCTCGTCTCTAGCTTCCGCCAAAACCTTGCACATAACGTACAGGTCAAAGAGGAGGGTTTTGTAACTCTGATCTACCATCTTCCGAAAGGCAGTAAGAGTTCCTTTTGCATCCAGCCCTTCGTTTTGCCGTTCGGCAAAAAGGAGCTGCATGACTTTAATTCGAACATTGCGCCTCGAAAGCATGAGAAAGAGTGTTTTACCGAAAGGAAATTGATCAGGAAACCCAATGCTTTTCGGAGCCACAAAGCAAACACGCTTTGGTGAAAAGAACGACAGAAAAGTCCCACTTTTTTGAATGTTTTCCTTCTCATCAAAGTTCGACTTGCAACTTCCTGAAAGACAGCCCATATTTGCACCGATGTCAATGCATACTCAGACTTGTTGGTGGCTTAACCGAATTTCCATTTGGAAGGCACCCCGTATGTAGTTGTATCCCTCATCAAGATCAACAATTAAAGCGGCCTGTTCCTTCTCGGAGCAGGCCGCTTTTCTGTGTTAACCCACCACTAAACAGCAGACAGCCCGCTTCTGGACGCCTCTTTGCACTCACTTATCCTAAGCTCCTCAGAACCTCGCATTTTGTCTACTAATTATCATTTCCAAGTAAAGCGTACAAGGCTCCCAGCCGACGAGATCACTCCCGTGCGACTATACCGCCAACTGCGCACCTATTTCAGTCCGTCCGTTCTTTTGGAGTCCAACAACTTCAGCCAAGCAAGGGACACACACTCCATTATCGGCGTCGATCCCTTAATTGAGATCGAAATGAGAAACGGACAGTTCTCAGAATCGTATTTCCCCGCTGCGCAGGTAACGCATCAAGAGCTCGCTGCAGACGAGGTGTTCCCAGCTTTCGAGCAGGTGGTGGCGAAAGTGACGTACAGCGAAGATCCCGGAAACATCGATGGGTTCTTTGGCTTTACCTCTTTCGATGCCTATCGGTTCGCAGAACCAGAAGTGACTAACGTAGGAGGCCAGGCTACCCTGCCCGATCTCCATTACTTCTTCTTTCGATTCTTATTGGTATTCGATCACTTTCATGAGCATATCGATATCATTGAGTTTATACCGAAAGAGCAAGAAAGTATGACAGAACGCCTGTTACTTCTATTTAAGAAGCCATTAGGCCCAGCAGAACAATTCAAGTGCGTTGGCAGCGAGTCAAGTACGCTTACAAATGAGGCTTACGAAGACCTCGTGACAAAAGGGAAAGAACACTGCGATAAAGGCGACACCTTTCAAGTCGTGCTCTCCAGAGGGTTTGAGCAGAACTTTGAGGGTGACGACTTCAACGTCTATCGTCAACTAAGACGTCTCAATCCAAGCCCCTATTGCTTCTACTTCGATTTTGGTCGATACCGCATGTTAGGTGCGAGTCCAGAAGCATTCCTCACCGTTAAGGACCGTCGAGCAACGATGAGACCAATTGCCGGCACATATGCGGTAACGGGCGATCAGCAGGTCGATGATGAAAGCGCCAAGAGCCTGTTGGCTGATCCAAAAGAAAACGCAGAGCATAGAATGCTTGTCGATCTAGCTCGTAACGACCTAAGTAGATCATGCTATCCAGTGCAGGTTGATCAACTACGCAAAATCGAACGCTACTCGCACCTGATGCACATTGTTTCTCAGGTCAGCGGGGAAGTCGAAGGAGAGATCAGCCCGTATTCGATCTACGCACAGTGCTTTCCTGCAGGAACATTGAGCGGAGCGCCAAAATTCAAAGCGGTTGAATTGATCTATCAGTATGAAAAGACAGCCAGGGGCGCATATGGTGGTGGTCTTGGTTACGTAAGTCCACGAGGAGGATTTGATCACTGTATCATTATCCGATCAGCAGTTGTGATCGGTAACACGCTACATTTTCGTGCTGGAGCCGGAATCGTTTCAGCCAGCGATGAGCTTAGCGAACGCAAAGAGGTCACCCATAAAACAAACGCGCTTAGAAAGGCGATCACCCTTGCTGAAGAAGCAAGCAAAACGTCTGTCACGCTATGAAAATTCTATTGATAGATAACTATGACTCGTTCACGTTTAATGTCGTTCACTTGCTTCGACAAGCAGGAGTTTCCGACATTACTGTAAAGCGAAATACAGCGCTAGCATTAGAAAGCTTGAAAAGCTATGATGCAGTTTTAGCTAGTCCAGGTCCGGGTCTGCCTAGCGATAGCGGTAGCCTGATGGAGGCGGTACACTATTGCCTCCAGCACAGCATTCCTTACCTCGGTATCTGCCTAGGTCATCAAGCGTTAGGAGAGGCAATGGGAGCGAAACTGAAGCAGTTGGACGCTGTAAAACATGGTGTTCAAGAACCTTGCAGCCAAGTTGTTTCATCCGACCTCCTGCATAAACTTCCAAGCACCTTTGAGATCGGACGTTACCATAGCTGGGTAGTTGACAAAGACGAACTACCAAGTGAATTTGAAGTCCTTGCCGAATCAACCGACGGTGTAATTCAAGCGGCCAGCGTCAAAGGGAAACCGGCCTTTGGACTTCAGTTTCATCCAGAATCAATCATGAGTGAAGCCGTTGGCAAGACCATTCTCCTCAACTTCCTTAACCTCGCAAAACGATAGCATGCGTTACACATTAGAAAAGCTTTTTGCTGGCCTTACGTTGTCTCAAAGCGAGGCTAAATCGATGATGGACAAACTCATTAGTGATGAGACGCCGGATGTACAAGTCGCAGCGGTCTTATCCACCCTGCGTATGCGCTTGCCGACGTACGAAGAGCTCATGGGTTTTCGCGAAAGCTTGCTAGAAAAAGCAACACTCGTTGACCTTAACGGCGCTGAGGCTATCGACATGGTTGGAACCGGAGGCGATGGCATGAACACCTTCAATATCACAACACTAAGCGCGCTCACGGTTGCAGCCGCAGGCTATAGAGTTGTAAAACACGGCAATGGATCAGCTAGCTCAAAGCATGGTTCGAGTGATACGCTCAAGGCCGCTGGTTTCAGCTTTCGCCATAACAAATCAGACCTGCTTCGACAACTTGATGCTGCGAACATCACGTTTCTGCATGCACCGTATTTCCATCCAGCCCTCGGAGCGGTGGCTCAACTAAGGCGATCTCTTGGTGTCGGGACAATCTTTAACCTACTCGGCCCACTGCTAAACCCAGGTCAGCCGAAGTACAATTATATCGGTGTTGCAGATGCTCGAACACAAGGGTTGTACGCGCAAGTGATTGCGGGTGCAAGTACAGCGTACAACATCGTTCACAGCAATGATGGATACGATGAAGTCACTTTAACCGGACCTGTACGTTGCTTTTCATCTGGAGGTCGTTACGGACTACAAGCCAGAGATTTCGGTCTCAATCCTACGGCACAACGTAGCATCGAAGTGGCTGATGATTTCACCTCACAATTCCACTCAATTCTTAGTGGCAATGGATCAGAAGCACAGACTGACACGGTCGCGGCTAATACTGGGCTAGCTATCCAATTGCGTACAGATCGCCCTTTACAGGATTGTGTAACCTTAGCCAAGGAGACACTTCTGAGCGGAAAAGCGTCAAAGAACTTCGAAAAATTATTGACGGTATGAGTGTGATCGATTCTATCAATGCCCAGCGACGAAAAGACGTTCAGCTGCAAGCACAAGCCGTGACGATTGAGCAATTGAAAACGTCACCCTTGTACCATCGTACCTGTAGTTCTTTGCGAAAAGCGCTTTTGAATTCGGGTCCAGTTGCAGTGATCGCAGAACATAAAAGAGCATCACCTAGTGAAGGTCAGTATGGTTGCCCAAGTGACTTGGAAGCGGTTGTTCGAGGATACCAAAAAGCAGGAGTTGCTGCGATAAGCATTCTCACAGAACCTCATCGTTTTGGCGGAAGCTTGGCGCACTTAACACAAGCACGAGCGTTGACGAATTTACCGTTATTGCGCAAAGACTTTATCGTTACGCCTTACCAGCTCCATGAGGCAAAAAGTGCTGGAGCTGACGCGGTTCTTTTGATCGCTGCAGGGCTTACTCTTCCAGAGGCAAATGACTTAGCAGTACTCGCTCGCGATCTCGGTCTTGACGTGTTACTTGAACTGCATGATGCTACAGAACTGGATTACCTAACGATCAATCCAGATGTTGTAGGTATTAATAATCGCAACCTAAAGACGCTAAAAATAGACTTACAGTCTTCTATAGATTTATTCGATCAACTACCAACGGATCTTGTTAAGATTTCTGAAAGCGGAATACAGAACCCAGTTGATGCTGAACGGTTACTTACGCGTGGATACCAAGGTCTATTGGTTGGAACACAGTTTATGAAAACCAGTGATCCAGGTGAAGCTTGTCACGCCTTCATTGAAGCATCCACAAGATTATTGGAATCTCAAAAGCCAGCATTATGATTGTTAAAGTATGCGGGTTAACGCCCAAAACAGAATTGGACAAACTTGGCGATCTTTCAATCAATTGGGGAGGCCTCATTTTCGTAAAAGAATCGCCACGTTTTGTAGGTAAAGATGTCTTTGCCTTACCAAAGGAAGTGATGAAGGTGGGCGTGTTTAAGAACGAATCATTTCACGTAATTCTACGGACGGCGCAGCTTTGGCGATTCCGCACGGTGCAATTGCATGGAGCAGAAACGCCAGAAGATTGTGCTAGACTGCGTAAGGCTGGCTTAAAGATCATAAAGGCTATTTCTGTTTCGGCAGAATCGAACCTCAATGACACTTCATCTCCATATGTAGCAGCTGTTGACTACTTCCTATTTGACAGTCCAGGAGGTGGAACAGGAACTCCTTTTGATTGGAAAATTCTTGAAACTTATACTGGTGATATTCCTTTCCTTCTTGCAGGAGGAATTGCACCTGGTTTTGGCGAAAGCCTATTGAAAATATCTCACCCACAATTTAAAGGGATTGACCTCAATAGCCGATTTGAAGTGTCTGCTGGACACAAGGACTTATCTCTCATCAATCAATTCTTAGAACATGAATTATCACGTTAACGAAGCAGGTTACTACGGTGAATTTGGAGGAGCATTTGTACCTGAATTACTCTGGGCAAATGTTGAAGAATTACGGTTGAATTATCTAAAAATGATGAACGAAGAATCGTTCATTCAAGAATTTGACCAGCTGTTGAAAGACTATATTGGTCGCCCAACTCCGCTATACTTTGCTAAACGAACGAGTGAGCGATATGGCTGCAAAGTTTACTTCAAAAGAGAAGACCTCTGCCATACAGGAGCGCATAAGATCAACAACACGATAGGTCAAATTCTGCTGGCGCAACGTCTAGGTAAAACACGAATTATTGCAGAGACCGGCGCTGGGCAACATGGTGTAGCTACAGCAACAGTTTGTGCTTTGAAAGGTATACAGTGTATAGTCTACATGGGCGAAGTTGACATTGAACGTCAAGCACCAAACGTAGCTCGCATGAAGATGCTTGGCGCTGAAGTTAGGCCAGCAAAGTCTGGAAGTAGAACGCTGAAAGACGCGACAAATGAAGCGATTCAAGATTGGATCAACAATCCTGAGGACACGCACTACATTATTGGATCCGTGGTAGGGCCGCATCCTTATCCAGACTTAGTATCGAGGTTTCAATCCGTGATAAGTGCAGAGATTAGAACACAATTAGAGGAAGCTACGGGGTCACCAAACCCTACAGCAATCGTCGCCTGCGTAGGCGGCGGAAGTAACGCGGCTGGAGCATACTACCACTACTTACATGAGCCTGATGTTCGCCTCATCTCAGTGGAAGCGGCCGGCATGGGCGTTGACACCGAGCACAGTGCAGCCACGAGTCAATTAGGAAGCCTAGGTGTACTCCACGGTAGTCGAACATTACTCATGCAGACAGACGACGGGCAGGTGATTGAACCGTATTCTGTTTCAGCGGGTCTGGACTATCCAGGTATCGGACCTCAACATGCGCATTTAATTCAATCTGGGCGAGCAGAGACCGTAGCGGTAACTGATCGTGAGGCATTGTTGGCAGCGCTAGAAATATCAAGAACAGAAGGCATCATTCCAGCATTGGAAACCGCTCACGTTTTCCCTGCACTTGACCGTTGCAATTTCAAACCAGATGACGTAGTCGTGGTTAACCTCAGTGGTCGAGGTGATAAAGACCTTGGTGCATACCGTGCCTATCTCGCTGATCCTGAGGGATACGCTACTACTCCAATCCATGAAACCAACTGAGATGTCATTGCAAAAAATGAATGCGCCTTTTAGCGAGTCTGATACTAATCGACCACTGCTCAACATCTACACCACTGCAGGGTACCCGCACAAGGAAAGTACGGGTGAGTTACTGGTAACAGTAAGTGACGCTGGCGTTGATTTCATTGAGTTGGGCATGCCGTATAGCGACCCACTAGCGGATGGAGATACAATCCAGGCATCGAGTAGCACAGCGCTTAGGAATGGAATCACACTGAAGCGAATTTTTGAGCAGGTTGCTGAGGTTAGAGCTAAGGTCAAGCCTCCAATCATCTTGATGGGCTATTACAACCAGGTACTGCGCTATGGGCAACAGGCATTCCTGGACGATTGCGTGAAGTCTGGTGTTGATGGATTGATTCTTCCGGATTTGCCATTGGACATCTACGAGGCTGAATTCCAAGCGGACCTAGAGAAGCGGGATCTAGGGATCTCATTCTTGGTTACCCCGAGGACTCCAGACGATCGTATCCGCAAGATCGATTCTCTTTGTAGAGGCTTCTTGTATGTGGTCTCTTCGTCTAGCACAACGGGATCAAAAGCTGGAGGAATTGACCAACAGCAAGCTTATTTCGAAAGACTAACCAAGCTAGAATTAAAAGCTCCACGCCTCATTGGTTTCAATATCAAAGACGCAGAGAGTTTACATGCCACCACGCGTCATGCGGCAGGTGGAATTATTGGTTCTGCGTTTATTCGAGCCTTAGATGCAAGCGATGTGTCAGGGAGTGCGACTCGTTTTGTAGAAGGACTTCGTTAGGTTCTTTTTGCCAGCTCGTTGATGTCTAGGCTGAGGCCCAATCCACCTCCATTTGGAATGAAAATCGGTTGGATCTTGATCATGTTGTTGCTTTTATGGGTGCTGTGAAAGGAGGCGAGATTTATGATGAGTGAAGACACTCCTTGAATAAGCAGACCTGTTCCTTTTCCTTTTTGCCTACCGGTTCGATTACGGAACCTATAATCACCAATGTCATCGCCAATAAGGATTACTCCTGTCACGATGCATCCTATATTTAAACCCGCACCTAAGAGCAGTCGGCTGCGATAAGCCCGGAGATCTGCGTACGCATCTTCTATGTACATTTCTCCTTGCAGGTCTTTCTTGATCTTGAATAAGCGAACAAGGCCTACCATAGAGTTTCCTACTCCAAAGACAGCAGCTGCGCCGTAAAGGGACTTAAATCCAGCATCCTTATTGGTGAGCACTCCTACGGTTCCGATCGTCGTTTGTACCGCACCTAGGTTTGTCTTAATGCGCATTGCCTTTCGCTGACTGAGCAGTCGTTCTTGATTCCATTCTTGAACAGTCGACTGAGCAGTGAGAGATGATCCAAATACTGCGATACAGAAGAGAAGTACAATTTGTATAGGTTTCATAATTTATTTATCGATTTATCTAACTGCTGCGATAGGCCCATCAGAGAATAAGGTTTTTCTAAAACCACGCGACTCCTTGCGGTTGTTTTTTGGAAAAGTCTGATTGAAAGCCAAGTCCTGCACCGTTTGGTGTAAGAACTGGAGAAATATGAATTTCCGATTTGCTCAATGACCATGCAGTTACGGAGTCGAAAATCAATAGAGCGGCACCTTGGAGAATCAAAGATGAACCAAATCCTCTTTGACTAGCCGGCCCCAGGTTGATACGCCTATAGCCAAATCCCCTAAATACTTCATCGCGAACCAGAATTCCAGTTACGATGTACCCTACATCTAGACCTGCATTTACAAGTAATATATTTCTGGTTTTTCTTAAATCTCGGTATCCTGCATCTAAAGAAGGAAGGCTTTTTAGTTGTTTTTGGGTTCTATTTACACCAATCCAGCCTAAGGCTAAATTTACTGCTCCGAACCCAGCGTTTACTGAGGAAAACCATTGTACATCCTCTTCCTTACTGGTAAATGTTCCTACTACTCCGAGACCCAAATTGGTACTACCCCAAATCATTAAGACCCTCATCGCCTTGTGTTCTCGCTCTAGTCTATCTGTATTCCAATCGTCTGCGGATGAAATTTGAGCCGAACTAGCGGAATAGGAGCAAACAAAAATTATTAGCAGAAGGAGTTGAATAGCTTTCATATGTAGTTTTATAACTGATCTAAGTTGTTACTTGTGCTCAATCTCAAAAAATAACATTTCCCATGCAAGTTGATTTCGTACACGCAGGATTTTTCAAACTTGACGGTGGCGCCATGTTCGGCATTGTCCCTAAAGTAATGTGGGAGAAGAAAAATGCACCAGACAAAAGCAATTTGTGCCAATGGGCTGCAAGATGCCTGCTCATACGTGACAAAGGTCGTGTCATACTCGTTGATACAGGCCTTGGTGATAAGCAAGATGAGAAATTCAGGAGCCACTTTCATCCGCATGGCGAACAAAGTTTGGTGACTTCACTTGCACAGTTAGGCGTCAAACCTGAAGATGTCACGGATGTGATGCTTACGCACCTCCACTTCGATCACGTTGGTGGAGCTACGCGCTTTAACGAAGCTGGAGAGATCGTTACCACTTTCCCCAATGCTACTTACTGGAGCAATGATGCACAATGGAATTCAGCAATGAATCCAAATGCAAAAGAAGCAGCCAGTTTCCTGACGGAGAACCTTGCACCACTGAAAGCTAGTGGCCAGTTGGACATGCTTCCTATTAAACCTGGTAAAGATTTGAATTGGCTTCCCAACGTAACCCTTCGTCCGCTTTACGGACATACCGAAGCGATGATGATGCCGATGATCGATATGGGAGGCGGTGAGCGATTTGCTTATTGCGCCGATCTGATCCCTTCAAGTGCCCACGTGCGTGCACCTTGGATCATTGCGTACGACATCCGACCACTAATTACGCTAGAAGAGAAAGCTCGCTTCGTTGAAGAGGTAGCTGTCGATGGTTATACCATTGGATTTGAGCATGACCCAGTGGTTGCAAGCGCGAGATTAGTCAAGAACGCTCGAGGTAGAATTGAGGTGATAGGTAATTAACCGAACGACAATCTTGACTCCTGACGTTCAGCCGGAATAGCGGTCGCCCACAGGATGAACGTCAGAAGCTAAGACAAATCAAATAGCGTATTGGGAATTACACAGGAGAATTCTCCTTCTCCTCAACTTTCAAAAATTTCTCAATTTTTGCTAATGCAAAGTCAAGCTCCTCATTCGTATTGAGATGAGAGAAGCTGAAACGTACAGTGATCATACAATCATCATCGCCAAGAAGGGCTTTCATGACGTGACTACCAGCATCTGCACCCGATGTACAAGCACTTCCTCCACTGGCCGCAATACCTGCAATGTCCAAGTTGAAGAGTAGGAGCTCAGCCTTTGTTGAAGGAGGGAAACTCACACTGAGAACCGTCCAAAGGTTATCACCTTCCAACTTCGAATTTACTCTAAGCTCAGGCACGAATGCTTGCAAGCCTTTCAAGAAGTACGCTCGAAGATCTTCAGTTCTTTCTTGGTGCTCAGCCAAGTGTGCATAGGAACGAACGAGCGCTTCGGCCATACCTGTGATTCCGTATACATTCTCCGTACCACCGCGCATGTTGCGCTCTTGCGAACCTCCATCAACGAATGGACGGACGATGTGATCATTCGAGATGTACATGAACCCCACTCCCTTCGGTCCGTGGAACTTGTGAGCAGATCCCGTCAAAAAGTGAACGTTCGTTGTGCTTACATCGATCGGAAAATGCCCAATGGTCTGCACACTGTCCGTATGAAAGACAGCATTGTGTGTCGCGCAGATTTCACCGATTTCTTTAAGGTCAATCATTGAACCTAGCTCGTTATTGGCGTGCATCAGCGATACTAAAACGCGCTTACCTGCAAGTTCTTCGAGTTTTGCCGCAAGAGCAGCAGACTGAGGACTGCCCCACTCGTCGAGTGGAAGAAAATGAACCTGAACATCTTTCGTGCGCTTCACCTCAGCAATTGAGTGTAGTACACAGTGGTGCTCCGTTGGAGCTGAAATGATATCCGTGATTCCAAGGTCGCGTACACTACACTTGATCGCAGTGTTACTTGCTTCTGTACCGCCACTCGTGAAGAAAATCTCGCCAATTGATGCGTTGAGCGAATTCGCAATCTTCTTTCGTGCTGCCTCGACTATACTTCTACCCTTGCGACCTTCCGCATGGATTGAACTAGGATTACCAAACTGCTCTTTCATCAAGGGCAGCATCACATCGATGACCTCTGGTAAGATTGGAGTTGAAGCAGCATTGTCGAGATATACACGCATAGCAATAGGAATTAGCCTAGATCAAAGGTGTAACAAAAGGACTTCCTAGTGAAATGCTCACCTAGGAATATGACAAAATGTGGAGGAATGGCTTCTTGAAGGCCTATGCCTTCAATGCTTCTTTCATGATGTCCATTGCATTCGCAGCAAGGGTTTTGGCGGAAGCTTCATCATGACTTTCTGCAATAACACGAATAATTGGCTCCGTATTACTTGCGCGCAGGTGAACCCAGCCTTCAGCCATGTTCACTTTCACACCATCAGTTAAGTCAACTTCTTCTTTCGCGTATGCCTTCGTCACATAATCGAGCACCTTCTTCTCAACTGATGGATCAGGAAGTGGCAATTTCTCTTTAACGATCGTGTAGTTAGGGTAACTCGCACGAATCTCACTTGCCTTCTTCCCGCTCTCAGCGAGGTGAGAAAGTACAAGTGCAATGCCTACAATGCTGTCGCGACCGTAGTGAAGCGCTGGGTAGATGATACCACCGTTGCCTTCTCCGCCTAGTACAGCGCCGATTTCGCGCATCTTGTTCACCACATTGACTTCGCCAACCGCACCTGCAGCATAAGGTTGGTCGTATCGATCAGCGATATCCTTAAGCGCTCTTGAGCTTGATAGGTTACTTACTACTGGCCCTGCGTTGTGTGACAGAATGTAGTCTGCTACAGCGACGAGCGTGTACTCTTCCCCGAACATGCGTCCATCTTCACTGATGAGCACCAAGCGGTCAACATCCGGATCTACTGCAATTCCCAGGTCTGCCTTACTAGTGGCTACAGCTTTCGCCAAAACCCCTAAATTCTTTGGCAAAGGCTCTGCTACGTGAGCAAACTTGCCGCTACAGTCATCAAAAAGTAGGTCGTAGGTAACGCCGAGTTCATCCAATAAAGATGGAATAGAAATCGACCCAGTACTGTTGATACAGTCAACGACGACGTGGAATCCAGCTTTCTTGATCGCCTCAACATTTACCAAAGGCAAATTGAGCGTTTGCTCAATGTGGTATTGAATATCGTCGTGGCTTCGCTTGAAAGATCCAAGGCCGCTACTGTTAGGGAAATGGAAGTCTCCCGTCTCATAGCTATGCTTGATCGCATCGCCAGCTTCAGCACTGATAAACTCACCTTTTTCGTTGAGCAACTTGAGTGCATTCCAGTTTTCAGGGTTGTGACTTGCAGAAAGCACGATGCCGCCTTGCGCCTTATGACGAACGACCGCCATTTCAACCGTTGGGGTTGTCGAGAGATCAACATCAATCACATCAATCCCATTGAATTGGAGCGTTGCTGCCACAAACTGACTTACGACAGGACCGCTTATGCGACCATCCCTTCCAATGACAACCTTCGGCCGAACGCCTACAGATGCCTTTTGGGATGCGTGACGTTCTTTTATAAACTTCGCATAACCGTTTACAAATCCCACCAATACATCTGGAGTGAAATCTCCAGTGATGTCTTTACTGGTACCGAGTGTACCACGTACGCCTGAAACAGAAACCTTTAATGCCATAACTGCAAGGATAAGAAAATGTCCTGTTGGATTGCATCTCAGAATACATGAGATTGATCAGGACCTTGATAGATGTTTAGTTGGCCCTACATTACCGCCATGAAGCTCGCTCTACATTGGCAAATTCTTATTGGTATGGTCGCAGGTGTGGCCTTTGGATTACTCGCAGCCAATTTTGGCTGGGATGGATTTGTCTCGGACTGGATCAAACCCTTCGGAACCATCTTCATCAACCTGCTGAAGGTGATTGCGATTCCGTTGATCATCGCATCACTTATCACGGGTGTTGCCAATCTTGGAGACCTAAGTGACCTGTCTACAATGGGCGGACGTACCGTCGGTCTTTACCTTGTCTCTACCGTCTTGGCTGTAACAATTGGACTGATCACCGTTAATGTGATTGCGCCTGGTAAGCTCATCTCTGAAGAAACAAGGGAAGAAATAGTAGCCGCCTACGCTACAGAAGCGACCTCACGATCAGAGAAAGCTGCTATCCAAAAGGAAGCAGGTCCGCTTGAGGCATTGGTCAACGTCGTGCCAGACAACATCGTAAGTGCAGCTGGAAGCAACCGTAACATGCTTCAAGTCATCTTTTTCGTGATGTTCTTTGGCGTTGGCTTACTACTTATCGATAAAGAAAAAGCGGCCCCCGTAAAAGCCTTCTTTGATGGCTTGAACGACGTTATTCTAAAGCTTGTAGACCTAATCATGCTTGCCGCACCGTATGGTGTATTTGCCTTGCTAGCATCACTAGTCGTCGAAAGCCCCAGTGCAGATCTGTTCTATGCCTTAGTTGGCTATGCTGGCTGTGTTATACTCGGACTAGGTCTCATGATTTTTGTTGTTTATCCGCTCGTTGTTCGGTCTGTTACAGGGATTGGCTACGGTCAGTTTTTCAAAGGAATGGGACCAGCTCAACTTCTTGCATTCTCTACAAGTTCAAGTGCAGCAACCCTTCCACTTACCATGGAGCGCGTTACCGAGCACATTGGCGTAAAAGAAGAAGTAAGCAGTTTTGTCCTGCCTGTTGGAGCAACGATTAACATGGACGGAACGAGTCTTTATCAAGCGGTCGCTGCGGTGTTTATCGCGCAAGCATTCGGTCTTGAATTGTCCTTAATGACTCAATTGGGAATTGTCGTTACCGCTACACTTGCGTCCATTGGATCTGCAGCGGTTCCTGGTGCGGGGATGCTCATGCTCGTTATCATTCTTGCACAAGCAGGTATTCCAGAGGCCGGCATTGCACTCATTTTCGCTGTCGATCGTCCTCTTGACATGTGCCGAACGGTGGCAAACGTTACTGGAGATGCGACCGTCGCTACGATCGTTGCAAAAAGCATCGGTAAGCTAGGCAAGCCAAATCCGAAGAATTGGGATGACAACTATGCTGAAGTAGCGTAAGCGTCAATCCAAAAAACCGCTCGAATTTCGAAACGGTTAAGGAACAGTTGCGTAGAATTGCACATATGACTTCTACCGCAACTTCTACTACACTTCTCGGCATAGGAAGCCGCGTTAATCACCCTTCGTATGGCGAGGGCGTTATCATTCGTATACACGCTGTTGCATACGAGGTCTGCTTTATTGGTGACGGGCTCAAAATGGTAGGTAAGACCTACAAAGACTGGGACGTCATCGAAGCGATTGAAAACAATGATCCTGTTTCATTCAATGAAGCAGAACGCAGCCTCATCAAGATTTTGAAGGCCCACAACGCCCTAGAAGTCAAAGTTGACCTAGGTGGAAAGTGGGACGGCGGCACACTGATCATGAAGCCTGGAGAAGCTGGCCTCAAGCCAAAGGAGATGCCTATCGAAGGTTTCTTCCATAAGATCGTGATGGTACGCGACCGACTTCGCGTTATGGAGCAGCGAATCAACTCATCTGCATTGACAGATGAAGAGAAGGTAAACCTCCAACAATACATTTCACGCATCTACGGCTCACTAACCAGTTTTAATGTCCTCTTCGCAAACAAGGAAGACCATTTCAGCGGCAAGTAGCGCAGGTTAGACATATGCAAGTGGAACGCTAAAAATCTTTCTTGTCACGGTACCGTCTTCGTTGAGAAATAGAGGCAACGGATGCCTTGCTTCACGGTTATGTTGTGATGCAGGATATGAAGTACATTTTCGTTTTAGCAAGCTTACTATTTACAAGCTGTCTCGTGGTAAACACCACGTTTGACAAGCTTCCTCCTGGTCCGTATCGAGGCATCTTTTACCTTGATGGAAGGCTGAGTCAGACTGTCGAACCTGATGATGTTGCCGCAAATTTTGATTTAGAGGATATAAATCGTGGAGAACTTCCAATCAACCTGGAGCTTAGCTACACGGCTGACAGCTCGCTTCATGTCGTTATGATTAATGGCGAGGAACGCATTGAGGTCCCGGATGTTGAGTATGAGCGTCTCCTCGAAACAGCGCAAGATTCAATTACGATCCGATTCCCATTGATTGATGCGTACATCACCGGCTATCACGAAGCAGGCATTATTGAGGGTTCTTACGTTGACGAGACTCGCAATGGCTATCGTATACCGTTCGCGGCGTTCTATGGCTTAGATCATCGATTCACCCACCTACGGAAAACTCCTACCACTGATCTTAGTGGACGTTGGGATGTGCAGTTTAGCGTCGAAGACACCTCAAGTATCTTCATCGGAATCGGTGAATTCGAGCAAAACGAAAACGAACTGAGAGGAACATTCCTCACGACCACAGGGGACTACCGCTACCTAGAAGGAACCGTTCAAGCAGATCGCTTCTACATGTCCACCTTTGACGGTGCCCATGTTTTTCTCTTCACTGGAAAGGTGCTTGAAGACGGTAGCCTACTTGGCATCTTCAGAAGTGGCAACCACTACTCTACTATTTGGAAGGCGCAGCGTAATGCTTCAGCAAAATTACCGGACCCTACACAAGAAACCAGCCTTCTAAATCCTGAAGCCAGCATTCAAATAGAGGCGCTCGATCCAGCATCTATGTCGTCCATTTCAGTGCTTGACCAACCAGCGTTAGCCGGTAAGCTTAAGGTGATTAGCCTAATGGGAACTTGGTGTCCTAACTGTATGGATGAGGCGAGATTTCTAGATAGTCTTCGTCAGACGGTGTCTTCGGAAAAAGTGGCTTTTGTAGGATTGGCCTTCGAGAAATTTCGTGATACCACTAGAGCTGTTGGTGCGATCAAGCGTTTTGGCGAAAGCTTGAAACTTGGTTATCCTACTTACCTTGCTGGTAGTTCAGTCAAATCAGAAGCGACCAAGCAATTGGGCTTCCTTGACCAAGTGCGTTCTTTCCCTACGCTACTGATCGTTGACGAGCGCAATCGTGTTCGTTATGTTCACACTGGATTCACCGGACCTGCGACCAGTGAGTACGGACCCTTTACAACAGCTTTCGCCAAAACCCTTCAAACGCTTATTGCCGAATGAATCGAATTCACGTAGCATATCACGGTTCGGCTGAAGGCGAGGCTACAAAGCTTTCGCAAAAACTTCAGGCACAAGGATGGAACGTCTTTTCGTCTGAATGCGGAAACCATCGTAGCGGAGCGCTTTCAGAGGCGTTGCTGTCTTTTGCCGGACCAACCTTTGTGCTCATCAACGACGGACTGCTGCACAGTTTGAATTGTCAGCACGGTATGCTCTCGACGTACCGACAAATTGAGTCGCGCGAGCATACACACGCTATTCTTGCGTCGTCGATGCGCAATGGTCCTGGTAACGTTCAAGCACGTGTCCTAACCAACTTGGATCGTGTCAGTGATGTGATTCGCTACATGAACTATTGGCAAAACGCGTACTTGGTCAAGCGACGTGAGTTCGGGAGTACATCCACTCCAGAGAGCGCAACTGCTCTTGCTCCTTATCGCGAGGTAAGTCAAGAGATTGGTGAATTCTTAAAAATCGTTCGCAAGCAAAAGCCGCATAGTGTTTACGACCTCATCGAGGACGACGGAACGCTCATGCAGAGCCTCATTGGAACACCTCCTGCGCCTATCGAACCAGCATCAGCAGCCGTTGAAGAGCCAGTAACTTCTGAAAGTGAGCCCGTAGAAGAGCTAAAAGAAGTAGAAACTACACCAAAAGAAATCGTCGAGGAACGTGTTACCCCAGCTGCCGAAATTCTAACGGGTATTGCAGCAGCAACAGGTGCCGTAGCAGTGACAAAAGCGGTAACAGAGAAGGTGACTCCAAAAGTGGAGGTAGAGCAGAAAACACCTCCACCGATTCCTCCGTCTGAATCTGTCGTTGATCCTCCCAAGGATACCCGAGATGAATCACTTATAGAGACGCTGATCGAGAAGTCAAAGCCTGAAGAAGTTGCGGCTGACGAACAGACGGTCGAAGTGAAGGAGTCCACTCCGCCTAACAAAATAGAAGCCGACTACTTTCCAGAAAGTGAACTTGAAGTTGTCGAAGAAGCAGCACCAGAAGAGCCTGAAGTCTCAAAAGTCGTTGCGATCGAGCCTACTAGTCCTATCGTAGAAGAGGTAAAGAACGAGGAAGAAGAGCCTACGCTTGCGGAGCTTGTCGCTAAGAAGGCGCGCAGGTCTCGAAAAGAAAATACGAAGCAACTCTTACTCTTGATCGAAGAGGATGAGCTAGAAGATGCTTTCTCGTTTGCGGAGTATTCATTAGGAGCAGATCCTGGTAATGCACAGCTGCGCTACTACTATGCCGTTGCACTATTGCGCGCAGAAGAGGATGAGTATACGGATGCCGCGCTCTATGAACTAGGTAAGTTGGTGAAGAGTGACTTCGCTGCTGAGGCACACTTGTGCATTGGCCACGTTGCTTTAGATCGCCGTGACTACGGAATGGCGCGCCGCAACTTGGAAGCAGCTTATGGGCTAAACAAGAAGGTAGACGACGAGCTCACGTACCGACTAGGCGCATTGATTCAAGATGAGTACTTCGAAGAGCCTGAAACGGCTAGTAAGTATTTGAAGAAAGCCACTAAGCAATCAACCTTCAATAAGGAAGATGCTTGGTACCGTCTCGCCCAGTTGGATTTACAATCGGACGAGCCTAAAAAAGCCAAAAAGAAATTAAAGAAAGTCCTAAAAGAAGGTGACAAGCATCCATTTGCAGCGTACGATTTAGCAACACTTTATCTTCGAGAAGATGATGTTGCTAAGGCGCACAAGTTCTACTTGAAAGCAATCAATGCCAACGAGGAGTTAGATACAGAAGCTAATCAGGCTGCGTTCTCTTTGCTACGCCCTGTCATTGAGCCAGAAGGATATGATGAAAGCACAGGAGCGTTTGAAGCCCCTGTTGATGAAGCAGCAAAAGTTGGCCAGCTCACTGTGTTAATCACTGGTGCAAGTTCAGGAATTGGAGCCGCGACTGCACGTGTATTTGCAGAGAACGGTCATCGCCTGATACTTACAGGAAGACGTGTTGCAAACCTTCGTGCATTAGGATCGAGGCTCAACAAAGAGTTCAACGTTCCTATCCGTTTGCTGAGCTTTGATGTAACCGCTTTCGAGGAAACCGAGCAGCTACTCAGCACCCTTCCAGAAGGTTGGAATGAGATTGATGTGCTCGTCAATAATGCAGGAAAGGCGAAAGGTCTTGACTTCATTCACCAAGGGCGTATAGAGCATTGGGAAGAGATGATCGACACCAACGTGAAAGGTCTCCTGTACATGATCCGTTTGGTCTCACCAAAAATGGTGGAGCGTAGGTCAGGTCATATCATCAATGTCTGCAGTACAGCAGGTCATGAAGTGTATGCCAAAGGAGCTGTTTACTGCGCTACCAAGCATGCTGTAGATGCGATCACACAAGGTGTTCGTCTAGACCTACACAGTCATGGAATTCGTGTCAGTCAAGTCTCTCCAGCTCACGTTGAGGAGACCGAGTTTGCTGAAGTACGTTTTGACGGTGATTCGGAAAAAGCAGAGAAGGTCTACAAAGACTTTCAGCCACTCCGCGCGAGCGATGTTGCGAAGTCGATCTACTATATCGCTGCACAACCAGAGCACGTTAATGTTCAGGATGTCCTGATGCTATCGACGCAACAAGCGAACTCGACTACGATTGATCGGTCGGGGCGGTAATTTGAATGAAACGACAACCTCTAAAAGTCTCCAATCAAGGAGAAAACCTAGACGAAGACTTTTTTAGAAGGATTAATTCTTTTGAATTGTATTTCACGGCTCTGTCTGTTAACCAGAAAGATGCACTGCCAAACTTACAGGCAGCAATCGCGATCAACCTGGATTTACAAAAGCCTCAATTGGACAATGAGGATATTCGAAACGCAATAAAGGCTTACAACAAGGCAAATGCTGAACCTCTTCATACAGGAGCAGCTTGGTTAGGCTTGAGTCTGCACTTGATACGAATAGCATCTGTATTCGAAATTAATTTCGAATTAGACAGTGAGTCATTTCTGTTAGAAATGCCTACTGGACTTGGAAGTAACGCTAATTGAGTTAACTCTCCCTACCGCTCCAACACCACCTTAGCCAACTGCACATCATGTCTGTTCTTTAGACGGAAGATGTATTGACCATTAGCAACTTCGTCCTTGATCTCAACACAAGGCTTCAGTTTACGCTGACCGGCCGCAAACTCCCAGGTTTGCATGACTTGACCGTTGAGGTTTAGTAAGTCAAGGCGGCTGCCTCGTGTTACTTCGAGCAAGGTTGCTTCCAAGCAAATAGAGCCAGGGGTAGGATTCGGATACGCGATGAGTGTACGTGCTGTTTTGGCGAAAGCTGTCTCTTTAATGGAAGACGAAGTCGTGTCGACCGGTTCTAAGCTGCTCAAAGGATACGTCTGCAACGAACGACCGAACGTACCAGCAATCAGCTTTGAAGTAATAGGATCGTACGCTAAATCAAATACAGGAACATTGGTCATGCTTGTACCTAATCGAGCATACGTGTAGCCTCTATTGACAGATGCATAAACACCAATATCCGTAGCAGCGATCAACACGCTGTCGTTGGTATTCGGAATTGACAGCAAGCTATTTACAGCAATCTGTGGCAAGTCACCCTGGAGTGAATTCCATGTGGCTCCAGCATCTGCACTTCGAAGGATGTATGGACTAGTATTTCCGTTACGGTACTCGCTCATGGTGACATAAACAGCATTCGGATCGTCTGGAGCAGTCGTGATATCCGTTACGTAACGCTCTGAAAAACCAGTATTAATTCGCGTCCAATCACCTGCTGCTAAGTGCTCTTTTTTCCAAAGCCAGCCTTCACTCGTGCCGATGTAACTAGTTTTCGTTTTAGAAATATGAGCAGCGGTGATCACGTAGTATCGATTATCCGGATCACTCGTTAATACTTGTTGACTTGGCTCCCAATAAGGAGGAACATCATACTCTCCTTCGTGAGCGATATTCGATCCCGTAAGTAAGTAGGTCACTTCATCAAGAGAATCGTAAAGAGAAGCGATAGGACTGTCCCAACTACGCTCTTCACTTGCATTGAACGGATCGACAGAACTAGCAAAACCATCAACTAAATCAAGTTGCCAGATTCTGCCGTTTTGAGTTTCTACAAGCATTGAGCTTGTATCTGGACCATTGAAGACCGCTTGAAAACCGTCGCCTCCGAATAGCTCATCCCAAGCTTCTGGTGCTTCAAGATCTCCACCTAGCGAAGTACCGTTGTCCTGCATACCACAAGCAAATGTGCTCGTATCAAAAGGAGTATCAGCAACACGATAGATCATGTTGGTTGGAATACTCTCTGTATCAATCCAATCAGTACTAAGAAGATCTCTTTTGTAAGCTCCACCGTCTGTACCAAGCCAAACCTCACCGTCTGAACCAACTTCAAGCGCGTGCTTATCAGCATGAGTACCGAAAAAATCTTCCGTCTCATCGTCCATCGTCCACGTATAGCCTCCGTCATAACTCTGCCAGAGTCTTACACCGAGCATCCAAACGTGATCTGGATCATTAGGATCTACGCGTGTCTGGCCGAAAAACCAGCCGAAACCTCCCAATGGAGTTTGATCCAAGCCGGTCGTTGCTTCTTCTCCTTGAGCAGCTGTTCTAACCCAATCGATTCCTCCGTTATCACTTCGGTAAAAACCTCCGAACTGACTTCCAGTATTGGTCACACTGAGGTACAATCGATCTGAATTGCTTGGTGAAATTGCAAAACCAAGTCTACCAGAAGGGAGAGGATATCCTACAGCCGGTTGAAGATTGGTCCACGTTTGTCCGGCGTCATCACTACGCCAAAGGATAGATTGATCACCAAATACCGTGGAAGAAGTGAGGTTACGTTGACGATTCCAACCCGTAGCGAAGAGGATGTCTGGATCTTTAGCATCCATGTGAATGGCACTGATGCCTGCGGTGTTGATGTCGAACAGAACCTGAGTCCAAGATGCTCCTCTATCTGTAGACTTATAGACTCCACGATCATCACTTGCTTCATACGGGCGGCCCATGGTAGATGCATAAAGCACGTTTGGGTCGCGTGGATCAATCTTGAGTCCACTAACTATTCCTGTCTCTTCTAAGCCACTCCGTATCCAAGTGTCCCCGTCATCATCACTGTAGTAAATCCCATCTCCCACATAGAAGTAACCTGAGACATTAGGGTCTCCCGTTCCGATCCAGATACGAGAGGAAGCAGTATCGAGTGCGATTGCACCTACGGTAGGAAAAGGCAGTTGATCTGAAATTGGAAGCCAGTCGGCACCCTTGTTCGTTGTCTTCCAAAGCCCTCCTCGACTGAATCCGAGGTAGACAATATTGGGATTAGCAGGATCAATTTCCAGAACGTTTACTCGGCCACCTTCTGTAAAGGGTCCTTCTACGTTCCATTCTTTATCAAATCCAACTGGAGCGCTACGAGCAGAAAGGTAAGTGCTCGCATCACGTATTGCAGAGGTATAACTCTCAAGTGAAAAATCACCCTGTACACCAAGTCGTAAATCTAAGTTTGCATCAATCGGTTCATGCTTTCGCGAAAACCCATCATTAGCTGATGAAGAGACGATTTCAGGCGCTTCATTACATGCAGCAATAAGACAAACAATACATAAGCTAAATAGGGTACGAGACTTCATGGCCCTAAAATACACGTCCAGCTCGAAATGCGCAGCCAAGAGTGTATCTCTGTCACAAAAAAGACGGAAGCTACGGTTGCACTTCTTGCTTTGCTCCACTTCCGAGCTTGAAAAGCTTACTGAGATGAACCGCTTCTGATGGCAACATTCGACCACTGAGAACCAATCGTAGTTCGCGACGGCGCAATGCACTATCGAATTGTTTTTGCTCTTCGCCTGTCAAGGGAAGCACTTTAGGTACCGCGACTTTCGTCCTCGTTTCCTTGTTGAGTGCTACAAAAGTTAGATATGCGTGGTTACAGAGTCGGGCGTTCATTCCCCTGACATCAGCAGAGTACACTTCGACGAACACTTCAACACTGGTATTGAATGCTCTGGTTACTACAGACTTAATCGTGATGACATCACCGACATGAATCGGCTGCGTAAAGGACACGTGATCGACAGATGCAGTCACTACATGGCTCTCACAGTGCTTGCCTGCGCATATACCTCCGGCGACGTCCATCCACCGAAGAAGATTACCGCCCATCAAGTCGCCAAGCGGATTGGTGTCGTTGGGCATGATCATCTCAGTCATGATCGTTTCAGAGCTCGCTACTTGCTTTGCTCTTGGTATTTTGTCGCTCATAAATCTAACTTCTGATAGTGTGTACGAAAAGCGTCTGAAGAAGGATTTAGTTGTACTCGAAACCAAAAATGCTTGCTAGGTTTTGGCGTAAGCTGGATTTTGCTTCTTCCAGATCAATTGAGCGACCTAATTCTACGGATAGGCTTGTCACTTCATGTGCTCCACTTGCAATGCCACACGGAACTATGCCACGGAAATAAGACAGGTCTGTATTGACATTAAATGCGAACCCATGAAGGGTCACCCAGCGGCTCACATGTACACCAATAGCGCAAATTTTACGCCAGGGCAGCACCTCTGTCGGAGGAAGCCAAACACCTGTATACCCTTCGTATCGCTCAGCTGCAACGCCGTAGCCCGCAAGTGTGCGTATCACACCTTCTTCAAGCGACCAAACGTATTTCCGTACGTCATGAAAGAACCAATCCAAGTCAAAGATTGGATAGCCAACAATCTGACCTGGGCCGTGAAACGTGATGTCTCCTCCCCTATTGATCTTGTGAAACTCGACACCTTTAGCCTTCAGCCCTTCTTCGTCAAGCAATAAATGGTCGATCGAGCCACTTTTCCCTAAGGTGTAGACAGGATTGTGCTCAACGAAGATTAATTGATGCGTGGGCGCAACGGGAGCTTTCTCCCAACCGTGGGCCTTTTTTATAGCCTTGAGGGTCTCATGAACTTTCGTCTGATAGTCCCAAGCTTCGACATAAGGCATATGGCCTAAGTCACGAAAATGCACAGTCTGGAGTGAAGGTTCCAACATTGTGCAAAGCAACGCAGAAAGTAGCTTTTGGATGTGACACTAATAAATACCTTTCCGCTATGAAGATGAATGCATATGCGGCTATGATAGCCATGGTGGCGGGAGTACTTATCACAGCGTGTGGTACAAGTGAATCAAATGGTGGCGCTTCGGCCAATGGTGCTGCTGCATCGGAGAAGCTCGATCAGTTTGGAAGAGCTTATGACCGTGCAAAAGACACGGCTCGTTATGCTGAAGAAGAGCATATCTACAACCTCAACCAACTCACGTTTGGTGGAGATAACGCAGAGGCTTACTTCTCAAGCGATGGAAAATCTCTTGTTTTTCAAGCGAAAAATGATGATTGGGGCATCGAGTGTGATCAGATTTTCTTGATGAGCCCAATTGCAGGCGTTGCTGCAGCCCCTCAGATGTTGAGTACTGGGCAAGGACGAACTACTTGTAGCTACTTCATGCCAGGCGATCAAGAAGTCGTCTATGCGAGTACACACGTTGGAGACATAGCGTGCCCGCCAACGCCTCGCTCTGTCGATGGAAAGTATGTGTGGCCTGTATATGAGACGTTCGACATCTACACGGCGAACTTCGAAGGTTCATTGACAGGACGTCTCACCGACTCTCCAGGATATGATGCGGAAGCTACCGTAGCACCTGACGGAAGTCGTATTGTGTTTACGAGCGACCGTACTGGAGACCTTGAACTTTACACCATGCTTCCTGATGGTAGCGATGTGAAGCAGATTACCGATAGCCTCGGCTACGACGGTGGTGCGTTCTTCTCTCCAGATTCTAAGATGCTTGTCTATCGTTCAAGCCGTCCAAAGACAGCTGAGGACCAAAAAGTGTACAAGGATCTTCTAGCCAAGCATGTTGTGCAGCCAAGTGCAATGGAGCTTTACGTTTGCAATGTTGACGGAACCGACCAGCGTCGCGTCACCAATCTTGGTGGAGCAAACTGGGCACCGTTCTTCCACCCAGACGGAAAGCGCATCATCTTTTCAAGTAACCACCACGTGCAAGATCAAGGTGGCCGTCAGTTCAACCTGTTCAGCATCAAGCTTGATGGTACAGGTTTAAAGCAAATCACGTTCGACAAGACGTTCGATGCATTCCCAATGTTCAGCCCAGATGGCGGACGTTTAGTTTTCTCTTCGAATCGCTTCAATGGCGGCGGAAGAGCAACCAACTTGTTCATTGCAAACTGGGACGGCAGCGGCTTAGAATAGTACTTCTAGCAATGCTAACTTGAACAGCCTCCTTTCTCTTGCGAGAAGGGAGGCTGTTTTGGTTTATAGCGTTTTTGTTTGACGAAGCGCCTATATGATGAATTAAGACGCAGAAAGGATGTTGCCAGGCAGTTTCTAGCAAAATGACCTACGGTCGTCGCAAAGGCGCAAGGTGCGCAAAGTCGAGGTGTTCGGACAATACTCGTGGACCTTTATTACGCTAGGTCCATCTCGCGACTGCGAAGCAGTCGAACAGCATAGCTTGGGGTATTTATCCTGCCGGAACAATGGTTCGCAGGAAAAGAAATATTACAGCACATGCAGAGCATATCAACCGCTGTCCTTGCGTCTCTAAGGAATTCTCACATCCCACATGTTTAGTCCCAAATCCCTCCTAAAAATCAAACTGAGGAGTACCCCTAGTTCTACCTCCACGCTTGCGAGGGGTTCGACTTGGTTTTTGTGATTTAGGACCTTTATCCCATTTGCTAGTTGCAATCATTGCAACAGGATAATCAACCCCAATGCGGAGGTTGCAATCCGATTGCTCTTTATCACTCAATGTATCTGGTCGATGAATTTTCTCATCTGGAATGTTAGTCAACTCCGGTAGCCAATGCTTGACATAGGCGCCTTTCGCATCATAGCGCGTTGCTTGCGTCAAAATGTTGAAGTAGCGATCCTCGCGAGGGTCACTGCCTACACCTGCGACATAATTCCAATTGCCCCAATTGCTTGCTACGTCGTAATCGAGCAATTGACTCTCGAAATACTCCGCACCCATTTGCCAGTTCACTTTGAGATCTTTCACTAGGAAAGAAGCAACATTCTGTCTTCCGCGGTTACTCATGAAGCCCGTCCGCTTAAGCTCTCGCATGTTGGCATCGATGAACGGAATCCCAGTTTCACCATCGGCCCATTTCTGGAAAAGTCCTAGATCGTTCGACCAAGATGGGATGTCTGCATCCTTCGGACCTTCTTCGTAGAAGATCGAGTTTTGATGCTTCTTAGCGATAAGGCGAAAGAAGTCTCTCCAGAGCAATTCAAAGAAGATCCAATAGGTTGAATCGTTGCTGCCGCGCTCATTTTCATAGCGTTTAAGCTCGTGATAAATGCGCTTTGGACTGATGCATCCTGCTGCTAACCACGGTGAGAATTTCGTGGAATAATCTCCGCCGAGTAAGCCGTTACGTGTCTTTTTGTACGTCTTTGCGAGGTCAGTATCCCAGAGGTAGTACTTCAGGCGCTTAAGTGCCTCCTGTTCGCCACCAATAAAAGGGAGAACAGAACTTGCATCCGTTGGTGCATTCGCATGCCCCAGTTGTTCTAACGTCGGGATATCACCAATGGCAACAGGTTCAGTAAATGGTTCTAGGCTCTCAGGAGCGGGCTTCGGTGCTCTAACTTGAACAAACCTTTCAACCTCTTTCCGGAAAGTAGTGAAGACGTCTGGCGTCTGCCTCACAGGGAATGGGAGATCACCTGTATGATAGAGCATTTTGCCTCTGCTGTACCTTAGTTCCTGGCCGAGGGTCCACAATTTTGCTTCAAGGGAATCCTGCACACGCACCTCTTCAGAAGTCCGTTCTCGATTACAGAATACCCACTTGGTTCCAATGTCTGAGGCAAGTTTACCGATGACATCTTCAGATAGGCCTGTCCGCACAATGAGATCACTGCCTAACGCTCTAAGTTGTATCCTTAGGTCATGAACGGCTTCGATCAAAAACTTAGCGCGATGAATTCCAGTCTTTTGAAAACCAAAGTCGTGCGTTGTTCCTTTAAATATACGATCGTCGAAGACGTATACAGGAATGACAATTCCATGAGCAAGAGCTTCATGTAAGCTCTCGTTATCATCGAGTCTCAAGTCATTCCTAAACCACAAAATCCCTTTGTTACTCATGCTGAAACGTTCTAATAACATCAACAAAAGAGCCTTCGCATGGTTCCCAATCTTATCACTTTGTGTAGTCTTTTTCGCAGCATGCAATGGCGCAACTCCGGATAAAGTACAAAGCTCAATAGATCAGGTAGTTCCCCCATCTGCCCTCGAGGCTCGCTTCGATAAAGTTAGGGCAATTCACGATGAAGTTATGCCACAGCGTGGTCGTTTGATACGACTACAACGCAACATCTTGGGCGGTGACTTAGGAGAAGAGGTCACAGCTTTCGCCAAAACACGTCTCGAGCGTGCAGATGAAATGATGATGAACTGGATGTACGCCGACATTCCTCTCTCTAACTTGGTTGATTCTCTCGATGAAAAGTCGATCTATGGTTATTTAGATTCAAGAGAAACTGAGATTCAGAAAGTTTCCGATAGTATGATGACTGCGATTCAATTTGCAGAATCGATCTTGGCGCAATGATTCGATTACTCCATTTCTTTTTTGTAGCGGGTGTTTTGGCGACAGCTGCTTGCAACTCACCAGAACAACACACCGCTCATACTTTACCGATCGTAGGTGAAGTTGACGTAGTTGACGGTGATACCATCTATCACACCATAGGTGACTGGGCGTTTTATCGACAAGACTCGATGTTAGTCACCGAGGATATGCTCGAAGGTCAAGGCTATATCGCCGATATCTTCTTTACGAGCTGTCCAACGATTTGCCCTAGAGTCACACGAAACATGGCTCGTATCCAAGAGGCGTTGCAAGAAAAGACGTCACTTAAACTTGTAAGCTTTACCGTTGATCCAAAACGGGACAGTGTCTTGTGGCTTCGTGCGTACAGTGAGAACCTAGGTGTCGATAATGTAGATGACTGGTGGTTCTTGACAGGAGACAAGTTTGAACTCTTTGGGATCGCCGATGATTACTACAGCGTTGCTATCGAAAATCCCGATGCTCCAGGCGGATTCGATCACTCCGGACGGATTCTATTCGTTGATGGCAAAGGACAAATACGTGCATTTGCTGACGGAACCGATGAAGAAGACGTTAATCACTTAATTGAAGACATTGCGTCTTTCTACAACGTATCACTTGAAGACTAAAATCGTAGCGGTAGCAATCACCGTAGGAGCAGCTATTGGGCTCGTAGGCATGGAAGGTTGCGGAGAAGTACCTCGTAGTCAAGGAAAAGCCTTGTACGAATACTACTGTGCGAATTGCCACCAACCTGACGGCGGTGGCTTAGTTGGGAATATTCCACCGCTAGCCCAAGCTGATTGGCTTCAGACCAATCGAAATGAGATTGCCTGTATCATTCGGTATGGAATGAAAGGACCAATGCAGGTGAATGGCTTGGAGTACAATGGAGTGATGGCTGGAGCACATCGGATTACCGATGCTGAGATCACCAACATTACCAATTATGTCCTCAGCGCTTGGAGCAATGATCTTCCTCCCATTGGTGCTACTCAGATCAGTGAGCAGCTGAAGGGATGCACTGACCGAGAAATTATCCAATTGGCCAACCCACAGACGCTAGGTCAGTAGTCAGTTTTTACGCAAGTCTTACTCGGATGATTTGATACTCTACACAGGGTTTTACAACAAAAAACGCGACAGCTACCATCAGGTAACTGTCGCGTTTTTTTGTTGATTACAACTGAATCAGATTCAGCTTACCACTTGAATGTCGCACCTATACTTGGAAGGATTGGAAGTTGGTCAACTCGCTCGTTGTTGACACGATCGATGAAGAAGATGTTCTGGCGATCTAGTACGTTCGAAACACTTGCAACGAGCTCTAAACGCATGTCACTCTTGAATTCAAAGAATTTCTTGACAGAGACATCCGCACGATGGTAGTTCGGAAGGCGAAGGCCATTACGTGCATCACTGAATAGGATGCCGAGGTCAGGGTTGTTTTCCGTAATCGGGGTGTTGATACCGCCTTCAAACGTTTCACGAGCATAAAACCCACGTGTACCTGTGAAAGGGAATCCTGTACCGAAGTTGTAGCGGAAACTAGCTTCCCAAGTTTTTGCCTCGTCAAATTGGTAGCTCACAAGGAAGTTACCGTTGTGGCGACGATCAAATACCGTTGGGTAAATCTGATCACCATCGTCACGATTTACCTTACCCCAAGAGTAAGTCGTCCAGATGTAAAGAGGACCACGATCGTAAGCAATACTTACATCTAGACCGATAGCGTCACCTGTCTCACTCACATAATCAGGTTCCTGAGGAGTCTGCTTGTTACGATTAATCGCAATGAGCTGTGTGAAATCCTTCCAGTATGGCTCTACGTTAAGCAACACTCCAGGTGCAATGTCGAACTCGACACCACCAATGGCGTGAATAGATTTTTGAAGACGATCAGGAAGTGGCTGCCCGTCAATACCAAGCACGGTTTCTTCTGGTCCTCCAATGAAGCCTACAAACAAGTTGACCACGTCGGTCTCACTCACTGAACTCAAGAGGTTCTGACTGTAAAGTCCACCTGCAAACTTGAAACGAATACGGTCTGTAGCATTGAACTTCATACCGAGGCGAGGCTCAATACTGAGTTGACTCTGACTTGCGTAGAACTGGAAACGAACACCAGGCTCGATAACGAATTTGTCCCACGTTCGCTTGTATGTAGCGTAGGCGCCGATCTCAGTATTGTCTAGACGAAGTTGGAAGGCTTGGTCAAATCCGTTGACGAATTGAAAATCCGTTTGGATACCGTTGAAGGCGAAACCATACTTGATTGTGTTGTCACCTGAGAAGTTGCTAAAGTTGACTTTCGCGAGGTAATTAGTCAATGATGAAGTTCTAGGTGCTTGATTAGCAACAGATAGCTCTGAATCATAAAGCGAGTAGCTAATCGAACCATCGATCAACAAGTTTGAAGCCGGTGGAACAAGCTTAAAGTTCATTCCCGCTCCAAACGTGTTCCAACCATAGGTTACTCCAGTGAAAGCCGCTTGATCCGTAAAGTTGAAACCGAAAAATTCAACTTTCGAACCGTTACTACCCAAGGTCGAGACCTTCGCATAGAGGTCTGTAAAGCTGTAAGGCAATCCAAGACTATCCGCAGCGTAGCTGTATAGCTGAGGACTTGTCTGGTCTAAGTAGCCTTGCTTCGCACTAACGAGGTAACTCGCTGATCCGCCGCTGTTCTCATTGAACTTAGTAAGCGGTCCTTCTAGCATTACACGTCCCTGAAACGGACTAACACCTACTAGGCCACTGAACTTCTTTCGGTTACCGACTTTAGTGTTTATGTCTACAACTGCCGAGATACGACCTCCGTACTCTGCGCCGAATCCACCTGTCAATACGTCAACATTTCGAATTGCTTCTGTTTCGAAGACAGAGTAGAAACCGATCGTGTGAAACGGGTTGAAAATGGTAACACCATCAAGCAATACCTTATTCTGAATCGGGGCACCTCCACGAATGAAAATCTGACCACCTTGATCACCAGTGGTTACAATACCAGGAAGTACGGGTAGGTACTGTGCCAAATCGGCGTCACCACCTGTACTTGGGAGCGCCTTAATATCACGTGGTGTTAAGGTGATTTTACTCACTTGAACATCCGTTCTTGCCTGTGTTCGCTCAGCACTAATCTCAACAACACCAAGGCTTACGCCCTCACTGATGCTTAGTCGTGCGTATTTGATGTCTTTTCCATCAACTACTAGTGTTGCTCTCGCTGTATCGTAGCCTACAAAAGAGGTCTCGATTATATACTCGCCTGCATCCAGGTTAGCAAACGTAAAAAAGCCATCAAAGTCGGTGGTCGTTCCGTTGGTTGTGCCAGCAATGGCAACCGTTGCAAAGGCAACTGCTTCTCCGCTATCTCCGTCATACACGTTTCCGCGAATGATAGATTTTTGAGCAAAAAGAGAAATGGAAATGGCTAAAATAGCCAGTGTAAGAACTGCTCTCATAAATTGGTTTCTGAAGGGAGGCGCAATGTAGCACGTTCTGTGAAGTCAATGTGCAAGTTTGCCGACTTCATATGTCGCTATTTTGACCCAATGAGCCGCGCAGCCGATTCTCTAACCGCTCGAACGGCAAACGGAAGCTGTGGACTGCTCCACATTAGCTTAATCGTATCCTCGACTGACGCACATTCATCCAGGAAATCGAACGTTCTCGTTGGGCCGTTCTTCTTGAAAAGGTTGAAGAAGATTGAACCTGCTTTCTCAGGGTTATCTATGATATAACCCAGCATGACAGCGTTAAATACCTGCTGAGTAGATGACGGCTTCCATGGCTCTGGTGTAGATTTTAATAAACGCTCGGCGACCTCATTGGCAAACCTTGCAGTGCGCGTAAAGGCATAACCACTAGAAGGTTGAACCCAACCACCTCTGGTTCCGATATTCCAAACACGTTTGGTGCTATCTTTCCAAAAAGGTTGGTCCGTCATAGGGATTACACCGTATTCACGTTCAAGAATAGCCTTAGTGGAACTACGGTATTTCTCTTGGATATACTTGGCGATTTCGGTGTCGTAGTCGGCTTGCTCCCACGGCTGTGCACTGAACACCGCAATCTCTACGAGTGCTGTTGTAGCAGTAGTAGGAATGACATAGAAGAACGCTACACCGTCATCGATTGAGATGAAGTCCATGAATACGACTTCCCCTGGATTGAAAACGGGCGTTTCCATTTCAACGAACCAGCCTCCAAAATGCTGCAGCGTTGCATTGAATAGTTCGGACGGAACTTCAATTTTGGGTGGTCGACTATCAAGTACATATTCTGCAGAGAGCTGTGTGCTATCATTGAGAATTACCGCGACCTCTGTGGATTGCTCTTTAATTTCTTTTGCAGCTCCAGCTATCCAATTTACTCCAGCTTTCGCCAAAACACCTTTTGCATACGTGTAGAAGCTGCTACTGCGAACTGAAAAATACTGGTGTTCATTGAGCGCATAGGTCTGGCGCATCCCGTCACTGGAAACGATAATGTTGGAATACGTTGCTTGCTCAACTGAAGCTGGTAACAATGATTCTCTTGCCCAGTAACTCCACGTTCGATCGTCCTCTGTTTTGCCGGAAGGCTCAACAATTGTCAAATCACTGCCTTGCCATCCCTTCCTAAGTAAGGACATAGCTGTCCACAGCCCAGCCGCACCACCGCCTATGAGAATAATCTTAGGTCGTGATACTGCTTGCTTCAAATTGATAAGGAAATGGTTGACCGCAAATCTACCAGAAGAAGTAGATAAGAACCGCAGTGATCACAAGAAGGCCTACAGATTGGTAACGGTAGTTCATCCACCAAGTAACGTCTTTCAGTTCCTCCGTCTCAGCAGCAATGATTGAGCTGTTCCATGTGTAATCGCGAATCTTCTCTTCAGCAGGCGGTGCGGTCGCATAACTCACGACAAAGTTGGTGAGCATACAGAGGACAAACAAGTAGAACGTCCGGTGAAGGAAGTGCATGTCCATGAACCAGTTGTCTGCTCCTGAAAAGTTCATGATGACAAAAGTGACTGAGACTGCAAAACCGAGGATAAGACTAGTGAAAGCACCGTTTCCGTTGACACGTTTACTGAAAAGTCCTGCAATAAATGCTGCCGCTACTGGAGGTGCGATGAAACTCAATACAATCTGGAGATACTCCCAAAGAGAAGGAAATGACTCAATCTGTGGAGCCCAGAGACACGCTAAGACAACTAAGATCAGAGTTGATATCTGACCTGAGCGTACAAGTCCTTTCGAGCTCATGTTGGGACGAAGCTTCTGCACGAAGTCCATCGTAATCAGCGTTGATGCTGAGTTAAATGTCGCAGATACAGAACTCATCATTGCTGCAAGCAAACCAGCTAATACCAGCCCTAGTAAGCCTTTAGGCAAGAGCTGGAACAAGAGTAGCGGATACGTTGCGTTCGGACATTCTGCAAGGTCTTGACACAACGTGCCATCTGCCAGTGGGTAGGCAATCGCGGCGATGTCCAAATCTTTGAATAGAAGAATAGCAGCAGTACCCGGAAGTACCATAATGAACAGCACGGGCAATTTCATGAGCCCAGCGAAGAGTGCGCCCCAACGTCCGTGGTTCAAATCCTTTGCGCCAAGTACACGCTGTACCATGAACTGATTGTTGGCCCAGAAGTAAAAACCAAGAATCGGTGCACCCAAGAGAAGTCCTGTCCAAGGCATGAAACCATCTCCTCCAGTACCTAGCCAGAAGTCACGTGTTGTTGGTCCAATTGGCCTAACCAGACTTAAGACTTCATCTGCGTTGGTAGGTTGATAGGCAGCTCCATTACTCGGAAGGTCACCAGCCGCACCCATCTCATTTAGTCCGGCGATGAGTCCAGACCAACCATCAATTTCTTCGAAAGCATAGTACGTTATCAAAATACTACCTGCGATGAGCAGTATGGCTTGAATGACCTCGGTCTGTATCACGGAATTCAGACCACCAGGAATCGTATAAGCAGCGGCACAAACGGCTAGAATCGTAACGATTGCAAACGTAGAAAGGTCTGGAAACATAAGTTTCAAGACAACAGTACCAACGTAAAGTGCTGCTCCTGTGTCGATAAGAACGTTACCGACGATCGTGATGAAACTGAAATAGTACCGAGTGGCTGTATTGTACCTCCGCTCAAGGAATTCGGGCATCGTATAGACCTTAGAACGCAGGTAGAACGGGAGAAAGAAGATGGCAAAGAAGACAAGGACCACACTCGCAAGCCACTCGTAGTTGAATACCTGTGTATTCGTCTTGTAGGCATCTCCAGCCAATCCAACTAGTGTCGAACTTGAAATATTTGCCGCAAAAAGCGAGATACCGACGATCGGCCATGTCATGTCACGACCTGCTAGGAAATACTCTTCGGAAGTCTTCGCTTTTGCTGAGTAGATGCCGTAGCTGATAATGCCAACTGCATAGACCAGCATGACTGCTATATCTAATCCACTAAGTGCGAAAGTGTCATTCATAAGTATCGTATTCGGTAAGGCAAATGCCTTTCTTCAATCAGCCCGCTAATCTAGATTAAGCGTCACAAGCTAGGTCGGTTGTTTTTCCCCATCGAATATCTGCAACCTCAGCGCAAGATGCTTGTTCTTCGTCCGAACCCTAAGTACAAGCATATGTCTACTCCCAACTCAACGACACTCGGTCAACTCAAGAAATCAGGCTACGTTTCGAAGTCAATCAAGAATGAACTTCGCGACAATTTGATCGCAAAAATTGAGTCTGGAGAGACTGTTTTTCCTGGTATTGTTGGATTTGATGACACGGTCATCCCTGATGTAGAGCGTGCCATATTGAGTCGTCATAACGTATTACTACTCGGCCTTCGTGGTCAAGCCAAAACACGTATTGCTCGTCAACTCGTCGGCTTACTGGACGAGTATATTCCTGTCATTTCAGGTTCAGAGCTCAATGATGATCCTCTTCAACCCATGAGTCGTACTGCGATTGATCTGGTAAAAGAGCTAGGAGACAAAACTCCAATTGAGTGGATGCATCGCGACGAGCGTTACGTAGAGAAGTTGGCGACGCCAGATGTTAGTGTAGCAGACTTGATCGGTGATGTTGATCCGATCAAAGCGGCAACCTTAAAGCTTCCTTATTCTGACGAGCGTACGATTCACTTTGGTCTCATCCCTCGTGCGCATCGCTGTATTTTTGTGATCAATGAGCTTCCTGACCTTCAAGCAAGAATTCAAGTTTCTCTGTTCAACATCCTACAAGAGGGTGATATTCAGATTCGCGGGTTTAAGCTCCGTTTACAATTGGACATTCAGTTCTTGTTCACGGCAAACCCAGAGGATTACACGAATCGTGGTTCGATTATTACTCCACTTAAGGACAGAATTGAATCGCAAATCCTAACGCACTACCCTACTGAATTGGACTTGGCTAAGAAGATCACTGCGCAAGAAGCAAACCTTCTAGAGACCCAGAAAGAGCGTGTTTTTGTTCCTGATTTCTTGCACACCATTTTGGAAACAATAGTTTTCAAGGCGCGTAGCTCAGAGTTTGTAGATGAGAAAAGTGGCGTTTCAGCACGTTTGAGTATATCAGCGTACGAAAACCTTGTATCAGCAGCAGAGCGCAGAGCTATCCGTAATAAGGAGACGAAGGTTCAAGCACGCATTCAGGATTTCTGGGGCATTATCCCAGCGATCACGGGTAAGATTGAGCTCGTCTACGAAGGAGAGCAAGAAGGTCCTTACAACGTCGCTATTAAATTGATTGGCGAGGCGATGAAAGATGTTTTTCTGTCCGTTTTCCCTGATCCATCTAAGCTGAAAGGTGACGAGGATCCTTATGGAATTATCCGCAGCTGGTTTGGAGGAGGTAACGTAGTTTCTATCTACAACGAAGACTCTGAGGCAGACTTCCGTCAAAACCTAGAGAGTATCGCCGGACTTAAGCGTTTGGCCGAAACGGTAAAAATTGAAGGTGCAGATGATCTCCTATTAATGGAGCTCATTCTTCATGGCCTTACAGAGACAGACGTCTTAAATCGTGACTTCATTGACAAAAAGATGGAGTTCAAGGATGTCCTTGCGGGTATGCTTAACGATGACATTTTCGGAGACAACTAGATTTTTGCCAAGACGTCCTTTGAATCGTAGTCCTTTACTTTGCTCAGAAGATAGGTTTTGACGAAAGTCTAGCCCCTACAGCGAGGATCCTCGTCTTATGTACGTGGGCTGAAACCGTGGGACTCGTGTATCTTCCTCTCTGCATAATTTCATTCTCATGCGAATCAACGTTCATCCTGACAATCCACCTCGACGTAAACTGGAACAAGTTGCGGACATCATTCGTGGTGGAGGTACTATGATCTACCCTACAGATACGGTCTATGCACTTGGCTGTGGCATTGGTAATCACAAGGCGGTCGACAAGATTTGCCGTCTTCGTGGACTCAATCCTGCGAAAGCCAATCTGTCGATAATTTGCAATGATTTGAGCCAGTTGAGTGACTATGCTGCTCAGTTGGACAACCATATTTTCAGGGAGCTAAAACGGATGCTACCTGGTCCGTACACTATTATCTTAAAAGGCAACGGGAGTCTACCAAAGATCTTCAAGAACAAAAAGAAGACGATTGGTATTCGTATCCCGGACAACGAGGTCACTAGCATGCTCGTGGACCTACTAGGTGAGCCGATATTGACGGCTAGTCTAAAGTGGGATGACGACGATGAGATCGAGTACCCAACGGATATTGATGATATATACGACCACTACGGAAAGCAAGTTGATGTGATCATCGACGCTGGAGCAGGAGGCAATATGCCTTCGACTGTTCTAGATGCGACAAGTGGCCAGCTTGAGCTAGTCCGTGAAGGAAAGGGCGACTGGGAATAGATACATAAAAAAGCCCTCAGTTTTAGATACTCTCTAAAGCTGAGGGCTAAAAGGTGGTGAGCAATCACAGCGCACGGCATCAACCCAATACCCTTGCTGCATCTCTGCCCTGGGGGAATTCATGGGGAGCTCGTCGTATGACGCCCACCGAGGGCAAATGTAATAGCATCGAAGGATTATAACCAGTTTTTGAGCAGGTATTTTCGCTTTATACGAAAAAAAAGCCCCGCACTACTTTTGACAAGTAGCACGGGGCTTGAGAATCAAGGAGTTGGTTATACCTACTCGTTGATAATCTTAACTCGCATGGCCTTCTTAGCACCACCAGCTACGGCATAAACCGTGTAGATGCCTGATTTGAAGTTTCCAGTCTGAAGAAGAACAGGATTATCATCAGCACCAAGAACCTCAGTACGTGATTGCTCTTGTCCAAGTGCATTGTAAACGATGATGTCTACATCAAATCCACTGAATCCTTTGAGCGATACAAAAAGCTGATCGCTTGCAGGGTTAGGATAAGCGGTCACAGCGTCAGCAGATAGGTAATCAACAGAACGAACTGGAGACTCACGTGACTCTAGAGAAGAGACAACGATCACTCGGTAGTTGTTGGTTCCGATGCTTGGAGCGACATCGAGGTAATCGAAGGATTCTGCTCCTGATGTTTGCACTGGTGCATTCAAGGAAGCGATGATATCCCAGTTACCTGACGCGTTTTCACGCTGAAGCTCAAACATGTCGTCTCCTGCTGTCAGGTTAGTGATCCAGTTGAGTTCAACACCTTGCTCCGTTGCTGATGCATATAGGTTGATTGGAGCCGCAGTCCTTGCCGATGCAGATGCACTACAATCTGTAGCCCATGCAACAGCTTGCGTGAAGTAATTCCAGCCATTTGCTGTAAGATGAGTAGCAGTGTGGTCAGAGAAATGGAATCCAATACGGATTGCAGGAGCAACTTGTCCAACCATGTGGTCTCCAGCATCGTAAACAAAGATTGCAGGCTTGCTTGTACTCTGTCCAGCAACACGTGCAACAATTGTAGCACTAGAAGAAGGAACTCCAAAACGCCAGTCTTGATGAGACGTAGCAAACGTTCGAGTACCTGAAAGACCTGCGTTGATCGGGTGTGACGTTACACTTACGAGATCTTCAGCATTCCAAAGGGTTCCGTAGTCAGTGTTTTGGTGGTGTCCAGTCATGCTAAGGTCGTCGTACAAGTAAGACTCCCAAGTCATCACTGGAACAGTAACGTGAGTAAATTTGGTTCCAACATCACCGCTATGAACCGTAGAGCTGATGATTACAAGACCTCGTCCGTTAGCATCTGCGGTAGATACCCAAAGAGCGTCCTTTACCATAACAGTGTAACCTTTCGAAATAAGCTTGTCAAGGACAGCTTGATCTGCCGCGTTCAAGTTCGCATCTCCTACAACGAAGAGAATGTTGTTGTTACAAGATCCAGTCGGAGTAGTTCCTGTTTGAATTGAGAAACAAACATCGTCAACCCAAGCTTCGTTGTTCGTGCCTGATGAAGGGCGGAAGAACATCACGATTACATCAGCTGTTCCTGCTGGAGCAGTACCGGTTGCATTGTAGAGCTGGAAAGCGCCAGTATTGAAACTAATTACCTCGTCTGAGATAAGGTGTCCTTGAGCGTCACGGTACTGAATCGCTGCAGCAGAATTGGTACCTGTACTGTGATCCTTCGCGTAGAAACGAAGTGCCCAGTCCTGTCCAGGAGTTGCAGTGAATGACTGGTAAGCATAGCTACCTGTGTGGTCTAGACGAAGTGCATCGTGTCCTGAGTTCACAGGGCTTGTTGTCAACTTAGCTCCATTTAGAAAGTGCCAACCAGTAAGGCCATTCTCGAATCCTGGATTAGCAAGCATATTACTTGCACAAGGGTCGATTCCAGTTCCAGTATTGATGCAAGCATTAGTTGCACCAGAAAGATTGATGTTGAAGTCAACTACTTTATTACTAACGAAATGAGCAACTCCAGTTGGTTGTGAAACGATATGAGCATCAAACCAACCGCTTGCGCCAAAACGATTCACCTCATTGAGGTTTGCACCTGTTCCTAGTTGGAATGAAGCACCTACGCGGGTCAGGTTAATAATTCCTCCACTGAGAATTCCTCCCCCTGTTAGTGTTCCTGATGCTACAGGATAGTAGTATAGCTCACTATTTGAAGGATACGATTGGTTACAACCTGGATTCTTAGGTGAACCAGATGGTGCATTCTGGGTGCGTCCACTCAAAGAAACATCGACATCGAAGAATAAATCTGAACGACTATTATTCACGACTCGGCCAGTCAGCTTAGCTGTTCCGTCTGTAAGTTCTACCAATGAACCATTTACAAAGCTGTAGTAGTCTGATTTTCCAGCCACATTGCCGATCATTGATTGGTCGTAGAAAGAGTAATCAAGTGAGCTAGTCCAACAAGCTTCATTTTCTGTAACAATTCGAGTTGCACAAACTGGAGGGCCAGTCGGAGCAAGAACCGTTACAGTAAAGTTGCAGCTCTCAGAATTACCACAAGCATCTGTTGCTGTATAGTGAATCTGGTAAGTACCTGCCCCACGAGTTGCCGTAGATGCTGGTCCGCTTGTGCGAACAACAGTCAATCCACCTGCATTACAAGTAGTTGTTGCTGTTGGTACGGTGTAACCTAGAGCAACTTGCGCTTGGCCTTGTGCGAGTTGCACAGTGCTATTTGCAGAACAATTGAATGCAATGCTGCTCGGTGCAGGAGCAAGAACCGTTACAGTGAAGTTGCAGCTCTCAGAATTACCACAAGCATCAGTTGCCGTGTAGTGAATCAGGTAAGTGCCTGCTCCACGTGTTGCAGTTGATGCTGGTCCGCTTGTGCGAACAACAGTCAATCCACCTGCAGTACAGGTGGTAGTTGCCGTTGGTACGGTGTAGCCAAGCGCAACGTCAGTTTGACCTTGTGCAATTTGAACTGTACTATTTGCTGTACAGTTGAACGCAATACTGCTTGCTGCTGGAGCAAGAACAGTTACTGTGAAGCTGCAATTTTCTGAGTTGCCACATGCATCTGTTGCAGTGTACTCAATGGTATAAGTACCTGCGGCACGGCTTGCATTTGGTCCTGGCCCACTAGTGCGAGCAACAGTTAAACCACCTGTTGCACAAGTAGTAGTTGCCGTTGGTACGGTGTATCCAAGACTAGCCGTCGTCTGCCCTTGAGCGATCTGTGACGTACTATTTGCTGCGCAGTTCAATGTGATACTACTCACTGGTGGAGTTGTTCCACCAATGCAAACTAAGTAGTCCTCCATTTCACCAAAGCTGAAGCTTTCACAAGCGCCTGCATATGCGTCGCGTTGCATAACCACACGAAGACGTGTTAGTCCTACTACTGCATTTGATGGAACGTTAACGGTAACAGTTACGCCTAAGCTTGTCGTGTTATCACGTAGAACTTCCTCTCCTGCATCATCGAAATCACCGTCACGGTTCCAGTCGATGTAAGCAGTAAAGAACAAATCAGTTTGATACTGAGCCCAGCTAAGACCTGGAGTAATATCAAGTGTAGCACTTGAACCAGGAATTACTGAAGCAGGAGCTACTTGGTCGAAGAACTTATAAGCTTCTTTCGAACTTGAGTTGTCGATGCCTGCGAATTGTACGCGTGAAATCCACTCCCACCATGGTTCCCATCCACCAACGTTTACGCCATTACATGGGTAAGCTGGTGCAGTTCCAGTGCAGCTTCCGCCACCTGTATTATCAGGAGTTACAGTAACTGTGTAAGAGCAAGTCGCTGTGTTGCCACAAGCATCTGTTGCTGTAATTGTAACAGTTGAAGTTCCCACAGCAAAGTGAGGTGTACGGTTAGCAGGTAGTTGAGGATCGTAAGTGAACGTTAGTCCACCTTGACCACATGTAGTCGTTGCCGTCGGAACAGGAATGAACACATCAGCTCCATAAGTAGCTATTTGCGGAGTAGTAACATCTGCAGGGCAAGTCAATGATATTGAAGTCGCAGCTGGAGGATTAACTGTTATTACTGTTGAAGTTGTCTCTGTGTTACCACAAGCATCACTTGCAGTGAAAACTACCGTGTATGTACCAGCTCTTTGAGCCGTTCCACTAGTAGGTCCTGAAGTTTGCGATACAGTGAATCCACCGGTCGGGCACGTAGTTGAACCTGTAGCATCGACAAAGCTTATTAGTGCTCTTATCTGACCAGCAGCAATCGTTACTGTTTGATCAGCAGGACCGTTAAGCGTAAGAGTTCCACTGTTAACAGCAGAAACTGTTAGCAAGGTTGAACTAGTCTCCGTATTACCACAGTCATCTGTAGCTGTGTATACGACGGTATAAGTTCCGGCAGCAAGAGCAGAACCACTCGTTGGACCAGAAGTCTGTGTAACTGCAAATCCTCCAGTTGGACAAGTAGTTGAACCTGTAGCATCAGAGAAAGTAACCGTAGCTGTAGTCTGACCTGCAGCTATAGTTACTGATTGATCAGCAGGACCGTTAAGCGTAAGCGTCCCGTTGTTGGTTCCTCCACCGACGCAGATTAAGTAATCCTCGATTTCACCGTAAACAAAGCGCTCACATGAGTTCGTTACGTATGCTCCTTTCTTCATGAAGATTCGCATACGGGTAACTCCTGGTGTAGCACCTGCTGGAATCTGAACGATTCCTGACACTGCTGCACTTATAGAATTAGCACGAAGTACTTCCTCTCCTGGATCATTGAAATCACCATCTTGGTTGAAGTCAATACAAGCCACGAAGTATAGGTCAGATTGGTAACCTCCCCAGCTCAAACCAGGTGTTAGCGTCATTGACTCTGATGTTCCTGCTGTGACTGCTGTTGGTGTCAACTGATCGAAGAACTTGTATCCTTCTTTCGAACTTGAGTTATCAAGACCCGCAAACTGAACTTGAGAAATCCACTCATGCCAAGGTTGCTCGCCGCCGATTGGTCCGTTACAAGCATAGGTAGGACCGCTGCCTGTGCAGTTTCCTGTAGGCGCGCTTGGGTTAACCGTTACGGTTAGAGAAGTGGTCTCGCTGTTGCCACATGCATCCGTTGCTGTGAACGATACAGTTGAAGTTCCAATTGGGAATGCACTTCCTGAGGCTAAGCCTGCCGTTTGTGTAACTGTAAGTCCGCCTTGAGGGCAAGTTGTAGTCGCAGTAGGCGTTGCATAGTTAACAGTTGCAGTTGTTGCTCCTGCAGCTGCAGTCTCTGTTACGTTCACACCTGCTTGAAGTGAGATAGATGCTGCTGCACCTGCGTTCACAGTAACAGTCAGCGAAGTCGTTTCACTATTTCCACAAGCATCAGTAGCTGTAAATTCAACTGTTGAAGTTCCTACAGGGAATGTACTTCCTGAAGCAAGTCCTGCAGTTCGAGTTACGGTAAGTCCACCTTGTGCGCATGTTGTAGTTGCAGTAGGAGTTCCATAAGTAACAACAGCGTCTGTTGCTCCAATCGCAGCAGTTGCCGTTACATTAACGCCTGACTGAAGTGTAATCAAAGTAACACCTGGATTCTCACAAGCAGTAGGACTGCCGCTCAAACGAATGTTGACATCAGTTTGCTTTCCAGTTTCAAAATGAGCAGCACTTGTAGGCTGTGATGTAATGGTATAGTTGAACCATCCACTTGCACCAAACGGTGACATTTCATGAACGTTTGCACCTACACCTACCTGCATTGCAGGTCCCATGCGAGTAACATCGATCACACCACCAGCAAGATGCTGAAGTCCAGTCATTGTACCGCTAGTCTCTGTGTAGTAGTAGAAACTTCCTGGGTTCTGATAAGTCTGACTACATAAAGGCGCTTTAGGCGATCCTGAAGGAGCGACTGTCGTGCGACCACTGTAGGTAATGTCAGCATCAAAAACAAGATCACTTCGGTGCGTATTCACGAATTGACCAGTCATTCGAGCTGTTCCGTCCGTGTACTCTATGAACTCAACATTTTGAGCGGAGTAGAAAGCATCGTCACCACTCACGTTCGACACCATTCTGGTGTAGAATGCTGTCTCTTGAGGACCTGAGCAAATCGTTGCATTTGAAGCATCACGCTCAGCACATGCAACTGGTCCAGTAGGACCGGCAACAAGTGTTGCTAGGTAATCCTCCATTTCACCGAAGCTGAAGCTCTCGCAAGCTCCTGCATAAGCATCACGTTGAACTGTGATTCTAATCTTGGTACAACCAGGATTAATACCTGCTGGAATAGTTATGTTTTGATCCACTGAAGCACGGTTTCCACTATGCTCTAATACAGTTTCACCAGCATCATCGAAATCACCGTCACGGTTGTAGTCGATGTAAACACGCCAGTACAGATCAGATTGATAGCCAGCCCAACTTAGGCCTGGTTCAAGTTGAAAACGAACACTTGTGCCTTCTTCGAGTAAGGCTGGGCCTTCATCCTCAAAATTTGCATAAGCTTCTTTGCTGCTGGTCTTATCGATTGCGTCAATTTGTACGCGAGCGATCCATTCCCACCATGGTTCCCATCCACCAACATTTACACCACCACACCCGTAGGTTGGTGCGCCTTGGCAAGCCGCTACGTCATCGCTACCAGTTTCTGCTAAAACAGTAGTGGGGTTTAGTCCAAAAAAACACCAAGCAAACACAAGTAAGCTTAGGGTTTTTCTTAAGTCGAAGTCTCTCATCTAACGAATTTTAATTCAACAACAAAGATCCTAATAATTAGAACGAAAGTATAATGTTATACACTACCCTACTTAGGCTATGGGATTCCAAAATAAAATTGGGCCACCCTGTTAAGGATGGCCCAATCGATAAATCACACTTCTCTTCAATAGAGAAGTAAATTCTAAGTAGGATTACTTTCCAGTAATCATTAGCATCTCAGATTTTACGTAGTCTCCAGATTGGAGAGAAATGCTGTACCATCCTGCAGCGTAATCACTCACGTCAAGCGTGATGATTTCATCGCTACCATTCAGTGTACTCGTCGATAGAATGCGACCTAGAGGATCTGATACTCTAAGTGTTACCTCACGTCCTTCAAAACCTGACAATGAAATATTAACGTCAGTGCTCGCTGGGTTTGGATAGACACTTACGTCACCCAGGCTTGCGAAGTTGACCAAGCGAAGTTCACTGCTGCGATCGTCACCATCTGTGTAGACAGCAGTGATACGGTAGAAGTTTTCTCCTTCTAGCGGGCTTGCATCTACATACGTCATTGTCTGTGGGCTGTCGCCAAAACCAGTGGCAGGAACCTCATCGATTACGAAGTAGTTAATATCATCATTAGATCGCTCAACGAGGAAGTAATCGTTTTTGAATGCGGTATTAGATACCCAATCAAGCTTAACATTAGTAACGCGCTGTTCAGCTGCAAGTGTTAGTACATCGGCAGATCGACGTGCCGTCTCGTTACCTGTACAGTTCGTTGCATATCGTACTGCTGCATCAAAGAGTGAGCGGCCATACTGTGTCCAACAAGCGGCACCATTGTTATCAAGGTAGAAGCCGATTCGCTTAGCCGGTGCACGCATGCCTCCAGCCATTTGATCACCTGCATCGTATGCAAAGATTGAAGCCATCCAAGGATCAGCAGGAGCGTTTGCAATAATGCGAGCCTCAGAATCCATCACCTTACCGTAGCGTACTGATCCAGATGTGTGGTATACATTTTCATGTCCGTTTCCTCCGGCAGCGAGTTGATCTGTGCCTGAAACGATATCCAAACTCTTAGAGTGAGAATTACCGTAATCGCGGCCAGCAGATGTCATCGTCATACGCATGTCGTCGTACAAGTAGCTTTCCCAAGTCATTACTGGTACCGTTACATCACGGAACTTAGATCCGATATGACCACTGTTTACAGTTGAAGAAATAATCACAAGACCTTTCCCTTCAGCCATCGCAGCGTTTGCCCATTGTGCATCCTTGATCATTAGGTTGTAGCCTAGCTCGATAAGTCTGTGCTTAGCTGCCGCATCACCGTTGTTCAATGTTGTACTTCCTACGACTAGTAGAATGTCGGTATTACAAACTTCTGGCTGTACTCCTGAATCACAATCAACATAAGGTGAGAGGTTTGATCCTGGAACAATTGCACGAGAGTTGTTCGTCGGTGTCTGCCAGAACACGTTGAAGAAATCTCCTCCAACACCTTCTTGGTGTAGTAACTCAGTGTAGTAACGCTTACCTGCTTCAAGGCGAATTGTAGCAGAACGTTGACTAGGATACTTATCATACTGATGCGTATTCGTCCAGCCATTAAGGCCTGCAATCACTGCTGCATTTGCTTCCGTATCATCTGTAGATAGGAGAAGCTTCGTTTGATTGTCACCTGTTACAGTGAACGTGTAGTCACCTGTTACATCAGGATGAATGTATCCACGAACGCGAGTTCCGTATCCGTCTCCTGCATTTAGTGGGCCACAGTAAGCCTGAATTAGGCCACGGCTGTCAGGATTGTTTGGATAGCGTGGGTCTGACATAAGAGCCCAGATATCATTACTGTTGATTCCTGTCCATACTTCTCGCAACAAGCCACCTTTTGCAGATGCACAGTTGTTTGGAGTAGTCCCTTCGCCATTTCCACAGCTTTCGATATCACCAATGTTGTCCGCTCCAATAAGTGCGAAGTTTCGAGAACCTGGACGCTTCCAGTAAACTGAAGCATGATCTCCTCCTCCATTCTCCTTGTGGAGTAATTCGAAGTAGTAAGCCTTACCTGCAGATAGGTGGAAACTTGCTGACTTCTGAGAATTGTACTTGTCGAGTTGACCGTCATTGGTCCAACCACTGATCGATGCAATTGTGTACGCATAGCTAGCATCACCTTCGAAACGACTTAGTAACAAACGAGTGTGGTCATCACCAGAGATAGCGAACTGGTAATCACCAGATGTCTCAGGGTAGATCCAACCGCGGGTACGTGAACCATAGTTGTCTCCAACTCTATTTGGAATCTGAAGCTTTGTAAGCTTTTGGGTAGCGTCTGGACTTGCAGGGAACTTAGCTTCTTTGTACAACCAAGGAAGGTCAACTCCAGCAATGTTCTCGTAGCGCTCGTAGCTTACTTGGCCACGCTGTCCTTCGCAAATATCACCTTGTGGGCTATCATCTCCATCGGCACAACAAGCACCTAGTAGCTGATTCGCTAGTACTTCTGGCTCTCCCCAAGCACGGTCATAGATCGCAACTTTCATGAGTGAACCTTTCCAGCCACGATCGTTCGTCATCTCGTTAAAGAATCCTAGTGAACAGTGTGCACCCCAGTTGCTGAGGTTGCCACCAACTTGCGCACTGTACTGAAGGTCTCCATCAACATAGAAGCGTTCGTTACCAGCTGCATCACGTGTAAACACAAGGTGCTGCTCTTGGCCTGGTTTTACAGAAGTAGATCCTGCAAGGCGATTAGGCATACCATTACCATTCGTCTGAGTAGTCTTGAGGCGGAATACAAAGCGTCCGTCTTCTTGACCTAGTGTGAAGTTTCTTGCTCCGGTATTTTCGCTAATTGTAACGATTCGGGCAGGACCATCTTCAGTCTTATTCGCTGGTTTGACCCAAGCTTCCAATGTCATTGCATTGGTCATCATGATACCATTTGCAACTTTACTTGCTGAACCAGAACGAATAATTCCGTGTCCATTACTTGTAAATCCACAGTCACCTTCACGTGTGATGTCACTCGTGTTTTTGTTTTCCATGTGAAGTGGCTCACCATATCCTGAACGGTCATAAACCCAGCGTACAAGTGGCGTCTTTAAGTTGTAGTATGCAAGAAGACCATCGCTGTTCTTCGGAGCACATCCTGGAACTTTAACCGTAATAACAACATTGAACTCGCAAAGGAATACGTTCCCAGCATCATCTGTTGCAGTGTAGCTTACTACTGTAGTTCCTTCAGGAAACTGATCACCTGGTTGGTGAGAAGCTACGATGTCAAGATCTGTATCGCAGTTGTCTACGAAGGTTGGAATGTCCCATGTCGCAGCAACTGGTGCTGATACTTGATCCAATAGTTGAATCTCTGCAGGACAAGAGTCAATACGCGGAGCGTACTCATCAGTGATAGTAAGCTGAGTACCACAGTTGATCTCATTTCCGCGACGATCTACTAAAGTAAAGATTACTTGGTGCGTACCGAGGTCTGAGCAGGTGTATGACTTACTTTCAACTCCATCAAATAGATACTGAAGTGCGTCACAGCTATCGAAACGAGCAGCTGCAAAACGAGTTCCACTGACAATAGTGTTTCCATTTTGATCTAGCTTCTGCGTCCATGGCTGACAGATAAGTGGAGATGATCCACCTTGAGCAACAACAGGACCGTTGCCCATGATTGCCTTGTCGGTGATCGTACCGTTTTGGTAGAAGATTCCTTCGTTGGTTATCCAACTTGGATTATCTATTAAGTTATTATTTACGAAAATACCACAACTAAAATTATTAATTTCACCTGCATTATAGATGTATCCTTCGTTGGTAAAGATACCTGACCCACTGTTGTCAATTACACCAGAAACCTTGTTAAAGAAGCGGCCACTAGGCGTATTGAAGATATCGCCAACGTTAGACAAGAAACCGAAGTTTTCAAAGTCCGCTTCATTAAACAGGCTAACTCCATTCTCGAAGAATCCACGGTTAACTAGCTTCGACTTATTGTAAATTTCGAAGAGATTTTGAATGTGTGCATTAACCGCGTTGGTGAAGTCTGCATTGTTCTCAATTGTACCTCCTGAGTTATTTGTCAAACGTCCTTCGTTAATGAAGCGACCGTTATTGATAACCTTATCGACGTTCTCTAAAAGCGCCTGATTGAAGAAATCAGCGTTGTTTGCGATTGTACCTCCATTATTCTGAAGAATCTGACCAGTGTTGCTGAATGTACCATCATTCGTAAGTGTACCTACAGTTTTGATCGAACCTGCGTTCTCGAAGTTTCCTGCGTTAGTCAGGTTAGTTCCTTGAATGAAATCAAGCGCGCCAGTAGAGCGTACTTTAAAGTTACCAGTAGCAGTATTTGTTACGATACCATTCACAGTAACTGGACGGTAAAGACTTACAAGTCCCTCGTTAACTAAAGAGAAAACAACCTGAAAAGTATCTGAGTCATTTACGAGTAACTGACCACCTTCTTCGATAGTAAGGAAGTTAGATCGTGTAACTGAACTTACAAACGTGCGAAGCTCTCCGCTAACAAACATGCGTCCAGGAACGTTATTTAAGTTCGCCTTCTGACGAAAGCTTCCACCAGCTTCTACATTAAGGATACCTGCGTTTTGCATGGTTGCCTGTGCGTAGTTGTTGAGCTTACCTCCGTCTTGAACGTTGATCGTTCCGCCACTTGGAGCAGTGTAACTACCACCGTTACGGTTATTGTAGAACCCTGCGAGGTTTACAACACCAGGATTATTGAATGTACCTGCATTATAGATTGCAAGTCCACCCTCAGCTGTAACGTTGACTGTACCCTCATTTGTGAAAGAACCCTGTGACCCAATCCACCCGTCATTAAGGATACTGCCGTTCGTACGACTAACTCCTGTTGGAGTCGTGTAAAGTGAACCAGTAGTTGTTAATTCGAGCGTTCCGAAGTTCATGAACTCTCCAGCAGCATTGATGCGTGCAGAAGAAACAATCGAACCACTAGACTGAAGCATCGCTCCGTCGACAATAGTTACAACAGCAGAAAGTGTAAGATCTCCGAAACTCTCTAGTCTGTAGTCAATGCTCAGTGCAGATGCAATCTCGACAGTCGTTCCGCCTGGAATGACAGCGTCGTTTCCAGCAGCAGGTAGTCCAGTTGACCAGTTTGCTGCGTTAAAGAAGTCTGCGTCGGCAGCACCCGTCCAAACTGTCTGTGCGATAAGCGCATTTGCAGTAAGAAAGACAGCAAGAAGCGAAATGATGCTGCGCAACTTGTTAATTGAGTACGTTTGATTCATAAAACTGTGTTTGTTTTTGACAATAGGTTGGCCCTTCGGCGATTACGCCGACGCTAAAAAGATGGGGGAATGGTGTAAGAACTCCTGAGATAAACATGTAGTGAAAACTCACTTACATGTGGTCTGACTTATTGATTGGAGTAGAGTACAAATATATAGGGATAAACAGCGCTAGAGGGGGTTATACTGATTAGTGGGTATACCATAACCCTTTAAGGCTACACCTATAAAATAGGCGTAACCACACGACACGAACAATACATTAAATTTAATACACCTATATAAGGTGCTTAGCCTTTGGGGATTATCTCGGTTTCTTGTCCGAAATATTCAACAAACTTCTGCATGTCATTTGCAAGGTTGGAGTTGTTCGTTGCAGAGCGATAGGTGTCTGCGATACCTCTTAAGGTCTGATACATGAACCTGTCCATCTCAACGACTTGCATGTCTTTGGTCCACAAATCGATCTTAAGCGTCTCTCTACGATCGAGGTCAAAAACACTCAAGAGCATAGCCTTCACTACCTGTGGTTCATCAAAGTCTGTCCCACCAAGCTCCATGTCAATAGGCATGCGCTCGTCGTCCAAGCCCACTTTGATATTGATCTCTGAAGTTGAATTACTCTTTTTCATAATGTTTTGAGGTCTTTTCCAACTGCAGTTACATTCATTTCTGAATTGGAGTGTAGACTGATACCGCCAGATGTCTCTCTAGCAGCTAATATCATACAAAGCGCGACCTGCTCAGCTTCGATAGGTCGATACTTGCTGATTGTGTTCCCTAGTAACTTACTAGAGAACTTAAGAAGGGTCTCAGCAGCCTTCTCACCCCACCGATTCTCATTACGAGAACCAACTAGGACACTTGGCTGGAAGAGATGAATACTCCAAAAAGGCAAGGACTTGATTGCAAGCTCTAGCTTTCCCTTGACTTGATTGTACAAAAAGGAGGATCGTGGATCGGCTCCCGCTGAACTTACAAGCAGATATTGAGCGTACTCATTATGTAAAGCAGCTTTCGCCAAAACCAAATTCAATTGGTAGTCGATCGCACTAAAGGCTTCCGCGCTACCTGCTTTAGCCTTTGTCGTTCCAAGGCAGGAGAAAAAATCACTTCCTTCCGGGACAACATCTACTAGTCGTGCTAAATCTTGAGCCTCATGTTTTGACGAAAGTATCAAATCACTAGGCATCTTGATCCATTCTACACGGGAACCAGCTGGGAGATGCGGTTTTGAACGGCTAATGGCATACACTTCTGCATATCCAGCATCTTGTTCAAGATGTTGGAGCAAAAATGATCCTACCAAACCGGTTGCACCTACAACGGTGGCAGTCTTCCGGCTTTTGCTAAGCTGCAAGGAGTCCAAAGACTATTTCTTTTTCTTCTTAGTGCTCGCTCCTTTGCCATCAATTCCGTAATCGTAAGGAAGTACACTAGAGTGCTTAACCGTACTTAGCGTCATGAGGGTCTTCAAACGCTCAATTTCCTCGATTTGAGATAGCGTCTTAAAGAGAAGCTGCTCGTACGTTGGAATGTCAGAGCAAACCGTCTTCAATAGGAAGTCAGCCTCACCAGTGATGATATAGCATTCGGTAATTTCGTCAATGTGCTCGATCTTCTTGAGGAAGTCGTTAAGCGCATTTTCTCGCTTCCATGCAAGACTAACAAGAACAAACGTCTGCACGTTTAGTCCAATCGCGGTTGCACGAACTACTGCGTGGTAGCTCTCGATCACGTTATTCTGCTCAAGCTTCTTTACACGCTCCAGTGTTGGAGCTGGACTCAAGCCTATTCGCTTACTGAGATCAAGGTTGGTGATCTTAGAATTATCCTGAAGGATGCGGAGGATTTTGAGGTCCGTTTTATCTAGTTTTTCCATGGGAGTATTGAATCAATACGATTTGAACCGCGAATTTAGCAGAACCAATGGCTTATTCGGCAAATAATATTTCGCAAATCCGAAAAGCACATAAACTAAACGTCATAACAGACTGTCTTGCTGTACTCTACGGTGAATCTTTACCTATTTAGTGCTAAAAATCAATGCTAACAGTACCTAACTACCTTTAAAGGTGCATTAATTTGCTACCTAATGAAGCACGCAATAGTTTCCCCACTCTTAACATATGTTCTAGCCCAACTATGCTTCACTCGACGAACTGCCAATCGTTGTAAATCCCCAGTCCTGTAAACCACAATTCACCCACGTTCAGCATAGCTGTACGTGAATATTGACTGTACACCTCCTAGCAAGTACCCTACATCCAGCCTCAATTAAAGCAACTTCAATATGTTCAAGCCTACCTTAGTTCAAGAGAAACTGATCGAGAACTTCCGTGAAGGAATGAAGCTGGGTGTGATTCTAGCAGAAACCTCGGACACACAAATGAATGGTAGAGAGATAGAAGTGGCGGGAAGGAAGCTCGTATCATTCGCGTCATGCAGCTACTTAGGACTTGAGCTTGACGAACGACTCATAGAGGGTTCGGTAGCAGCTGTCCGGAAATACGGTACAAACTTCTCTACGAGTAGAGCATACCTTCAGATGGGCTTATACTCTGAGTTAGAAGAGCGATTCGAAAAGATTTTCGGAGCACCATGTCTTATTGGAGCAACGACTACACTTTGCCATCTTTCAGTATTTCCGTCGCTGATTACTAAAAGAGATGCAATAATCATCGATCGTCAAGGGCACAATAGTCTTCAAGATGCCGTAACAGCTATGGTTGGGAGAAAAACACATCGCGAAATTGTTGATCACAACAACATGTCACAATTACGCGAACGCATAGAAAAACTTAGTGCGAAATACGATAAAGTATGGTACGTGGCAGACGGTGTTTATTCAATTTATGGTGATGTCGCAGCGTTTTCTCATGTGTATCAGTTACTCGAAGACTTCCCAAAGCTCATCGCATATATAGACGATGCACACGGTATGGGTTGGGCCGGCAAACACGGTAGAGGAATAGCACTAGATAAGATGGGCCACCATGAGCGACTCATTTTAGCGACTAGCTTAGGTAAATCCCTGGCTGTAGGTGGTGGAGCTATGGTATTTCCTGATCAACAAACGAAGGAACTTGTTCGCTACACCGGCAAGTCACTCATGTTTGGAGGCCCTTTAACCCCTGGTCAACTTGGAGGCGCGTTAGCGGTATCTGAAATTCTCTTATCAGATGAGATCACTATCATACAAAACGATCTAAAGGAACGCTGTGCTTTCTTCTTGAAGCAAGCTAAAGCATCCAACCTAGAAATCATTGACAGATCCCTAACCCCAATCTTCTACGTGGCAATTGGTGACGTAGAAATTTTGATTGAAATCGCAGCCTTGCTGCAACAGAATCATAGCCTGTTTGTCACACCTACAGGTTTCCCTGCTGTTGCGAAAGACCAGTGTGGCCTCCGTATAACAATCACCCGCAACCACAAATTCGAAGAAATTTCAAAATTGGTTCTAGCCATTTCAGAAGAGTATGATGCAGCTTTACTTCGTAGAGGTAAAACTCGTACAGAGTTTAGCGCTAACTTTATTGAGCTACCGCATTATGCATAACTTTTACTCCTTTATCTAAGGTATAAACAGCAATTTCGCAGCATGTACGACTTACTCGTTATCGGCGGCGGAGCTGCAGGTTTTTTCGGTGCTATCAGCGCAGCAGATCATGCAGGTCGTAGATTAAGGATAGCCATCCTCGAACAGTCAAAGCAGGTACTTCAGAAGGTTAAAATCTCTGGAGGTGGGCGCTGTAATGTCACTCACGCAGAATTTGACCCGCGAGAACTCTCTAAATCATATCCAAGGGGGCAGAAAGAGCTCCTTGGACCGTTCAATAAGTTTGCTCCGGGCGACACCATGGCTTGGTTCGAAGACAGAGGTGTTCCCTTGAAGATCGAGTCCGATAACCGGGTGTTTCCAGAAAGTGACTCTTCTCAAAGCATCATGGACGCGTTGATCTCATCTACCAAGCGGCATGGGATAGAAATACGAACGCAGCATAAGGTGACGAATATCCATGCGTCTACAGAAGGGCACTTTACCCTTCAATTCCTTAAAGATGATAGCCTTTCGGCAAAACAAATCTTGATCGCCACAGGCAGTGGCCCTAGAGGTTATGCATGGATGGAAAAACTGGGAATCAAACTAGTCGATCGTGTACCAAGTTTATTCTCCTTCAATGTTCCTTTTCCTAAGCTTCATGCACTTCAGGGCTTAAGTATGCCTGCAGCAAGCGTTCGGCTGAAATCAGGCGAACAAACACGAGGACCAATCCTGATAACGCATTGGGGCTTAAGTGGACCAGCCATATTAAGACTCAGCGCTGAAGCTGCAATCAGCCTGCATGCGTGTGACTACAAGACAGGTTTTGGCGTAAGCTGGATGGATACTACTCTACTCGACTGCCAAGAAACTCTCGGAAAAATCAGGCAAGAAGCTGGCAAGAAAACCTTACGGTACAATGGTGGACTAGAGCTGCCACAGCGCTTATGGTTATACCTCGTAGAACGAGCAGCCTTGCTTCCCGATCAAAAGTGGGGATCGCTCACTAAGCAACATCTGAATAAATTGGCGGCTGCAATAAGCGACGATCAGTATCCATTGGAAGGCCAAACAAGATTCAAAGATGAATTTGTAACGGCAGGTGGAGTTGATTTGTCAATGATCAATTTCCGGACCTTTGGAGTCGTAAATATCCCAGGCCTCTACATTGCGGGAGAGCTACTCAATATCGACGGGATCACTGGTGGCTTCAATTTTCAAGCCGCATGGACAGGCGGCCACCTTGCAGGCAAAGCGATTGCAGCTAAGCTCGAAGCATGAGCTAAAGAATAAGTATGAAGACGAAAATTCTACTTAGGCCAGCCAACAAAATCGACTGATCAGTAAAAAGGTCAATCCAGATTAACGAATCACGTGCACTTCACCTTGGAAGGTTCTTTCTTCTCCATCGATGAAGACCACAGGGAGAATATAGGTGTAAACACCTTCTTGAACGTCTTTTCCGTTGTAGGTACCATCCCAACCGTCGGTAATCGTTAACTGATCACCAATGCCGATGTAAACCATGTTACCCCAGCGATCAAAAACGCGCATCGGCCCCATCTTCTCTACAAATGCAGAAGCAAAAACTGCAAAGTGGTCGTTGTTTCCGTCTTGATTCGGACTGATCGCATTTGGTATTCCAACACGCTTATCCCCAAGACCGTTAATAATGATACGAGCTTCTTGTGAACAACCTTCAGCGTTAGTGACGGTGACAACCACGATCCCGCTCTGCATCAAACGAAGGCTCTGCGACGGACATGTCGGACAAAGACCAGGAAGACCAGACCAAGAATAGGTAAGTGAATCAGTAGTAGAAAGTGTCGCATTTAGATCGATCATGGATCCAATTATGACTTCACGGTCAGGACCAAGGTCTACTGAAAAGGAACTTTCAGAAACAAGGGTAACCGTTGTGTCGAAGCCGCAACGCTCAAGCGTAGAATTGACTCTGAAA
>JBGCGF010000016.1:0-32207 GCA_045110575.1 Saprospiraceae bacterium
GACGTTCACGAATGATGCAATGCTTGCAACTCCAGCTACGCCAGTATTGGTGAGTGTTGCAGCGGATTGCATTATGGATGGAAGCACAACGATCAGCAGTTACGCAAGTAACCTGACGTATACGTTTGATCCAGCAGGACCGTCAGCGGTTGCTGGTGGTGTGATCACAGGAGCTGTCTTAGACCAAGCATACTCGGTCGCAGCGACGAACGCAGATGGCTGTATCTCTGCGAGTGCAACGTTTACCAACGATGCTATAGAGGTTAGTCCACCTGTCTTGGCTAATATTCCAGCTGATATTTCAATCACAGCACCAATGGGAAGTTGTGGTGCGATTGTATCTTGGACAGCACCAACAGCAAGTGATAACTGCCCAGGTGTAATTCTTACATCTACGCATAATTCAGGGGAAACATTCCCTGCAGGGACTACACAAGTTGTTTACACGGCTACCGACGCTGAAGGACTAGTTGCAACGGGCATGTTCAACATTGAAGTACTCGACCTTGAGTCTCCAGAGGTTACTTGTCCAGCTACTATATCAGTCTTTGCTGCAGTGGGAGAGACTACTGCAGAAGTTACGATTCCATTACCAACGGTAAGCGATAACTGTTCAGGATTTACAGTAGTCAATTCATTCAATACGAATGGCATTGATGCTAGCGATGATTATCCACTGGGTACAACAACCGTTACCTACACGGTGACAGATGCCTCAGGAAATACATCAATCTGCATGTTTGATGTGACGGTCGAAGTAGCAAGCGAGGTCTTCGTATCACCTGTTGTCTTCTTGCAAGGAGCACTTACGGGGGGGGCTGGCGGTCTAATGAGAGATGATTTAAGGGTCCTTGAGTTCATTCCAGAGGTTGAGCCATACACGGCTTTAGCAAACTTCAACCACATTGGTGGTGGAGGCGAAATCGTATTGCCTTCAGTACTGGCGACCACAGGTTCAGACGCCATTGTTGATTGGGTTTTTGTTGAGCTTCGTGAGTTCTCAGCTACGTTCCCGGTCGTTGCTACCAGAGCAGCACTTCTCCAGCGTGATGGAGATGTTGTGGATGTAGACGGTGTTTCTCCTGTGAAATTTACAGGTGTCTCGGCGGATAATTACCACGTTAGTGTTCGTCACCGAAATCACCTCGGTGTGATGGCTGCAACGCCATTCGCATTGAGTAGTACTACCACCACAGTCAACTTGAGTACTGAAACTTCCTTTGGCTCTTTCGCTCAAACACAAGTGAGTGGTATAAATGCAATGTGGTCTGGTAATACAAGTTCGGATAGCCAGATTGTCTACTCTGGACCAGGAAACGATTACTCGCCAATACTCTTCGGCGTGCTTTCAAGTCCTGGTAACGCAAGTTCGTTCAGCTTGAGCTACATCGCTCCTGGATATGCAGCAGCAGATGCCAACATGGACGGTAATACCATCCTTTCTGGACCTGGGAATGACGCAGCGATAGTATTCTTTAATGTGCTTCAGTATCCGCTCAACGGCACGTTCTCACTCAGCTACATTATAGCAGAGCAGCTTCCTTAAACCGATTTCTCGTGATCGAATCAAGCCACGGCTGGGGTCGATCACGAGTAAACTTTCAATCAATTGACATGAAACTTTATTCTCTTTTAAAATCAGCGCTGTTGTCCTTAGTTCTGTTAGCAATGGCTCCTAGCCTCTCTGCTCAATCTTGCGCGACAACACCTTTCACTTTTAATTTAGTTCAGACTCCAAGCGGTCCAGTTGAAGTCTATATGACTGCTTCCCAAAGTTTTCCTTTTGCCATTTTTGCACAGGCTACACAAGTGGGATTAAAATTTCCTGATGGTAACCAATGGGGAGGTTCAGCTAGTGGTGCGATTTCCTTAAACGGAAGTCAAGGAAGTGGTAGTTGGGTTGAGTCGGATTTTTTCGATTCTCCAAGCTGCAGCTCTGCAAATGACTATTTAATTATTAAACTAGGCACAGATTGGTCTGGTCCATCTGCCTCGTTCGCCAGCGGTGAATCAAAGTTGATCTTTACTTTTGAAGTTCCGCCACCTGTATCTGGCCCTTTTTGTTCAGGGTTAATTACTCTGCTTGATCCTACAGATGTTCTTGTTACATCTTTTGGCTGCACAGGCAGCTTCAATATCGCGCCAAACGTAGAAATGTTTCCATTAGGCATTTGCAATGGATTTGGTGGGAATACTGGAGCAGGTGTTGATTGTGATATCAATTCACCCCTACCCGTCGAGCTAACCACCTTCACTGCAACCAAGCAGGGAGGCGATGCACTTCTCGCATGGGAAACAGCATCTGAGCTCAACAATGCTGGCTTCACCGTTCAGCGAAGTGGCGATGGCGCAACTTGGGAAAACCTTGGTTGGGTAGAAGGTAACGGTACGACGCAACAGGCTACGAGCTATGAGTACGTAGATGCTGCACCTCAAAACGGGAACAACTACTACCGATTGGAGCAAATTGACTTTGACGGTCAAACCGAGCTTTCTGAAATCCGAAACGTGGTTTTTGGTTCAGGCCCTGAATCTCTTCAGGCGTTCCCAAATCCAACGAGTGGGTTTTTCACGCTAGACATGCCGGGCTATAGCAACGGAGATGTGCAAATTCGTGTTACCGACGCTACTGGCCGTGTTGTTTACGAGCAGCACAGTGTTGATTTCAGCAATACACGCCAAGAGTTCGATTTTACTAATCTAGCTCCAGGGCTTTATCAGCTCAATGTTCGTTACCCGCTCGGTGAGGATACACTGCCGCTGATGATTATTCGTGGCTAAGAATTTAAGCAGGTTAAGAAGCATTTAAAAGGTCAAGTCGACAACAGTCGGCTTGGCCTTTTTTGCGCTGAATGGTTAAAAGTGCTGCAGCTACATTAGCCAAGGATGCATCAATTAAAGGTTGAATCGCCTCCAAGTCGTCACACCGTTCGAGCCTATTCATCCAATCCCCTTACGCCACCACCGCTTTTCCTTCTTTCTTCTTCTCTTTCATCGTCTTCCACTTAGCATATCCCCACTTGAAAACCGGGAAAACAAAGACGACTAAGAACCACTTCCATTCTCCCGATACTTCAGAGAAGATCGTAGATGCCCAGTCAGCGCTCGTTGAGATTACCGTTACGGGATAACTGTGGCCGCTTGCACCTCCGAAAAGGGGCTGCGTAGATCCATCAGCGTAGTGGCCAATCAATGCTACTTGCAGTACGGAAGTGAAGCTTTTCTCTTGAGGTACAACTTGCCATGTCCAAACCATTGGAGCTTCGGTAAGTCGAACTTTTGGAGCGAGAGGTGCGGCCCACTTGAATTTATCTTCACTCGAGGTGATGAGGTGCGCTTCAATCTCTACGATGCCCTGTAGGTTATTGATCGTCAAAACGTCGACATGAGGTGCTATCGCCATTGTTGCTTGACTTAGAGTCTTCTCCTTCAATAAGGTCGTAACCAATATTTCCGTAGAATCATCGCTGATCTCGACCTGAAACGTCGCGACGACAGCATTCTCAATACCATATCGCATGGTGTCGGGACATGCCACTCCGAAGGTTGCTCTTGAAGGTGGTGTAGCCACTGTTTCTGCTTGTTGCGGTAGAATGCTAGCCGTTGGGAACGGCGTCTCATTCAACACGGTTTCAGCGGTAGGCGAAGAACTCCCAAGAGAAGAAGCTTGCGTATTTACAGGCGACCTGAATACAATGGGCGCCGTTTGCGAATGTGCGACATCCATGGCTGGCTCTGAATGAAGTATCTCCGTTGGAGCCGAAGGAGATTCGACATTTTCCTCATGAACTTGAGATATTCCAGAAGAATTGGTGCTCGCTGGAATCGCTGGATCATTGTGCGTCATTACAATTACCGATGAAGTCTCGTACTCTTCGGGAATTTCTTCCTCTACGAGTTCTTCCTCGACGAGTGGTTCCCCTACAATCTCCTCTTCGATATCTACTTCCTCAGGAACTTCCTCTATCTGAGGAAGCCTCGGTGGAGGTGGAGGAGGTGGTGGCACAACACCTTCCTCGAAAGAATAAGCTTCTCGGATAGCAATGTCAGCAGAGACCGTAGCGATCTCTTCGCGCGAAGAGATCGCTGGTTCAGCTTCAGGCGGCATTACCATTGGCACAGGAGCTTGCGGAACCGCAACAGCATTAGGAACGCTAGTATCTCTTCCGCAGCTTGTCAATTGGAGCAAAAAGGCGAGTAGCCCTGCACTAAAAATTAGTGCTCGAATTCGAGAGGTGTTTTTGGGAGACATGAGCTTAATTTTGCAGGGCTAGATCCGCAGGGCGACTACGGTTCTGTTCTTGCCCAGTGAGACCGATATGCTCCATTACTCTTCGAGTAGTGGCGTCGTCCTGGAAGTATGAAAAGTGGTTAATCTGATCATCTTCGACGAAATGGCTATTCGCATCGCTTCGCACTGATCCTGTTGTTGAAGACATGCCGAGTGCACCCATCGTTGGGGCTACACCGTCATTTGTCATGCCGCTGAACACACTGTTGTCAAGTACGAAATCACCGAGCTTACGCATCAACTTGCGGTTAGGCTCGAAGTTGGAACCGACATATAAATCATCCGAACGATTGAAGTCGTAACCAGCATTTAAGCTGCTTAGCCATGTACTGTTTGTTGATTGATCTGCAATGCCAGGCGATTCAAGAATGGATTTTGTTGCCATTTCAATTAACTTGAGTATTGCCGGTAATGCAGGTCCAAGCGGCTTGCCTAGCGCCTTGATTAAGCGCGTAGTTTGCTTTACCATGCGCATCATGTCGCCACTGTTGGCTAGTGGAGTACCGAAGTTGGTGCCTCCGATCATGGCCATGTTTCCAATGTTGAAGTCTCCACTTTGGCGGAGTGCTCTCGCAACCAATGCGCCTCGACTCGTTGCAATTATATCAATTGGTTTGCGACCGACTGCTAATTTTTTGAATTTCGCAAGGTTATCCTCAACGCTTTCAACGACACTCGGCATTTCAAAGGCAAACATTCGACCCTGATACCGCGCTTTGGCATGCATCCAGAATTCAGATTGGCCGGACAGATCATCGTAACTACCTGCTGCAGTATTGTAGGTGCCATGCAAGAGTAAGAGCGTTCTTTCGCCTGAGCCTAAGGCTGTTTTCAAACCGCCTTCTGCAATCGGAGCACCGAAACGGTCTCTCGCCGAACGCGCTTCTGGGTTGATCGGTAGACATGAATAGCTGCGATGCACTTCCTTACCTAGCTTCGATCCACGCTTTTTGACGAAAATCTTGAAGACGCGATTGATGATTTTTCGGACTATACGTCCACCGCCACGCGCACCTCGTGCACCTACACCGTTGAGTGGAATCGAGTAGCTGCTACCATCTGGAGCGTCTCCAGTCCCTGACCTACTTACCGCTGAGGTAACCCAGTCGATATCAATCAGTTCACCGTCCTCATCATATCTCTCGACAAGGGTAGTGGTTCGTCCTAGCTCGGGAGAAAGCGTGATGTTGAGGTTTGGCTGGACGCCTGCTGCACGTGTCTGGTCCTGTGTGATTTCAACCGTGAATTCTTCGACGAACGCATCGCCAATTTCATCGTAAGCTGCATTTCGTGTATTGACAACATCAAACGCAATTCCTCGACCAGTAACAATGATATGCTTTCCGGCGCTTCGTGAATCGCGACTCACTTGCCGTGAAGCAATTTCGGGTAATTCTACGTTTCGTTGACGAGCAAGCGAAGGTGTCACTGCTTCTGCATACGGACTCAACGCAAGTCGAAGTGTATCAGAAACACCTTCGTCTAAGTTTAGAATTTCGGTCGCCAACATCTTGTTGATGTTGCCGCTAGGGAATGGGTTTTCGCGAAAGCTTGATAGTGCTTCTACTTCATACAACAGGTAGTTAACCTCAGCAGCAAGGGTGCGCAAAACGGCATCCATAGTTTTGTCTGAAGTTGTCGAATTTGACTCCTCTGCACTTCGCCTGTTTTTGCGAAAGCTGAGAAGCAACTTGACCATTTCGTCCATGTTTGTCCAACCCAAATCGGCTGCTTCACTTTTGAAAAGATCTTTTAAATCAAACGCGATAGTATCAGGTAGTTCTCCCGTTTGATCAGGGCGATTATCTCTTCCGACACAAGGCTTGAATTTCAAGGCATCATATGCACGGAGTATTCCTTCTCCGAAATACTTCGCATCGTACTTGCTCTTTTCTGCTCCCCGGAAGAGCGCATGTCTGACTGCTTCTACGCGCCTCCATTGTTCGCCTGGGAAGTGCTCATTTATGAGTCGATCTAAGGTGGCTCCATGTAGTTGTAGCCATAGCGAAGCCGCTGCAGCAATTTGAGGAGTTGCCGTAGATGTTCCTCCTCCGGCCATCGTTACAGGTAGGCCTCCGTCTGCTTTCGGCCAGTCGTCTCCTGCCCACATGGTGTTCGGAGTATAGGCTGCCATTACGCTGTGGAGGTGGCTCGGACCGAAGCAACTTTGCATGACCGCTCCACCTGAACTTCTGGTGAATTGCTCTTGGTCGACGAGGTACGGACGCTTATTGTAATTGGCGCCTACTGCTGCAACCACGCGTGCAAAACGGGCAGGATACATGATGTTTTTAGGGAGCATTCCCATGGCACCTTTTGTCCAGGAATTGCCTGCGGCGGAGACGATGAATACGCCTGCTTCGTAAGCTTCATTGACGGCCTTTGCCATCTTATTTGTAGGTGCGCCGGCCATCGACATACTTACTACATCGACCCGCAACGTGCGTGTTGCATAGCGCAAAGCCGCAGCAAATGCCGAGCCTCTGAGAAGCACCACCGACTCGCTAATTTTTAAGGGAGTGATGAGCATTTGTGGTGCTGCACCAACGAATCCACTGAAGCGATGTCCTGGAACATTTTCAGCTGAGACAAGTCCACCGGCGACAAGGTTGGCCGTCGCTGTTCCGTGGCCTTGTTGCTCGGGCATGATGCCTCGATCTTCAGAACCAACGCTGTCTTTTCCCCGCTTTGAAAAGGAGCGAGCTCCATCGAAATCAAGGTTTGGAGGTAGTACCGGATAGCTACTAATGATCCCCGTGTCAATCATTGCGACGTGCGGGATTCCGGGTCTCCATTGTGGAACTTGGCCAAATTTTAATTCTGGACACACGGCATAACTGGCGCTTCGCAATTGCGAATATTCGTCGCTCATGTGCCAGGTCTCCCGGTTGGGAGCGTCCTCTGCAGGATGAGGTCTGGCTGCCATGAAATCGAGTTCATCTAAGGCGGATGCGCCTCGGTCTCCTTCTTGGTTACTAGGGGGAACGAACACATTTGCGGTGCTTGTGAAGTCCGCTTCGACGAATGCGATATCAGCATCTGGATTGGCGTCGATGATGTGGTAAGCCGCTTCAAAAGGAGCGTCACCTAGCGCTCGCGTTTGCAGGTGAATTCGCCCATCAAAGACGTGTTGCGAACGTTCTGCTGAGCCTCGCGCGCGGTCGCCAAAGCGTAATTCTTTTGCGTTCGTTCCGACGAGAAAAACCATCCCTTCATCAGAAGGTTCGTCGTTAAAAGCGCTGTCAGTTTGTTTGCCTTTTCCGCTTTCGCCAAAACCTGTACTACTGTTAGAATGGTCGCCTGCATTTGTAGGAGAACTCATGTTCAGGAACGGTGAAGGGTCCGTGTCAAGTGGAAATTGAGCATCGAAACTTGCCGATCGTTGACCACTATCAGAAATAGCAGGTAGCTGATCATAGCTACTTACAAGGTCGCGCACGAGTGACATCGCCTTGTCGTAATCTAGCTTATTGCCTTGTCGCTTTTTGAGTACTTCGATCAATGATAGACTGAAGACGCCCCTGCCGTTTTTCTCTTTTGCCGTCTGTTGATCTTGGCAGCCAGGGAGCAGCTTGACGAATGCTTTGGTCGCAGGTCTATTGGCCGCGGCAGCTTTTAGTTTTTGATATTTTGTCTTATTGGCGTCGTAGTTTGAACGTGCGATAGCTGACTCCACTTTACGCTCACGAACGGCTCCTGGTCCGGCATTACGAGATGCGATAGGTGCCGCTTCGAGAATGAGGTTTCGGGACACGGTTCCTGAGTGACAAGAGTCTGAAATGAGTACAATTCTTACGCCTGCCGCGAATTTTGAAAAGGCAAAGTCGATTTCATCGTCGAGAAGAACTCCATCGTATAGCAGCCACGTTTCATCGAAGTCGTCCTCTTCATCTGTTCCCTTTTCGGCTGGTATTTGTGAGCCGTGACCAGCGTATGTGATGAGGCAGATGTCTCCCGCAGTTAGTGTTTTGGCGTAAGCTTCCAGTTGAGAAAGCACGGCATCGCGGGTCGCAGATTGGTCGTGTAAATCAACAGTTGTGTAGGCGGTTTTGGCGAAAGCTTGCCATGCCTCAGCATCAGCGACGCAGCCATAAAGTTGAGGAACGCGATAGCCAGGGTATGCGCTATCGTCGACGACATTAACGCCAATGTGGAGGGAAACTGCTTGAGACATGTTTGAGTTTTTGGTAGGGTTTGCAATACGTTGCTCGACGTTTTGAGGGCTGTCAAGCTTAATTGATTGTGGTAAATTGATTGTGGGCGAAGCGCTTTTTTGGAGAGCCAAATTGACCGCTTCAAAAGCATCTAGGATTCCGTATCCGAGCTCGGATGTTTTGGTTCCTTTCGGATGGTTTGGGTGAAAACAGGCGTCACGCAACAGCTCAACGAGTTGGTTTCGAGTGAGCTGGGGAGCAATAGAAAGCACAAGTGCTGCTACGCCCGCGACGGCAGGTGCTGCTGCTGAAGTGCCTCCAAATGCATTGAAATAGTCTTTCTCTGAATAGCCAGGATTATGAAGTCGGTCGGCTACGGTGTAACCATCGACAGTCTGTCGGAGGCCTTTCACCACACGTACATCGCTAGAGGGGAAGCAGCAAAAAAGGCCTTCTCCAAAGTCGCTATATGCACTCCGACGATTTCTTTTGTTCGAGCTACCGACTGCGATAACCCAAGGGTTATTGGCGTATTGATCGGGCTTGACGGGTTCGTTTCCATTGCCTGCCGCAAATACAATAAGGCATCCTTTTCCATCACGGCCTTTGGTGGCTGCATGTTGAAGTGCTAGTCGTGTTGCGCTTGGAAGCGGGTGGGGTAGCGGGGTGTCGTCTGAAGTGTCAAACGGTTTGCCATCGGCTGGTCCCCAAGAACAAGAAATAATGTCTGCCCCTTTTTCGACAGCCCAGTGAATAGCTGCGGCTTCGAGTACCGAGCCGAGACCTTTGGTGCGAGCTACGATAAGCCTAGCTTCTGGTGCTACGCCGGGCGCTTGTGGATCAGAACTCACCGCAATACTTGCGCAAGCTGTTCCATGCATTTCATCAGGGAATTGATGGTCGGCCGGATCGTCTAATTTTCCAAGGAAATCTTGAGAATCTGCATGCATTCCTTGTGCATCAAATGCTGGATGATTGGCGTCGATACCATCATCTATCACGGCGATGCTCGTGCCTTTTCCTTTAGTGATTTTATGCGCCTCAGGGAGTCTTGTTCGTTGGGCGATCCATGAAGGAGTAGGACTATCACTAGTTGGTGCGAGTGCTACAGGAAGCTGTTGATCTTCCGTTTTTTTAAGTGGATGAACAGTACTCTTTACGGGTTTAAAGGTCTTTCGTTTGACCACTAATTCGGGGTCAGCAATTTCCACTGCAGGATCTAGTACTAATGCTTCGGCGATGCGAAATACTTCTCCAGATCCTTCAATGGCTTCAAGGAAAAAGGCGCAAGGATTAAAACCTAAAGCAGTGCTTCGTTCCGTTTTTACGCGCAATTTATATTGGCTACAGATCCGTTCAATTTGATCGCAACTATTAGGGTGAAGACAGATGAAAATATTGCCTGTATAGATCTGGTACACGCCTGTATCTGCTCGCAACATCACCTTGCCGACAAAGTCGATTTGAGGAGGTTTGTTGGAGAGGATTTCTTGCCTTATTCGGTCTCGAATAGGTCTAGGCCGTGGGGCAAGGATGCGAAAAATAGTGACCGAAGCCTCTGGGAAGCGATCGACTTCTACGAGAGTGGTGTCACTACCGGTATCGCTCGCTTTCAAGAATGGAAGCGGGTCCGCACCGTTGTGGGTGCGCACGATCAGTAGATCGTTGGAGGGTGTAAGTGTTGTGTTCACAGCTGGGGGAGCTATGAATTTTGTTACGGAGCGGGTTGGTTTATAGTTTCGTGTAATGCGTTTTGAGCCAATTTAAACACTGCGTATATTGCATTTTACTGCTTTTTGCGTAAGGTTTTAACCTGTGGTTCGGCATTAAAAATCGGATTGACGTGTGCGTGTGCGCTATGGGTTAGCATGACTTTGACCATTGCAGCCAAGCATCTAAGTCAGTACCTTGACTTCCAATGCGCTACACACTATTTACACTAGCGGTTCTATCACTTTGTCTTGTCAGTTGTGGCGAGGACGGAGTAGGTGAGGACCTTGCGTCGTCTTCTGGCTTTGAACTACTAGGTTCAGATCGCACGGGAATCTCTTTCGTGGGAGATATCAAGGAAGACCCTAGTCGGAATTATTTCTTGTTCAACTACATCTATATTGGAGGAGGATTGGCCGCGGCTGATTTCAATAATGATGGACTCGAAGACCTCTACATCGTCAGTAATTCGGACAGTAGTCACTTGTATATCAATGAGGGTGATTTCCGCTTTCGTAATGTGACGGCTGGCAGTAATACGCACTTAGCTGGATTGCTAAAAACAGGCGTTACGATTGTAGATATTAATCAAGATGGATTGCCTGATATTTATCAATGTGTAACCGGTGAATTAACGAGCGATCGTAAGAATCGCTTATTGGTAAACAACGGAGATCTCACCTTTACCGATAGAGCAGCCGAGTATGGCTTGGCGCTTGAAAATCCAAGTACATCCGCAGCATTCTTTGATTACGATCGCGACGGAGATCTTGATGCGTATGTCATCAACCGACCTGTAGACTACAGCCAAAATGATAAGGTTAAGCTCGAAGAGGTGGATGGGAAAGTGCAACGAATCACTAAGCCTCAAGATCCGCTGGAGTCTGACGCGTTACTCGCTAACATTAACGGGAAGTACCAAAACGTAAGTGCCTTGGCTGGCATACAAAACCGCGCCTTCAGTCTAAGCTTGGCTGTTTCAGACTTTAATGAAGACGGTTGGCCTGATGTTTACGTGGCTAACGATTACATCGAGCCAGACCTACTCTACATCAATCAAAAGGATGGCACCTTTTCCGAGGAAGCAGACGCTTGGTTTGAGCACATGCCGCATTTTAGTATGGGTTCTGATGTCGGTGATTTGAATGGAGACGGAAAAGATGAACTCCTCACGCTCGACATGCTTTCTGATGACCACTTCCGGCAAATGACAAATGCGACAGTAATGGACTATCGCCGTTATTCAACCTTGTTGGGATACGGGTACGGCAAGCAGGTTATGCGCAACATGCTCCAGACGAGTAACGGTAACGGGACATTTAGTGAGGTCGCATGTTTTGCAGATGTATACAAAACCGACTGGAGTTGGGGACCGCTTTTCTTCGATTACGATAACGATGGCCGCAAGGATATCTTCATCTCGAATGGTTTCATGCGCGATGTGTCAGATCTCGATTTTACCCGGTATACCATGGATAGCTTGAAGCAATCTGGTTTGAGTTTGTCTAATGTAATGACTGCTTTAAACCTGATGCCATCGAAGAAGCAGTCGAATTATCTGTACCGAAATGAAGGTGGATTGAATTTCGAAAATGTAGCTGGAATTGAAGGGGTGTCACAACCGACCTTTAGTAACGGATCGATCTATGCAGATTTTAATAATGATGGTCGATTAGATCTTGCCGTTCACAATAATCAAGATCCTGTTTTTGTCTATGCCAATAGAACTAAAGGAGGGCATCATGTGCAGGTTCAGTTAGAAGGAAAGAAAGGTAACCTCGATGCGGTTGGTGCTAAAGTTTCTGTCTATTGCGAAGGCCAAGCCTACACGGCACGCGCTCAGCCTACGCGAGGATTTATGAGTGCTCAATCACAGGTATTGCACATTGGTTTGGGCGACAAGACGAAGATTGATCGAGTATTGGTGGACTGGCCAGATGGGACTACGTCTTCGTTTGGAGGTGTTCAGATCGATCAACTTTTTGTAGCCAAGCAAACGGAGTCTATTGTCGCTATAAATAGCCAGAAGGTAGCTAGTAATGGCGTTCTTGGCGTTGGAGTTCCGCTTTCGCTAAAACACAATGAAAACCCTTTTGAGCATTTTGAGGAGGCTCCGCTCTTGTATCGTTCATTCGCTGCTGAAGGCCCTGTAACGGCTGTCGGAGATGTAAATGGGGATCAGCTAGATGATATCTATTTCGGTGCGAGTTTAGGTTTTGGCGGAAGCTTAGCCTACCAGCAAAAAGACGGCAGCTTTCGATACGAAGCAAAGCCTTTTGCCGCCGACAAAATTCATGAAGATGGTGCCGCTCACTTTTTCGATGCAGACCAAGATGGCGACCTCGATCTGTATATAGGAAGTAGTGGAGTAGCGAACCATGGCGAAGCAGCTTCATTGCAGGATCGTTTATACATTAACGAAAATGGATCCTTTAAGAAGCGTTCAGGAAAACTGCCTACTAAAAAATACCATACCTCTGCGGTTGCGTCCTTAGATGTAGACCAAGATGGGGATCTTGACCTTGTTGTAGCGCATTTTGGAAACCTCAATAATTATCCAGGTCAAGAGCCGAACGAGGTGTACGTCAACGAAGGCGGAAGCTTTATCCAAGGGCAAGAAGCTTTGCTTAAAGGTTGGAAAGACATGGGCATGGTGCAAGCCTTACTGGTTGCCGATTTGCAGGGTAACGGGCAACAATCTTTGGTTGCTGCAGGTGAATGGACACCCATCTCCGTATTCGAGCCAATTGATGGTGCGTACGAAATCATTTCTACAGATAACGGCCTTTCGACAAGTTCTGGCCTCTGGTTTAGTCTAGCAGCTATCGATGCGGACGGTGACGGTGATCAGGATATTATAGCAGGCAATTTGGGTTTGAATACTCGATTTGAAGCAAGTGTTGAGTCTCCGCTAGTGCTGACAGGAATTGACTTGGACAACAACAACCAGAAGGATCCTGTCATCTTTGGAAAGAAGGGCACGGACAAATATTGGCCTTATGCACGAAGGGAGGAGTTGACTAAGCAAGTTCCAGCTTTCGCCAAAACCTATACTCGTTTTGCCAGCTATGCACGAGCGGACATGAATGCAATTCTTGGAGAAAAAGCTAGTCGTTCGTTTCCTAAAGTTGAGCATTTGGATTCTAAACTCCTTGTAAATGAGGGTGGGATCTTCCGCATGGAATCGCTACCGGATGAAGTACAGTACAGCGCCGTGCGTGGTATTACCGTACTTGATGTAAATGCTGATGGAGTTGAAGACGCAGTATGTGTCGGCAATGTCTACGACATGGAAATGCACGGCGGTTCGCTAGATGCAGGTGCAGGAGTCGTTCTTTTGGGTAGTCGCAAAGCACCGTTGTCATCTGTTGCATCGCGGGGTGAATTCTACGCACAGGGCGACACGCGTTCAGCACATGTGGTCAAAGGTGAAGGCAGTCCGCAAATCCTTGTGACGAGAAACAAAGGTGCTGCAAGCGTTCATAGGGTGTTGAAGTAGGGCCCGTAAATGATTGACAAACGCTAATTCAAAACTGCTACCTTCCGGCTTATACTCGACTCTTATGAATTGGAATCTACTTACTACTCGCCAGCAAACCCTTCAAGTCTTACGCGTTCTGAAATCCCTATCTGCTTCAGACGGTGTGGTTAGTCAACAGGAACGTGTCTTTATGCAGCAGCTTGGTCAACAACATGGCCTCACCAGCATCGAAGTGGCAAGCGAGTTGGGGAATGGTGAAGACGAAGTAATTCTTCCTCTGGAAGAGCAAGAGCGCATGACCGTGCTGTACTACCTCGTATTCCTCATGCAGTCAGACGGTGATATCACCAAAGAGGAGGAAGTCTCCATCTATCATTTCGGGCATCGCCTAGGATTCCGAGAAGAGCTACTTCGTAACTTTATTGAGCTAGCCAATAAGTATCAAGGACAAGCAATCCCAGCTGAGAAGATGTTGGAGAAGGTTCGTGTCTTTATGAATTGATCTGTTGCAAATAGGCCTTTGATCTTGATCTTCAATGAGGGGAGTGGACCTGTTTCTGTCGGTGCGACAGTTAGACAATTCTGTAACGTACCTTTCGAACACCTACCGATCAGTCTCAAGAATTCGTGTGGGCCCACAAAGTGAAACGCCTTCTACAGCTAATCCTACTTCTATTAAGTTTGTCTAGTGCTACTGGACAAGCGCAAACCGACCTTGATTCGTTGTATACGATCTGGGAAGACTCGACGGTTGTAGATACGAGTAGGGCGATCGCGCTCGAGGATTATATCCGTGCAGGCCCGCTGCTTTCAGACGGTGATCGTGCAATCGCTCTTTCTGATACGCTCGCGATTTTTGCGAGGTCTATCGGGCTTCTAAAGGAAGTGGTTACCGCATATGAGCTGTCAGGTTATGCCTCCTTTAGAACGGGGGATTACGTGCGTTCTCTTGAAATGTATGGTCGTGGTGTGGCCTTGGCTGACTCGATCCAGGACTTATCAGGTAAAGCCAACATTCTCACGAAGACTGGGTTTGTGTACCACGATAATGATGACGTGACAAGTGGGCTTGGCTACTATAAACAAGCGCTCGCAATATTTATTTCTCTAAAAGACTCTTCTGGAATTGCATCGATCTATAATGAATTTGGTAATATCTATAGCGGTAGAGGTGAGTTGGAAAAGGCGTTGGAATATTTCTTGAAAAGTATTCAAATCCATGCATTACTAGGAGAAGAAGAGGCGAGCTCTGCGGCGTATAGTAATATTTCAGCCGTCTACGATAACATGGGCGATACTGAGAAAGCCGTAGAATACGTAGCCAAGTCTATGGCAATTGCTGAAGCTAGAGGTGATAAAATAGGCATGTCAGCGTGCTATGCGGGATTGGGGTTTATACACGAAGGGAAGGCCGAGTGGGACGAAGCGATTCATCAATTTAACAGCGCTCTTGCAATTGACAGGAGTATTGGCAATGTCCTTGGGATTGCTAGTAATTTAACCTCCTTGTCGTTTATGTTTTATGAGAAAAAGGAGTATTCCAAGTCAGTTAAATTTGCCAAGGAAGTTCTTTTGTTGTCAAAAGATTTAGGTGATATAGGGTTGCAAGAAGAAGTGTGTCAGGTTCTATATTTGAATTATAAGGAAATTGGAAATAGTTCTAAGGCTTTAGAGTTTTATGAACTTCGAGAAACGCTACGTGATAGTATCGATTCCGAAGAAACAGCCATGCAGCTCCAGCAATTTGAATTTCGCAAAGAGGTCGTCGCAGATAGTCTTCTGCAAGTTGAAAAGGAGCGACAAGTCGCAACCGCTCACTTATTGGAAGTCGCTGGCAAAAATCGCAATCGCAACTATGCGATTGGTGCGAGCATCTTTTTTCTTGCTCTTGCAGGTGGGTTTTACAGCCGCTGGCGCTACGTACGTAAATCGCGTGCGGTGATCTCCAAGGAAAAGGAACGATCGGATAACCTACTCCTCAATATTTTGCCTGCGGAAATAGCAGAAGAGCTCATGGCTACCGGCAAAGCAACAGCACGCGATTACGATCTCGTCTCGGTACTGTTTACTGATTTTAAGGGCTTTTCGGAAAAGTCCGCAGAAATTAAAGCCGTCGAATTGATTGATGAAATCAATGTGTGTTTTCAAGCTTTTGACAACATCTGCGAGCAGTATCAAGTCGAGAAAATCAAGACAATTGGAGATGCGTACATGGCCGCTGGTGGGCTACCTGTTGCTTCTGATACGGCAGCATATCGCACCGTTTTGGCAGCTCTAGAGATGCAGGAATTTATGCAAATGCGTTTTGCCGAAAGGCTGGAAACCGGAGAATTTTGCTTTGAAATGCGCTTAGGTATTAACACCGGACCTGTAGTGGCAGGTATCGTAGGCATCAAGAAATTTCAGTACGATATCTGGGGGGATACCGTCAATACTGCATCTCGGCTTGAAAGCGCTGGCAGTATCGGGAAGGTCAATGTCTCTGAGTCAACGTATGAGTTGCTAAAGGACAAACCTGATCTTCAATTTGTAGAACGTGGCGCAATCGAAGTGAAAGGAAAGGGGGCTATTAAGATGTGGTTCGTAGAGCTAATTCCAGATCCTTTGGAATGATGGTCTCTCTACTTTAGACGGCGGCTCTCCACTAGACTTCTTGTTTCAAGTCAACATTCATTTTCTTCACCTCAATCAGTAACTTAACATGTCAACTAAAACAAACAAGGTGTCGAAAGCTTCCGCGCGTCCACAAAAGCGTCATGATTCTCATGCCGAGGATATGGTGGACCATTATTGGGGAAGCTTGACCCACGTGCAAAGCCTGATTAAAGCGTCAGAGCTTAAGGCTGGACTGATTTTATCCTTCTATGGCATCTTGCTGAATTTTGTATACCAGAGTTACAGCAGCTTGTCCGCAAATGATGAAACAAGCTACATTTTACTCGGCTTGCTCGGGGTTTGGTTCTTGTCTACCGCAGCGTCTATTTACTTTTGTTTTCGGTGTTTTATTCCGAGGATAGAAGGTGCTTATGACGACAATGTGTTTTTCTTCAATGACGTCATTTCTAAATTTGGAGGTATTAAAGAATTTTCTAAGACCTTCTATAAGGTAAGTATGAATGAGCAAGAGCTTTTCGGGCAAATGGGCGAACAGATTTTTATCGTTTCGAAAATTGCGGCATGGAAGTTCAGAAATGTGCAGCGAGCGATTAGGCTTTTAGCAGTCGGTATGATGATCTTGTTAGTTGCGATTGCAGTGACTGTCTTTTTACGTTGATGTATTCCGTTCACTAAGCCACCTATCTTTGTGTGGTGAATACCATTGAACTTCTCTGGCGGTAGCGGTATTTCGTCGCGGCACTTGAATACTTGAGTTCAGTACTCTAGCGTTAGTTTGCGGGTGGCGCAATGGCCTTAGTTATTGTTATGTTTGTCAACCGTAATGTTTTAGGATGAAATTCACAAGTTATTTGCACGTGGTTATTTCGTGCGCCGCGATTATCTTTTTCTTTTCAGGTACTGTTTTGGCGCAAGCTTTACACGCTAAAGATCTTAGTGCTTCCCCCAGCTCTTTAACGCCTTTGTCTTATAGTCCAGATAGATCTCAAACTGCTCATTAGAAGTGGCATTTTGGCCAGATTCATACTGTTTCATCTAGCCGGCTCATCATTAATTCTGGCGATGTTGATCTTGCATTAATAGACGCACGGACTGGTGAATACGTGAAGCAACTCGATACCATTGCGTTGTATCAATATGTAGAACATTATATCGATACTTCGACTAGTCGGGCACTTCAACTGTACAAGAGGAATCGACCAGACGAAGACTCCATCGCCTTTACTCGTTTTCAACTCTTTGAAACAATGTGCTCCATTCCTGGGAGTAGTGATCTATTGGTGCAAGCCGATGTGATGTATCGTCCAGAAGCCGAAGGCCTCTTTCCGTGGGGAGTGGTGCAAATGATGCTTCGAGTTGATACAGCGCTAAATCTTGTAAGTGTTCGAGAATTGGTTCAGGATTGGCGACCATCGATTGGTGATAAAGTTGATTCCGTCATTTTTAAGCGGTTGGTAGGAATGACCTCTGAGTCACATCTTATCTTTTATGAGCCAGGAGAAGACCGAACGGACACGCTTCTTCGGTCTTACTCCTTAATGGGGGAGCGTTATGTTCCTGACAATATGTTAACCTCTCAAGAATCATTACAGGAAGGAGCAGATGTGCGATTTGGAAATCAAGTAAGCTATAGTTTTTATAACGGGAGTAGTATTCCCAAGGATAGCTTTTTTCTTTCTACGCCTTCCGGCAAAACCGTTAAAATAGATAAGCTGCACGCCGATGGGCTTTCAGGACATCGCTATTTTGATATAGAGCCTGTAAAAGGAACTGAAAATGTCGTTCTTCTTACGGGTAAACCAGATGAGCGTGGTTATGTGGGTAGTAAGATACTCTCGCTGTACAATGCGTCGACAAAGAAGCTTGTATTGCTTGGTACTTATATGCATGCGTCTACAAAAGCCCATGATGTGAGTGTTCTCGATGGTGCGGCCTACATTTTGCTCTACGACGATCGCAGAAATCGCCCGCTGTTGCACCGCGTTGATCTTAGCGCTAGAAAGGCGTTTCAGATGTGAGTGGACTGCAGGAGGGCACTTGAGAATCATTTACGCCTGTGATCTTATGATGCAGAGGTTGGACGGAGGGTGATGTAGGTCTATGTCAGCATCGTGTTATTGCTGAGTGGCACGTTCCCGCAGGACGATCGAGTTATTCTATTGAGCAGTATCCAACGGGGACGTATACGATCCTGGTTGGGGTTGATGGCAATGCGCTGCCGATTCGGATTGTAAAGATTGAGTGAGGTTGAGCAGGAGATTCGCTTTGATCGCTTGGTAGAGTAGTGGTTAGGGGTTCGCCTTCTATAGGGATTGGTCAGCGCATATGAAAGTTACAAGAGAGGGTTTTTGAAGCGGAAACTGGGAATAGTCTCAATGAGAGTTGCGAAATTTGAAACCCCAGCTTGTTGAGACGTTGCTATGTTTAGCCCATCGGGCAATCGCTCGGCTGACTTCCCTAGAGGTCAATGCATTTATTAATCTTCAGATTATGCGATTCAAGTCTGTCTTTCTTTTTATTCTTAGTTTTCTCCTGTCTGCGGCGGCCTTTTCGCAATACAATTATGAACGGTTCGATCTTGGAGAAGGCATAGCAGCAGAGATGGACCTAGTTGGGCTTACAGACGGTATTGATGATACCTATTTAGCCTACGGTAATTTGGTATTTGAAGATGGAGAGCGAGATGCGTTTGTGACGCTTTATAACGACAATCATGAAGAACAGTGGACCTACCGTTTCGGTGGTCAACGTAACGTAGAAACTGTAAAGCAGGTGTATAGTGAAGGGAACTCCTATCGTATTTTAATTGAGACTTTGGTTTATGACCCAGAGATTGTTGTTGGGAGCAGGGAGATGAACATCTTAATTCTAAGTCAAACTGGAGACTTAGAAGAGCAGATAGATGTCTCTGAAGTTGTTGACTATATAGGTTTTGCAGAATTACAGTATTCTAGTTCTAACTTTGGAGGGAGTCGATATTTGTTTCAGCGGATTAGAAATGATTCACTACAAATTTTCAGATTCGAGATGGCTTCCGGGCAACTGGCAAAGATTGAAAGCTATAGGTTGAGGTCATCTAATATTGAATTGGCAGAAACTGAAGAGGGCGATTTGTACCTTACAGATGTCATAGGTGTTCATCAGTTTGATGTTGTTGCCGAGCGATTTAATACTGTTTTTGATCTTCAAGTTTTGGGGTATGATGATGCATTTTTCATTCATAATGAAGGATTTGTAACTAATGATTTAGTGGCTAGTGCAGGTTCTGGTGCTACGCTTGTTCTTGAGGATTTCAAAGGAATGAGGAATATTGTTTTTGACGATTTTTTGGGAGGTTTATCCGGTCCTGTTGCCTCTTTGTTAGCTAATGATCGCATCCGAATTGCGTCGTATGAGCGTCGCTCGGTCTTAGTCGATATCAATTTAGCGACCTCGCAAATAGAGCAGACTGTAGAAGATTTCGATGGTCCAAGAGTTTTCATTTCTAGTTTTCCTCAGGATTTAGTCCCACCTATCGTTAATGAAGACTCAGTGCTGCCCTTTGTGTTAGGTGATTCTAGGAGATCAATCTTTGGAGCGTACGGCCTTTTGCAAGACGATACCGTTACTGTCTTGAAAAGCGATTACGATGAACTTTATGCTAAAGATGTATTTTTTACTCCCGTCAGAAGTGGCTTATTGATTGAGAGGAGACTTGACGGCGTAGTCTCGGACTATTTTCGAGAGGATAGTGTCTTTTCTATTATTGGTACAGACCTACGGATACAGGATTCAATAGACGTGGGGTTTTTAGAAGATTACTTTTATAATTTTGTAATTTCATCTCCTCAGTCTGTTCCTGGAGGAATGAGCGATTTTGTTTTCATTCGAATTGGAAGAGGGAATACTCAAATAGTTCAGTTTATTCGAGCATCAACGGGGGAGATACTTTACGAAGATGATGGTTCAGCCAATTTTAATTCAACATATTACTCTGAGGTAGGAATTATGTCGGCAGTAAGAACTTCTTCAAATAGTTCTACGCTGCATTTTCAGAATCCGCTTTCTGGAGAAGAATGGTCTGCGATCATTGAATCTGATTCTTCAATGTTGGTCAACGAAATGTACTATGATCAAGCTGCCCAGCAATTTTATGTATTTTATTCCGAAATAAGTCAGTCTCAAGTAAGTTCCACATTTTGCAATTCCTATGATCTAAATGGGCAATTGAAATTTTCCTCATTGGTGGAGGATAATGTAAGTTCGTTGGAAGGGGTAAGACCTTTGAGCCAAACCTATTTTCTTCCACGGAATGACGGGGCTGTTAATATCGTTGAGACTAAGTCCTATCCTGCAGATTCTTTACAGAAAGACTCTACAAAAGTGTCATGGTTTACGGTAGGACAGCAGGGTGATGTGCTATCCAGCCAGTCGACGTGGTTCTTGGGAGATGATGCTAGTTTCCTTAGTTCTCCCCTGTCAATCACTTCCGATAGTATCTTCTTCATATCAAGAGAATCTTCATTGGGGGAATCTTTGCTGTCGGTGAAAAGGGATCCGCAAGAGCTGAAAACACTTTTCTTCGCCTCCGCCTCAGATTTTGGTAACTCACAAGAGTGGTACGGCGACCTTTATTACATGGACGGGGCGCCAACGTTATTTTCTGCATTTCTGCGAGATGCGAGCTATAGTTCATACTCAAGAGCAACAAAAGTGTTTGACGCTAATTCTAGTGCGACAAGTGATTTTCCATCGTCATCGAGCGATTGTATAGCCTTGCTAGGCAATCCAATCCAAGGCCGCCAAATTCGATTCTTAAACTCGTGTGATACGGAGACCTCAAATCTTCGACTGCTTAATATGTTTGGTCAGGTTATGCCGTCGACTTCATCCTACAACTCCGCGACTAAAGAATTTGCCTTGACGGCTAATATCTCTCTTGCATCAGGGTATTACGTTTTACAGCACGATAGTGTATCCGAAATGGTATTGGTTCAAGGAGAGTAAACTAGAACTTGACCGAATGCCGCAATAGCTCCTCCCCCTCAAACCAAAATGGCCCCTCACTGATCACTCAGCAAGGGGCCATTTCTATAGTCGATAGTTCTAACGCTTAAGCATCCTCCTTCGTCGAATCTCGAGCATTAAACAGCTTTACAAACTCTTCAACAGAGATTGCACCTAAATCACCTTCGCCCTTCTTACGGACGCCGACAGTTTTGGCGGAAGCTTCATTCTCACCAACAATGAGCATGAACGGAACCTTGCGAAGCTCAGCATCACGGATCTTACGACCGATCGTCTCTGAACGATCATCCACCTCACCGACAATGTCGTGCTTGGCGAGTTCCTTCTGAACCGATACCGCATACTCATTGAAGCGATCAGAAAGCGGCAAGACCGCGAACTGCTCAGGAGCCAACCACAACGGGAAATTACCGCCCGTGTGCTCGATAAGGATACTCGTAAAGCGCTCCAAACTTCCGAAAGGTGCACGGTGAATCATTACCGGACGGTGTGCAGCATTGTCTGCGCCGATGTACTCGAGCTCGAAACGTTGAGGTAGTTGGTAATCCACCTGAACCGTTCCTAACTGCCAGCTACGACCCAATGCATCACGGACCATGAAGTCAAGCTTCGGACCGTAGAATGCAGCCTCACCATACGCAGTCACTGTTTTCAAATCGGTCTGCGCACAAGCATCAATAATTGCTTTCTCCGCAGTATCCCAATCCTCATCGCTACCGATGTACTTCTCTGGTTTCTCCGGATCGCGAAGGCTAATCTGAGCTGTCACATCATCGAAGCCAATCATGTTGAGCACCTCTTGGGTTAGCGCAACCACGGCTAGGAACTCTTCCTGAACCTGGTTAGGCATACAGAAGATGTGCGCATCGTCCTGGGTAAAACCACGAACGCGACTCAAGCCGTGAAGCTCACCGGTTTGCTCGTAGCGATACACAGTACCGAACTCCGCAAAACGGATCGGCAACTCCTTGTAACTGTGCGGGCGGAACTTGTACATCTCGCAGTGGTGCGGGCAGTTCATCGGCTTCAACAAGAACTCCTCATCCTTGCGAGGCGTCTTGATCGGCTGGAACGAATCTTCACCATACTTCGCATAGTGACCACTCGTCACGTACAATTCTTTCTTACCGATATGAGGCGTCGTCACCTGCTGGTATCCCATGTCCGCTTGGCGAACCTTGAGGTAGTTGATCAAACGCTCACGAAGCTGCGTACCCTTCGGTAACCACATCGGCAAGCCTGCGCCTACCTTCTCCGAGAACATGAAAAGCTCCATCTCCTGACCGAGCTTTCTGTGATCTCGTTTCTTTGCTTCTTCGAGCATAGCGAGGTATTCCTTCAGCTCTTTTGCCTTCGGAAAACTCACACCGTAGATACGTGTCAACTGGTCGCGCGACTCATCGCCACGCCAGTATGCACCGCCTGTTTTCATGATCTTCACTGCCTTGATCGGCGCAGCACTCGCGAGGTGCGGTCCACGGCAGAGATCAGTGAAATTGCCTTGCTTGTAGAAGGTAATCGTACCGTCTTCGAGGTCGTTGATTAACTCCAACTTATACTCGTCGCCCTTCTCGGTGAAGAAGTCGAGCGCTTCTTGCTTAGATACATCGGTGCGGATGTACTCAGACTTCATTCGAGCGAGCTCGATCATCTTGTCCTCGAGTGGTTTGAAGTCTGCATCGGTAAACGCACGATCAGGACCAAGGTCCACATCGTAGTAGAAACCGCCTTCAACAGCAGGTCCGATACCGAGCTTAATGCCAGGGTAAAGGATCTCCAGTGCTTCTGCCATCAAGTGCGCAGAAGAGTGCCAGAACGTGTTTTTGCCTTCGTCATCGCGCCAAGTCAGAAGCTGCACAGAAGCATCTTCATTGATCGGGCGATTGGCTTCGATTACAGTTCCATTAACCTTTGCACTGAGAACGTTGCGCGCCAGACCTTCAGAAATGTCCGTCGCTACCGTCATGGCGGTGGTGCCTTGTGGGTATTGCTTTGCGGTTCCGTCGGGAAGGGTAATCGTGATTTGACTCATGGTGCGGGTTTCAGATTCGAGTTGCGAATTTCGAGAATGCAATCTTGTATACGGCTTTCGCCAAAACAGGTTTTGCGGAAGCGCGAATTTAGGCTCTTATCCTTTATCGGGTACGAAGGTTTTGCATGGCCTTATTTATTCGCAGAACGCACTAGTTTTAGGGTCTTGCACGCTGGCTAAACCCTATATGATACTGACTATGAAGCATCTATTTGTCCTACTTGGTTTGCTATTACTTTTCTGGTCTTGTAAGCGTGTTTCCGATGAAACGATAGTACAAGAAGGTGTGGTTGTCATCTCAAGGGCTGAATATCAAGATCAGTTGTACGGATTTTGGCTAGGTCAGTGCATTGCCAATTGGACGGGTTTGGTCACCGAAATGGACAAGATTGGCAACATAGGGGAGATCAAAACCGGAGCTTTCTATACCCGCGAGGATTGGGGCCAACCTGACCAACCGAGTATTTGGGCAGAAGGAGTACCGAGTGATCTTTCGCCAACGATCGACTTCGTGTTTCGAGATACCAATGAGGTTTGGGGAGCTGATGACGATACCGATGTCGAGTACATGTACCAGCACTTAATGGCGGTGCATGCCGTCAGTATACTTACGCCAAAACAAATTGCAGACGGATGGCTAGAGCATATCAAGGCGGAAGAAGAAAACTACCTCTGGGTTTCCAACCAACAAGCGTTCGACTTGATGCGTGAAGGCATGCTTCCGCCAGCAACTGGAGATCCAAAGAACAACGAACACTATCAGATGATCGACGCACAGTTGACGACCGAGATTTTCGGCTTGTTTGCGCCTGGCAGTGTCGACGTTGCACTTGAGATCGCCGAACTTCCGATTCAAACCACCGCCAGGTATGAAGCGGAGCAGATTTCCAATTTCTATGTGGTAATGTACAGTTTGGCTTCAAGTGTCGACCAGAACCTGCCGATGAAGCAACGCATCATGTGGATGGCTCAAAACGCAAAGGAGGTTTTGCCGGAAGGTGAGTATCCAGCCTCGATGTACGAGTATGTTGCAGGTTTGCACAATGGAGGGCATACGTGGGAGCAAGCCCGAGATTCCGTGTATCAGAGATATCAGGTCGAGCAAAAGGACGGCTACGACATGACCACGCAAGAAGTGTACTGCAACGGTTGCTTCGCTGCCGGAATCAACTTTGCAGCAAGTCTGGTCAGCCTCTTTTATGGAGAAGGCGACATCATAGAAACGATCAAGATCGGCGCACTCTGCGGTTGGGATTCTGACAATCCGACAGCAACCTGGGGCGGAATGCTCGGCTTTATGCTCGGCAAAGACGGCGTTGAAAAGGCGTTCGGTCGGAAGTTTTCGAACAAATTCAACATTCATCGTACGCGCCAAAACTTCCCCAATAATGGGCTGGACTCTTTCGAGCACATGGCACAGGTTGGCGTGGCGGTAACGGATAGGGTAGTGCTAGAGCAGTTGGACGGGAAGGTTGATTCGATCGCGAATACGTGGGTGATACCGATGCGGTGAGATTGATGGAATTGTAGCCTGTTCGTAAATCGACGAATTACATTCAGCTTCTAATTTACCAAGCTTCAGCCTGAATTTTAAGCAGTGCATCCTGCGGACTCCGCGGAGAGGCAGAGACCGCAGAACCAATACGCTCATTTGGTGCGCGTGGGCCTTTATAGCCTATGACAGCAGAGCTGTCAGTATTTAGGATTTGGGATGTCAGATCGCTTCGCTGTCGGACTCGATACGGTTTGCTCGCCTTCGGCTCATCTCTCTCCGCCAGTTTTTTATTTTCCGACATCCGACATCCGACATCCGACATCCGACATCCGACATCCATATATTTATTCTACCACCCCAAACAATGTACGAAGTTTCTCGTATGTTAGAGTAACCAACCAGTCCGCAGTAAACTCTACCAGATGAAACGATTCCTTACCAGCTCATCTCTCCTCCTTCTCGCAACGCTTGTCTCTGTCAACCTAGCGTTTACAGACGTACTCCGCGTTCCGCCGCCAGTAGAAGTCAACCGGATGAAGCCTTTTGTTTCGATCACTAAGGACAGTTTAGCTTTCGCCAAAACCCTCTTAGATATCAATCCACGATACGATGCCGATTGGGTTAAAACCTACAAGTCGGTTGAAATCACGACCACAGCAGATGGTCAGGTCAAGAAGGTCGTAGCAGAAACCAGTACGCTTTCATCAGCGCAAAAGGCGCAACTCGCCTCGGCAGACCTAGGGGCTGAAATACACGTGTTGGTGCGCTACATACCTGAAAATGACCTTTCTCAAAACGACCTGCAGGAAATGTATTTCTCCTTCACTGTCGAAGCCGATAGAGATGCACAGTATCCAGGTGGACAGGCGCAAATCTTGGACTACTTCAACAAGACTGCTGTCAATCAAATTCCTGATGGCGCCTTTGGCGAATGGGGAATGTCTGCCGTCACGTTTGCTGTGGATGCAAAGGGATATATCGGAGAAGTAGAGGCCGTTGAGCCCTTGCAAGATTCAGCGATCGCAGCTCTTTTGGTAGAGGCAGTCTGCAACATGCCCCGCTGGGAGCCGGCCCGCTATGACAATGGTACTGCGGTAGAGCAGCGCTTCGCACTTACCGTGGGCAACATGCGAAACTGCAAGATTCCGTTGCTTAATATTCGTGAAGAGGAGAGCGTGGACTAGTAGCGTAAGGCTGATTCGATCTGCTTCTGTTCTTTATTGCCTTTTACGGTTCATGACTGTTTCTTCCACTGTGTAACTCTGGTTACGTACTTTGGAATGGAAATCGTACACCTTTGTATCTGGTACATTTCTCCAAACCGAATCTACTTTGAACAAGTACTTAGACATCTTCCTCAACGCGTATTCAGGTTACTGGAATTACCTGACGAGCGAAATTCTCAACCCTTCGTGGCATAACTACTTCTACTGGTTAATCGCCCTGTCGCTTGCCGTCTGGTTGCTTGAAGTTGTCATGCCTTGGAGAGAGAAGCAAGCCGCTTTTCGCAAAGACTTCTGGTTGGACGGCTTTTACATGTTCTTCAACTTTTTCCTCTTTTCCCTCGTCATCTACAACGGGGTTTCGAGTGTAGCTGTAGAGCTTTTCAACGACTTTTTAGGCTTGTTTGGCATCACAAATACGGTCGCCATTTCCATCCAAAGTTGGCCGATTGTGCTCCGCTTCGGACTTGCATTCCTATTCGCCGATTTTATCCAATGGAATGTTCATCGCACCCTTCATCGCGTGCCGTGGATGTGGGAGTTTCACAAAGTGCACCACTCCGTCAAAGAGATGGGGTTTGCTGCACACCTTCGCTTTCACTGGATGGAAACGGTGTTCTACAAGACAGCGCAATACCTGCCACTTGCCATGATCGGGTTCGGAATCGAAGACTACTTCGCCATGCACATCTTCGCTGTTGCCGTCGGTCACCTCAACCACGCGAACGTTGGTTGGGATTACGGTCCTTTCCGCTACATTTTGAACAACCCCCGCATGCACATCTGGCATCACGCCAAAGAGCTTCCTGCAGAGCATCAAACGGGAGTCAACTTTGGGTTGACCTTTAGCTTTTGGGACTACCTGTTCAAAACAGCCTACATCCCTACAGATGGCAAAGACATCGAGCTAGGGTTTGAAGGAGAAGAGACGCTACCAACCGGGTTTGTGGGCCAAGTGGCGCATCCCTTGGTGAAGAGATAACAAGAGTGCGGTCGTTTAGCACTCTAAGCTATTGAACAACCACGCGCTCGATCATCGTAGCATCTCCTCTTCGCACGTGTACGAAGTAGACACCCTTTGCAAAGTCCGCTAGGTTGACTTCCAGTCTGCTTTCGCCAAAACCAGAAAACACCTCTTTCCCGTCTACAGAAAGTATGCGAACCTCGTCGTAAGACTCGGGTGACTCGATACGTAGAACGTCAGATGCTGGATTCGGGAATACTTGGACATTGCTGAGCTTTTTGTCTTGCGTGCTCGTAATCACAGCTCCAAAGGATACATCGTCAAAGAAGTAGGTTACTTCTTCAGCTGTACCTTCTGATCCGTAATCGAAGAAGATTGAAGCCATGCTGTAGATCCAGCCCATGCTCAAGCCAACACTTAGTTCTGCTGTTCCTGGAGCTTCGTTCGCAAAGTCAAATTCGATTAACTCCCAGCCACTGACAGTTGTGTTTGTTTCTGTTTCACAGGTCTGCGTAGGATCGTTAGCATTCTCAACTTTCAATCGAATCGGAGTGCCTGGAGTTGGCGACCAAACACGGACGTTCATTTTTGAATTCGTAAGACTCAAAGGAAGATTGGTCGCAAAACCAGCATTCGTTCCTATCGTCGTTCCTGCCCAAGTAGCCGCTCCGTTGGTCTTGATGACTTGAGCAACCTTGTTTACTGTGCCTGTAGGATCAACCGTAATTGAACTCACATTACCGCCAAAGTCTGTGGTTTTGTAGTTGACGTTAGCGTCTTCAAACGTCACAGGAAGATCGATTTGAGCACCGCTGTTTTGCTGTGTGACATCGTCAAAAAGGAAGGTTGAAGTAGCTGAACCATTGCCCACGTTTCCAAAGTCGAACATGAAAACTACTTCATTGAAATTTGAAGGAGCGCCAGTGAAATCCCATGACAACTCTTCCCATTCGTTGGTCTTGGTGGTAAGCGCATCGCGTTCAATTGCACCTGTGCCTTCAAACTTTAATTTTACGACCGTCCCGATAGGTGCAGTTGTAAATACTTTCATGGTAAAGCCATTTTCGACACTCAAGTCGAAGTTTGCAGCCGAGACCAGTTTGCTACCTGCATAGATTTCACCACCATCTCTTACGATCTGGCCCACCATAGCACTTGTATTGATACCGGAAGCTTGTGGGTTAGCGATGACTGTAGCTGTGCCGCCGTCAAAATTGGTAAATTCGGCCGTCGTCACATCGCCTTCAAAGTCAATGGGGAATGATTGTGCCGTACTAAGTGATGCTGCAAATAGTACAATACAAAACGTACTAAACACTTGAAGGATAGGAGAATGAGTCATAGGTTTAACGTATTCACTTCATTAACTTAATGAAGACTTCTTGTTAGAATACGTAGGAGAGGGCCCTTGAGTTTTGAAATTCTTCTTGATGGAGCGTTTAACTGGTTTTGACGAAAGTCGCCTAGCCATAAAATCGCGCCTCAAAAATGCGCTACAAGACCACCGGAAGTAGCTCCAGCAACTCTTGCTCTTCTTCGCTTAGTCCGCCCGTAGAAACGAGATCAATCACCTCGATACAGCCACGATCAGCCAGCGTTACATAACACTTGCCGTAATCAGGAGAGAAGGTGAGATTGGTTGGCTTTTGCCCTTTAAGGCTTATTTCTGTGAGGAGCATTCCTTCTGGTGAAAGCACGACAACGGTGCCTTTGCCATGTCGCGTCACAAACAACCGTCCGTCAGGCATACAACGCATGCCGTCGAGCCCAAAATCGGAGAAGTGGTGCAACAACTGCTTGTTACTTACGCCACCGTCTGCTTGAATGTCGTAGACCCAGAGGTTGCGCTGTACGGACTCATTCACGTATAGCTTCGATCCGTCTGGGCTAACTTCAATTCCATTGGTGGTGCCCATGTCCTTCTCAAGCAATTCAAAACCAGCGCTCGTCACTTTCCATAATTGACCGGTGCTATCTGCCCAGTTTGGATCACTCGTATAGAGTGTACCGTTGGGTGCAATCGCCAAGTCGTTTGGTTGATTTGCTTCGTCGCTGTGCGCAAAGACACTCGTTGTCATCGTCGCTGGATTCAGGTGCAGCACGTTATGGCTCGAGTAGTCCGCTATATACAAGCCACCATCTTTCCCAATCCGAATACCATTACCTGTGCTGCCTTCCGGTAGAGTAGCGAAGAGGCTTGCTTTGCCTTCGGGCGTGACCTTTCCAATGGTGCCTTGCTCCTTGAAGTTGACGGCGTAGATATTACCCGCTGCGTCTGTCGCAGGACCTTCAATTCCTTCTGTAAAAGCGTTAGGAGGCGTAAAGTCGGAGACTTTCGGTGCTGCAGTAGCGTCTCCTCCAGCGGTACTTTCAGGAGTTAAACCACAGCTTGTGATGAAGCTTATCGCCAAAACCAAAATCAGGAGCGTTCTCATGCAGTGAAGATGCAAGTAATTCCTCAGACGTTTTAGTTCTCGCAGAGCGACCTACGGTCTTCGCAAAGGGGCAAAGAGCGCAAAGCCGATACGCTCAGGCCTAGCGCGTGGGCCTTTAGAGCCGTGTGTAGTTGTCCTGCCGAACCACAGGTTCGCAGGAACAAAGTGAATCCAGCAAATGCAGAGCAGCTCCGCCACTGGCTTTGCATCCCTATCAGCAGTCCCAAATCTCAAATCTCACATCCCAAATCTCACTTCTCAAAAGCTACCCCCTCACCTTCTTCTGCAATCCACTCAAGATCCAGCGTAAATACTGGTCATTACAATGGCGGTACTGGCGTTGGGTTGCTCGTCTGAAAAAGGCATTGATTTCGTGAGAACTCACCTGCTTGCCAGCTATTTCAACCAACTCCATAAAGTCGGTAGTCTTGAGCTCAAACGCTATACGTAGCTTACGCAAGATGATGTTGTTGTCCAACTCCCGCTCGGTGGGTGGGGCCTCAGTATCACTAGGTCCGCGGCGATGAATGATCAGTCCATTAAGGAAAATCGCAAGCGCATAATCCGTCAGCGGGTCCATTTCAGGATCGTCGTCGCGCTTGGTCCAAGCGTCGACTTCTTCGCGCTCAGGCTTTTGTCCGCCCAACTCGAACACGTCTACTACTTGAGCATCGTTCATGTTGAGGGTATAGCGCAGGCGACGCAAAATGTCGTTGTTGGTCATGGCGCGAAGGTAATTGGCCAGCTTAGAGCGTGTCTAAGAATTCAGGGTCTGGCGAAATTGAGAGGATTTAAGTATGATTTAGGCGAAAAGCCTCAGGCCCTCGCAGAGCGGGGCACATGGTTTAGCAGGCTAAACCGAGCATTTTCAACGACAATCAGCCTTGAAGAGTCCACGTTTTAGGCGAAATAGTATTTCTTAAACACGCGCTTAGAGTAACAGATCTCTTATGCTACCCAAGGCATACTCCTGTGAAACTCTTTGTCGAGCAGCAATTCTAAGTTGACAGCAACCACATCGCCCATCGTCGTACAAGCATTAAAACGGTCTGTCTTGTGGTGTAAGTTCAGGTCGTTTTTCAAGAGCTTTACCTTTTCAGGAGGACTGATCACGTCAACGCGCATGCAGTCCATTAACTCTCCAAGGCGATCGCCAATCGTCTTTACGCGTACGCCAATCAGCGCGCGTTCTTCGAGTTGGTATTGCTCCACACTCTCCGCACTCATGAGCTCCATTCCAAGTTTAATGATCGGGTTGTTGTCCTTGAAATATTGCGGCAGGTAAAAGTTCTTTCGCCCTTCATAGGTCTGCTGGTCAAAGTCGATCGCCCGCAACCGATACTGGTTTCCTTCGATGTCTGGGGTGATGTCCACCACATAATTGTAGGCGCGCATATCGCCCAGCAGACGCACAAAGCATCGTTCATTGAACTTGACGAACTCCTTGGCTATGCGCGTCTTGTCCAGCGTCGAAACGTCCAGCCGACCTTGCATGAAATCATCTCCCGGTACTCCCGCTACATGTTCTTCTATCAAGGTCTTTCCTTCGAGTAGGTACGTGATTCTATTCGGACTGAGAATGTGCTCCAACTCCAAACCGTAAAGGCGGTTCGAGTCCGCTTGCTTCACGTAATAGTGGTCGTAGTTGTCGTTGATTTTGTTTCGGATCCGAATACGAAACGGCTTGGTGTTTCCAAACGTGCAGTAGTCGACGCGAGCGACTTCGAGGTGCTCGATCACATCATCGTCGCCGTCTGTTTTGAGGAGTGCGTAGATGTGTCGGAGGCCCAGATTTACTTCATCACGCTCGTGCTCTGCATAGTAGACCGTCTCCCAAAGTGTATCCTCCCCATCTGCATCATATAGCGGTACAGATGTGCCATAGTGCAGTAGGTCTACATAGCTAAGCGGTAGCTCGGTCGAGCGCCCATATGCGGAGAGGTATTGTGAAAACCCAGCGCTTACTTGATTCGCGGGTTTCTTTTTGGAAGGTGTTCCAGCCATGCATGTAAGGTCGTTCGTTTTGTTGAAACGTGCGACCTTTGTGCGCTATGTCACTTGATATCCGCACAGCCACTCTAGCAGACATCCCACTGATTCGGGATTTGGCCCATCGTACTTGGCCGCACACCTTTGGTGAGATTCTTACGCCTGCACAAATCGACTATATGCTCGAGATGATGTACAGTGAGGAAAGCCTGCACAAGGGAATGACGGAGTTAGCGCATCAGTACTTCATTGGTTTTGCCGAAGGTCCCATAGGACAGCCGGAAAGTGAAGTTCCTGTCTGCTATGCCGGTTACCAGTTTGATTACCTCCCAGGTACGACCAAACTGCACAAGATTTATGTTTTGCCGGAAGGCCAAAAGCACGGGTATGGAAAGGCCCTTTTTTCAGCTGTCGCCAAAACCGCACACGACGCCGGTCAGCTGCGTTTCCGTCTCGATGTGAACTATCACAATGCTGCTTCAGGCTTTTATGAGCGCATGGGCATGACGAAGATCGATGAGGTTACCACCGAAATAGGGGAGGGCTACTTGATGGAGGATTGGGTTTTTGAGATGGAGTTGTCCTAAGAACCACTGGTTGCAGGTACTATTTTACCCGTTGCACGGTTGACTTTGGTTAAAGTTTTTGCTTAAACAGGTCACGCAATCGGCTGTAAACTAGTATTTTAAAGGTACTAAACATCAAATACAGCTACGACGTCATGCATGACCTACCTGCAATTTACAAGCACTTTTTTGATATTGTCACCTGCGTCGCAGAAGATTATTTTGATGAGAAAGGTAATTCTCG
>JBGCGF010000017.1:0-107140 GCA_045110575.1 Saprospiraceae bacterium
ATCGGATTCGATTACATCATCCGTGGTGGTCGCCACAAGAAGGTTTTCGCTGAAGACCTGGTAACCGGCGGACTCTTCGCGCACAGTCGTAATCCGCTCTATGTAGGCAACGTGACAATGATCCTAGGAATGGGCTTATTGAGCAACAGCATTATCTACCTGGTCTTTATGGTGCCAGCGTTCTTCTTCATCTACGAGTGTATCATTCGTGCGGAAGAGAACTTCTTGCGCAACAAGTTTGGTCCAGGCTTCGATGAGTACTGCAAAGAGACTCCACGTTGGTTGCCAAAGCTGAAAGGCATCGGAGCGACCCTTAACTCAGGTGGATTCAACTGGAAGCGTGTCCTCATCAAGGAGTACAATACGACCTGCGTGTGGCTAGGAGCTGCTGTCCTACTTATAGGAACGCACATCTTCCGCAATGAAAGCCAAGTGACTTTCGACGAGAACTCTCTCGGCATAGGCGTCGCAGCAGGCATCGTGATTGCGTTGTACTTCACCATTCGCTACTTGAAGAAGTCAGGTACGGTGAAGGCGTAGGGGGGGGGGTGAGAACATAACCAAACGCAGTTGAACGCTCTTAAGATCAAGGTCTTAAGAGCGTTTTTCTTTTTAAGAATTAGCTGAGTTGAAAGACTATAATATCTGTCAAGGATACACCCCCAAAAGCAAAAGAGACCAACACTCGCGTGTTGATCTCTTAGTAGCCCCAAGGGGAATTGAACCCCTGTTGCCAGGATGAAAACCTGGAGTCCTAACCACTAGACGATGGGGCCGTGCGATTAGTACCTGTTAAGGCGACGCAATGATACGATGTCTAAGTTTGTTTTCCAATAGCCAAGTGAAATAAAACTCCTTTTTTTTTTGAGATCGACTTTAGCGTAAATCTGACACCAGCTTTACCTCGATTCTAGCCGAAAACGGCATTCAAAATGCGGCATTCAGTTATCACGACACCTATGTGTAAACCAGATTCCTCCTTAAGTTGAGCCTTTTCGCCAATCGACAACAGAAAATTTCGCGTTCCCCTCATCGGGCCTATTTCTTAACCTGATTATTGATCAGCCGATTAGAAAGACACTTAGTGTCCAGCTAACAAGAACTGTTGCTACGTACATTGCGTTCTTCTAAAAACAACAACCTACTTCCACATGGCTCTACGTATTGCTATCAATGGCTTCGGCCGTATCGGTCGCCTAAGCTTCCGCAACCTCGTTGAAAATCCAAACGTCGAAGTCGTTGCGATCAACGACCTCACTGACAATGCTACTCTAGCGCACCTCCTTAACCGAGACAGCGTGCACGGTAAGTTCAACGGTACTGTTGATTTCACTGAAGATAGCCTTATCGTAAATGGCAAGACCATTGATTGCTCTGCCGAACGCGATCCAAGTAAGCTCAAGTGGGCAGAAATGAACGTAGACGTAGTTCTTGAGTGTACAGGTCTATTCGTAACCGCTGAGAAAGCTTCTGCTCACCTCGATGCAGGTGCTAAGAAGGTCGTTATTTCTGCTCCTGCAAAGGGAGGAAATGTTCCGACTATCGTAATCGGTGTCAACGAAGAGAACATCAACAGCGACAGTCGTGTCTACTCTAACGCAAGTTGTACCACCAACTGCCTTGCACCAATGGTGAAGGTTCTTGATGATGCATTTGGCGTGAAGCAAGGCTTCATTACCACTGTACACGCATACACGTCTGACCAGCGTATCCAAGATGCTCCTCACCGTGACCTTCGTCGCGCACGTGCAGCAGCGGTCAACATCATTCCAACAACTACAGGAGCTGCGGCTGCAGTAGGCCTTGTACTTCCGCACCTTGCTGGTAAGCTTGATGGAATCGCGATGCGTGTTCCTGTGCCTACCGGCTCAGTAACAGACTTCACGGTAACCGTTGGAAAAGATGTAACAGCTGATGAAGTAAACGAAGCATTTAAGACTGCAGCAAGTGAAGGATCACTCAAAGGCATCCTTAGCTACTCTACAGAACCTCTCGTAAGTACAGACATCGTAGGAGACAAGCACTCTTGCATTTTCGATTCTGGCCTAACGAAGACCGACGGAAACGTTGTTAAGATTGTAGGTTGGTACGACAACGAGGCTGGTTACAGCGCTCGTCTAGCGCAACTGGCTACAATGATCTGAATTTAGATTAAACCGCCTTCTAGGCTGAAACTTGCTACTGAGCGAAATCGCGAAGCAGATACAGCCGAAAGGTCCAAAACCTATTTCTTTGCGACCGCCGAATCATTTGAATGGCTCGGCGGTCGCTCTATTTCTACTCAACTCTACCCTACCTCACTATGTCACGATTCTCCAACCTTTACGTCTCCGGTAAAAGCGTCCTCGTCCGCGTCGACTTCAACGTTCCTTTAGACAAAAACCGAAACGTATCAGACGATACACGTATTCGTGCAGCCGTTCCGACGATCAAGAGCCTTTTGGATCGCGGAGCTGCAATCGTTTTGATGAGCCACCTCGGTCGCCCTCAAAAAAAGAAACTAGAGAACGGAAAGCTCAACAAGGAGAAGTTCTCGGTTGCACCCGCTGCAGCACACCTCAGCAAACTGCTCGGTATTCCTGTAACCGTAGCCAATGATGTCGTTGGACCTGACGCCGTTGCCAAGCGTACAGCACTCAAGCCAGGTGAGATTCTCATGCTCGAGAACACTCGTTTCAAAGTAGGAGAAGAAAAAGGAGACGAGCATCTAGGAGCGCAATTCGCAGCATTCGGAGACGTCTACGTCAACGATGCATTTGGTACCGCACACCGTGCCCACGCCAGCACTACCCAAGTAGCTTCGCACTTTGAGCACAACGCCAAAGCGTTCGGCATGCTCATGGACAAAGAGATCGCAAATGCACGCGGTGTCCTCGACAATCCGACCTCTCCAGTGGTTGCCATCACTGGTGGCGCAAAAGTCAGTGACAAGGTGCTTCTTCTTGAAAAATTACTTGACCTCGCAGACGATATTATTATCGGAGGAGGAATGGCGTACACCTTCGTCAAAGCAAAAGGCGGAGACATCGGCAATAGTCTTGTTGAATTAGACCTTCTGGATAAAGCGCTGGCGATTTTGGCGAAAGCTGAAGAGAGAGGCGTTGGCATTCACCTTCCAGCAGACAATGTTTGTGCGCAAGAGTTCTCACCTACTGCAGAAGCAAAAGTCTTCGCAAGCGGCGAAATCCCAGCAGATTGGATGGGACTCGACATTGGAGAAAAAGCACAAAAGCAATTCGATGTTGTCATCTCTAAGGCGAAAACTGTTCTCTGGAATGGCCCAATGGGTGTTTTCGAATTTGAACAGTTCGCACACGGCACCACCGCTGTTGCAAACGCTGTAGCCGCCGCTACAAAAAACGGCGCTTACTCCCTCATCGGAGGCGGCGATTCGGTAGCAGCGATTGTGAAAGCTGGGCTCGAAGACCAAGTAAGCTTTGTGAGCACAGGAGGTGGAGCGTTGCTCGAATTCCTAGAAGGGAAGACGCTTCCTGGTGTAGCTGCGATTGAAGCGTAACGCTTACACACAAACGTAAAAAAGGCTCATTCCGCTTACGCAGAATGAGCCTTTTTTAATTTGAGGTTATAGCCAGACGGCCCTTCAAAAAGTTCGCTTTAGGCGTACTGCTTCTCGTAATAGTTCGAGTATGCACCAGAAGTGACATTGTCTAACCATCCCTCATTGGCGAGATACCATTCGGCGGTCAACTTCAAGCCTTCCTTAGGAAATACTTTCGGTTCCCAACCCAACTCTCGTTGCAGCTTGCTTGAGTCAATTGCATAACGACGATCATGACCTGGACGGTCCTTCACGAACGTGATAAGCTTGCGACTTTGGCCAGCTTCATTCCCGAGCAGTTCGTCCATTACATCACAGAGTTGCTCAACAAGATCAAGATTCTTCATCTCGTTGTTGCCTCCAATGTTGTAGGTCTCACCTGCTGTTCCTGTTTGAAAGATCACATCAATCGCCTCAGCATGATCGATCACCCAAAGCCAGTCACGCGTGTACTTACCGTCACCGTAAATCGGCAATTGCTTTCCATGCTTGATGTTGTTGATCACCAATGGAATCAACTTCTCAGGGAAGTGGTTCGGACCGTAGTTGTTCGAACAGTTACTGATTACTACAGGCATTCCATAAGTATGGAAGTATGCACGAACGAGGTGATCACTTGACGCCTTAGAAGCCGAATACGGCGACCGTGGATCGTAAGAAGTCTCCTCTGTGAAGAGGCCAGTTTCGCCAAGTGAGCCGTATACTTCGTCGGTACTTACATGGTAGAAACGCTTCCCTTCGAAATCACCATCCCAAGCCTTACGCGCTCCGTTGAGCATGTTGACCGTACCAACAATGTTGGTCATGATAAATGCAAGCGGATCTGTGATTGAACGATCAACGTGACTCTCTGCTGCGAGGTGAATTACGCCTTGTGGCTCAAACTCGGCAAAGAGCGCATCAACAGCATCTGCATCGCGGATATCCACTTTGCGGAACGCATAATTGTCAGCCTTGTCGACGTCGGTAAGATTCTCTAGGTTACCAGCATAAGTCAACGCATCAGCATTGACGATAAGGGTATCAGGATACTTATTGACGAGCAAACGGACGACGTGAGAGCCGATAAACCCAGCTCCTCCAGTAACGATAATTGACTTTTTCATAAATCGGTTTTCAAGGAGTAGGCTAAAACGTAGCTCCTCGTTACAGTAACGTCTTGACTGCCAAAAGGCGGCCAAGACGTTACGATTCAGTTAGGATTTCTTGACGAAAGCGCGAGGTTCTAGCTCTCCACTTTCAATCGCTGCAGGAACAGCAACCTTGAAGTACTCATAGGTTCGCTTCAGGCCCTCTTCACGAGTGATCTTTGGCTCCCATCCGAGGATGTTCTTTGCACGTGTAATGTCTGGCTGACGAACCTTTGGATCATCCTTCGGAAGATCGCGGTGCACGATGTGTGCTTCAGGATTATCAACAAGCGCAAGTACCTCTTTTGCAAACTCACCAATGGTGATCTCGCTTGGGTTACCTACGTTGACCGGCTGCGTCTCGTCACTCAAGAGCAAACGATAAATGCCCTCAACGAGATCATCTACGTAGCAAAATGCACGCGTCTGTGATCCATCACCGAATACGGTAAGGCCCATTCCACGAATAGCCTGAGAGAAAAATGCAGGAAGTACACGGCCGTCATTGACGCGCATACGAGGTCCGTAAGTGTTGAAGATGCGAACAATACGCGTCTCCAAACCATGGTAGGTATGGTAAGCCATCGTAATCGCCTCTTGGAATCGCTTCGCCTCATCGTACACGCCACGCGGTCCGATTGGGTTTACGTTACCCCAGTAATCCTCCGTCTGTGGGTGGATGAGCGGATCACCGTACACCTCAGATGTTGAGGCGATTAGGAATCGAGCTTTCTTTTCTTTGGCTAGACCGAGCAAGTTGTGTGTTCCAAGAGAACCAACTTTCAACGTCTGAATAGGAAGCTTCAGGTAGTCAATAGGACTTGCTGGGCTTGCAAAGTGTAGAATGTAATCGAGCTGGCCAGGTACATGAACAAACTTTGAAACGTCGTGGTGTGAAAACTCAAAGTGCTCATTACTAAAGAGATGCTCAATATTTTTGAGATCGCCCGTGATGAGGTTGTCCATACCAATCACGTGATAGCCTTCTGCAAGGAATCGATCAGAGAGGTGTGATCCAAGGAATCCGGCAGCGCCGGTTATTAATACGCGTTTGCGAGCCATAAGTGATGATTGGTTTCTAGTAGCCAAAGATAGGTATGTAAACATGACGACGCTAATGGTAAACCTAGTCGTTTACTTTTGCAGACATGAAACACCTCTTGTTACTCCTGATAATCGTGCCAGCCACGATGTACGGACAGAATTACCTCGGTTTGGGTGCACACCTAGGAGGCTTTACCCGAGGAGGAGACTGGGCCGAGCTTTATGGTCCCGCCTTTGAAACCGGAGGAAGAGTCGAGTACGGAATGTCGAACGGACTAATCCTTGCGGCCCAAGGAGACGTGATGTTTGGCCAAAATGTCAAAATCGACCCAATTTCAGGTCTTCGCAACGACGTTGGTGTTGTTACGGGTGACATTGTAGACGAAGGAGTGCTTGCAGATATATCACTTCTCTCTCGTGGTTATCGCGCAAGCCTAATGGCGGGCTATCAGCACGAACTCAACGAAAACGGTATCGGCCTCCGTGGCCTAATCGGACCAAGTTATATGTCACACTTCATCCGTATTCAGGATGATGCTAACCAGACGACCAATAACCTCAGAGATGAGTACAAACGCGGCTATGACCGTAAGGCTGGCGGTTTTGGTGTCGTTGGGGAACTCGGCGTTCAATACGCTCAACCAAACGGCAGCTATCGCATGTATTTCGTTGTCTCTGGGTCTCTTACATCGTCAAAAGCCTTGAACAGTACGCAGTTTGACCTGCTGTCTGTAGGACCAGAAGATGGCACCGATCTCTCAATAGGTGGCCGTGTAGGTATGATACTCGGGCTGTTTCGTAACACCACAGGCGAAAAGGCAGACGACATATACTACTAGCCGTATGTCGTTGCTCTACACGCTTGGCGTACGCGGGTATGCACTAGCAGCGAAAGCTGCAGCTGTCTTTTCACCGAAAGCAAAAGCACGAGTTCACGGTGCCAAAGCCGCGTTACAAAACCTCCCTGCTACTTCTTCCAATCAACGATGCTACTGGATGCATTGTGCTTCGGTAGGTGAGTTTGAACAAGGGCGTCCGCTCTGGGATCAAATGATGCTTCATGACCCCAGTGCCCGCTTCGTTCTAAGTTTCTTTTCCCCTAGTGGCTACGATGTCTTTTCGAGCCGAAAGGATGTCGGAGAGGTCGTCTATTTACCTTGGGATATCGGTTCTAATGCAATCGAATTTGTTTCTAAGCTTTCGCCAAAACTTGCGGTTTTTGTCAAGTACGAGTGGTGGCTAGGATACTTTAAAGCACTGGCACAGCAAGAGATATCAACAGTGGTTGTCTCTGTAGCCTTTCGGCAAAACCAGCCTTTCTTTCGTCAGAATCTACTTCGCAAGGACTATCAGAACGCCCTCAATGCTGTTGAACATGTCTTTGTACAAGATGAATCAAGTGCCTCTCTATTAAAGAGTATAGGTCATTCTGAGTTCACCGTTTCAGGAGACACACGGATCGATCGCACGTTAAGTAACCGTGAGGCAGCGCTAGACGCTCCCCTACTCTCAGCATGGGCCCAAGAGGCTTCATATGTCATGGTAGCAGGCAGCACTTGGATTCCAGACACGACAAACATTGCAGAGGCACTCCGAGCTCATCTAGACTTACACTTAATCATTGCACCTCATGAGGTCGATGAAAAATCAATTGTGCAGACGGAACAGGTTTTGGCGAAAGCTATACCTAAAACGCAAATCGCAAGACTGAGTGAACTTCGCACGAATTCTTCGGTCAGTGATCAAGGCCACCTAAGGGCCATTCTCATCGACTCCATCGGCCTACTCTCTAAGCTTTATCGACTAGGTAATATTGCTTACATAGGAGGTGGTTTCGGTGCAGGGATCCACAACACGTTGGAAGCCGCAGCCTATGGCATTCCGCTTGCTTTCGGACCGAAATACCAGAAATTTCAAGAAGCAATTGCACTTGTGGACCAAAATATCGCCACAGAAGTTGCAAACGCCGAAGACTTAAGCACCTTTGTCGAGCTGTACAGCGTGACTGAAACCAGGAAACAGGTTTTGGCGAAAGCTGAACAGTATATCGAACAAAATAGTGGTGCCACCCAACGAATTTGGGATCACCTAATCGAACGTAAGCTCCTTTGATGTCAGATCGCTCCAACCATCTTCTTCAGGTTATTCAACAGTTTACCGGCAAGCGCGTCCTCGTTTTGGGCGATGTGATGCTCGATGAATACCTCAAAGGATCCGTAGATCGAGTGAGTCCAGAAGCTCCCGTTCCCGTTGTCTCACTGCGTAGCAGAGAATCGAAACCTGGCGGTGCGGCAAATGTCGCCTTGAACCTCAATTCTCTTGGCGCAGAGGCGGTCCTTATTGGACTAATTGGTGAAGATGACGCAGGAAGAGACCTTGCCCAAGCGCTCACGTCTGAGGGAATTGATGCTAATTTCTTGGTCACGAGTTCAACCCGTCGCACCACGCGTAAAGCACGCGTCATGTCGCAAGGTCAGCAGTTGCTCCGAGTGGACACAGAGGATGCGCAACCTCCAAATGACAACGAACGGTCTAAATTATTACAACAGGTCAAAACCTGTTTGAGCAAAGGGAAGATTGACGTCATTCTTTTTCAAGATTACGACAAAGGAGTACTCGATGAGCAGCTCATCCAAGCGGTAAACAACCTAGCGCAGGACGCTCGCATTCCTACGGTTGTCGACCCGAAGGCGAGAAATTTGTGGCACTACAAAGGCGTCACCTTGTTCAAGCCTAATTTGAAAGAAGTATCGGCGGCATTACCAGCACTCACCATTGATTCTAATGACACCCAAAGCCTTTCGGCAGCGCACGAAGCACTGCTTGAAATGTTGGGTCATGATCAATCGCTGATCACGCTAGGTAGTGGTGGAGCGTATCTAGCATTTGAAAAAGAGCACAAGCATATTGCGGCGCATCCTCGACGTATCGCAGATGTCTGCGGCGCAGGAGACAGCGTTGTCGCTGTAGCAGCACTAGCGTTGGCCGTCAACGCAGAAGCCCACGACCTCCTCGAATTGGCCAATCTCGCAGGTGGATTAACTTGTGAGTATGTAGGAGTTCATCCGATTGATATTTCGGACCTTGAAAGAGGAATAAGAGAACTTGAGTAGCCCGGTTTTCATTCTGTAGAAAGATGAACTACGTGCTCATAAGGTTTGCGAAAAACCTTGGATTGGCTTTTGCATAAGTATGGTGTTTCCCCGCCTTATTGACCCCATTAAGACCGTCCTATGTCTACTACTTTTCGCATTTCTGCCTTGCGCATGATCGCTGTAATCGGAGCTAGTTTCCTATTTACAATTTACGCTCAAGGCCAAGCAGACACAGTTGCCTACTACACGTTTACTGGTGATTTAGAAGGTTGGACCGTTTCAGATCTTTCCATAGAATCTTCTGGAGATAACTGGACATGGTCGCAAACAGGCCCTTCAGGAAGTTTGCCGATTACTCCGATTCAGAGTACGACGGCAGGCGGAGGCTATTTACTTTTCGATAGTGATCAACTATGTGGACGATCACAAAATAGCCGTATTCAGAGCCCCATACTAGACCTCAGTATGGAAACCGAGGTCGAGCTAAGGTGGCAACAGCGCTATCGCAGGTATGAGAGTGCAGTATATGTGGAGGTAAGTCGAAACGGTGGACAGACGTTCGCTCCTTTCGAACTTTCGCCGGCGTTGATGAATGACGAATTTTCAGGATCACAAGCTGAAAATCCAGACTATATAACCTTAGACATTTCAGGTGTTGCTGCTGGCGAATCTGCAATTGTTATTGCCTTCCGCTACTTTTCAGAAGAAGTAATTTTTGGTTCTGAAGCAGGCTGTGGCTATGCGTGGATGGTAGATGATGTAGTCATCGCAAATGCGATTACACCTCCTGCGCAGAATGATCTTGCGATTGTATCGGGATCACATGCTGGTGCGGCAAATCGGGTGACTCCTCAATACCAAACAGAAGCATTGAACCTCGGAGCTAAAGTGGTTAACAATGGCGTGAATTCAGCTTCAGGTAAGCTGTACGTGCGCATTTATGACGATTCAGGAATGTCTCCAGTCTTGGTGCATACAGATTCTGTTGATGTTCCAATGCTTGCTCAAGACGAGGAATCAAGCTTCCTGCTAATGCCAGGCAGCTTTAGCCCTCCAAGTCTTCAAAATACGTTCGTAGGTCGTTACGAGCTCGTCCTAGACGGAGCCGTAGACGAAGCATCTGCAGATAACATGGCCCGTTTTGACTTCTCAATTTCTGAGTCAGCTTTCGCCAAAACCACCGGTCCAGATATCTATGCAAGACCGCAAGCATCTGAATCTTGGGGCTTTGGAAGCATCTACCCCTTGAAGGGAACAGATAATGAGCTCTCACGGGTTCTATTCTGGCTGCGACCAGTGGGTGACTTCTCAACTTCAACAACGGACTCAATTTTTGTTGAGGTCTATGGAATTACTGGAGATGGTAATAGTGATGGGATGTATGCTTCAGGAACGGAAGCGACACTCCTAAATCGTCAAGGTTACTCACTAGAAGGCTTGACAGGACCAGAACGCTTCTTCGTAACGCCTTTGCCTGATACGGGTTTGACTATTTCGCCATTTATCGAGCAGATTGCGGTATTCATTCGCTACGAGGATGGATTAGCTGGAGATAGTAGATGGATAGAAATTGGTGGTGGTCGCGATGATGCGAACACAAATTATGATGCCGAGCAAACCGCTGCAATCGCTAACGGGGTCAACCGATCTTACGCAATCAGAAGCGTTGGAGACGGTGAGCTATTAGCGAGTTTATTCCCTGGCTTCATTCCTGATGTCCGTGCCTATGTAAACGAAAACCAGACGGTAAGTACGACTTCACCAGCAGAATTATCGGAGGCTCTTCATGTTTGGCCAAACCCTGCTACTTCGGTACTTAACTGGTCATTGCCCCAGGCGCAAAATGGTAATAAAACAGCATCTGTGACTGTCATTGATGGCCTTGGAAGAGCTGTGAGTTCCTGGTCATCCAATCAGCAAGAAGACCTTTCGAAGATTGATGTCGCTGAACTTCCTGCTGGTTTGTATCAACTTTTGGTAAAAAAAGAAGATGGTTCACAAGCAATTAGCAGCTTTATGAAGTTGTAGTGGCCTTCGGGGGTCAGTTTTGGGCTTAAATTGTGTCAAAAGAGGTTCGATATGTTGAATTGGCTAATTCAATACAAAACATCAACATAGTGGTGTGATATCGTGATATAGATGGTTATATTTACCCATTCACACAACAACCTCATTCATGTACACAATTACAAGACCCTTTCTAGGAGCGCTTGCCCTGCTTACATTCGGATTAGCCTCATCGGCATCTGCACAAAGCAACATTGCTCCTGAAAAATTCGCTCACGAACAAGCTCCTGTTGGCGAGAACATTGCCACACGTACTGCTCCAGTAGTAGGTCAGTCTCTAATGATGGCTGATACTTTCTACTACGAAAGTTTTGGAGACGGTGTTGCGGATTGGACATTCGTAAACGTTGATCCAGATTCAGTTTCAGTTTGGCGATACGAAACTGACGTAGTACTTGCCAATTCAGGTGATGCACGTTGGTCTGACTTTGCAGCACCTTCTGCTGACGATGGTTTCCTTCGTTTGGACTATCGCGCTTGGCTAATTGAGAATAACATTCCAATTGCTCAGCCTTACCCAACAATTATTGGTGATGCAATTAGCCCAATGCAAGACTGGTCAAGCTTTGACCCAGCATTGAAGTATGCATTGAACTTCTTCAGCTACCAGCCGACACTTAACGTAACGAACTCAACTGTTCTTATTCGTCGTCCAGGCGTAGCTGATGTTGAGATCTGGAGATCACTTCAAGATGTTTTCCGTCCAAATGTTGCAGTTCAAACTCCTGTTTTCGTTAGACTTCCTGAGGACATTATCGGAAGCGATAGTATCCAGATTGTCCTCCACCACGAAGGTGACTTCTACGGCTGGGTAATTGATGATATCCTTTTGACAGCTCTTCCTGAGATCGAGCCTCAAACAAATGACTTCATCGCAATCGCACCAAACGATTTGACTCCTTCAAGCCAAGCTGATGGATACGAGCTTGCATTCGTTGCAGACGTTCAAAACAATGGTAGCGTAACAATTGACATGGACCTTGCTGTTACAATCTTTGATGCAGCAGGAGCAATGATCTTCACGGATACTACTCGCTACGGAGCTGTTGAGACTGACTCACTTCGTGAGAACCAGGTATTTGACAACACGTTCCCAATGCCAACAGCTGACGGAACATACACAGGTGTGTACGAAATTTTCACAGAGAGAATTGACGAAGATGTAATCTTAGCAAACAACACTCAAACATTTGAATTTACTGTAGGTGGTAACGTATTCTCTAAAGGTAACTTCGCCAGCGGTGTTCGCCCAGCAGGAGGAGACGTTGAGTATGCGTTTACAAACCTATACTACACGCCAAACCTTGTGGCAGATAGTACTTTCCAGATTGACTCTGTAACCTTCGGAATGTTCCCACAGGGTTTCACTGGTGATGACGAAGCATTTATCGACTTTAAAACTTACGGTTTCCGTGGTGACCTTAATGGTGACAACATAGCACAGTATGGTGACATAGATGATGCTGACGCTGAGTTGGTAGAGTTGGCTGCAAGAGAGTTCATCATTGATGCTACTTTCACTGAAATCCCTAACGCTGCAGCAATCACTTACGCTCCTTCTGAGGACGGTTCTGTCGATTTAGCGCATGATGCTGATTTCGTTGGATTCGGTGTTGCATTGACGTACATTCCTGGTGCTGGTGGTACAAACGATGATAACGTTTGCTTCCTAGGTAACACACCTAACACTTACGGTGGCTTCAATCTTGCAGCAGCAGGAGCTGGAATCGTTGATAGCTTAACATCTATCCTAACTACTGACGGAGAAGGTACATACGGCTTCTTTACTGGTTCTTCACCATTCCTTCAAGCTGAAATTTCTTATAGAACTGTAAGTTCGGCTAAGGAGACTGTACTTGCTGAATCAGCATTTGGTGTACGTCCAAACCCAGCAACGACTCAATTTACTATCGATTTCGATTTCGGTGTAACTGTTGACGCTCAGTTTGAGATCATCAATGCTGTTGGACAGACTGTATCTGCATTCAACCGCGACGGTCTTTCTACAGGTGTAATCACTATCCCTACTCAGGGAATGAACAACGGTCTTTACTACGTTAAGGTCCGCACCAACGACGGTCAAAAAGCTAGCCGTAAGCTTTTGCTTGCACGCTAAACCTAGTTTGATTATTTGCTAGACTTTAAGTCTAGTAAAGCATTCGCCCCTGTTGATCTTCGGATCGGCAGGGGCGTTTTTTTTATGAACCTTAAATGCATGATAGAAATTCTTATATTAGAGTATGCATAATTATATACTTGTACTCTTATCCGGATTTCTCCTTGCATTCAGTTTGACTGCAGATCTTCACGCACAGCATTTAGATCATCCCGATCACGAGAGCCATCAACTCCCAAAAGCAGAACTCTACAATGCGCCCGTTGCATCTCCTTTATCGATCATGCTGGGCGATACTCTATTCTATGAAGACTTCGATGGAGGAGCTGTTAATTGGACGTTTGAGAACATTGATCCAGATAGCACTCAGGTTTGGGAGTGGACAAACGACGACAGTTTAAGCAGAGCTTCAGGCGACACGCGTTGGTCAAATTTTGAAGCACCTACTGTCGATAACGGTTTCTTGTGGTTTGATTACCGTCAATACCTTATCGAAAACGGTATTCCAATTGCTCAACCATACCCGGCCCTTATCGGTGACGCGATTAGTCCATTTTTGGACTGGTCGTCGTTCGATCCAGCATTATTATATAGCGTGAGTTTTTTCAATTATCAACCGACACTTAATATAACGAACTCAACAATTCTGATCCGTCGCCCAGGCGTAGCAGATGTTGAAATCTGGAGATCACTTCAGGACGTTTTCCGTCCAGACGTAGCTGTTCAAACTCCTGTTTTCGTTAGACTTCCAAATAACATTGTTGGAGCCGACAGTATCCAGATTGTACTGCACCATGAAGGTGATTTTTACGGATGGGCGATTGATGACATTATCATTGGTACGGATGTACCTTCTTCTTCTGAAATTGATGTAGGACTGCCTAATTTCATTGCAGCTGCACCTAACGATTTGACTCCATCAAGTCAAGCAGATGGATATGAGCTTGCATTCGTTGCAGACGTCCAAAACAATGGTACCGTAACTGTAGACTTGGACCTAGCTATTACAATCTATGACCAAGGAGGAGTCACGATTTTCACGGATACTACTCGCTACGCGGCTGTTGCACCTGGCTCACTTCGTGAGAATCAAGTTTTTGACAACACGTTCCCAATGCCAACAGCTGATGGAACTTACACTGGTGTTTATGAAATCTTCACAGATCGAATAGATGAGGATATAAACTTGTTTGACAACACGATAACATTCGCATTTACTGTAGGTGGTGATGTATTCTCTAAAGGTGACTTCGCTAGCGGTGTTCGCCCAGCAGGAGGAGACGTTGAATATGCGTTCACAAACCTATACTACACGCCAAACCTTGGTGGAGCCAATCCATTAATGATTGATTCTGTAACCTTCGGAATGTTCCCTCAGAATTTCACAGGTACTGACGAAGCATCCATAGACTTAAAGACTTATGGTTTCCGTGGGGACCTTAACGGTGACAACATCGCACAGTATGGTGATATCGATGATGCTGACGTTGAGTTGGTAGAGTTAGCTACAAGAGAGTTCATCATTGATGCTTCTTTCTCTGAAATCCCTAATGGAGCTGCTATCACTTACGCGCCTTCTGAGAACGGTGCAGTTGAATTAGCACATGACGCTGACTTCGTTGGATTCGGTGTTACGATGACATACATTCCTGGTGCAGGTGGAACAAACGATGATAACATTTGCTTCCTAGGCAATACGCCTATCACTTACGGAGGATTCAACCTTGCAGCTGCAGCAACTGGTATCGTTGACAGCTTGTCATCTATCCTAACTCTGAACGGAGAAGGCGCATACGGCTTCTTTGCCGGTTCTTCACCGTTCATTCAAGCACAGATTTCGATGGGTGTAAGTGCTGCTAAAGAGACTGTACTTACTGAATCTGCATTTGGTGTACGTCCAAACCCAGCAACTACTCAATTCGAGATCAACTTCAACTTCGGTGCTACTGTAGACGCACAGTTTGAGATCATCAATGCGGTAGGACAGACAATCTCTGCCTTCAACCGCGACGGTCTTACTGCAGGCGCTATCACCATCCCTACGCAAGGAATGAACAACGGTCTTTACTATGTGAAGGTCCGCACCAACGACGGTCAGATGGCTAGCCGCAAGCTTTTGCTTGCACGCTAAACCTAGTTTGATTGTTTGCTAGACTTCAAGTCTTGAAAAGCATTCGCCCCTGTTGATCTTCGGATCGGCAGGGGCGTTTTTTATGGGATGCGGAACGGTATAAAACTCAGTACAAATATTCAGTATATTTAGACATGCAGATATCTATATGTAGCCTGTTTTTCACCTTTTTCATGTTGTTGCTTGTATCGACTTCATCTTCTACAGCACAGTTGCTAGAGGCGCCCTATGAAACATTGGGGGATACTCCTATACAAAGTTCAATTCTTGCGCCTCACTCTACTGCGCTGATGGCAGATACTTTCTATTATGAAGATTTCGCAAATGGTGCGACAGACTGGACTTTCGTTAACATCGATCCAGATACTTTTCAGGTTTGGGAATGGACAACCGATGATAGCCTCAGCAGAGCTACAGGTGATTTGCGATGGTCTAACTTCGATTCACCTACAGCATCAAACGGTTTCATGTGGTTTGATTATCGTAAATATCTGTACAGGGATGGTATTTTTATTAGCATTCAACCTTATCCAACATTAATAGGCGATATGGTCAGCCCTTTCCTCGATTGGTCTTCATTTGACCGTTCTCTCAGATATACATTGAATTTCTTCAGCTACCAACCAACACTTAACGTGCACGCTTCAACTGTATCTATCAGACGTCCAGGTGAAGAGGATGTTATCGTTTGGAATGCTTTTCAGGATGTTGCGCGGCCAAACAATGCGCCTCAATCAAATGTGTCCGTTAGTATTCCTCAGAATATTTTTGGAAACGATAGTACCCAGATTGTCATTCATCACGAAGGTGACTTCTACGGCTGGGCTATAGATGATATTCTATTGTCATTGCTTCCTGAGATTGAAATTCAGACGAATGAATTCTTTGCGATTGCACCTAATGATGTAACGCCCACAAGTCAAGCTGAAGGTCACTCCCTAGCTTTCGTTGCCGATGTCCAGAACAACGGTAGTGAAACTGTCGACATGCAGTTAGCAGTTACAGTTTTTGATGATGCAGGAGCTATGATTTTCACGGATACCACGCTCTACACAGCTGTTGAAACAGACTCCCTTCGTGAAAATCAGACGTTTGATAATACTTTTCCAATGCCAACAGATGAGGGAACCTACTCCGGCGTCTATGAGATTTTTACTGAGCGAATCGCTGAAGATGTAATCTTGGTTAACAACACACAAACATTCGAATTCACAGTAGGAGGAGACGTGTTTTCGAAGGGTAATTTTACTAGCGGTGTCCGTCCTGAAGGCGGGGATGTTGAATATGGTTTCACTAACATTTACTACACTCCAACACTTGCACTTGACAGTACTTTCCTAATTGAATCAGTTACTTTTGGAATGTTCCCTCAGAACTTCACAGATAGTGATGAGGCATTTGTAGAATTGATAACGTACGGCTTTCGTGGTGATCTTAACGGAGACAATATTGCACAATACGGAGAGGTAGATGATACTGACGCAGAGTTGATTGAACTATCGGCTAGGGAATTCCTCATCGATACAAATTTTGTAGAAATCCCATACGCTGCTGCAATTACGTACCCACCTTCTGAAAATGGTCCTATTGCTCTTGCCGCTGATGCTGGCTACATTGGATTCGGCGTAATGGTTAATTACATCCCTGGTTCTGGCGGCACAAACGATGACAACCTTTGTTTCTTAGGCAACACTCCAAACGAATATGGAGGCTATAACTTAGCTGCATCTGCTGCTGGTGTTAGAGATAGCATAACTTCTATTTTAACTACTGACCAAGAAGGTGCTTACGGCTTTTTTGAAGGTTCTTCACCGTTCATTCAAGCAAAAGTGTCCTTCGGCATCGTTGATGCTGCAATCGAGAAGCTCTTAACTGAAGCGGCCTTCAGCATTCATCCAAACCCCGCAACTACTCAGTTCACCATCAACTTCAATTTCGGTGCTATTGTAAACACACAGTTTGAGATCATCAATGCGGTAGGACAGACAGTCTCTGCGTTCAAGCGCGACGGTCTTACTTCAGGTGCTATCACTATCCCTACGCAAGGAATGAACAACGGTCTTTACTATGTGAAGGTCCGCACCAACAACGGTCAGACGGCTAGTCGTAAGCTTTTGCTTTCACGTTAAACCTAGTTTGATTATTTGCTAGACTTGAAGTCTAGTAAAGCATTCGCCCCTGTTGATCTTCGGATCGGCAGGGGCGTTTTTTATGGGATATAGATGATCTAAAGAAAATTATTTTTAAATTCAACTATGCAATCAAATACAGATAACAAATTATACTACTTGATTTTAGCACTTATCCTAACCTCAGCAGTACAAGCTCAATACTCAGCTGAGTTCCTGCAGATACTCGATCAAGAACCGACAACAACTTCTCTACGGAATAACGCACCAGATACTGCGCTTTCGACGATACTTCTCGACACTTTATACTACGAAGACTTCAGTGACGGCGATGCCGGTTGGACTTATGTCAATACGAATCCAGATAGCTTTGCCGTATGGAGGTACGAAACTGATCCTGAAATCTACCCAACGGTACATTGCAGATACCCAAACTTTGAGTCTCCATCAGCTCAGAATGGTTTTATGTGGTTCGACTACCTAAAGTTCCTTGATGATACAGACACAAATATTGGGCAGCCTCCCTATCCTCACCTGATCGGCAGTCTAACAAGCCCTTTGCTCGATTGGTCAGCTTTTGAAACTGACAAACCCCATGAACTTCAGTTCTTCAGTTTTCAGCCCACATTTGACATCAGAAATAGTAGAGTCGAAATACGTTGTCCTGGTTTGGCAGATGCCGTTGTGTGGTCATCAATCGATGAACGGATCCGGCCAAATGCCACCGTACTGCGAAATGAGCAGGTTAGGATTCCAGAACGATTTATTGGCCAAGACAGTGTTCAAATTGTCTTTGTATACGACGGCGATTTCTATGGATGGATTATTGATGATATTGTTGTTTCCAAGCTTCCTGCAATAGAGCTGCAAACGAATCTGTCTATCGGAATAGCGCCGAACTACAGTACTCCTGCAATATTTGCCGCAGGTACATCCATGCCGTTTATTGCAGATATTCAAAACAATGGATTTATAACATCAAACATTCAGCTTGCTATTACAATTGCTGACAGCAACGACACTGTTATCTACACAGATACACTTCTTTATGCTGGATTAGCTCTAGACTCAATTGCTGAAAATCTAGTCTTCCCAACTACGGTTCCAATGCCTACCACTATAGGCAACTATACTGGAACCTACGAGATTTTTACTGATCGTATCAACGAGGATAGTGAACCTGAAAACAACGCCCAGAGCTTTACTTTCAATATCACTAATAGAATTTTTTCCAAAGGCACATTCTGGAGCGGTGTTCGTCCAGCAGGAGGAGACATAGAATACGCATTTACTAACCTTTACTACACCCCAAATTTATTAGCTGATAGTTTACTTCGTATTGATTCCGTAAGCTTTGGGGTGTTCGCACAAAGGTTCCTTGGTGATGATGAAGCAACTGTCGTCTTAAAAACATATGGCTTTCGTGGAGATATAAACGGAGACAACATAGCACAGTATGGTGACGTCGATAATACTAACGCCGAATTGGTAGAGTTGGCAGCTAGGTCGTTCATTATCGATACAGCTCTCTCTGAGATTTCTTCTGGTACACCAGTCACTTATACCCCTTCAGACGATGGTGCTGTTGTACTGGCTAATGATGCAAATTATGTGGGTTTCGGTGTAGCCATAACCTATACGCCAGGTCAAGGCGGCACAAATGATGACAACATGTGTTTCCTAGGGAATACTGCTAACGATTACGCTGCCTTCACCCAAGCGGCAGCAGCAGCCGGTCTCCCAGATAGCTTATCCTCCATCCTAACAATAGGAGGAGTAGCGACCTATGGATTCTTTGAAGAATCCTCCCCCTTCATTCAAGCTGAAATTTCCTACGACATCGTGAATTCTGTCAATGAGTCATTAATGACTGAAGCGGCCTTCAGCATTCATCCAAACCCAGCAACTACTCAATTCGAGATCAACTTCAACTTCGGTGCTACTGCTGACGCTCAGTTTGAGATCATCAATGCGGTAGGACAGACAATCTCTGCATTCAACCGCGACGGTCTTACTTCAGGTGCTATCACGATCCCTACGCAAGGAATGAACAACGGTCTTTACTATGTGAAGGTCCGCACCAACGACGGTCAGACGGCTAGCCGTAAGCTTTTGCTGGCGAGGTAGAACACGTGGAACCAGGCAATTTATAAATCGATCAGGTTCTGCGGCCTTTAGGACGCAACGTCTAGAAGACGCGCTAAAGCATGCGAAACTGGATCATGAATATCGAATTGAGTGCTCTAGCACCGACAATCTCGACTTTGCAAACGTCGCTTTCTGAGAATCCAGAGGCCTCTTTGCGGGCCAATACCTAAAGCTGATCGGCACCCCTAAAGGATGCGGAACCGGGTCGTTAAGAGCAAGGTTTGGCATAAAAAAACCGTCATCCCCAATGAAGGAATGACGGTTTTAAGTGCATCACGGAGGATGCGAGGTAGTCTGTTAAGACTACTTCATAGTCGTCTTAACGATGCTTTCGAACACTGTTGGGTGGTTCATAGCAAGGTCAGCGAGGACTTTACGGTTAAGACCGTTGCCCTTCTCAGAGAGAGCGTGCATTAGACGGCTGTACGTTGTACCATGCTGGCGAGCGCCTGCATTGATACGTGCAATCCAGAGACGGCGGAAAGCACGTTTCTTGTTGCGACGGTCGCGGTATGCATACTGAAGGCCTTTCTCTACAGCGTTCTTGGCGACGGTGTAGACCTTGGATCGAGCACCGAAGTACCCTTTGGCCATCTTAAGAATCTTCTTACGGCGTGCACGTGAGGCAACGCGATTTGTTGCTCTAGGCATTACAAATGATTTAGTTCGATGCAGGGCTGCGACGGTTGTCGACAGGCTTGTGATCCTACATCCTCGTTAAAACGGAGGTTTACTTGCAGAGAAGGCGCTTGAGGCGCGGTGTGTCTGCGACACTAGCTGTGGTAGAACCCTGGAGGTTATTCTTTTGCTTCTTGGTCTTATTACGCATCATGTGAGACGTATAAGCCTGAAAGCGCTTAACCTTACCTGATCCAGTCAGCTTGAAGCGCTTCTTCGCGCTTGAGTGCGTTTTCATCTTTGGCATAACAGTACCCTTTAAGGAGCCGCAAAGATAGGACATTTTTCCATTGCTTATCCAACAAAATTGAACAAGTCTTAGGATTGCAAATAGTACTGCGGCAAAAGCACTATTTAGTCGTTGGTCAAACGTAGGTATTACAATAGCAAAACGCCCTTAGGGGTTGACCTAAAGGCGTTTTAACAAGGATGTAAATCCTACTTCTTCTTAAGAGGAGCGATGATCACGTTCATGCGTCGTCCCTCCATTTTTGGAAGTTCCTCAGCTGCACCGAGGTCGGCAAGTTCGTTGATAAACTTGAGGAGAAGAAGCTCTCCACGGTCCTTAAATACAATTGCACGACCACGGAAGTGGACATATGCTTTGATTTTAGAGCCCTCTTCAAGGAAGCCACGTGCGTGACGAAGCTTGAAGTCAAAGTCATGATCATCGGTGTTTGGACCGAATCGAATCTCTTTGATGACTGTCTTAACAGCCTTCGCTTTGATTTCTTTTTCTTTCTTCTTTTGGTCGTAAATGAACTTAGAGTAGTCCATGATACGACACACTGGAGGTTCAGCTTTTGCACTGATCTCAACTAAGTCTGATCCTATTTCACGGGCCCAATGCTTCACATCACGCGTGTCATAGACTCCAGTTTCAATAGTCTTTCCCGCGATTTCACTGATCTCTTCCAAGTTGTCTCCTACAAGGCGAACCTCTGGAACTCGGATGAAATCGTTAATACGGTGTTTGGGTTCGTCCCGGCGGGGCATCGGCTTTCTACGGCGGCCTCCTGATCTTCTTCTTGCCAAATGAGTGTGGGTTTGTTAAATATGAATGGGCTGCGTGGCTAGCAAGCCCATCGTTGCGGTAAATGTAGACGCTACGAACTTGGTGGAGAAGTCGTATTCCCCGAAATTCGAGCTATTCTGTTAATAAACACACTTCTACGTACGAAAATGTGCGTTTTTCTGCACTCGAGGTCCAATTTCGCTTCAACTCTTGGACGTGTAGAGCACATTTTCTAAAATAAGAACAGCGCACCCTCGAACCATTGTTCAAAGATGCGCTGCTCAATAGATGTGGTAATGCGTGTTTTGGCGAAAGCTGGATGAATAGCTAAGCCCCTTCACGCACTCCACATGAGTACTATTTCGATTTCACCGGATCGGCTGATCTAACAATGAGACCATCCTTTTCTTCATTCATTACGGCATCAAAAATGGCGCCTTCTCCAGGGTTATTCTGAAGAATGAACTCAGCGAGTGGATCCTCGATGTATTTCTGAATCGCGCGGTGCAACGGACGTGCACCATACTGCGGATCGTAGCCTTTCTCAGCAACAAAGTTCTTCGCCTCGTCTGTTAGATTGAGGGTGTATCCCATTCCTTCTAGACGCTTGTAAAGGTCCTTGAGCGTGATGTCGATGATCTTGAAAATCTCATCTTGACTTAGCGAGTTGAAGATTACAACATCATCAATACGATTCAGGAACTCTGGAGAGAAGGTTTTTTTCAATGCTGCAGAAATAACCGCTCGGCTATCTCCACTAGCGTTCTCTACCCTACTCTTCGTTGCAAATCCAACGCCCTGACCGAAGTCCTTGAGCTGACGTACACCGATGTTAGAGGTCATGATGATCAAGGTGTTCTTGAAGTCAACCTTGCGACCGAGGCCGTCTGTAAGTTGACCATCATCGAGCACTTGAAGCAGAATGTTGAACACATCCGGGTGTGCCTTCTCAATCTCGTCGAGGAGAACAACACTGTACGGCTTGCGACGCACCTTCTCTGTCAACTGTCCACCTTCTTCGTATCCTACGTATCCCGGAGGCGCTCCGATGAGGCGACTCACCGTGAACTTCTCCATGTACTCAGACATGTCGATACGGATGAGTGAATCATCAGAATCGAAGATGTAGCGAGCAAGAGACTTGGCAAGCTCTGTCTTACCGACACCCGTTGGACCTAGGAAGATGAACGAACCAATTGGCTTGCTCGGATCTTTCAGGCCAACGCGATTACGCTGAATAGCCTTTGTGATCTTACCGATCGCCTCATCTTGACCGATAACGGCCCCTTTGAGGTCCTCGCCCATGTTGACAAGCTTTGCAGACTCCTTCTGAGCAACACGTGAAACTGGAATTCCAGTCATCATCGCGACTACTTCAGCGATATCTTCAACAGTAACTGGGTAGCGTTTGGTTTTCACCTCTTCTTCCCACTCTACTTTGGCGAATTCAAGCTGGCGAACCAACTTAGACTCATCATCACGTAGATCTGCAGCCTGCTCATACTGCTGTTCCTTGACAGCCGTATTCTTCTTGACCTTTACTTCTTCTATTTGCAGCTCAAGCTCTTCGATGTGCTTTGGCACATGAATATTCTTGAGGTGTACACGAGCACCAACCTCGTCAAGGACATCAATAGCCTTGTCTGGAAGGAATCGATCGCTGATATAGCGATCAGACATCATTACACAAGCCTTCACCGACTCTTCATCGTATGAAACGTTGTGAAACTCCTCGTACTTCCCACGGATGTTGTGTAGGATGTGCACTGCATCTTCAGGGCTTGGTGGCTCAATGAGTACCTTTTGGAACCTTCGATCAAGTGCACCGTCTTTTTCAATGTGTTGACGGTACTCGTCCAACGTTGAAGCTCCAATACATTGTAGCTCACCCCTTGCGAGGGCTGGTTTGAAAATATTAGAAGCATCGAGTGAACCGGTAGCTCCACCAGCACCTACAATGGTGTGGATCTCATCAATGAATAGGATAACGTCTCGCGTTTTCTCCAACTCATTCATGATTGCTTTCATGCGCTCCTCGAACTGACCACGATACTTGGTACCTGCAACAAGTGCTGCAAGGTCAAGCATTACGATCCGCTTATTGAATAGCGTACGACTAACTTTCTTCTGTGTGATTCTAAGTGCAAGACCTTCAGCAATTGCTGTTTTACCCACACCAGGCTCACCGATAAGAATCGGGTTGTTCTTTTTACGTCGACTAAGAATTTGGCTAACACGCTCAATCTCAGTCTCGCGACCAATGATTGGATCAAGCTTTCCGTCTTCGGCTAGCTTCGTGATGTCACGACCGAAATTGTCGAGAACTGGAGTTTTGCTTTTGTTGGCTCCACGACCGCGCTGACCGCGACCTGAACCTCCGCCACCGGTTGCTCCTTCTTCTTCATCAAACTCTTCTGCATCACCGCTCGCCTGGGCGAATGGTTCCGCAAAGCCGTCAGCTTCCATAGCAGCGTACTCTACTTCTTTCTTGTAAGAATCGTAATCGATGTCGTAGCGATTTAAAATGCGTCTAGCTGGATTGTCATCCAACTTTAGAAGAGAAAGCAACAAGTGCTCAAGGTTGATTTCTTCCGCTCCAGAACTCTGGGCTTCGAGGAAAGTCAACTTCAGTACGCGTTCGGCCAGACGATTGAGCGGGAGTTCTCCCATCTTCAATGCTTCGGCACTACTTGGCGTTCTTGAAATGCTATTTTCTACGGACTTGCGTAGCTCACCGAGATCGGGGACCATGCTCGTTAGAACCTTAACGGCCAGGCTGTTGCGCTCTTGCACAAGACCTAACAGTAGATGCTCTGTTCCTATATAATCGTGCCCCAGACGAATAGCCTCACTGCGCGAGCGCGCAATTGACTTCTTGACCTCGGGCGAAAACCTTCTGCTGTTCATAGGCGATATTGCTGTTGCGAAACTACCCTTTTTATGGGTCTCTCACGGGGATTTTGTCGAGAGTTACCCCGACGTGAGCCAAACTAGGAGGAAAAAGTATGCCACCCTTGATTTTTGACAAATTTCTGGTGCCTTTCGGCCCCTCTGTCAGAAAATACTTAGGAAGAACTGACAAAAAGACGAACATTTTCATCTTCACCCGTCAATACGGCAGTCTCCTCGAAAACCTCTTGATCTGTTTTTAAGCACAAGAGCTTCTACTAGTTATTTAATAACTTTTACAACGTTCGGGTTCACCTGAGGTTGCTCACATTCCTGTTATGAAGAACATAAACTTACATTTTAAAAATCTACCTATTTGTACTACGCCCGCCAACAAACATGTTGCGTAGCTACTCCTCTAGTCAACCTCCAACACGATATTTGGACACAAACCAACCATATCCCCCAAGGTCAATTATAGGCTCGAAGCCTTAAATTACTGGCGATGAGCGTCTTCTTAGTTTGACCTTGAGTTTACCTCCGTTTGTTCTTTATTTGCAGACCTAATAAGAACCCCATGAAATACTCCGTTGACAAGCAAGAGCGACACACCGTTTTCACTGTACAAGAAGGCAATCTCAATTCAGTTGTTGCACCTGAACTAAAGAGTGAATTCGTACTTCTCGCAAACGAAGGCGTACAAAACTTGATCGTTGACCTTTCTCCTGTCGAGTATATCGACTCTTCAGGACTGAGCTCAATTCTCACGGCCAATCGTCTGTGGAAAGACCTTGGATCTTTCATCCTTACTGGTGAAATGCAACCAAACGTCAAGCGCTTGATCAGTATGAGTCGCCTTGACTCTGTGCTCACAATCATTCCTACAGTAGCAGAAAGCGTAGACTTTGCTTACATGGAAGAGCTTCAGCGCGACCTGACGAAAGAAGACTAATTACTTGATTCCACTTGAAGCCCACATACTAGGAAGCTCAGCTGCACGGCCTTATATCGATCGTGGCACGAGTTCCTTGTATGTGCAGGCTGGTGGCTCAAGGGTGCTTATCGACTGCGGTGAAGGAACCCAAGTTGAAATCGATAGACAAGGTCTATCTGCACAAAAGCTAGATGCAGTTTGCATTACGCACATGCACGGCGACCACCTTTTCGGTCTCCCAGGTCTGCTCACTTCCCTTGCCCTCGGAACTAGGACCAAACCGCTGACCCTTATTGGGCCCGAGTCGCTCGAAGCTTATTTGAACGAAACCTTCAAGTACAGCCAATCGCACCTCACGTTCGATCTGAACTTCGTAGCGCTAGATTTTGAAGGTCCGCAGCGAGACATTTTTGAACTGCGGGATTTATCGATCCATTCGATTCCGCTGATCCACCGAATTCCCACTTGCGGCTTTGTGATCGAGCAAAAAGGCACTGGACTGCCACTAAAGGCAGGCGTAATCGATGAATTTAGAATCCCATATCGCCTGATCGAATCGATTAAGCACGGAGAGGACTTTGTAAACAAGAAAGGTGTTCGGATCCCAAATGCAAAATTAACGGATCCCGCACCTCCGCCTACTCCCCTAGCCTACCTGACGGACACTGCACCAATTTCGAGTTATCCATCAGGATGGACTCCCCCGTCTGTGCTCTTTCACGACGCGACTTTTTCAGGAGCAGATCAGGCGTTGGCCAAAAAGACAGGGCACTCTACAGTGCTTGAAGCAGCAGCTTTCGCCAAAACCTGCCAAGCGGAGGAATTGATCCTTACACATATCTCTGTTCGCTATGGTGACCGAGAAGCTTTGCTTAAGGAAGCGCAATCAGCTTTCGCCAAAACGCGACTCGCGTAAAACAGATAATTGGGAGCAATCAGGCTCTCCCGCGCAAACCCATACTGTTCGGTGCTCAAAAGCTGCAAATTTCGGCCACGCTATAGAACGTATTAGACTTTTCAGGTATAGATTTTGCCTCAATCCAGTTGGAGAGATATACGACCGAGGACTAACATGTTCCTACCCTGACGCTTAATCCCCTAAGTATCAAGGTTTAATGTAATACGGTAGATGTCTTTCCATAAACTGCCTTCGCGCATGAATCCTGGATTTACCCTTACCGCTACGTGGTTATATACCACACGATTGCTGACCATTACCCTTTGGTCTGTACTTTTTACAGGTATTTTTTCAGGGCCTTTGGCCGCTGAGAATTCCGCAACTTTAGAAACTGGTGTTTTGCCGAAAGGCGAAGAGAACTGTGAATCTGAGTTTGTAGACGATTATTCACCTCCGGATTACTTTATTAATCCTGCGGAAGGAAAACGAGTGGATTTGTACTACAGGGGTCTTAAGCTCCTGTTGCCGGCTCGTGTCGACATCCCTAATCCGGAAACGGTAGAGAAAGTGTATGTCGAAGTTGTCTATAAAGGCAAGCTTCCGAGGACTAGTCTACATAGCGCAATTCAGGCTACCATCCAGAATGGTACTGATGTTAATCTTACACCTAAATTGGTTTCAGGGAGCTGGGGATCAAATGGTGTAGGAATTTTTTATGGTGAGGTAGGCAAGACCGATCGGGTTCAACTCAATTTTGAAGTAGAAGAAGCATCTGCACAGAGTGTAATGCTATATGTATTGCGTAATAAGCAAACTCCAGGCATCTATCAAGCAGGTACCTACGCGAATTTTTACGGATATCACACGACTGCTGAGTTCGACATTCCTCTTCCTCCGGATCCAAGATGGAAGAATATTAGAGTGACCATCCCTGTGACAGAAATCACAACAGATGGGCGCGTTTTAGATTTTGAAATTACTGCGGGAGACATTGTTAAGAAATTTCGAAAAGTATGGAGCCCTGGCTTCAACTTTGACAATCAATGTTGTATCGATAGTGTAGAAACTGTTCTCGAAGGAGTTACGACTGCCGAAAACGTGAATGTGAAAGTTATTAGTCCTACTTCTGGTGGGCAATCTTTCGTGGTTTCCGGTATTATCCAAGCAGAACTATGTCCTGTCTGTGACCCTCTTGTCATAGATATCCCAGAAGAAACTTGTAAGAATGAAATGATTCTTATAGAATGTGCGAGCCCTGGCGCAGGATATACAGCCGAGTGGGACTTTGGCCCAGGATCTTCTCCGAGAACACATACTGGGTTTGGAGAAGTCTATGTTGAATTTGCGAATCCAACCGATAATCAAGAAATAAAAGTAAGCTTCTCGAGCGCAACCTGTTCGAGAAATGAAACGCACTATATAAAGGTAAATGAATGCAAGGTTTCCACCTGTGCACTGGAAGCAGCAACTGTTATTCAGCACCCTGCAAATGGAAACTCAAACGGCATAATTGAGATGGATATGTGCGTGACTTGCGGGTCTACGCCTCCATATCGAATCTTTTATACTTTTCAAGGAAAACAATTTGAAAAAGGTCCATTTAATGAGCCAAAACCAAGGCTAATAAATCTCGAAGCTGGTATCTACTCTAAGATTTACGTTATCGATTCAAATGGTTGCCGAACAAATATCACTGGCCCTGTTACCCTTTGCAACGGAGGTTGTGGTCAACGACCAACTTGTTTGGAACAAGTCTGTACACTTTCAGGATTTAATGATGGCGGTGAATACCGATCACTTTGGATTCAAGGACTAGGTATTTCTTCTTTCAAATGGAAATGGGTTGGCGGAACTGGTGACTTAATTGTCACTGGTCCAAATTCAGTGAAAATTGAGGGCCGCGTTCAAAGCCTTTCTGACGCAAGTTGTGGTTTCGATGTTAAACTAGTATTTAAAGATCGCCGCAACTGGAATGAATGGTCAGCACTTGGCCGTGATTGGAAAGGAAACAGAGGGCTAATAGTCGATGATCAGCATAAAACATGGGACTACTATGAAATGGTAGCTGGCGAAAGTAAACTTACTGGATATGGTTGCTGGACAGGAACTTTATCACTTAGTCCAAATCCCCCAGACCTTACTTATGGACTTCAGATTGGTGAAGGAGCGAACGACCAAAACCTAAATCCAGGTTTAAGTTCTTGGTTTCTATATGATGGTACCCTTAACGGTACGCATTATGTAGGTCGCGGAGATATTAACGACGAGGGTACTTGTCGAATCTCAGATTTAGAAAGAAACGCAGTTCCAATTATCAGCTGCGGAGCTGATTTTGCAGTGAGCTGTGGAGGATCTCCTGATGATGCTCCTCGCCCAGAAATCAACTGTGGTAATCCTGACGATTATACGTTGACTTACGAAGATCGCGAGGTTTCTACAAACCCAAGACGTATTGAACGGACTTGGACTGCAGCTGGACCAGGAGGCCCAGCAACCTGCACCCAAACGCTGACCTTCGCCGATGAAGCACCACCTATTTTCACGCAAGTTCCAACCCAGGATCGTATGCTGTGCGGAGAGGTAGTTCCTCAAGAAGCAGAAGCAAGCGATGCTTGTGGATCTGTTGATGTTACTTTCCGCGAAACAAAATTTAATGAGACTTGTCCAGGCAATTACGACCTACGTCGTGTTTGGACCGCAACTGACGAAAGTGGCAATACAGCAACAGCTGAACTTATCGTCCACGTAATTGATGAAAAAGGTCCGAAATTCATCTCTAAAGTTCCGTCAATTGTAATTGATTGTTCAGATGATCTCCCGACAGATCAGCCAGTAGCTATTGATGAATGCGGAGGTAATGTTGATATCGATTATTCTATCAGTGATTGTGAAGCACAAGACCCTGTTTACACATGGGATGGAGGAACTCTCACTTACCTGACAGAAGGTGAAGATCCTTGTGATCCGTATCCAACTAGCGCAAAGCGACTTCTTGTTGAGGCTGTTTGTTCGGACAATCCAAATGTGCGTCGTCGCTGGAGAGTCGTCAACCGAAATGATTTCCCAATGTGGTTGAACCGCGTTGAGGCTTATGGTCGTGACATTTATAATGACGGATTTAGCGTTCCTGCTAAAGGAGACATCTTCTTCTTCACGCCAACAGAGAGCGGCGATAAGTCAATCACGATTACTTGGAGTGATGAAAATCACAGCCCGATTACCGAAATAGGTATGTCTAATGAGGATCAATGTGAATTGACTAAAGGCGAAACATGTGCTTGCGCATATTCTCGTAAATGGAAAGCGACTGACGAGTGTGGTAATTCTAGTTGGTCGATCCAACTTGTTTGGAAAAGAGATACTGATGCGCCAGTACTTAGAAATCTCCCAGCAGACCGAACGTACTCAGCAGGTACAGCGATTCCTGCTCCTGCGAATGTTACTGCTACAGATGTTTGCGGAACAGCAACCGTTGTGTTCAATGAGGAACGAATTGAAAGCGCAGATTACAATTGTGATGAAGCAGCTGTCCATTACCTGTTTGGATGGGAAAGCGTTCAAAATCCACTTTTGACTCTAAACGGTCGACAGTTTATAATCGGTAGCGAGCCACTCCGTATTCAAGAAAATTGTGGCGGAGCAGCCGTAGTTACTGGTTCGTTGATTGACGTTGCAAACCCGAACGCTGTGTTCGAATTGGTTTGGAACCTCAAGGATCGTCGAACCTTTGCTGAGCATTCATCCGCGGGAGGGAATGCGCCAACGGATTGTTCTACTGCAGATAAAAATGGATGGAGTTTCTACCAGTTAGAAACGAACAGTAGACTTACAGGAACTGGAGCAAATGCTGGCGTGTCACTCACGGTAAGTTCTCCAAGTAACCAATGGATTCAGCTTGGAGCTGGAGCGAACCGCAACAACTGTAAGTTGGGCATCTATGGTGAACTGACGTACAACACAACTTCAGGGAATTACGCAGGCAACGAAGGAGCTCTTCGCGGAGCACTTAGCAGCGTAGAGCTTCAAGAAGCTGGAAGCTGTGGTGACAACTACACACTAATTCGCAGCTGGATGGCTACGGACGATTGTGGCAACAGAGCATTCGAACGTCAAGTAATTCGTGTATTAGATGAGGAAACTCCAACCTTCGAAGGAGTTCCTAATAACATCACTATTGATTGTTCGGACCCTGTCCCAGCAGCAAACGTGACTGCTATTGACAACTCAGATGATGACGTCGAGGTAACCCTAGACGAAACAGATACTGGTGACCAGTGTGGACGTACCATTAAGCGTACTTGGACAGCTATTGACGATTGCGGTAACAGCAAGACCGCTCGCCAAGTGATTACAGTAAGAGACCAATCTTCTCCAGTCATTACGTTTAGCAATCCTGCCATTCAGGCATTAAATAGCGGCGACATCCTTGTGATCAGCTGTAGCGACGTTCCGACCATCGATGAGTCGATTGCCTCTGTTACGGACAATTGCGATCCTAATCCAACATTGACCTTCAGAGACGAAGGTCTTGGTCAGGGAGACTGCTCTACAGATGGATATCGTGAACGATTCCGCTGTACGTGGACGGCTACCGACCAATGTGGAAACGAAACCGTTTTCTTCCTTTTCGTAGAATTCCATGATGACAAGGCACCTGTGCTAGCACAAGTTCCAGCCAACAAAACACAAGCTTGTGACGCTGCGCTCCCTACAGACCAGCCAACAGCTTCGGACAACTGTAGCGATAGCCCAACGATTGTAGAAACACAATCAACGATCACCGGATCGTGCGCTGATTCGTACCAAGTTGTTCGTCTATGGACAGCAACAGATGATTGCGGTAACACAGCAACAGCTAGTCAGGTAGTGACGCTCAACGATGAGTCGGCACCTGTATTCTCTGGAGTACCAGCAGCAGTAACGCTCAACTGTGAGGATGCGCTCCCTACTGCTGAGCCTACTGCAAATGACAACTGCGACCAAAATGTGCGCTTAGTAGAAACACAAGAAACTCAACAAGGAGCCTGTGGTGATACGTATGTAATGGTTCGACTTTGGACTGCGACAGACAACTGTGGCAACATCGCGACAGCAAGCCAAGTAGTTACTGTTCAAGATAACCAAGCCCCAACGCTTACTTTCTCTAATGCACGTCTCAATGGCATGAATGACGGAGGAGAGCTTATCGTGGATTGCGATGATATCCCTTTCTTTAATGAGGGAGACGTAGTTGCGAACGACAATTGCGATAACAATGTCAATGTCACGTTTACAGACAACTTAGTCTCAGCGGGAGATTGTGCAACCGACGGCTTCGTCAAGCACTTTAAGTGTACATGGACAGCAGTTGATGCATGCGGTAATACCGAAAGCATTTCTATCAACCTTAAGATTAAGGACAATACGATTCCTGCAATCACGAGTGTTCCTGGCAACATTTCGATCAGCTGTGAGCAATCTTTACCGACCTCACAACCGACGATTTCTGACAACTGTACATCTGACGCTAACCTCACTGTAGCCGAGACAAGCACGACCGTTCCTGGTTCATGCTCAGAAGACTACCGCGTAATTCGTCTTTGGACAGTTACAGACGCATGTGGCAATGAGGCGACAGCGAGTCAGGTGGTTACTGTTAAGGATGAGATCCGACCAATTTTGGCTCAGGTTCCAGAAAGTCTCACAGTTTCATGTGATGATCCTTTCCCTACTACCCTACCAACAGCAACAGACAATTGCGATACAGACGTCGCGGTTACTGTTTCAGAAAACCGAACTTCTGACGACTGCCCAGGCAATTCTAGTGTTGTTCGCGTCTTTACGGCAACGGACAACTGTGGTAATACTGCGACGGCAAGTCAAGTCGTAACAATCCGCGATCGAGAGGAACCAACTTTATCGCAAGTCCCTGCAGATGCAACCCTAAGTTGTACAGATGCTATCCCAACAACGCAACCGGTTGCTTCAGACAATTGCGATACTGATGTCGCTGTTACGGAAACAAGCGAACGCCGCGACGGTGCTTGTCCAGACAGCTATAAGCTTGTGCGCCTTTGGACGGCTACAGATCACTGTGGAAACGAAACAACGGCAAGCCAAGTCCTAACTATTCAGGATACGGAAGTGCCGGTTTTAGCCTCGCTTCCGCAAAACACAACCATTCGTTGTGATGAGCAATTACCGACGAACCGTCCGACGGCAAGTGATAATTGTGATAATGACGTCAACATTGCTGAGACGCAAGAAACCCGTGCGGGTCGATGTGCAAACAGCTATGAAGTTGTTCGTCTCTTTACGGCAACTGACAACTGTGGCAATGTTGCTACAGGTAGTCAAATCGTAACGGTTACTGACGATATCAAACCTGAATTTTCTAGTGTACCTGCAAACATCACGATCGATTGTAACGGCACCGTTCCTCAAGAACAACCAAGCGCTACAGACAATTGTGACGGCCAAGTTGCGGTCACAGAAACGCAGGAGAATCGTCCGGGCCTTTGTGCAGGATCATACACGATCGTTCGTCTCTTTACGGCAATCGACAAGTGTGGAAACGAATCTACAGCAAGTCAAATCGTAACGGTTCAGGATATCGAAGCTCCTGTATTTGCATACGTTCCAGCCAACTTGGCAATCAGTTGTGCGGAGTCACTTCCTACCGAAGAGGCACAAGCTTCTGACAATTGCGATCAAGCTGTCGTCATTACCGAACGTCAAGAAACTCGCGCAGGAAATTGCGCAGGTACTTACGACGTGGTCCGCTTCTTTACAGCGACCGACCATTGTGGTAATACAGTTTCTGCGAGTCAGGTGGTTAGCGTATTCGATGACGAAGCGCCAACTTTTGCCGGAGTACCGACTAACGTCAGCATCTCATGTGAAGAGCAGGTTCCGACCAGCGCGCCAACAGCATCAGACAACTGTGATGCGAATGTAGATGTCCAACTCACAGAGACTCGAGAAGACGGAACATGTGCAGACAACTACCGCGTTATTCGACGCTGGGTTGCAACAGATCATTGTGGAAATGCGGCTACAGCTAGTCAGGTTGTTACGGTTCAAGACCAGACGAACCCGACCTTTGCCGGTGTCCCTCAAAACATGACCATTGCTTGTAGTCAGTCGTTACCAACGACTCAACCTACCGCCACAGACAATTGTGATACAGATGTAACCGTCGTAGAAACTCAGCGCACGGAAGCAGGAGCTTGTACTGACTCTTATAAAGTCATTCGCGTTTGGACTGCCACGGACAACTGTGGTAATGTTGAAACAGCAAGCCAAACCGTCCAAGTTGAAGACAAAGAGGCACCAAGCTTTGCAAACGTGCCATCGTCAGTATCTATTAGTTGTGATGAGCCATTACCGAGTATTGGACCTGATGTTACAGACAACTGTGACGACGATGTTAGTCTAAATGAAACGCAAGAGACGATTCCAGGAGCTTGTCCTGAAACGTACAAGGTTGTCCGTACATGGACAGCTACAGATAACTGTGGTAATGTCGAAACGGCAAGCCAAACAGTTACCGTAACAGACTCGGAAGCTCCAACTTTCGCATTTGTACCAGCGACAATAACGATCGACTGCGATGCAAGCTTGCCTGCAAGCCAGCCAGAAGTTGATGACAATTGTGACCAATCTGTACAGATTACAGAAACGCAAGAAACTCAAGCAGGACGATGTGCAGGAGCATACACGGTGATTCGTCTATGGACTGCCGTTGATAACTGCGGCAATACGTCGACCGCGAATCAGACTGTAAACGTTCAAGACATTAGTGCTCCAACCTTCGCAAGTGTACCGCAGGCAACTACGGTACAATGTGATGCTGCACTTCCGGTAACACAGCCTATCGTTACAGACAATTGTGACGATGATGTAACGGTCACCGAAGCGCAAACAAACGAAGCAGGAAGATGTGCCGGCAACTACACGGTTGTTCGTACATGGACCGCAGTTGATGATTGTGGTAACACTGCAACGGCTGTTCAACGGGTAACTGTTGAGGATACCGAAGCACCTATTTTCACGCAAGTACCGACCTCTGTAACACTAAGCTGTGAGGAGAGCGTGCCGACTGTTTTGGCGACAGCTACAGACAACTGCGACACAAACGTCTCAATTACTGAAACGCAAGATCGCGTAGAAGGTAACTGCCCGGGCAACTTCACGGTTACCCGCCTATTTACGGCAACAGACCACTGTGGCAACGTTACCACAGCGAGTCAGGTCGTCAATTTCCAAGACAATACAAATCCAACATTTGCTTCTGTACCGGCAACAGTCACTATCGAATGTGATGGCACATTACCTACCAATGCGCCAACTGCAAGCGACAATTGTGATCAGAATGTAAGCATCGGGGAGACGCAAGAAACTCAACCTGGACCGTGTACAGATAGTTACCGTGTTATCCGTTTATGGACGGCAACCGACAACTGTGGCAACGCATCGACTGCGAGTCAAATCGTAATTGTTGAGGATACGCAAGCTCCAATATTTGCCAATGTTCCTGCAGAAGTCACTGTAGAGTGCAGCGATCCGCTGCCGACCGACATGGCTACCGCAACAGATAACTGTGATACAGACGTTACGGTAACCGTAGCAGAACGCAATGAGACAGGTAACTGTACAGACAGCTATACCGTAGTTCGCGTATTTACTGCCGTTGACAATTGCGGCAATTCGACTACCGCTGAGCAACGCGTTAATGTTGTTGACACGCAAGCTCCAACATTTGCGAGTGTTCCTCAAGCAGTGACTATCTCATGCGACGAGGCTGTTCCAACAACAGCAGCGACAGCGACCGATAACTGTGATACGCAAGTATCTGTGACTGAAACTGAGCGCACTGTTGCTGGTGATTGCGCAGATCGTTACGAAGTGATTCGTCTCTTCACAGCGACTGACAATTGTGGCAATACAGCGACTGCTGAACAAGTCATTACCATTCAAGATACGCAGGCGCCAACGTTTGCAAGCATTCCTCAAGCATTAACGATCCGCTGCGATGAAGCGCTTCCGACAACGGCTCCGATAGCATCAGATAACTGCGACACGCAAGTATCTGTAACTGAAGCTCAACGCAACGAGCCAGGTAACTGTGCAGAAAGCTATACTGTTATCAGAACGTGGACAGCAGTCGATAACTGTGGCAACACAGCAACTGCTGAACAACGTATCACTCTCACCGATGAGGTCGCGCCAGTACTGGTTAGCGTACCTGTAGGTGTCACGATTGCATGTGATCAGCCGATTCCGACAGATATGCCAGTTGCTACGGACAACTGTGACGATGACGTGAGCATTACCGAAGCACAAGAAACCGTTCCAGGCGACTGCCCAGGAGCGTATGACGTAATCCGCACGTTCACGGCAACCGATGGTTGTGGTAATACGGCAACGGCAAGTCAAACAATCAAAGTTATAGACGAACGCAATCCAGTATTTGCAGGTGTTCCAACAGCAGTCACTATCTCTTGTGACGAAGAGCTTCCTTCAGATCAACCAACCGCTACAGATACCTGTGACGAAAACGTTGACATCGAAGAATCAGAAGAATTCCTTGCTGGAAATTGTGGTGGTTCTTACCGTGTGATCCGTCAATGGACAGCAACGGACGACTGTGGCAATACGGCTACAGCAACCCAGCTTGTTACTGTTCAGGATCTTACCAATCCAATTTTCGCAAGTGTTCCTGCTGCCGTAAACCTTTCATGTGACGATGTTCTTCCAACAGATTTACCTACTGCGACTGACAATTGTGACGACGACGTACACATTTCAGAAACACAGCAACGTATGCCTGGTGGATGTGCAGACAGCTACACGCTCGTTCGCACCTTCACAGCAACAGACGAGTGTGGCAACATAACCACCGCAAGTCAAATAGTAACCGTTGCAGATAATGCCAACCCTGAGTTTGCGAGCGTTCCTAGCGACGTTGAGATCTCTTGTGACGAGGCTATCCCAACCGACCAACCAACAGCTACTGACTTATGCGATGATGATGTTGCGATTACAGAAGCGCAAGAAACTATCCCTGGCGCGTGCCCTGGTGCATACCAGATCATCCGTACTTGGACGGCAGTAGATAACTGTGGCAACACGGCTATTGCAAGTCAAACCGTCAGCGTAGGTGATAGAGCAGAACCAACGTTCACGAACGTGCCTGCAGCTGTAACTATTAGTTGTGATGGCGAGGTACCAACGGAGCAACCAGTTGCTATCGACAATTGCGACGACAACGTCAACATAACAGAGGCACAAACCACTGAAACAGGCGACTGTACAGATAGCTACAAGGTCGTACGTACCTGGACAGCTACTGATGATTGTGGCAATGTGGCTATGGCTAGTCAGGTTGTTACGGTTGAAGACAGCACAAGCCCTGAGTTTGTAAGCGTTCCTCCTGCAGTCAGCATTAGCTGTGATCAAGAACTTCCAACTACGCAACCTCGTGCCAACGACAACTGTGATACAGAAGTCGACATTACAGAACGAACAGACCGCGATCGTGGTAACTGTGGTTCTAGCTACACGGTAACACGTATCTGGACAGCAACTGACAATTGTGGCAACACTGCTACAGCGACTCAGCTTGTCACAGTAGAAGACAATACTCCACCAGTATTCGCAAATGTTCCTGCGAGCGTAACCATCCTTTGTGATGAGTCGGCTCCAGACAATGAGCCAACAGCTACCGACAACTGTGACGACGAAGTACGCATCCGCAGCAATGAGGAGCGTATTGATGGAGGATGTGCAGATAGCTACCAGCTTGTCCGCACATGGACAGCAGAAGACGATTGTGGCAACATTGCTACTGCGAGTCAAGTCGTGACGGTAATCGACCCAACCGCTCCGACGTTTGCACAGATTCCGCCAGAAACTACGATTACTTGTAGTGAAGGTCTTCCTACTAGTCAGCCAGTTACAAACGATAACTGTGACAGCGACGTCACCATTACGGAGACACAAGAGACGTTACCTGGCGCATGTCCAGACAGCTACGTTGTGATTCGTACATGGATCATTACAGACAACTGTGGCAACTCAGATCGCGCTACACAGAAAGTAACGGTAGTTGATACCAGCGAACCAACATTCGCAAGTGTACCATCTAGCCGAACGGTCAACTGTGACGAAGATCCAGGAGACGAAGAACCAGTTGCATCAGATAATTGCGACGATGACGTGGCAATCACGATGACTGAAACAACCAACGGCGACAATTGCGCCGAAGGCATCGAGCTCATCCGAATCTGGACTGCAACCGACAACTGTGGCAACACAGCGACGGCAAGTCAGACGATCACTTTCGTTGACAATGAAGATCCAGTTCTTGCAGGTGTTGAGCGTTCAATCACCGTAGAATGTGATCAGCCGATTCCACTTATCTACCCTACAGCTACAGACAACTGTGACCGTGAAGTAGACATCATGTACTTCGACAATGAGCAAGATGAGGAGTGCGGTAAGACGATTACTCGTACATGGGTTGCGAGCGACGATTGTGGGAACACATCTTCAGAAACGCAGCTAATAATAATTCGCGATACGCAACTCCCTGTTCTTAGTGGAGTTCCTACAAGTGCACAAATCAACTGTGACGATGCCATTCCAACGGCAACGGTAACAGCAACAGACAACTGTACGCAGGTAGTTGATATCGTTCTTGAAGAGTTCGAAATTCCTGGAGGATGTCCTGGAGAACGCAGCATTATAAGAATTTGGACAGCAACCGATGATTGTGGTAACGCAGCAGTAGGTAGCCAGACTATCACCATCACCGATGGCGGCGCACCAGTATTTGCAGGTATACCGACGGCAGTGACAATTACATGTGCTGACGATCTTCCAAGCACGCTTCCTACAGCCACAGACAACTGTGGAGGAGGTTCTACAGCAGTAGCGATTACGGTTGAAGAAACCAACGAGCCTGGCAACTGCGCGAATAACTACCGCGTAATTCGCGTATTCACGGCAACGGATGATTGTGGCAACACATCAACTGCGAGTCAAACCGTAACCGTTTCAGACGATGAAGCGCCGACCTTTGCAAGTGTACCTGCAGATGCAAGTATTTCTTGTAGCGAGCAATTGCCTCAAGGCACTGCGACCGCTACAGACAACTGTGACAACAGCGTAAACGTCAGCATGACTGAGCGCACCGTTGCAGGCAACTGTGATGACAACTACGAGGTTATTCGCACCTACTCTGCAGTAGATGCTTGTGGCAATCTAGCCACAGCAACGCAAACGATCACCATTTCGGATACAGAAGCTCCAACGTTTGCGAACGTTCCTGCTAATGTTGAAGTAAGCTGTGATGATCCAATTCCAACGGATACTCCAACGGCTACCGATGACTGCGACAATGACGTAGAAATCTCGGTAGTTGAAGATCGTATAGCTGGGACTTCATCTAACGAATACCAAATCGTTCGCACCTGGACTGCAGTCGATAACTGTGGTAACACGGCGACAGCAAGTCAGACGATCTCTGTCATCGCTGACGGAGAACCAACGTTCACCTTCGTTCCTGAAAACCTAACACTAAGCTGCACGCAACAAATTCCGAATGCGGATGCTCGAGCTACAGACAATTGCGATGGTGACCTTCAGGTAGTACTCGCTGAAGAAAGAGTTGATGGAAGTTGTGCAAACAACTATGACATCGTTCGCACATGGACGGCCACCGATACCGATAGTAATTCTGCAACAGCAAGCCAGACGATCACAGTGAGTGACCTCGTTCCTCCAAGCTTCGATCAGGTCCCTGCTGATGTATCTCTTGTTTGCGGACAGATTACACCAACCGACATGGCCACGGCTTCTGACATCTGCGATCAAGCAGTAGTCGTAACCGTAACAGAGACTAACCGTCCTGGCACTTGCGGAAGTGAGTATGACGTACTTCGCACGTTCCGTGCAACAGATGCTTGCGGCAACGCAGCGACTGCAACACAAGTCGTGTCATTCATTGATGATCAAGCTCCGGAATTCACCTTCGTACCTGACTCTGAAGAGTTCCAGTGTTCTGTAGGTCAACCACGCGAGCGTGCTCAAGCAACAGACAACTGTACATCTAATGTGCAGATCACCTTTGAAGATGTCAGCCCAAGCAGTGACTGCTCACAACGACTACAACGTGTGTGGACAGCTACTGACGAATGTGGCAATACAGCAACGGCAGTTCAGCAGATTTTGCTTGAGGACACAGAAGATCCTGAGTTGATCAATGTGCCGGCAAATTCATCTGTTGATCTTACGAATGGCGGGACTATTCCAGCACCGGCAAACGTAACAGCTAACGACAATTGTGATTCAAATCCAAATGTCAGCTTTAATGAAACTAGTCAACCTACGTCAGGATGTGGATACGTCCTTGTTCGTACGTGGGAAGCAACTGACCAGTGTGGCAATACCGAGAAAGCTACCCAGCGCATCACCGTTACGGAAGATGCAGGTGTAAGTATCACGGTAGATCCAACATCTGATTGTGCGCCAACTGGAGTTCAAGTACATGCTGTTCCTGCAACGCAAGGAGCAACCTACACTTGGACAAGTAACAGCGGCAGTTTCACAAACGGAAATACAGCCAACCCAACCTTTGTACCATCAGGGGCAGGGACATACACCATCAACCTCACCGTTAGTGGGTCTGGCTGTACAGGTAAGGCATCCGAAACCATTACAATCGACGGAGCAACGCTCAACGTAACGGGCAACGGTCCGATCTGCGTAGGAGGCACTATTCAACTTACGGCCTCGGCAGGAGCTGATAGTTATGCTTGGTCAGGTCCGAATGGTTTTAGCGCAAGCCAAGCCAACGTAACGCTAAACGATGCGACAGTCGCAATGGGAGGTGTTTACACCCTAACTGCTGACTTTGGTTCTTGTACTCAAGAAGCTACAGTTACTGTTGCCGTGAGTGGATCACTTCAAGTAACCCTTGATATTCCAACCCTCATTTGCTCAGAGCAGATGGTAACATTCACCGCAGGCGGTGCTGATAATGCTACGTGGACAGCACCTTCAGGTCAGACCTACACAGGTGCGACGACGCAGGTCGGTCCGATCAGCTTCGGTAGCCACAACGGTCAATGGTCAGTTGTTGCAACCAACGCTGCAGGCTGTAGCTCTACACTTGACTTCACGGTTCAAGTCATCAGAAGCCCGCAACTGTCAGCTACTTCAAACTCACCAGTTTGCGCAGGCGGACAAATTCAACTCAATGCAGTTGGTGCTCAGAATTACCAATGGACAGGACCTAATGGCTACACGGCTTCAAGTGCTGCACCAGTAATCACAGATCTATCAGCTTACCCAGTTGGATCCTACCAGTTCATCGCTGTAGGAACAAACCTAGCGGGTTGTGAAGCACGTGACACCGCTACAGTCGTTGTGACTGGAGCAGCTGTTGTAAATGCATCTGTACCGGCTACAATTTGCGAAGGCGAAGTACTCAACTTCACGGCTTCGGGAGCAGATAGCTATGTTTGGTCAGGCCCGAACGGCTTCTCTAGTCTCGGTGCATCTCCTAGTATCCAGGCAATCACTGCTGCAGGATCAGGAACGTATACGTTGAATGCTGAGACTGCCGCAGGCTGCTCAATCACAGAGACTTTCGAAGTTGTTGTACGTACAGATTGCAATCCAAACGAATGCAACCTTCCTACTCAAAGTGACTTCACGCTCATCCAACCTGATTGCGGTCAAAGCAATGGTTCGATAACCTTCAATGGAGATACGACTGGCTATTCGTTTGTATGGACCCCAGGTCAGAATACGGGTCTAGCTGCCGGTGATTACTGGGTAACAGTGACCAAGCGAGGAGATCCTGCTTGCGCCAAAACCTATGACTTCACACTCGTTGAAGACAATGCTCCATCAGCAACAGTAGATGTTGAAGGTGAGCAGTGTGACCTAGACGGTATCGTAACGATTACTCCAACTCCTGCCGGCACGTACACTGTTCAGTGGTCAGATCAAAGTGCAAGCTCTACTTCACTTGTAAGAGACGACCTTAAGGCTGGAGCCTACACGTTCGTATTAACAGCAGATAATGGCTGTACGCTTACGCAAAACGTAACCGTACCAGACGACTGTGACTGTACAACTGTAACCGCTTCTGTTCCGACTTCAATCTGCGAAGGTGAAACGCTCAACTTCGTAGCAAGTGGAGCTGTAACCTATGTATGGCAAGGACCGAATCGCTTCTCAAACACGAGTGCTTCTCCAAATATTCAGTCGATAACGGCTGCAGGCGCAGGTACTTACACGCTGAATGCTATAACCGTTGAAGGTTGTGCAATCACTGAGACCTTTGAAGTTGTCGTACGTACAGATTGCAACCCAGGAGGTTGTAACCTGCCTGTACAAAACGACTTCACACTCGTTCAACCTGATTGTGGTCAAAGCAATGGCTCGATAACCTTCGGAGGTGATACCACTGGCTATGCATTTGTATGGACAGGAGGTCAGTCTTCTGGTCTTGCAGCTGGAAGCTATGAGCTGACAGTAACCAAGCGTGGAGATGCAGCTTGCGCCAAAACTTACGACTTCACACTCGTTGAAGACGGTGCACCATCAGCAACTGTTGATGTTGAAGGAATGCAGTGTTCAAAGGATGGAATCGTAACGATTACTCCAGTTCCTGCTGGCACCTATACGGTACAGTGGTCAGATCAAAGCACAAGTTCAACTTCACTTGTCCGATCAGACCTAGCTGCAGGCGACTACACGTTTGTCTTAACGGATAACAACGGTTGCACGCTTACAGAAAACGTCAACGTACCGAATGATTGCGAATGTGAAGCACGTATTTCTGTGCTTCGAGCAAGAGAAACGGATGTTTGTCTAGTAGATAATGAGGCTGCCATCGGAATTGTGCTGGTTACTCAACCAGTGATTCCGACGAACTACGCTCGCTCTTACCTCCTTGCGGATGTAAACTCAAGCGAAGTACTTAGAACCAATAAAACCGGTGAATTCGTGGTGAGCGGTACGACCACTTACTCGATCCACCAGTTGGTATACGATTCAATCAACGTAGCGAACACGCTTGTTGGTCCTGGCAAAACAGTTCAAGAAATTGAAGCACTCTTCATCCAAGGTGGTGGAGTTCTGTGTGGCGCCTTGACAACATTTGGAGCTCGTATTACGACTGCTCAATGTTGCATCATTCCTGAAGTCATAAGCACCAGCACAACAGATGCCGGATGTGGACAGCAGAATGGAACAGCAAATGTTCAGGTGGCAGGAACTGTAGGCGACTACGCTTATGTCTGGTCACCAAACCTAGGAACGCCGTTGAGTCCATCTGGAAATGTACGCGGAGGGTTGCCAGTGGGTACTTACCAAGTACGTATTGAGAATCGTGCGGATGCAAATTGCTTCGCCGAAACAACACTCAACGTTGGTGCTAGCGACATTGCTGCCGGCTTACCGACCATCACACCTGCAACATGCGGTGATGATAACGGTACCGTTGTGTTTGCAAATGCTGCAGCTGGTCTCACCTTCACTTGGAACGACAACGTAACGAGCTCAAGTCGCAACGACTTGGAAGCAGGCACGTATGCGGTCCTCGTCACGAACGGTCAGCCGAATTGTACAGAAACGATTACCCTCACTGTAGGTGCGATTGCAGACTTCGGTCTTACTGCAGCTATTAACGCTACACCTCGATGTGGTGAAGACGATGGTTCGGTAACGATTAGTGCAAACGGTGGATCTGGAAACTTCAGTTACGACTGGGGTTCAGGAGCTACTCGTACAGATCTTGCGGGAGGCCTTTACACGGTTCGTGTAACAGATCAAACAACAAGCTGTATAGACAGTATCACCTTCACCCTCACGGAAGAAGCTGTTGGACAGGTGCGAATCACTATCGCAGATGTTGAACTTCGTTGTAATGGAGCTGCAGACGGTTCACCTGTCTTCACGCTTGACTACGATACAGATTTCCGATTCCCACCACGTATCTCATTCGTAGATAGTCAAGGAGAGGTTGTCACGTTTGGTGAGCTGGGACCTGGATCATACTGTATGCAGATTCGCGACGCGGACGACTGTTTAGCAGGTACAGGTTGCTTTGAGGTAACTCAACCAGCAGGTCTTGTTGTCAACGTTACTGCTATTGCTGCAGGATGTGATGACGATGGAAGCATTACGCTTGACATTATCGGAGGCACTGCACCTTACAGCTTTGATTGGGCACACTTGCCAGCTGCAAATGATCCTCGTGATCTAACTAACCTTAACCAAGGTCAGTACACGGTATTCATTACCGATGCAAATGGATGTGCTTCTACGGTTAATAACATCAACATCGGACGCAACTGCGGTTGTTCTCCGACACTACCGGTACTTACTCCATTCTCTGGAGATGTCTGTCTAACAGATGCGCAAGTACTCTTAGGAACGCAGGTTGTGTCTACAAACACTGACCCAGGCGTTCAGAGTGCATACCTATTGGTAGACTCGGATGGAATTGTCCTAGAGGTTGGAAGTTCTCCTGAATTCTGGGTGACAGCGGTAGGTAACTACTCTATCCACGGAATCGTGTATAACCCACTCACCTACAACCTAAGTGCAATCACGGTTGGCTCAAGCAGCATCAACAGTCTCAACACCCAGTTCATTCAGGGTGGCGGTTTCTTATGTGTTGGTCTTGATCTAGACGGAACACCAATAGTGGTTGACGATTGCTCTGGCTGTACTGCTGAAGTTGGTGTACTAAGCACTACTGATCCAGTTATCTGGTGTGCCGACGATGGATTACCATCTGTGGTCAGCTTCGACGTCACTGCAAGCACAGGTACAATTACTTATGCTCTTGTAGATGCGGATGGAATTGTAATCAATATCTCAACGGTCAACGAAATCAACTTCGAAGGCCGAGCTGCAGGGACATATACCGTCTACGCTGTTGCAACGGAAGGCGCTACAAACTTGCCAGTACCTGGCACTCCGCTATTGCCTGCCAACGGTTGTATCGACTTGTCACAAGGCATTGAAATAACCGCCCTCACAGGAACGGATTGCAACAATGCTTGCCAAGTGGCTGCTGGCTCTATCGCGAATGCGATGCCGACAACCCTATGCGCAGACAACCTACCATCGGGAGTAGTCATCAATGCAACAGGACAGACAGGAAGCCAACGTGCCTATGTCATGACTGACATGAATGGCTCGATCCTCAGCGTCCAGACAGTAGATGGATCTCTTGAGGTGGCAGCTGTCACAACAGGTCAATATCGTGTCTACGTTCTGGTATATGAAGATCCAATCACTGGACTTGAAAACGGTCGCAGCATCAATAACCTTGGAGGTTGCTTCGAGCTTACAAGCCCTACAGTTATAACGGTTGCTTCTGGAACAGCGTGCGGCCAGTCACCTATGCCTGATACGGTTAATGCGACTATCCCTGTCTCTACAATTGACACTATCTGCTTCGTACTTGACCCAGGATTCAACCCTGCGACAACCACTTACATGCTGGTTGGAGGTAACGGGAGCACTAGTCAAAGTGCCTTCGGTGAGTGGACGTTGCTTCCTAACGGCTGCATCATTTACGAAACTGGAAACATTCCAGGAATCAATGTTGATAGCATTTTCGTGATTGCTACAGATGGTGGTCAAACAGATGTTACGATGTTCATCATCTCAGTAACCAACGCTGTAAATACAGTTGAGAACGTCAACATTAATGTTGATGTGAACAGTACTGAATCGGCTTGTCCAAACAACATTCCTGCAAGCTTTACGAATGTGAACGCCACGCTAGCAAGTGGAGGAACAACTGGATCAAGCAGCTTCGGAAGCTACTTCATAGATGCAAATACAGGATGCTTGACCTACACAGCGAATACAACCAGCGGTGCCTTCATCGACACAGTTGTAGTGTTTGTTTGTGACGACAACTTACTGGATTGCCATGAGGTCAGTTACATCATTACTGTTTTGCCGGAAGGTCAAACCATCGTACGTGATGTAAATCAAGGCGATACACTCGTGCTTTGCCCACTCTCAAACTTGCTCTTTGGCACTGCTCAAACACCTACACTTTGCACCCAACCGTCACAAGGAACAGTAATGTTCGATGCGACAACAGGTTGCTTCATCTACACTGCTCCAGCCAACTATGTCGGTCCGGACGAAGTGTGTATCGAAGTTTGTGATGATCAAGGTGTTTGCGTACAGCTCATCGTTCAGATTAATGTACTCGCACCATGCGGAGACCTGGTTCAGGATTCTTCAGTCGGACTTGATATCGCAGATTGCGATGCATTGGCTGACTACTGCCTACCGATCGCAAACGCGAACATCGGAGACTTCACACTTGTGCTTGACGGACAACCTTACCGCAACACTTCTGTGGCCTGCAACAATGGTTTGGGAACTATCATCAATCTTGATACCGGTGCACACGTACTGGCCATCCGAGAGAACGCAACAGGTTGCACAGACACCGTCAACATAAGTGTTGGTTGTGCTGATTGTGGATTCAACCGCACACCTGCTGTTATTGACCTAACCGATTGTAACGGGACGGGCTTGATTGAGCTCAGCTTACTTCAAGGTAACTGGAACCTCTACCAATTCACGCTAGACGGTGTGGATGCGAGCAACGACCTAATTGCCGCTGGAACGACCACTCAACTAAGTGTTGATACGGGAGTACATCAGCTAATTATTCGTGCACTTGACAACAGCTGTCAAGAAGTAATCGATATGGTCGTTCGCTGTGATACAAATGGTGGAAACCCGACTGGGGATACACTGATTGTTCGCACGATTCGCCTAAGCTTCAGCGATACCATTTGCCTCGGTGATCTAAACTTAGCACTTACGGGTGCGGTGACCACCTTGACTGACCTGTGCCCTGGCGCTGGCGACGGCGGAGAGGCATCCATTGTCTTTGACGCTGTGACGCAGTGCTTCGTTTACACGGGACTACTTCCAGGTACAGATACGCTATGCCTACAGGCATGTACTGCTACAGGTTGTGATACGTTTGGCTTAGTTGTCAATGTCATCCCGCCTTCACCTAGCATGGAGAACGGTCTTGTCTTAGTTGGCGGATCTGACTTCTTCTGTATTGACACAACGGAACTGGCTTCGCCAATTACGGAAGTGTTCAACTTCTGCGCAGCGAGCAGTGGTACAATAGTCGAGTTTGATATTGATGAGGATACTTACTGCGTAACCTATACAGGTTTGGCAGAAGGCATGGAGCAAGGATGCTTCGTAATCTGCAATGCTATCGCATGCGATACCGTCTTCCTCAACATTACAGTAGGAGCTGGTAACTCAGACCTACCACCAGTTGCGGTTGACGATCGTGACATGACGACCAAAGGGACATCAATCGAGATTAACATCTTGACCAATGACACCCTCAACGGTCCGCTAGTTCAGCTTTACCCGCTAACCCTACCGCTAAATGGAAACCTCTTTATTGTAGGAGACAGTATTATTCGCTACACACCTAACCCAGAGTTCTGTGGTGGGGTTGATAGCTTCCAATACGTCATCAACAACGGAATTGGATTCGACACAGCGACTGTACGAATCGATGTTGCTTGCGACGATCTGATCATCTTCTCTGGATTCTCTCCTAACGGTGACGGCGTCAATGACGCATTCAAGATTCTAGGAATCGAAGATTTCCCTGAGAACAAGGTGATGATTTTCAACCGCTGGGGTAACGAAGTCTTCAACGTAGAAAACTACGACAACAGTGAAGGCAAGTCGTTCAAAGGACGCTGGGGGAATAAGACTCTTCCTGACGGAACCTACTTCTACGTCATCGATCTCGGAGGCGAAAATGGCTGTCGATCTGGCTACTTGCAGATCACGCGATAAACTCCTCTTAATATGGCCACCTACAGTCAACAGGCTGTGGGTGGTCATTATTCAAAAACACCCAAAAAGGGCTACACGGCTTGGATTGATTTTTGGATGATAAGTACCAGATTATGAGAAAAATGCACACCTACTTATCCTTCGGGATAGCGGTAATGTTGGTCCTTGCGACAGCGCAACGTTCTGTTGCCCAGCAAGACCCAATGTTTACCAAGTATATGTTCAACAGCCTTGCCTTTAACCCGGCATACGCAGGAACGAGTGATTACTTGAGTGCAACTGCGATTGTACGTGACCAGTGGCTGTCGTGGGGGAAAGGCATTAACTCTATCGAAGGTGGAGCTCCAATTACCTACGCCCTAAGCGTTCATTCTCCTTTCAAGAATAACGTTGGCCTTGGTGGATACATCAGTCAAGACAACATTGGCTCAAGCATCTTTACGGAGATGACTTTTTCATACGCTTATAGACTTCGACTCAACGATGATTTACAGCTCTCTGCGGGTATTCAAGGTGGGGTTACGCACCAGAACTTTGACTACTCTGGGCTGAATATTCGTGATCCTTCTGATGGAAATTTCATGGAAGGTAATAGCGCCGCTTGGCTACCGAATGCTGGTGCAGGACTTTACCTTTTCTCTGAGAAGTTCTACGTTGGAGCAAGTGTCCCTAGCCTTTTTGAGTCAACAATCAGCAATAGTCCTGTTCCGACTAAAAACCCAGCTCGAAATTACCGCCACATGTATGTCGCTACTGGCGCTGCATTTCCAATTAAAGGAAACGATGATTTCGTCCTCAAACCTTCTATTCTAATCAAAGGCGTTGGTTGGCTCGGTGACTTCGCGACAAGTAGTCAAAGCATCGCCGTGGTTCGCACACCTACTGAATTTGATATTGATGTAAGCATGCTATTCTATCAAACCTTATGGTTTGGAGCAAGCTTCCGTTCAACCGTCGACTTCGTAACCCAAGGCAAAAGTTCTCATGACAGTGCAGACCTTTGGGGAGCATTCTACCTTAAGAATGGAATGCGCATAGGTCTTGCTTACGACTACAGTTTGACCGAGTTGCAGCAATATGGCAACGGTAGTGCTGAGATCATGATCGGATACGACATGAACTTCAATGTTGATAAGATTGTCACTCCCCGCTACTTCTAAAAATTGACGCGACTTTTGGTAGAAATTGAATCGAAGCATGGCAGCTAATCCCTCCAAAACCAAAGGTCTATAGCTGCCAAACACATAATTTTAATTGGATATATTAAAACTGATGTTGTACAATGTGCGATAAATCAGTCAAGTATGACCGTTTGAAATAATAGTTCAAAAACTCACGGCATTTTCTGCGAAAAGCAGTGCCTACAATTCATAGGACTTCCTATATTTGCGCTCGCTAAGCAGATATCGCAAGACGAAGCAAAGTAACGACCTGGTAGCTCAGCTGGTTAGAGCATCTGACTTTTAATCCGAGGGTCGTGGGTTCGAATCCCACCCGGGTCACTTCTAAAGCCCCTTGATCTTACGATCGAGGGGCTTTTTAGTTTCTACAAACTACTGATAACCAGCAGCTTGCAGATCAAATAGCTCAGCATACTTTCCTTTCTGCGCAATCAGCTCTTCGTGAGTCCCTAGCTCAAGGACTTCTCCCTGCTGGAGTACCAAAATCCGATCAGCCATTCGAACGGTACTAAAACGGTGACTAATTAGCACCGCGCTCTTACCTTCTAACAACGCGCTAAAGCGTTCGAAAACCTCGTGCTCAGCCCTTGCATCAAGTGCACTTGTGGGCTCATCGAGAATAAGAAGCTCTGCAGACTTCATATAAGCGCGTCCTAACGCAATTTTCTGCCACTGACCTCCACTTAGGTCTACCCCACCCTTAAAGCGTTTTCCGAGCATCTGATCATACCCATCTGGCAATTGCTCAATGACGGTATCAGCTAGACTTTTCTCTGCTGCGCTCTTAATTTGAGGAAGTTGATTAAGCTCTTTGACCTCGCCAACACCGATGTTATCGCTTGCACTAAACTGGAAGCGGATGTAGTCTTGAAAGATGACGCCTATGCGGCTGCGAAGGGAGCCAATGTCATAGTCTCGGAGATCTTTGCCATCGAGTAATATTCGACCTTCAGTTGGCTCGTACAGGCGTGCAAGGAGCTTGACAAGGGTTGTTTTACCTGCTCCGTTCTCTCCAACCAGAGCCAATTTTTCGCCAGGCTTCAAGTGAAAAGAAACATGGCGTAGGGCGAAAATCTCTGAACCAGGATAATTGAACCCAACGTCCTCAAAGGTGAATCCTTCCTGGATCGGACTAGGAAACGTCAGACCATGGCCATCATCTAAAATACTGGGCTGAAGATCAAAGAAGTCAAAGAGGTCTTGGAGGTACAATGCACTCTCCGAGATCTTGGATAGTCGATTAACAACGCCCTGAAGCAGTCTCTGAAGGCGCTGAAAACTTCCACTTAAAAAGGTCAATGTTCCTATGGTCAGGACTGCTGTTGCGGTTTGCCAGAGGATAAACACGAATGCTCCGTAATACGCTGCCGTACCGACGATACTGAGCAAGCCGCCAATACTCGCACGTTTAACAGAGAGCTTACGATTTGCCTCATAGTACTCTTCAGAGAGCTGCTTGAATCGACTCGCTAAATGATCTGAAAGTCCGAAGATCTTGACCTCTTTTGCTGTCTGGTCACTTGCACCAATAAAGCGGAGGTAATCGAGCTCTCTACGTTGTGGGGTCCAGCTTTGCGTAAGACTGTAGCTGTTCCTGTTAAAATGACTCTCTCCCAGAAAGGTGGGAATTACTGAAATAGCAAGAATGGCAATGAGCCACGGGCTATACGCTACGATTCCAATTCCCAAAAAGATGAGGGTCAAGATGTCTTGTACTTGCGTCAAAACCTGTCCCATCAGAACAGTACGGGAAGTAGTCTGTCTTCGTGCGCGCTCTAATTTGTCGTAGAAATCTGAATCTTCAAACTGATAAAGATCCAGTTCTGCGGCTTTATGGATGAGTCGAACAGAGGTTTCGTTTGCAAACAGGTCGCCCAGTAGGCTTTCGCCAAGGGTCATTCCTCGGTTAATAGCCTCACTTAGAATTGCAAGTCCAGCCTCAACGGCTACATATGTCCACAACAAAGTGAAGTCTCCACTTTCACTTTGCGTAAGTCGGATGACCTCGTCAATAATCAACTTACCTACATAGAGCATCGCCAGTGGAATACCGGCTTTTATCAAGCGAAGGATCACATTTATGATCGTAAGACGAGGCGATACCTCATAGATCAATGCAAAGAAGGGTTTGAGATACTTTAGGGCACCTAGTTGCTCTTTGAGGTTAGGTTTCTTGGTAGTTTCTGCTTTCGGTTTATTGTTACGCACGTAGCATCAACGCTTGGCGAGAAAATTCGATCATAAACAAGGGAAATTCTTGGTTAGGAACGGTCGGTAAAATGAAAAAGCGGCACCATCCCGAAGGATAGTGCCGCTTTTTAACCAATATCTGTTTTGCCGAAAAGGCTAACAGAAGAACGCTAACTGCTTAGTAAGACCAAAGGTCCTGCTCGAAGTTGAAGATTTCCTGCTTGATCTTTTGTCCTTCGAGAAGGAGATCTACACCAGTCAAGTAATCTTGTAGTCGACGATCTTGAACGTTGCTTTGCTTCCAGATGTAAGAGCTGAAGTAACGCATCTCCATGATGTCTTCCCAAGTTGTTGGGCTAGCATCGTTGTTGATGTTGAATACACGCTCACGAGCAAGAATCTCACGTGCTTCTGGGTAGTACACCCAGAACATTGGATCCTCGTATTGGAAGTTGCCGTTGTCATCAAGTACATCACGAAGTGGTGCAAGTCCTAGAATTCGAGTTTTCATTGTTGAACTCTCTTCATCGAAGAACCATATTTCCTTCACGCGGAAACGCTTGATATCCTCAGGGTTGAGATCGTTGCGTACTACTTGAATCTTCTCTTCGTAAGTATCAGGATCGTAAGTAGTAATCGTATCGACACTACTTGTTTTCGCTGCCACCTCTTCTGGAGTCAATGGGTATGAGAACTTATCATCCTCAGTACTGTAAACGGTGAAGTCACCGTTCATAGCGCCATCAAGAAGAATCTTCGAGAATGGGCGCTCAGGGTACATGAATGGTTGATTCATCTTCTCACGTGTGTCGATCACACGCCAGATGCGCTTCTCCCAAAAGATGTCTGCTTCACGAACTGGATCATAAGCCAGAAGTGGCTTCTCATCCAACAGAGTCTTTTCGACAATGTCGTCAAGTGGTTTGTCCGCGGCAGGCGCACTTGATTCGGTAATAACCGTTTCAGGAATTTGCGCTTCTACTACAGCTGTAAGGCTGAAGAAGGCTGCGAGGCCGAGAAGGAAATGAAAGCTTTTCATCTAATTGATATTGAGGCTACTGTAACGTAGCGAACGTTCGGAGTATTGGGGATGGTCTTAGCGAATGTTGAAGACCATCGAATTGAGCTTACGTCCAGCTTGATCACCAGGGCAACGGCCCTTTACATCATTGAAGTAGTAAGTATCACCAGGAGTTGCTGCACGTACGATACGCTGAGCTTCTGTGTTGAACTTTCCACCTGGATTGACTACAGTAATTGGATCTTGACGCTTAGGAACGCGAACGACCTTAAAGCCTTGAACCTTGCACTTAGCATCGAAATCGAAGTTCTCCAACCAAGCAATAAGTCCAGATTGAGCCTTGAACTCTCCGTTACCCATTGAGCCGTCAGTCTTGTTACCAAGCTTAGCTACTGGAGTAGGGATACGCTTAACACGGAAGTCGAATGACCCCATTGCTTTGCCTTTAGCTGTAACCGTAATCTTTGCATCGCCAGGCTTACTAGCCTTAACGTTGTAACCCTTACCGCTTTTACTAATTGTAATTGGACCGCTAGCGTTAACCTTCACATCGTTAGAACTAACACCTGACGCCGAAACAGATACAGGGTTGTCTACACCGATGTAGAATACATTCATTTGATCAGCAGAAACGGCAACAGAACGTTGACCAATTTCATAAGTAAACTTAGAGTCTCCTTTATTCACTTCACCTGTAAGAGGGTTAGTGACTGATACAGTTAGTGGGACAGTCTTTTGTCCTGTTCCTGAAGCATTAATGGTCCATTTAGCTGTACCATCTGCTTGCACAGGTAGAGATCTACCATCTGCAGTGATGCGAATGTTTCCAGCACCAATACTTGAACTGTAGCTACCTACAGATACGACAGCATTAATACTCTCTCCACCAATTACATAGCTACGATCAGCTTTTACAACAGGGAAGAAAGAATCGAATTCGATTACACGTCCACCTGCAAGTGCAGCCATAGAGTTAACCATGTTTGCCTCAGATGACTTAAGATCTGCTTGCATTTGAGAAAGTAGAGGTAGTACAGCTGCCACTGGCATCTGACGGAACTTGTAGTCAGACCAGCTAACCTTGTCTGTTCCTTCCCATTCAGTATCGTCTACATTGAAAGGCATCTCGTTAGCTACAGAATTAATACTTGAAGCAACTTCAGCTTCACTAATTCCGAACGCTTTAGCGTTCTCTGAAATTAGCTTAGTGTATGAAGCAATTAGTTGATCACGTGTCTCAACAATTTTAGCTTTAATCTCTTCGCCACGGCCAGCTTCAACTAGCAAACGAGTTGTGATATCCTTGTTTTTCTTACCTCGGATATACTTAAGCTCACCATCGTGCTCTTCTTTGAAATCGCCAGCGTCCATAACGCCGTTGATATCTCCAGATCCATCAATAAGTTCAACACGAACTTGGTTAATGAATTCGTCGAATCCTTTGGTTATATCACGGACTTCTGCGATCGCAGGAGTAATTGGACGAAATTTGGCTTTCGAGCCATCTTCAAGAAGCTTGTTAAGACCTTTCTCAGTCTCATCAAGTTGAGAGTCGACAACTTTCATTGTCTGTGTGTTACCCGCATCGAGGGTAAAGAAGGCATTCATAACTTCTGCTGAAACGTTCAGCGCAAGCATTGCCGTAAGCACCAGGTACATGAGGTTAATCATGAGCTGCCGCGGTTCCTTCGGAATTGACATATTGTGTGTATTGAGGAGTTGGGGATATGAAACTCGACGCGACTATAATTCAATCGCGTCGAGAAACAGAGAACTTTGAGTAAGCCGAGGCTTACTTCTTAGCAGCAGTCGCAGGAGTGCTACCCATTGCAGTAAGCATGTTACCGTACACGCGGTTAAGTGATCCGAGGTTCGTGTTGAGCGAAGCCATTTGATCCTTGTACTGCTTAGTATCCTCAAGTGAATCACCAAGATTCACTACAGCTTCGTTGAGTTTTCCGTAGAAATTGTTCATTGAAGCAATTTGATCTTTCGTTCCAGAGAAGTCTACTTCTTGAAGTGCTTTCAAGCTTGAAAGACTCTTAGACATAACTTGTAGCTCACCGAGCATCCCACCAAGTTGTGACTCTACAACCTCACCGTTAAGTGCCTTAACTGGTGCACCTGCTCCGCTTGAGGCAGAAATAGGAGCAATATTGCTACCGTAGTTGTCGAGACCTGGGTAGAGCTTCTCCCAGTAGTAATCTTTGTCCGGACCGAGAAGTCCAAGCATAAGAAATAGGCCTGCCTCAGTAAGAAGACCTACTGTGAGCATTTCACTGGCGTATGGCCATGATTGGATTTTGAATAGTGCTCCTACGAGTACTACCGCGGCACCGAAACCGATAAGAAGGTTTTTGAAATACTTAAATCCTTTCGACTTGACAAAGCTCATCTGATGTGTGTTTTCGTGTGAATGAGGGAAGAAAAACGGCCGAGCTATAACACTAGACCAGTATACCGTCTCGCGGAGAAGCGAAACAGTGGTTGTGTGAATGTAGTTGTACTAGTGAGTAGCAGCTATGAATAAACCCACGCGCTCAGGCATTAGGCTATCATCAGTTTCAATGTAAATCATCAAACGCTTGAAGGCGTAACAGGTGATTAAACGAGGTATTTCGCAGAACGATTTTCTAGAAATCGTTGATTGAACGTCCTAGGAAAGATAGCGCACAGCGGAATCCAACGTAACTCTTGGTAGTATCTTGATACTCCCAGTCACGTGTTCCTGTCTGTAGGAAGAAGCTAATGTCCTTCCAACTTCCTCCACGGATAACCTTACGCTTGTAAGACTCCGGATCCTCGTCCTGTGCATCGTAACGGATGTCAGGGTTAAGGTCATGCTGGAAGTTGTATGCGTTATCGTAGTACGCTGTACTAGTCCACTCTGAAACGTTACCTGCCATGTTAAACAAGCCGTAATCGTTCGGGTAGTAAGCGTCAGCTTTTACAGTGTAAAGGCCACCATCTTCTGGATAGTTACCACGTCCTGGCTTAAAGTTAGCTAGCAAGCAACCTTTACCATTACGTACGTAGTATCCACCCCATGGGTAAGGAGCTAAATCCTTTCCTCCACGTGCTGCATACTCCCACTCGTGCTCGTATGGAAGACGGAAGTCCTCAGAGCTTACGCCGTTCTCAGCTTGGAAACTATTCCAAAGGTTTGTTCTCCAGTAAGAGAATGCCTTTGCTCCGTGCCAGTTAACACCAACAACTGGATAGTCGTCAAATGCAGGGTGCCAGAAGTAGTTACGCGTCATTGGCTCATTGTAGCTGTAAGCAAAGTCACGAACCCATACAAGTGTATCAGGATAAACGTTAACTGTCTTACGCTCGATGAAGCTGTTACGTGGTGCACCTGTCTTGTCATGTGCTGCACGTCCCCAGTCATACCACTCGTAAGTGTACTGGAGCTTACGAGTATCAAACTCTTTGCGGCCTGCAAAGCGATCATCTCCTTGGTAGTAGAGATCCTCTAAGGTCTCGTCTGCCCAATCAATGTCGTACTCCCAGTCGATGTACTGCTCACCAGTGAACTCATCTTCATAGAAGTGGTCTAGGTAAGTGTGTGCGATTGAGTCACGGACCCAATTCACAAACTGACGATACTCGTTGTTTGTAATTTCAGTGTCATCCATATAGAAGCCAGAAATCGAGATCGATTTCGGAGCATTCAGGAATGTACCACTAATGTCTTGGTCACTCGCACCGATGTGGAGTGTACCAGAAGGAATGTAAACCATCCCGTAAGGGTTGATACCTTTCCAAGTTGGTCTCTCGATTACGCCCGTGAGCTGTCCATTTTGCTTAGTCCCGCAAGCGGTCATCAGCATCACAGCTAGAACAGCGGCGATTACACTTATATTTTGCTTCATCGTCAAGCCCGAATTTTGCTTTTTTCTCTTTCCTAGTAGCAGTCGAATATTCTTCTGCAGCCGCGAAAGTAACAATAAGCTGAAAAGTGGAGGCATTTCCACATAAACAGCTACCATTCATTTATCCACCGCAAAGAACATACCTAAGATAGGCACTATTTCAGAGTCGTGGGTTAAAAATTATTGGCGGGAGCTTTCCCCTGCCAATTGGATCAATCATAACGTAGCGAACAACCACTTCATGTGAACCTTGATGTGATCTTACTAAAGTAGAAAGACCGAAATCGTAGGCGTAAGCTAAGGTGATTTTATTAGATGGTTTCCATCCAATTAGCAGAGATACCGCATCAAGCGTATTTCCACTGTATCCTCTTAACGAGCTTCCGACACCAATATTGTTGTCATACCAAGCAGTAATACTAGCAGCTGACTGCATTGTATTTGTACCTATTTGAAGTAACGCACTCGCCTCAATATCAACGAGTTCCGCTACAGGAACAAGTGTACTTGCATGTGTTAAAATGGTCCTAGACCACTTGCGATTTACCCCAGACCAGTTACTAGTTGGTTCGTTCAAATCGAGTAGGGAAACCCCTACTTTAGTTTCTTTCCACTTTATTTCAATTCCTCCATCGAAGCCAAGAGAAGAACTTGCTTGTTCACCTATTGGCAATAGATTATCGAAGTGCGTCACGATTCCGTTAGCATAAGTGCCATCCGATGTACGGAGTCCAGCACCGTTTAGAGAGGCCTGTCTGTAGGTAACAGCACCTCCTAAGGAAACACTGAGTTCATCCTTTTCAAACACTTTGTAAGCTAATCCTCCACGGAAAAGATTTACAACCTGCAGACCAACCTCATCACGCTCAAATCCAAGAGAAATGCCTGCATTTGCGATATAGACAGGTGCGCCGACGGTAAATTGAGTGGACGAAGGCGCTCCTTGAATGCCTTGCCACTGTCTTCGTAGACCCGCGCTTGCATCAAGTGAGTACAGATTGCCAGAACTAGCAGGATTTAGCCTCAGCGGACTTTGATTCCAAAGACTTGATTGTGGCCATGATTGCGCACTCACCACATTTGCCGAGACCGCTATTCCAATAAATAGTACAGCTAACCTCAACACTAGCTTAGGACTGCCACACCCTATAGGTCTAGCATCTCCCACTTTCGTGAAAACAAGTCGCGCGAAACGAAAGGCTGCAAAGCATTTATCCGGCGACTGCTGCATGTGAGGAGGTTTGGGGTTTTGGCGAAAGCTGAACAGGATTGGAAATAACGTAATACGCAGCCGTACTAACGAAGTTGCGGACAATCGGAATTGCGCTGAGGAAGTTGAATTGCTTCCTCGCTGCTATTCCGAATTTAAGCGCATAAATCGGATTGAACATCCATAGAATGCGCTCACTGACTTCTAGATTGCTGTCTTTAACAATTCGCTCAAAGCGCTCGGTTGTAATACGAGTAGACCTTACGTTTTCTAGTTCGTCTCGAATTACAGCCGGTTCACCAGCTAATTTGACCCAACCCCGATACATCGGTGCTGGAAGCAAGTGTATCCAAGGAACTTTACTTACGAATGGCGTTCTGCCCACTTGTTGGTGACCGCCAAAGGGCATCATCCAAGGTGGAAAGCCGAAAAAAATCTTCCCGCCGGGAGCAAGAAATTCCGCAAGCCTAGGCACCATCTTCTCTTGATTTGGGATGTGCTCAATCACGTCTTTTAGTATGATTGCATCAAAACCAGCAGGCTCTAGCTCATGAGGATCGACCTTATAGATGTCCTGCGTGCGGATTGAAGCTCTTCCAGCGGCGATTGAATCCTTCAGAAAAGATCGCGCAAGCTCAGCACGAGAATGCTCAAGCTCAATCCCGACGCCATAATGGCCCTCATCAACGAATGCTTTTAGTACGCCCGCCTCAGCACATCCGACTTCCAACACGCGCCAAGGGCCTTGCTTTTTGATATGCTTAGCAAGCATAGGCAATACGTATTCCTGTGAGATGCGGCGTTGCATCTCGAAATAGCGACTCTTATTAGTGTGGAACTCGAACATTGTAAAGCGTAGTAGCGGAACGTAAGATTAGTACAAGCAAGTACGCAAACGAAGACCACTTGTTAAGACTTCTTGTAAAAATGCAAGTTATCAGCCATATAACACTCAGAAAACCCAACCAACGAGATGTTTTTCTAAGATTTGTTTGACTCAATTTGTTTTATATAACAATTTGTGTTTATGTTTGCATCGCCAACACAAACACTATGAAAAATTCAACGACAGCAGCAACGACTACCCTAACGGGTGGTAGACTTCTTGGAGGACTCGTTTGGGAATTGAGCCTTTTAGGTCACAAGACGATAGACATCGTTCGCCTTATCCTGACTCCAGGTGGATGGTTCCGAAGTTTACCTCACGTCCGTATTCTTCTCGTTTTAGGGATGGTCGCTCTAATTTCTAATGAGGACATCTCTTTTAGCCTCAGACTAGGTGATTCTGATGCGGCATTGACGAGCACGCAAACCGTGTCCACTGCAGCAAATGCAGGATTCTTTAGTGATAGAGCTAGCCTACTAGGATCAATGTTCTCTTCTTCAGCTTTCGCCAAAACATCGCTAACCCACATGGATTCGCGAACAGGTGTTGCACTCATTGATCGCTTTAAATCAACTGCAGCAAAAGAGCAAGAAAGCCTAGGAGTAGACGCTGGAGTATTGCTCGCTGCTGCTATCGCTGCCGCAGTTGTCGAAACACCTGATCAAGTCGACAACCTTGCGTTTACAACCAACTACTTTGGATCTGCCTTGGAAGGAACCTACCCAACGGCATGGGCTTCATGGAGAGCCATGAGTCTAGCAGTCGCTGCCTCCACTGCTGAGTTGTCTCAACCTACCCGAGATGATTTCGTTCGTGCAGCTTCAAATGAGTTCGCAGACAGTGAAGCAGCTCAAAAACGCATCTATGAAGCATTGCGCTTCTACCAACTATAAAACGTGACTTCCCTTCACCCGGAAATCAATGCTTATAAGCAAGCTATCTGATCTCCAGAATAGCTTTTTAGAAACTATGACCCTTTGAACCTAGACGTAGATAGCACGACATCGTGCTCATCTAGGTCCCGCTCAAACTGATACAACAAACATTTCCCAGTAGTTTCTCATTTCATTCGGAGCCGAAGGATACGTCCTTCGGCTTCCTTTTTGTAAGAATTTTGAATTTTGAATTCGCTTTAAGCGACGCTCACACAGGACGCACTGCAAGTTTCAGCTCTCCTCGGCTCCGAATACTGAGAAAGGCACTAAAAGCAAAGTAGCTCACCCTGCACTTTGGCAGAATGAGCTACTATTAACTTACTAATCCTTGAGCTAGAAGGTAATTAAGCTCTATTGATTACGTTCTTGAAGCGTGGTCGACGAGGAGCAACATCTCCTAGGCGAGCCTTCTTCGCTGCTTCGTAATCAGAGTAGTTCCCTTCGAAGAATACTACTTCTGAATCACCTTCAAACGCAATGATGTGTGTAGCGAGGCGATCCATGAACCAACGGTCGTGACTAATAAGAACGACGGTTCCCGCAAAACCTTCAAGTGCATCCTCCAACGCGCGAAGCGTGTTGATGTCGAGGTCGTTTGTAGGCTCATCGAGTAGAAGCACATTTCCACCCTCCTTCAACGTCATTGCCAAGTGAACGCGGTTGCGCTCTCCACCGGATAGTACGCCGATCTTCTTGTTTTGATCTGGACCTGCAAAGTTAAATCGACTCAAATAGGCACGGGCATTAAGCTCGCGATCACCCAACTTGACGAATTCATTTCCTTCAGCAACCGCTTCTAGAATGGTCTTCTCCGGAGTAAGGTCTTCGTGTTTCTGGTCAACATAGCTGAGCTCTACCGTATCGCCAATTTCGACTTTACCGTTGTCCGCTGTCTCTTCTCCCGTTATGATTCGGAAAAGCGTCGACTTACCTACGCCGTTTGCTCCAATCACGCCTACGATCGCAGTACGTGGAATACTTAGGTCGAGGTTTTCAAACAGGAGTTGGTCACCATACGCTTTTGAGATCTTCTCAATGTCAATGACACTATCACCTAGACGAGGTCCAGGAGGAATAAACATCTCAAGTTTCTTCTGACGCTCTTGGCCTTCATCACCCGCCATTTTTTCATATGCACTAAGTCGAGCCTTGCTCTTTGCTTGACGCGCTTTAGGAGACATACGCACCCAATCAAGCTCACGCTGGAGGGTTTTGCGACGTTTTGACTCAGTCTTCTCTTCTTTCTCTAAGCGATCAGCCTTTTGCTCTAACCAACTAGAGTAATTTCCTTTCCAAGGAATCCCCTCTCCGCGATCAAGTTCGAGGATCCAGCCAGCAACATTGTCAAGGAAGTAGCGATCGTGCGTTACAGCAATGACCGTTCCTTTGAACTGTTGCAAATACTGCTCTAGCCAATGCACGCTCTCTGCATCGAGGTGGTTGGTAGGCTCATCAAGAAGCAGGATATCTGGATCTCCGAGAATCAATCGCGCTAAAGCGACACGACGACGCTCACCTCCAGAAAGTACTGAAATCAACTTCTCAGGATCAGGACAGCGCAATGCTTCCATTGCTGTCTCCACTCGAGTCTCGACTTCCCAACCGTTGAGGCGATCTAATTCATCGGTCAATTCACCTTGGCGCTCGATGAGTTTATTCATCGCATCGTCGCTCATTGGCTCAGCAAACTTGTTGTTTACCTCTTCGTACTCCTTGAGAATACCGTAAAGCTCGCCTAGACCTTCTTCAACTGTTTGCTTAACAGTCTTCTCTTCGTCTAGCTGTGGCTCCTGGTGCAAGTATCCAATCTTGTAAGTGCCGTCAAACTGCAAATCACCTTGAAAGTTGGTGTCCTCTCCAGATACGATCCGTAGTACGGTCGACTTACCCGAACCGTTAAGTCCGAGGATTCCAATCTTAGCTCCGTAAAAGAAGCTGAGGTTGATATTCTTGAGAATCTGCTTCTTACCACCGTCAACAAACTTGTTGACGCGTGACATAGAGAATATAATCTTATCGTCGGCCATGGCGCGAATGTAGCGTTACCCAGCGTGCGAATGCTACATAGGAGGTATGAAACTCTCAACTAATCCCAAAAACCAAAGGCATCCTTGACCCACGTGATCTTGATATTGTCGCCAGCATCGATCAGCACTACAATGACATCAAACTGAAAATCACCGTTGTAACCGGCATCTTCCATGTAACGAGAGGCAGCGTTCATCACACGTTGTTGCTGCTTAATACTCACTGCTGAAAGTGCATCATCTACGTCTTGCCAAGTCCGTGTCTTGACTTCAACGAAGTGCAACGTACTTTTTTCTCTAGCAACAATATCGACCTCAGCCCTACTCCAGCGGTAGTTTCGAGCTAGAACGTCGACCTCTAATTCGACTAAAAACGCACATGCGAGGTCTTCTCCACGTTTTCCAAAACTGATGTGTTTTGCTGCCATTTGGTACTGCTACATTTGCGCGCTCAATCTACTAACGCTATGTCACGTATTTCAATCGACACGACTTACCTCGATCCTTTCTTCAATTCTGAAGAAGTAGGTAACCTAGAACCGCTCGCTACCATTGCCAACGATGAGATGTTGGTCAAGCACAAAGGTCCAGGATCGGACTACCATGGTTGGATTGAGCTTCCAAACGATTACGACAAGGAAGAGTACGCTCGCATTGTCTTGTCTGCTGAGAAGCTTGCTGACAAAATTGATGTCTTACTTGTCATCGGTATTGGAGGCAGCTACCTCGGAGCACGCGCTGCGTTGCATGCACTGTCGGACAGTTTTAGCGACAGCTTGACTAGAGAAGAGCGTGGTACACCACAGGTAATTTTCGCAGGTACTCAATTAAGTGCTCGCTACCATCACCAATTGCTCCAGTTTCTGGAAGACAAACGGTTTGCGATTAACATCATCTCTAAGTCTGGAACGACCACAGAGCCGGCACTGGCTTTCCGTCTTTTCCGCAAGGAGCTTGAACGTCGTCATGGCGCAGACGGGGCACGTGACTTGATCGTCGCGACAACAGACAAGCAACGCGGTAAGCTCTATGAACTAGCCGTTGAAAAAGGATACGAGCGCTTTGTGGTGCCTGACGATGTCGGTGGTCGATACAGCGTACTTACAGCAGTCGGACTATTCCCACTGGCCGTTGCCGGTGTCGATACGGATGCCTTAATGGAAGGAGCTCAGGAAGCTCTTGCAGATGCAGCTAAACCGTTCGCAGAAAACGAAATGTTGCGCTACGCAGCAATGCGTCATGCACTTTATCAGCGTGGAAAATCGATCGAACTTCTCGTTAGCTACGATCCACGATTCCAGTACATCGCAGAATGGTGGAAACAACTCTACGGTGAAAGTGAAGGCAAAGACAACAAAGCACTTTATCCAGCTTCAGCACAGTTCACAGCAGACCTGCACTCCCTCGGACAATACATCCAAGATGGGCGTCGCCATCTCTTTGAGACTGTGCTTCTTGAAACGGAGACATCGTACGAGCTTACCATCGAGGATGTCGACGGCAATCCTGATGGATTGAATTACCTCGCCGGTAAGGACATGTTTTATGTCAATGAAAAAGCTGCTGAAGGAACACTCAATGCACACCGTGATGGTGGAGTACCCAATGTAGTATTACGAATGCCCGAACTGGATGCGAGAACCCTCGGATACCTATTTTACTTCTTCATGAGAAGCTGTGGTGTTAGCGCTTACATGCTCGGTGTCAATCCGTTTGACCAACCAGGTGTAGAAGCTTACAAAAGCAATATGTTCACTTTACTCGGCAAGCCAAATGTTTAGTTCACAGCGCGCTCCGCGCCCCTACCCTAACCTTCTCCTTGCTGTTTGTGATGGCCTTGATGAAGTATTCAACCAAGGTTACTACGCTGATCGTGTAGTCTCACATTTACTCAAACGTGATAAGCGATGGGGAGCTCGTGATCGTGGCTTTATCGCCGAGACACTTTACGATAGTGTTCGATGGTGGCGTCTGCTTGTACACATTGGTGGCAGTGGCAAACCTGAGGCTATTCTAGCGTCTTACTGGGCGTGGAAATACAACGAGACACTTGACGTAGAAGGCTATCCTAGGATTGAACCTTTAGATGTGCAAGTAGCCTTGAAAGCTGCAGGAGACAACCCTGCGCTCCTTGCGAGCATGCCGGATTGGATCGATGAAATTGCCGCAGGTGAGCTTGGTGAAGAGTGGCCTACAATGAGGGATTCGCTCAACGAGCAAGCCTCTGTCTATCTCCGCACAAACACACTCAAAACAGACCGTAACACGCTGTTAGACGAGTTGCTCAAGGAAGGCTTTGACGTCGAAGCTGACCCAAGGGGAGACTTGGCCATTAAGGTCTTGAAAAGGAGAAACCTTTGGAAAACTAACGCCTTCCAATCTGGTCATTTTGAGGTGCAAGACATAGCGAGTCAGCAGGTCGCACCAGCCCTTGACATCCAGCCAGGAATGACGGTTGTTGACGCATGTGCCGGAGCAGGAGGAAAGACACTCCAAATCGCTGCCTTGATGAAGAACAAAGGTCGGCTCATTGCAATGGACACCGAAGAGCGAAAGCTAGTCGAACTAAAAAAACGGGCAAAACGAGCTGGCATTTCCAACTTAGACATCCGACCGATTACCTCCACGAAAGTTATCAAACGATTGGTTGGGAAAGCTGATCGTATTTTGCTAGATGTCCCCTGTTCTGGACTCGGTGTTTTGCGCCGAAACCCAGATGCTAAATGGAAGCTAAAACCTCAGTTCCTAGAAGAGGTAAAAACGTGGCAGGCAGATATCCTTTCTAGTTATTCAAGGATACTAAAGCCTGACGGAAAGCTCGTTTATGCGACGTGCAGCATCTTACCTTCTGAGAGTGAAGAGCAGGTTGCGAAGTTTATAGAAGCAAACGATGGATGGCAAGTTGACCAGCAATTACGACTGTCACCAGTTGATGATTACGATGGTTTCTACCATGCACTACTTACTAAGGCCTAATCTGCAATTTGGCCTCCAAGCGTTAGGTCAATTGAAGTGAGCGAATTAGCGGATACACGAGTAATACGTGTATCCGACTGGACATCAGCATCTGCCTGCAGGAGTTCTTTGAACTCGAGTACACCATCTTGGTTTAGGTCAACGTAGTGAGCAACCACTAAATCGTAAGCACCAGCTTGTAATACAGGGAAGTCGAAATGATCATTCCTGCGCACTTTTGAAGCGATTTCAGCAGAAGCAAATCCGTTGCGAACTTCTTCAGTGCGATTGAAGTCTCCTTTCGCGTATGCATAAACGATCAGGCGGTAAGTTTGGCGGGGAGTTGCCTCTGTTCGCGTAATTTCTCCATGGATACGACCAACTGTTTTGGGATCAAACAGCTTGATCATATTGCTACCGGGTTGGTTTTCCCGAAAGGAAAAATCTAACTCACCATCATTACTCGTAGTGATCAATTTGTTCAGATCGAGAAGCATCAGACGCTTGGTCGTCAGACCACTATTGATCAAAAAACTACCTTCTGTCTGAAGCGCATAGGTTGAATTTTGGCCGATTCCTAGTCGATCTAATCCACCATCTAAAGTAGATACATGACAACCAGTTACGTCAGTATTCAAGTCTATGTTGATGTTAGCATAACCACCTGGTGCAAGGACAGCATGCGAGCCAACTTGGACTCGGTTTGGCTCAGCAGTTGAGTCAAATACGAGGTCCTCATCGGGCACGAGACTCTCGTTTAACAGCTCCCCAATGCGGACTTCATCAATTGCCAAAGAAGCAGATTGCGCGTAAGGGTGAATCATCGGATTGACGATGACTTCTAATTGGAAATATCCCTCCTCGGCAAACGTCGCTAACTGGCCGCTGTCCTTCTCACAAGAAGAAGCAGTCAAGACTAGTCCGACACCTAAAAGGGCATTTAAAACCTTGTTAATCATAGTTGGGGCATTGAAGCTAGGGCTACGCTATTTGTCGCAAAGGATGAGCCAATAGCAAGTAAAATTGGGCGAATTGGCCGCGATTCGCCAACTTGCAGAAATGGGGCACAAAACAGCATTTATCGCACTTTGGACAGTAATCATCGCTGTCTGTACCGCTGGCAATCTGCAAGCGCAGACTGCACCAGCCAGTTTTGACGTGACTAACATTGCGAAGGGCATCCCTTTTAAAAACGTTGGTCCTGATATTTTTAGCGGTCGTGTTGTTGACTTAGATGTCAACCCAGAAAACCCTACAAACTTCATCGTAGCCTTTGCGACAAGTGGTCTTTGGGAGACCAAAAACAACGGCCGAAGCTTTACGGAACTGTTCGCACATCAGAGCACCGGAATCATTGGCGATGTTGCCGTCGATTGGTCACGCAAGCACCTTTGGGTTGGTACAGGCGAAAACAATTCTTCGCGTTCGAGCTATGCGGGAGATGGTGTTTACCTCTCGACAGACTGGGGCAAGACATGGACCAACACGGGCTTAACGAAAACACACCACATCGGTCGTATCGTGCTCTCCCCTTCCGATCCGAATACAGTCATTGTAGCATCACTAGGACCGCTATACAGCCTAGGTGGTGAGCGTGGCATTTTCCGAACCACCGATTATGGTAAGACCTGGCAGGCAGTCCTTCCGACGACAGAGGACGTTGGCGCAATTGACTTAATCAGTGATCCGAACGATGCAAATACCTTTTACGCAAGTACTTGGCAACGAGACCGAAAGGCTTGGAATTTCAGAGAAGGAGGTCCAGAATCTGCGATTTATAAGAGTACCGACGGCGGTCAAAGTTGGACACGTGTCAGCACTTCTGGCTCCGGCTTTATAACTGGAGAGAACGTTGGTCGGATTGGACTTAGCGCCTCGACGAAAGCAGGCAAGACTTCTCTTTATGCAGTCGTAGACAACCAAAACCGCAGACCTTTTGACAAAAAAGACGAGGATAAACTTACCCGCACCCAATTGGGTGAAATGAGCGCGACTGACTTTGTAAACAAGGACAAAGACGAACTTATCAAGCAACTCAAGGCGCTTAGGTTTCCTTTGAAGCGCTACCCTTTTGATAGTCTAAAGACGGAGATTAAAGAAGGTCGGCTTTCGCCAAAACTCCTTGCGGAGTACCTCACAGATGCGAACTCTTTACTGTTTGACACTCCTGTTGTAGGCGCGGAGGTTTACCGCTCAGACGATGGCGGAACATCTTGGAAGAGAACTCACGAAGACTACCTAGACGATATCTACTATAGTTACGGTTACTACTTCGGTCAGATCGGCGTGCACCCGACCAACCCAGAAGAGGTCTACATTTTCGGCGTAGCAGCGATCAGAAGTGATGACGGAGGAAAAACGTGGACAGGTATCAACGAAGAGAACATGCACTCCGACCACCACTCCATCTGGATCAATGAAAATCAAGACGGCCATATCATTATGGGCAACGACGGAGGGGTGAACATCAGTTACGATTCAGGTGAAACGTACAACCGTGTAGTAAGTCCAGCAGCAGGTCAATTCTATGCCATTGCCGTCGACAATAAGACCCCGTACCGCGTGTATGGAGGAACACAAGACAACGGCGTATGGAGAGGTTCGAGCAACTTCGAACCAGGTCCAGGATGGGAAATGTATGGCAGCACATCCTATGAGCACATCTACGGAGGAGACGGAATGCAGGTTGAAATCGATCCTCGAGACAATGAGACGGTCTATACTGGTTACCAGTTCGGAAACTACGCTCGCATCGATCCAGATGGATCCAGAACTCGCGTCAAGCCAATGCATGCACTTGGTGAGCGACCACTACGGTTCAACTGGCAGACACCAGTACACTTGAGTACGCACCAACCTGATGTATTCTACATCGGTTCGAACAAGTTCCACCGTTCGTTAAACAAAGGAGAGTCATTTGATGTGACAAGCGAGGATTTAACAAAAGGTGGTCGTAAAGGCGACGTACCCTTTGGAACGATCTCTACGATCGATGAGAGTCCGATGCGCTTTGGCTATTTGTACGTAGGTACCGATGATGGCCTTGTGCACGTTTCACGCGATGGGGGATATAACTGGGAAGAGATCACAACAGGTTTACCTGAAGGAAAGTGGATCACTCGAGTCCAAGCCAGTAAGCATCAGCTTGACCGTGTCTATGTTAGTTTGAACGACTATCGCAGTGACGATTTCACTCCAATGCTTTACGTTAGTGAAAACGGTGGCGCTACCTGGAAATCTATTTCGAACGGTCTCCCTGCAGGAGCCATCAATGATGTGCTTGAAGATAAGGTCAATCCAAATCTACTTTACGTTGGTAGCGATGCAGGTATATTTTACTCTTACAACCGAGGCAGCTCTTGGAGTCAGATGGGAAATATTCCGCTTGTCCCTGTTCACGACTTAGTGATTCAGGAGCGCGAACAAGACTTGATCGTAGGCACCCATGGAAGAAGCATTTTCATAGGAGATATCGCTCAGCTTCGTACGCTTCCAGACTCTGTCGGTTCGAAGCAGCTCTTTGCGTATCATCCACAATCCATCGACTTTGATGATTCATGGGGAGATAGCTGGAGCAAGTGGTATCCAGTAGATACGCCGATGATTAATCTGCCAATATTCACGACGAATGCTGGACGAATTGAACTTACTATTCAAGATTCAACCGGACAACCTGTCCATTCATTCTCCTACGAAGCGAAGAAAGGATTGAACCTAGTACCATATGCGCTTACCATGTCTGAGACCGCGTCAAAGCGCATGGATGCGAAGAGCACTGCTGCCGACAATGGGAAATTCTACTTGCTTCCAGCCCGCTACAAAGTCGAGGTGAAGAAGGGTCAACCTTCCGCCAAAACATGGTTAATGGTGGTCAAAGACTAGTATAAAAGGTCAAAAAGAGGCTTTAAACAGTCACTTTTAGTGTGAATTACACTAAAATTTCATGCTTTCGATGATTGGTCGGCTAAGGCAGTTTATGTGCGTTAAAGCTGCCCAACGGGTAATAACCGTGTGTTTTTGAACTTTGAAAAAGCGCTATCCACTACTCACCAGCAAAGCCCCACACTTCCACACAAACAGCTAACCATCAAATAGTTAGCCCCCAAATTAGCTCTCATTAAAAACTCCAGACCGACTAACCGAATAGGGCTAGGGGCTGGCGAAGTGGGTGTTTTAGACTGAATCTTTGCGGTGTCCTGAAAAACGGATGGCCCACTCTTCGGAGTGCGTCGCTATCAACGACCGCTAAGAAACAAACATGAAACAAACCGTCTCACGACGAGTGCTCCAGGCTCTATTTGCCTGTGCACTTGTCGCACAAACCAGCGCTGTAGGCGCAACAGCAGATTCCCTGCGACTCGCTTTCAGTCCCGCTCCATTTTCCAACCAAACCCACGGCGATACCGTCATCTTCGAATGCAGCGGAATGCCCTTGCTTAGTATTGACGATGTAGTTGCCGAAGGAGGCTGCGGAGGGGAAATCACCTACAGTTTTAGCGAAAGCGTAAACATCCCGCTAGATCCGATCGACGCTGGATACCTATCTATAATGACGTGCAACTTCGAAGGGGTCGACCCTTGCGGAAACTCAGCACAGCTCACCATCAACATTCGGGTAGAGGACACTACACCACCTGAATTACAAGATGTCCCGAGTGATTTATCACTTCAAGCAGGAGGAACCATTCCTACTCCAGCGGCCGTCTACGCAATTGATAACTGCAGTCGAAACCTAGACGTTTTGCTTACTGAGGAAGATGCTTCAACCAACAGCTTCGAGCGCGTCATTCGCACATGGAGTGCAACAGACGATGCCGGCAATACAAGTACTGCTTCACAGCAGATAACACTAGCGTTACCAACCTCCTCTACCGGAGCGTGTGGCAACGATCTATTCGATGAACTCGAACGAAAGGTTACTGCCACGGACTGCGAAAACGGAACAGAAGTATGTCTGCCGTTTGCAATCGCTTCTGAAGGACTTTTCTTAGTCAACGATAGTCCTGTCAACTATTTCAGCTGCGCAGCAGATACGCTTGTCACTTACAATGTCGCAGGCTTAATGCAAAGTGCAGGTGACTACGAAGTAATCTGGGACGTCTCTCCAGGCGCCTACCGACACCGTACCTCATCTGTGGGTGATCTCATCGAGTTCATGCGCTTAGAGCAGCCAGGAGGCGACTGGAAGCTGGATGAGACCAATACGATGATCGTAGGAAACCCAAATCCACGATATGCAGAGTTAAAAGTCATCCATGCTGCAACTGGAACCCAAAGCGCATCACAGCCAAAGCAAAAAGTGATGTCTTCCCAGTCAACTATCGTCTTAATGCCTGGAAAGCACTTGTTGACGTACAGACTAGAACAGTGCGTGGATACCGCAACAGTCTTCATAACCTGCGCTACGGTTAGAGAACGCAGCATCACAGCAATCCGTGGGATCGATGCTACACATACCCTACCCTTCTCAGGATCAGAAGATCAATATGAAGTAACGATCCTGGAAGACAACCTCGCTGGGCTACTCGAAATCCGCTCAACAGTTGGACCACGAGTAAACTTCAGCAGTATGATTAGTGGAGAAGCAACGATGCTGATCGACTTGTGTCACATCCCTACGGGCAACTGTGACCGGTACCTGCTTCGCTTCGAAATTGTGAATCGCGAAAATGTAAAGCCACCAACTGCTGGTAGAGACCTCTTCGCAGTCGCTTACAATGGACAACGCATGTTACATATTCTCGGCAACGATGAAGTAATTGGAGAAGTGACTTCCCTAACGCTCACTCCTGGTTCAACAGGACAAGCTCGTATTGATGCGATGAATCGCTTGCATTATACTGCTCCTGCCGACTGGTGTGGTGAAGATCTGATTCACTATGAAGTATGTAATCCTGGAGGTTGCGATACGGCTACAGTAGTCATCCAAGTGACCTGTGAAGAGCTTATGGTATTCAATGGCTTCAGTCCGAACCAGGATGGCATAAACGACAATTTCACGGTCATCGGAATCGAGAATTACCCAGATAACCAGCTCATTGTTTTCAATCAGCACGGTCACCAGGTATACGCTACAAGTACCTATAACAACCAGTGGGACGGCACTTACAATGGCTCTCCATTACTTGATGGCACCTACTACTATGTCTTGACAATCAAAGGCAAAAATACCAAAAGCGGATATGTGCAGATAAAGAGGTAACGCGCTGACAGAGGTCGTTTTGACTTCTCAACGCGTTGTTTTTTAGCATAGTCGTATGGCCCTGTTGACGCATGTCGACGGGGCTTTTTTTTGGTACTTCAGATCGTCGCCTGTAGGATTTCGGACCGCTTTGCTTTCGGACTTCCTTAGGGACGCACTTTAGGAATGCAGGGAAGGATCGCAACCAGGTGACAATCCAACAAAGAAGTCGTCCAGCAACGAAGTGGTGCTTAATCCTAAGTACCAGCAGCAAAGCTGCCTAATTTTGAATTTTGAGTTAGATAATTTTGAATATCCGATACGCGAGCTAAACGTACTCACGAGTATAGCGAGCAACATCTCGAAATTCAAAATTCAAAATTGCGTAAAAGCGGACCTTCAAGCCCAATTCAAAATTTTTAGTTACAGCTCCGCTGAAACTAAAAAGCGAGCCTGCAGCTTTCGCCACAGACTCGCTTTTATGCTCAATCGGAAGGATTAAAATCCTACTTCATGTTTGAAAGAGCAGGGTTCTTGTTGCGCTTACGCATGCTTTCGCTAAGAACGATCTTACGGATACGCATAGCATCCGGAGTAATCTCTACGTACTCATCACCTTGGATGTACTCCAAAGCTTCCTCAAGAGAGAACTGACGAGGAGGTGTAATCTTGATCTTGTCATCTGCTCCAGAAGAACGGACGTTAGATTGCTTCTTCGCTTTAGTAAGGTTGACAACCATGTCGCCTGGGCGAGCATTCTCACCAACAACTTGACCTTCGTAGATCTCTTGGTTCGGAAGAACCATAAGGATACCACGCTCTTGCAAAGAATTGAGAGAGTAAGGAATCGCCTTACCCTTCTCGTTAGAGATCATTGAACCGTTGATACGCTTTGGAATATCTCCTGCCCAAGGTTCGAATGCACGGAAACGGTGTGTCATGATCAACTCACCCGCTGTTTGCGTGATAAGTTGAGTACGTAGACCGATGATTCCTCGTGAAGGAATACTGAACTCTAGGAAGGTACGCTCTGGCTTTGCCTCCATGTTGGTCATAGAGCCCTTGCGCTGTGTTACAGCGTTGATTACAGCACCGCTGTACTCGTCAGGAACGTTGATGTAGAGATCCTCCATCGGCTCCTGCTTCTTACCATCAACTTCTTTGATGATAACTGTAGGCTGTCCGATTTGTACCTCGTATCCTTCGCGACGCATCGTCTCGATAAGAACTGAAAGGTGAAGTACACCACGTCCAAAGACTTGGAATGCCTCTGCACGATCAGTTGGAAGCACCTTAAGTGCAAGGTTTTGCTCGATCTCCTTCTCCAGACGCTCCTTGAGGTGACGTGAGGTTACGAACTTACCAGATTGACCGAAGAACGGTGAATCATTAATGGCAAAGGTCATTGACATCGTAGGCTCATCAACCGCGATCGGCTTCAATGGATCTGGATTCTCTGCATCAGTGATCGTGTCACCAATCTCGAAACCGTCGATACCAGAGATCGCACAGATATCACCTGCTTCTACTTGGTCAACCTCAACGCGGCCAAGACCTTCATAAACGAAAATCTTCTTTGTACGCTGCTTGGTAAGTACACCTTCGCGGCTTACAAGTCCAACACTCTGGTTTGCCTTCAAAGTTCCTCGATTGAGGCGGCCTGAAGCCATACGTCCAGTAAAATTGCTGTATGCCAATGATGTTATCATCATCTGTACATCACCTTCAAGCTCAACCTTTGGTGGTGGAACGTGCTTGAGGATCATGTCAAGTGCGTACGTCACGTCTGTTGTAGGGGTAGCCCAATCAGGCCCCATCCAACCGTTCTTTGCAGAACCGTAGACAACAGGGAAGTCAAGTTGATCTTCTGTTGCTTCTAGTGCGAACATGAGGTCAAAAACTGCCTCATAAGCATCATCTGGCTTACAGTTTGGCTTATCAACCTTGTTTACAACTACGATTGGCTTCAAGCCAAGCTCGAGACTTTTTGAAAGTACGAAACGCGTCTGCGGCATCGGCCCCTCGAAAGCATCAACAAGTACAAGAACACCGTCTGCCATGTTGAGTACACGCTCAACCTCTCCGCCGAAGTCAGAGTGACCAGGAGTATCAATAAGGTTAATCTTGTGATCCTTGTAGCGAATGCTCACGTTCTTAGAAAGAATCGTGATACCACGTTCGCGCTCGAGGTCATTGTTGTCGAGCATTAGCTCGGCAGGCTTCTCACGTTCGTGGAATAGGTTTCCAGCGTGAAGAAGCTTATCGACGAGGGTTGTTTTACCGTGGTCGACGTGGGCGATGATCGCAACGTTACGAATAGGTGTCATGGATAGACATTAAGAGGTCAGTTTAAGCTTACGCCAAAACCTATGATGCCGAGCCAGATGCTCAGCGAGTTTTACAAAACGGGCGCAAAGGTAGTTTATTCTTGGATGCGCGTGGGTGATTAACATTACGATTAGGAATGTCCACCATTTTTTCTTTCCTCAGCAGCAGCATTTATCTCACGAAACCTGAAACATCAGGCGTTCTGCTCATGTTTAGGGCATCGTTACTGTGTGTAAATCTTAGCGTCACATGTCCGATTTTCATAAATTCTAGTGAAACCACTAGTCTTGAATGACAGATTTTCAGTCGGTTGGGTGCTTAGTCGTGAACGGGGCCTTACTTCACGATAACTCGATCTAAGCGAACTGCCATTTCCTTAAAAGCCCACCTTATGACGAAATCCACTACGCTGTCTTTTACTGTTATTCTCGCCTTATTGCTGTTGACAATCGCAGCCTGCACTACTCGCCAGGTCGACCACATAGTGATTACACCTCAACTCACTCCACGCAAGCAGTTGATAGGAAACGGGGTAAGTATGCTCGTCCCTTTCAACTATTCGAAATCCGAGATGCTCAATGGATTCCAGACCGCCAATAAAGAATCCTCCATCTCTGTCAGCACATCAACCGCCGATATAGAAGAGATGAAAGCAAGTTATTCTGCAGAAAAGCTGAAAGAGCAACGTGCGGATCTGATCGAGCTGAGTACGATCGCTTATGGTGACAGTAGCGAAGGTTTTTTTGCTAAAACATACGAAGAGCAGACATCGTCATTCCAATATGTATTAGCAATTCAAAGGGAAGGTAAAACCTACCTCATGAAGGCCGAATGCCCTGATACGACGCACAATTCATATGATTACAAGATCCGTCAATCGTTACTTTCAGTGCACATCGGAGACGATCTTAAAGGCTAAGGCACACAGGCGAAAGCCCAGTCCTGCAGTTTTCCCGAAAGGATGAGAACTAAACCACAGCCTCGTCGCGGACGCTAAAAACTGGACAAAAAAATGGCCGCACTCCCCATGGGAGCCGGCCATTCGATCGATGAAAATGAGAAACTAAATCTTAAAAACTCAGGACTATTGAGTTCAGTCTGCTTTGTCGTACAACCAAGGGCTTTCGCCACCTAGTCGTGGTTCTCCGTTCTGGTCAACAACAGTGCGTGATGGCTGCTGAGCAGGTGCATCATGCGGATTGTGCTGGTTGCGTTGACGACGGTGACGGAGGTATGCTGGTTCGCGCTCTAGACTAGCCAATCCGTTTGGATCGCTAGGTGGAACTGGCTCACCTTGGTTTTGGTTAAGTGGAGCGTATGGCTCAGAAACGTTCGAACGAGGGTTCTGCTGCTGCGCACGGTACTCGTTCATTACATCTTCACGGTACTGAACAGACTTGTTGTACTGGTCAACACGTGGGTGAAGACTTTCGAACTGTACTTGATTCGGATCGTGTGGCTGCTGCGGGCGAGCTACTGGGCGCTGTGCCTGCTGAGGAACTTGCTTGAGGTCTACAACCTGCTTGCTTGAGCGAGTATCACCAGAAATCGCTTGGATGGCTGAATCATGGAAACCTGTAGCAATAACGGTTACGCTAATGCCATCCTCGAGTGCCTCGTCGAAACAAGTACCCCAGATAAGGTTAGCATCCATTCCTGCTTCTTCCTGTACGAATTGTGTGATCTGATCGATCTCGTCCATCGTTACATCACTTGCTCCTGAGCAAATGTTGAGGAGAATGTTCTGAGCACCGCTGATGTTGTTGTCCTCAAGAAGAGGAGAACTGAGTGCTTGGTCAACAGCAGATTGCGCGCGGCCTTCACCGTCAGCATAGCCGATTCCCATAATAGCAACACCAGATCCGCGAAGAACTGTGTTGACATCCTCGAAATCAACGTTAACATAGCCTGGGCGGGTGATGATTTCTGCGATTCCTCGAGCTGCTGTAGAAAGCACGTTGTCTGCTTGCGCAAATGCTTCCTTCATTGGCATGTCAGCGTGAATGAGACGAAGCTTATCGTTGCTTACAACGACAAGTGCGTCTACGTGCTTCTTAAGCTCAACAAGTCCGTCGATACCGTTACGGATACGTGTACGGCCCTCGAAGGCAAATGGTAGTGTTACGATACCTACGGTAAGGATATCAAGGTCCTTCGCAGCTTTAGCTACGATCGGTGCAGCACCCGTTCCTGTTCCACCACCCATTCCGGCAGTAACAAAGAGCATCTGGCAATCATCCGCTAGGAAATTCTGAATTTCTGCGATTGACTCTTCACCAGCGCTTCGGCCAACTTCTGGTTTAGAACCAGCACCGCGTCCGCGAGTGAGCTCTGGTCCAAGGTGAATCTTGGTTGGTACTGGGCTTAGCTCGAGTGCTTGCGCATCTGTGTTACAGATTGCGAAGTCAACTCCAACGATGTTTTGCTTAAACATATGAGTAACGGCATTAGAACCACCGCCCCCTACTCCGAGGACTTTTATGATGGTGCCGTTGTGCTTGCGACGTGCTAGATCAAAGATCATGGGATATATTTTGAACTCGATAAATCGAGTGTAGAGTAAAAGAAGTACTGGAAGATCCAGTGAGGGATTAAGTCTGCTTTAATCCTAAAGCATGTCTGGATCTTCATCGGCATCAAACCAAGTCTTGAGGCTACTCACGACTTTTGTTTGAGCTTTTGAAAACCATGTGCTGCTGGCCTCATTCGCTGAGTGCACTTCTCCATCGTTCGTAACAGTAGAGGTAGATGCTTTCTCAAGTGCGTTTTTGCCACCATTCAGGTTATCCTGACTCTTATCCTCTGATTCGCCGCTTAACTCTTCAGCTAAGTTTGGGTTGACAGAAACCCGATCTGCGCGATCAATACCACCTATCAATAGGCCGATTGAAGTTGCGAAAATGGGACTGCTCAATTCAGAATCATATCCTTGAGCGAGGTGCTCAACAGGAAGACCGATGCGCGTTGGAATTCCAGTAAAGAATTCTGTAAGCTTATCGATGTTCTTTAGCAAACTGCCTCCACCTGTCAGCACGATACCACCTTGAAGACGGTCACGTACGTTAGATAGACTGATTTGGAAATCGATATAGCGCAAGATTTCCTCCATACGCACTTCAATTACCTCAGCCAAGTGGCCTTCGCTAATCTCAGTGTGCTGCTGTCCACGACGATTTGCAATTCTGATGTATCGGTTGGTTGCTGCCTCGCTAGCGAGTGCGTTACCAAACTTGGTTTTCAAATCCTCCGCATCAGCTGGAGTGATTTGGAATACCTGACGAACGTCACTTGTAATTACATCACCTCCAAAAGGAAGTACGCAAGTGTGACTGATCACACCATCTGCGAAAATGGTAATGTCCGTAGTTCCGCCACCGATGTCAACAAGAACAACGCCTTCACGACGATCCGCTTCTGTCAGCACTGATGCTGAAGATGCTATCGGCTCTAGTGTGAGACCGGTAACCTTAAGGTTAGCCTTCTCAACACATCGCATGATGTTTTTTGATGCTAGTTTTTGGCAGGTGATGATGTGAAAATTCGCACCTAGGCGCGTTCCACACATACCGATTGGCTCAGTGATACCCCACTCATCATCTACAGCAAAATCCTGCGGAATGATGTGAAGGATTTCCTCCCCTGGTTTTAGCGGAAGCTTACGCATTGAGGTAATCAACTCGTCAATGTCGAGCTGAGTAATCTCTGCGATATCATCTTCACGGGTAATCATACCGTGGTTCTGACGGCTAGCGATATGCTGGCCTGCAATACCTACACTTACACGGTCAATAGACTGTCCAATTTGACGCTCTGCTTTTTGCACAGCCTCTTGTATAGCCTTAACTGTTTTGTCAATGTTAGTAACAACGCCACGTTGAACACCGTCACCAGCGACACGCCCGAAGCCTAATATTTCTACTTGTTGTAGGTCGTTGCGACGACCTACAATTGCACAAACTTTTGTGGTCCCGATATCGAGGGCGACCATAAAGTCAGTTTTTTCAGATTCTTCCCATTTCATCGTTAAGTGTTTAATAGTCCTGTTTCAGTTTCTCAAAAAATCTTACGCTCGATTTGAACGTTTCTCATTAGCTGTTCCAATCACTTGATTATCGTAGCGCAAGTCCACGTTCTCATAAGCATCCCATCCCTTTTCAGGAAGGACGCCCTGGATATAAGCCTTAAGCTTGTGAAGCTTATCGTCTAGCTCATCCAAGCCACCAAGTGTAATGTCTGCTGATCCCATTTTCGGAACCAACACATACTCTCCTCTACGGAAATCTATTTGCTCTATAAGTGCAGATAGCAACACATCTTCATCTATAGCTTTCGCCAAAACGAAAACCTCTAAAGTAAGCGAATCTGATATTGCCTCTTTGAATGACGGTACGTCTCCTGTAAGCACAGGAACCCTAGCGAAATCGTGCTTACTCAGTGGTAGCACCTCTCCATTAGGTCCGAGGTAATAGTCATTACCCGTACGATGATGAACTCTTAAAATCGGCTGACACTGAATGATACTGACATTCAACTTGCCGTCGAATCCAGTATAAATATCTGCGTTCGCAACAAACGGGTCCTCGAGTAAGAATTCTTCTAATCGAGATAATTCTAGTTTATCAATCGACTGGCCAATAAGTGCGCCATGTGGTCCAGCGTCTAAGCGTTTTTGAATATCAGAACCCTCAATAAGGAAATTACCAGTAGGAGTCGGTTGGATATCTACTACAACATCAACTACGCGATTGCCGAGGCGGGTAAATCCCGCATATCCTGCAAAGGTAAATGCTGCTACCAGAGCGCCAACAAAAAAGCTGCGCCACAGCCTGGTAGACTGTAGTGATTGTTTCATAGTGTTTCGTAGTTCCTCAGACAATCAATCGGTCGAAACCAGAGATCTTGCCAATCCGTCAATATCACCAGCTCCCATAAAAAGTAAGACGTCGCCGTCTAAGACTTTCAAAAGAGCTGCTGCTTCCGAACTGGCGACAAGGTACTTTTTATCAACAGAAATATTAGAAAAAATCGTCATTGATGAAATGCCCTCAATTGGACGCTCTCTCGCCGGGTATAAGTCCAAAAGCACAACCTCCCTTAATTCATTGAGTGCACGCGCAAAATCGTCAGCAAAATCACGTGTTCTACTAAAGAGGTGAGGTTGAAAAATACCTATAACTCGGTAGCCCGCAAAAAGCTCTTTTGCGGCCTGAATGCTTGCTGCAACCTCCGTAGGATGATGCGCATAGTCGCTGATCGCAATGGCTCGACCAACATTCCCCAACCGCTCAAAACGTCGAGCCACTCCTAAAAAGCCACCTAATTTCTTAAGGGCTTCCTCTAAAGAAGCTCCCGTCGCACAAACTCCAGCAAGCGCAGCAACCGCATTTTCGACATTATGCTGTCCTGCCATCAATAACCTAACTCCTTCAAAAACACCGTGAGGACAGTTCAATGTGAACTCAAAAGCACCGTCTACAACCGAAATATTATTCGCATTCCACTCTGCTTCCGGCATGTTGCATCCGTATGTAACCACAGATACATTGGTCAAACTGCTAGATAATTTCTGCGCAATTTCTGGTTTCGTAATCACGATTCCATCTTTCCCTTTCATCTTCCCTATAAAATCACGGAAGGATTGTTCAAAGGCACTTTCTTCTCCATAGATGTCCAAGTGATCAGGTTCGATGTAGCTGATAATTGCCACATCGGGTTCTAGACTCAGAAAACTACGGTCATACTCATCAGCCTCAACGACCAACCAATCTCCTCGGCCTGGCAAGTAGTTCGTCTTATAATTGGTGCTAATCCCACCCAAAAATGCGACAGCATCTGTTTCCAGTTCTCGCATCAAATAGGCAGCCATTGCACTCATGGTCGTCTTCCCATGCGTACCCGCAACCGCCAAGGTTTTGTGACGCATCGAGATCAATCCAAGTGCTTGAGCACGTTTCACCAACCGAACCGGACTTAGATCCAATTCGATGAGCTCTCCAAAATCCTTTGGAACCGCTGGCGTGTAAATCGCAAGATCAACATCAGCAGGTATGTCATCAGGGCGATCTTCATAGTGGACATCCATACCCTCAGCAATCAGCGCCTTGGTCAACTCACTCTCACGTAAGTCATAGCCGCTCACTTTTACTCCACGCTCGTTGTAATAGCGAGCGAGCGCACTCATGCCGATGCCTCCGATTCCGACGAAGTATACGTGCTTAGGATTTGCGACTGACATAATCAAGAATGTATTTTGCGATGTGTTGTGCTGCATCAGGCTTAGCTGAATCAACAGCAGCCTTTGACATACGCGCGAGCGCATTCGGATCTCCGAGTAATTGCGAAAGCGTAGCGGTCAGTTTTTCTACTTGCTGGTTATCTGGAATCAGGACAGCAGCTCCGGTACGTTCCACTGCTTTTGCATTTGCGGTCTGATGATCACCAGAAACATTCGGACTCGGAATAAGCAAGCTTGGCTTTCCAAGCAGTTGTAATTCTGAGATAGACAGGGCACCAGCTCGACATGCTACCAAGTCAGCGGCAGCATAGGCGAGGTCCATCCGCTCCAAATAGGGAACGCATTTCACATTGGGTAGCTGTGCGGTTTCGCTTTCGCTAAAACGAGAGAAGTACCCCTCACCCGTTTGCCAAATCACCTGGAGTTCTTGATGCGTCTTCCAGAAGGAATGCATCTCTACAAATGCTTCGTTCATCTTTCTTGCACCGAGGCTTCCGCCAAAACTCAACAACGTTGGCTTGTTCGGATCGAGACCAAAATGAACGCGCCCGACGACTTTATCCGTTAAATTATCTGCTATCAATGAGCTACGAAGCGGATTGCCGGAGTGTACTGTTTTAGCGGAAGCGAAATAAGTAATCGCCTCCGGATATGCCACAAAAACTGCTTTCGCAATCCGACCAAGTAAACGATTGGTCACCCCAGCAAGTGCATTCTGCTCTTGGAGGAATACGGATACCCCTGCAATAGATGCTGCAGCCAAGGCTGGACCGCTTGCATAACCTCCCGTTCCAATGGCGACATCTGGAGCGAACTCCTTGACCGTCCGTCTCGCTTTACCAAGACTACGCAATAGCTTAAAAGGGAAAGAGAAATTGCGGACATCTAGACTTCGATGAAAACCTGCAACAGGCAAACCAACGATCTTATACCCAGCCGCAGGAATACGGCGCATCTCCATCTTCCCTTCGGCACCGACAAAGAGAAACTCCGTATCGGGTGCTAATTCTTTGATCGCCGCAGCGATCGCTAAGGCCGGATAGATATGTCCACCGGTACCTCCTCCTGAGAGTAAAACGCGAAGTGCAGCCATGTTTTTAAAACGCTTAAACGGCTTGTGTTCGTACCGTCTTGGTACGCTTCAGTTTGCCTTTCTGCTCCACTACTCTACTTACGCTCAGAATGATTCCGAAAGCAATACAGGAGAAAACAAGTGAAGTACCACCACGTGATATTATCGGGAGCGTAAGTCCTGTCACTGGGAAGATATTGACAGCAACTGCAATGTTGGCCAAGGCCTGCATCACGATCAACAAACTGAGCCCGATGGCCATAATAGCACCGAAAAGCTTCGTTGACTTCGTCAGCAATCGGCAACTTCTAATGAACAACCAGAGGTAAAGTCCGATCACAACAAAAGAGCCGACAAGACCATATTCCTCTACAATTACCGGATAGATGAAGTCGGCATGACTCGTCGGAATGAAGCTCCGTTGAACACTCATACCTGCACCTTCACCAAAGATTCCACCAGTTGCGATTGCAATCTTTGAGCGCACCACCTGATCAGCATCTGACCCATTGTAAAATGTGGTGAGTCGAGATACCCATGTATCCAGTCGAACGTAATCTGGAGCTATTGTTCCGACTACAATTAGAAATGCAAACATGACTAGACCAGCTAAGAAGAAGTAACCGATGTACTTCATTGGAAGTCGCCCGATAAATAGCATAACGACACAGGTTGCGAACAACATCATCGCAGTCGAAAGGTCCGACGGTGCAATTAGACCACACACGATTATCACTGGCCAGATAAGCGGCCCCATCAATCCTTTACCCTCTTGCATTCGATCTTGATATGCACTGATCGCCCGAGCGAGATATACAATCAAACCAATCTTGGCAAAGTCAGAAGTTTGAAACCTGAAGCTCGTAAAAGGCAACTGAAGCCAACGACGTGCGTCACTCAATTCAACCCCATAAAAGAAGGTATAGATGAGCATCACAATACTACCTCCGAGTAACCAAGGGGCCAACGATTTGAATCGATAGTGTGGTGTGCGATAGGCGCCATAGGCAAGTGCCACGCCTAGCAAGACATGAATCGCATGCTTTGCAAGTGTGATTTCATATCGACCTCCATCCATACGAACAGATAGACTCGCGCTAGCAGAATAAACGGCTAGCATGGAGAATATGATCAGGACGAAGAAGATAAACCAGATCGTGGTATCGCCACGCAATGAGCGTAGTGGGGAAGCATTCATGGTGTGTAGTCTAGTGTTTCTCGAAATCCGGGTAGTGCTTTAACCGCTGCCCGGAACTGGTTTCCGCGGTCGATATAATTCTTAAATAAATCAAAGCTCGCACAGGCAGGCGAAAGCAAAACTACATAACCAGCTTTAGCTGATGCATGCGCTGATTCAATTGCCTGATTTAAGCTAGAAGTATCGTGGTATGCTTCTCCAAAAGAGGAGAAAGCAGCCTTTATTTTTTGATTATCAAGCCCGATTGCAATCACGGATTTGACGTTCTCTTTTACGAGTTCCTGCAGCGTGTCGTACTCATTTCCTTTGTCCACTCCACCGACAATCCAAACGATTGGTTTTGCGAACGAACGAAGTGCTTTGTCGACAGCGTCCAAATTTGTGGCTTTGGAATCATTGACGTACTCCACGCCATTTACGAAACCAATTCGCTCAAGTCGGTGCGGTGCGTTTTGGAAGGAGATAAGTGCTTTCGCCAAAACCTCTTGCGACACTCCAGCTAGTTCAGCAGCTGTTAGTGCAAAGCTTGCATTTGCTGCATTATGCGGACCTGCAAGAGAAGATCCCGAGAGATCATAACTACGATTTGGTGTGACCGCTACCCCACTTTCGTAAGCACTAGGCATGTCTATTTGGGACACAGAGAAGTCAACATGACCGTCCAATTTTAACGCATGCTCTAACGATACGCTATCACCAGCCTGCAACCAGGTTGCGCCAACAAGTTGCGTCTTGCGCAATTTGTATTTCGCCCAGGCATATGCATCAAATTTATTATCGTATCGATCTAAATGATCTGGCGAAAGATTGAGCACCATTCCAATATCAACATTGAATTTTTCAATGTCTTCAAGCTGATATGAACTCAGCTCAAGTACATACCATTCTGCATCCGGTTGATCAAGAAGAAGGCGCGCATAACTTACTCCTACATTCCCGCCAACGGCAACCTTGACACCTGCTAATGCCAGTAGATGTCCGAGTAAAAGTGTAGTCGTGGTTTTTCCGTTACTGCCGGTAATACCTATAATTTTTCCGCGTCGAAAAGGAGCACAAAACTCCATCTCCCCCATAACAGGAATGCCCCTTGTTTTGGCGGAAGCTAAAAGCGGAACACCCCAAGGAATACCTGGGCTCTTTACGATTAAATCAACACCATAAAGAACCTCAGCTCCATGACCTCCTTGCTCATAAGAGATGTGATGCGCATTGAGTTCTTCAATCGCAACTTCAGACAACATCCCCGCATCGCTCACGAATACCGTATAGCCACGAGCCTTAGCCAGAAGCGCAACGCCTCGACCACTCTCACCTCCACCCAATATAAGCAAACGCTTTGACATTATCGGATTTTAAGTGTGACGACAGAAAGAACGGCAAGGAAAATTGCGACTAACCAAAATCGGATTACGATCTTAGATTCATGCATTCCCTTACGCTGAAAGTGGTGATGCAAAGGCGCCATCAAAAAGACGCGTCTACCTTCTCCATATTTTTTGCGGCTATACTTGAAGTATCCGACTTGAATCATGACAGAGAGGTTCTCGACCAAGAAGATGCCGCACATAAGTGGGATAAGTAACTCTTTGCGTAAGGCAATGGCAAGTGCGGCAATAATGCCACCCAATGCGAGCGAACCAGTATCACCCATGAATACTTGCGCAGGATAACCGTTGTACCAGAGAAATCCAAGACAAGCCCCTACCAGACAGGCCGCAAACACAACCAACTCGCCTGTTCCTGGCAAGTACATGATGTTGAGATAATCGGAAGCCAAGGCATTACCACTTACATAGGCAAAAGCCAATAGGGTCATACCAATGATCGCACTAACACCTGCCGCAAGGCCATCTATTCCATCCGTCAAGTTCGCAGCATTACTAACTGCTGTCACCACTACAATTACAATCGGGATAAACAATAGCCACAAGAACACATCTGCATTGTCACCCAAAAACTGAGCGATTGCACCGTAGTCCAGAGAGTTCGACTTCATGAAAGGAACCGTCGTAATCGCTTGCTTGACGTAAGCATAATCAGCAACGACGCCAGGATCTTCCGTCGGTAGACTTATCGTTTTGACGATAGTATAGCCCATCGCCTCAGCCTCTTCTAAGTCATATCGCACAACGACATCGTCGCTCACCAACATGGTAACGCCAACGAGGATACCCAAACCAATCTGGCCCAGCACCTTTGAACGAGCGGAAAGCCCTTCTTTGTTCTTTTTAAAAACCTTGATATAATCATCCATAAAACCGATGATGCCCATCCAAATGGTGGACACGATCATGAGAATGACGTAGACGTTATCAAGCTTTGCGAAGAGGAGCGCCGGAATAAGAATCGCCAAGATTATGATGATTCCGCCCATGGTAGGCGTTCCTTCTTTTTGCTTTTGGCCATCGAGGCCGAGGTCACGAACGGTCTCGCCGATCTGCATTGACCGCAGTTTCTTAATGACTTTACCACCGATACCGACAGACACGATGATAGACACGATGACCGCCATTGCTGCACGGAACGTGAGGAAACGGAAAAGTCCCGCTCCTGGAAAAGACGTGTTAGCGTCTAGGTATTCGAACAGCTCATATAGCATACGTTGGAAGTGTCTTTCGTGTGGATTATTTTGTCAAAAAGCCCCGACGTTTTAAGGCGTCGGGACTGGGTTTCAAATTGCTGAATGGTAGTGCTAGCCAATTCAGCTTCATAGTGTTAGTGTTTCATAGTGTTCTCACGAAGGAGACAAGTACTCACGCAGCACTGCGCGATCATCGAAATCCGTACGGACTCCGTCAATTTCTTGGTAGGTTTCATGGCCCTTTCCAGCCACAAGGATGACGTCTTCATCTCTGGCCATGCGCACCGCAGTTCGAATGGCCTGACGACGATCTGGAATTTGCAAAACGCGCTCGCGCCCGTCTTGTGAAATTCCGAGTTCAATTGCAGCACGAATGCTGGCAGCATCTTCTGTGCGCGGGTTATCATCAGTGATAATGACGTGGTCGCTCAGCTTTGCTGCGATCTCTCCCATGAGTGGTCGTTTCGAGCGATCGCGATCGCCTCCGCATCCAAAAACGGTAAAGAGTTGATGTCCTTGGCGTCGAATCGGCTGGAGAGTTTCCAGCACATTCTGCAAGGCATCGGGTGTATGCGCATAGTCAACTACGCCAATCAATTTTTGCGTTGGCGCATCGATAACTTCGAGTCTACCGGCAGCTCCGCGCAAGGCACTTAATGCCAATAATGCATCAGAAGCATCTTGCTCTAATTCTACTGCAACACCATAGGCTGCAAGAAAATTATACGCATTGAAAGACCCCGCTAGTCGGGTATGCACTTCTGTATCATTCACCATGAGGTGAAGTCCGCGAAGTGTGTCATCGAGTATGCGGCCTTTGTAATCCGTGAGGGTACGAAGCGCATATGAGCGATGTGAAGCTTTACAGTTTTGCAGCATTACACGACCGCGCTTGTCGTCGAAGTTTACAAGTGCAAACGCAGTTTTAGGAAGACCATCAAACAAGAGCTTCTTCGCGCTGATATAGCTCTTCATGTCGCCATGATAATCGAGGTGATCGTGCGAGATATTCGTGAATACACCGCCCGCAAAGTGGCAACCGTTGGTACGTCCTTGTACAAGCGCATGTGAGCTCACTTCCATGAATACGTAACCACAACCTTCATCCGCCATTTCGCGAAGACGCTGTTGCACTGCTACCGCATCAGGAGTGGTGTGCGTTGCTGGCTCTATCCTATCTCCAATCCGAACTTCTACGGTTCCGATCAAACCGCATCGGTAACCGAGTTTTGTAAAGAGGTCGAAGCAAAGTGTGGCGACAGTTGTCTTGCCGTTGGTACCCGTGATACCGATTAGCTCAAGTTCTTGGCTTGGGTGTTCGAAGTAGCTGGCTGCAACTTTACCGAGTACCGCATTGGTATCGGCCGCTTCAATCCATGCAACTCCTTCTCGTTGTTGTGTATGTCCAGCTTTCGCCAAAACAGCCGTTGCGCCAAGCGCTATCGCTTTATCGATATAACTGTGACCATCGACGGTAAGTCCGATGGTAGCTACAAATAAAAACCCAGGCTTTACAGCTCTGCTATCTGAAGTAATTCCCTCAATTGAGATAGTGGGATCTCCAGCTTTAAGCTGAAGACCCGTGTCGGCCAGAACGACGTGTAGAGCCTGACTAGGAATTCCTTGTTCGTTTAAAAATTCATCCATTTCCGTCTATTCTGCGTTGGAAATACTCGTGATAGCGATGCTATCTCTCCGTTTTCCGCCTTGATTAACCAAAAATTGATTGAATTTCACCTGAACATGAATCCATAGACTGGCTCTTAGTGTAGTGTTCATAATGCAAGTGCGTGTGTTGCGTCTGGCCGACGTCTTATCCCAGTGTTAGTTTGACAAATTGTCCGTTTGCTTTTGTTCCAGGTCTAATGGATTGACGTTTCACTTGACCGCGTCCGCGAACGTCTACCCGACATCCTCTTGATTCGAGGAGGTACATCGCATCGCGAATACCCATACCGCGCACATCAGGAATGCGGCCTGCAGGAATATTATACGGTACAACAGTTAGCGTATCTCCTGGACTTCTTAATTCGACGATACCGCGCTGTGCTTGGTCGAATGCTGGAATTCCAAGAGAGGCAAAAACCTGTGAAATATCATTGTGATCTCCTCGTGCTTTACGAGGAAGTGTTTCTGCAATCCATGTTGGCTTTTCAGCAGCATGAAGCGCAGGGCGAAGGTTTGGATCAGACGCGTAGAGGTTATCCGCGATATCTTTCCATACCGGAAGTGCAGCCTCTGAACCGTAGTAGCTTCCTACTTTAGGCTTCGAGATCAACACCATGATGGTGTAGTGAGGATCCTCTGCCGGGAAGTAACCGATAAAGGAAGCCTGGTGCCCCGAAACACCACGACGCTTTGCCTCAGGAGAGTAATCGTACTGAACGGTTCCGGTCTTACCAGCGAATCGATACAGGTCAGACTGTTCCTTCTTTGCTGTTCCACGCAAGACAACTCCTTCAAGCAGTTCTTTCGCTGCTTTGATTGCAGACTTAGAAGCAATTTGATTGTTGAGTATAAGCGGTTCGAACTGCTCGATAACCTTTCCGTCTCGCTGCGTATTGTCAATCAATCGCGGCTTAACGTACTTACCATCATTTGCAACGGCGTTATAAAACGCTGTCATTTGAAGCGGTGTAAGTTCAAGCTCATACCCCATACTCATCCAAGGAAGTGTAATACCACTCCACTGATTGATTGTGTCTTTCTCCGGATTTTTAATTAATGGATATGCTTCTCCTTTAATCTCTACCTCGGTCGCATTTTCAAGACGGAATTGGCGCAACTTATTCACGAACGCTTTGCGGCCTGCAAGGTCGTTACCGTAGTTATCACTAACCATTGAAGCGATACCAACGTTCGAGCTAATCTCAAATGCGTAGCGCGCTGTAGTCGTATCAAGACCGTTGTGATAGCTCGCATCTTTCATCAGTTGGTCACCGAATTCTTTGCGACCATTGAAGATACGAATCGTGTCGTCGAGCTTAATTTTCTTGTCATCAAGCAAGGCTAACATTGAAGCAAGCTTGAACGTACTACCCGGCTCTACGCGAGTTCCGACAGCATGGTTGTAGCTTTCGCTGATCGAACCGTTCTTATAGCGACTAAGACTTGTAAGCGCACGAATCGCTCCGGTCTTACACTCCATAACGACGGCAACACCGTACTCTGCCTGACTCTTCTGAACGGCTCTACGAATGACTTGCTGAACGTGATCTTGAATGGTAACCTCAAGCGTTGTTTGCACGTCCATGCCTCGCTCTAAGTTGAGGTCTGAGATATCAATGAGTGGCTCCCAACTTCCACTTGCCTTAAGTTGATGTGCGACGACGACTTCTTCTCCTGCGAGAACGTTATCGAAATAGCCTTCGAGTCCAACAGATGTAACATCCTTGACATACCCAATGGTACGCTGCGCCATCATACCGTAGTGATGCTGACGTGTATCTTTTGAATGTGAACCAAATCCGCCACGGTTTCTGCCACGTCGAAGTACTGGCCACGTTTGCATTTCGCGGAAACGCTCGTGGCTAGCTTTTTTAACTAATGGATAATAGTGACCACCTTTTTCACGAGAAGCGCGAAGTTCGGTAGCAATAGAATCTGGCGTTTTTGCCGGATTTATTTTCGTTGAGATAAAGTATGCTAGACTATCGATGCCTTCATCGAATGCAGTCTGCGTCAAGCCACCACTGTTCGGATCGAAGTGGAGGTCGTATTGAAATTGAGAGGTGGCGAGATAAGATCCATCTGCAGCAAGGATATTGCCACGTGGAGCTTTTTGAGTCCGCATTTGTACATGCGTCTCCTGCTCACGTTGTTTCCAGTAGTCGGCCTCCTGCACGCCAATGCGGAAGGTCTGCGCCAAAACCAGAAGGGCGAACAACGTGAGCGCGCCAGCTACGAGATATGCTCTGGTGAGCAATTCGTTTTTCATGGGAGTAGGTGTGTGTAGTGTTTCAAGTGTGGTGTGCTGCCGGTAAGTGTATCAGTAAATAGCGAACAGTCTAACGACTGTTCTCGGCATACAGCTTGCGGGGGCTACTCCCTTCGAGCCCCAATTTGCGCTGACGCATGCGCCGCAAGACTTCTGATTGTTTATTCTCGTTATTGATTTCGCTGAGAAGCGTAGACGACTGGGAGCGAAGTTCACTGACTTCAATGCGCTCAACCTGAATCGCCTTTACCGTGCCTTGGCCGCGGTAAACGTTCCAAACCATTATCAGGGCTAGGCCTGATACGAAAAAGAAATATGGCAGGCGGTCGAACATACGGTCGCCCATTCCTACTGCTGGCGCGAAGCGCTTGACCCAGCCTTTCTTTAGTATTTTATTGCTTTTTGGTTTCATCGTTTCTCATTGCAATCCTCAATCTCGCGCTGCGAGCTCGTGGATTATCACGCGTTTCATCTTCATCTGCCTCTACAGGCTTCCTGGTTTCTACCTTCCAGGGTCGGCGTATTCTTCCAAAGTCGTCGGCATCATGTTGTCCGTCTGGTTTCCCAGTCTTCATCATGTGCTTCACTAACCTGTCTTCACCACTGTGGTAACTCATTACTACGAGCTTCCCGCCAGGCCTCATCACGTCCTGTGCAGCGGTTAACATTTCTTCAAGAGCTCCCATTTCGTCATTGACGGCAATTCGAAGCGCTTGAAACACTTGAGAGAGGTAACGGGGACGAAGGCCACGGATGTAACCATCGAGAAACCCCAGTAAGTCACCAGTCGTTTTAAAAGACCGGGTCGTGCGCTCCGCAACGATCGCTTGTGCAACCGTGCGTGCATTGCGCACCTCACCATATGTACCTAATATCCATTGCAACTCCTCAGCATCAATTTTTTGAAGAAGCTGAGCTGCGGTCGGAACGCTATCGTCTTGCGACATACGCATGTCAAGCGGTGCGTCATAGCGGTAGGAAAACCCACGCTCAGGCACATCGAATTGATGCGAACTAACTCCTAGATCTGCCAAAAGGCCATCAATCTGAGTGATCCGATGCAAGCGCAAATACCTGCCTATGTGGCGGAAATTTGCAGCTACAAAAAGAAGGCGGTCGTCGTTAATACGCTTCGCCTGCTCTTCTGCATCTGGATCCTGATCGAAGGCTATTAGCCGACCTTCTGGTCCGAGTTGATCTAAAATCAGCTGAGAGTGGCCACCACCCCCAAATGTCACGTCTACATACGTTCCATTTGGATCGTGCACCAAAGCCTCTACGGTGGCTTTCGCCAAAACAGGCACGTGATAACTCATAGATCAAGGTTTAAAACGTTGCGGCTTACGCCTCTTCATCAGATTTAAGGGCGGTAGTTGTCTGCTGCTTATAGCTAGCGAATGCTTTTTGCGCACTCTCGCGAAGCTGCTTGCCCGAAGGCTTTTGCTTCTCGAAAACATCCTTTGCCCAGATGTAGTAACGATCTCCTCGACCTGATATCACTACGTCTCGATCAATTCCTACAGCCGAAGCCAAGTGAGAAGAGATCTGAAAACGCCCGTTGCCATCTAATTCAACAGTATCAAGCATTTGAAAGAACATGTCCTTGAATTCGGATTGTGCCTCATCGAAATCGTCAAGCTTAAGAACCCGCTCGCAAGTGGACTCCCAAACATTGGCCGGATATAGGACGAGGTGTCCTCCCATTCCAAGGGACAACATGAACTTGGCGCCGTTTTGCTCAAGGTCGTTACGCATCACGATTGGTGCAGGAAGACGGAGGCGACCCCGTTCATCCATTCTACAATCATGTGTGCCTACGATTAATTTACTCACGAGCTAGTTCAAGTTGAGCCTACAATGTAGCTCAAATCCCGATACCTCCCAAAATTCCCCATCACGCACCAGTATGCCCCAATGCTACCCAATTCAAATTAGCGCACCACCCTAAAACATAACAACCTGATAAACAATAACTTAAATATTACACCCACCGTGAAATGGCAGTTATACACATAAAACATGCACTTTCCACCAATATGACATAACATTATATTCACGATAAAAACCCCATAAAACCCGCCTGTTTCCGCAAAAACAGAGCGATTGGGAAAATCTGGGGAACGGGTGGGAATTGTCATATTTCGAATGGGAAGGAATGGGTTTTGGCGGAAGCTCAATTAAAACTCAAGCAGGAAGTGCCCATGAAAGGTAGCACATAACACTACCTCTACAAGTCTAATCTATAAATAGCTTCAAATCAACGTAGAACATCGCTCTAACACAGAAACCCTTAGCTCACTTTGGAACTCGTTGGAGAATCTTTAGACTGCGACATTTGAGCAGCTTTCGCTTGCTTATCTGCAGAAGTAAACCTCATTTGAAGTACTCCAAAAACGGCCTCCTTAACAATACCACTGCTCATCTTACTGACACCTGCTGTGCGGTCAGTAAACGTAATCGGCACTTCAGCTACTCGGAATCCAAGTTGCCATGCGCGGAATTTCATTTCGATCTGGAAAGCGTATCCGATAAATCGGATGCCATCAAGATTCATTGCCTCTAGCACCTCTCTGCGGTAGCACTTAAAGCCAGCAGTCGGATCTTTGACGGGCATCCACGTGATCGCACGGACATACAAGCTTGCCCCATAACTGAGGAAAATGCGGTCAAATGGCCAATTTTCGACCTTGCCTCCTTTGGTGTAGCGTGAACCCACGACTACGTCGGCCTTGTTTTCAAGCGCCGGTTTGAGCAGGCGAGGAAGATCAAGCGGACTATGACTAAAGTCAGCGTCCATCTCAAAGAGGAAGTCGTAGCCTTGGGTTAACCCCCAGCGAAATCCATCTAAGTATGCTGTACCTAAGCCAAGCTTACCAGCTCTGCTCATTAAGTGGAGTCGCCCTTCGTATTTGGCTTGCATGCTTTTGACAGCATCGCCTGTACCGTCGGGGCTTCCATCGTCGACGATCAAGAGGTCAAACCCTTCAGCCTGGTCGAGCACAGCGGGCACGACTAGGAAAATATTTTCAATCTCGTTGTACGTCGGTATGACGACGAGACTTCTTGGGTTAGACATGTGGGCTTTTGGTTTCACTCTTTATACGGCTGGGTGCAAAGTACGGTTGCTTAACGTTAAGCAAATGTTACCCTACGGCGTCAATAACTACTTTTTCTGGCTTTCCTTGAAGAACAACACGCAAATATGCACCTAGTGCTCCGAAGAGACCTGCGGACAAACCGCCAACGATACTCGTAACGAGTAAAAGTACTCCAGCGCTGCCCACCTTAAAAATCTCGGCTATCCGGGCAGGAAGGTCTCCATCGCCCATACTGAACCACAATCCTCCTAACGCATATGCCGCAGCTCCTGCTATAAGCATCGTCCAGAATAACATACTCGGATGACGCGCACGTACTCCAAAGCCAATCACTGCTGCGACGATGAGGAACCACCACCACGTTCCGATAGCTATTGCTAACAGACCTAATAGTAATGTCAATACAAACGCGATAAACAACTTACGAGGCATACTGCAAGGTTAAGGATTGAAAGTGAGATGAGTGAACTTGTCACTCCCTTTGATCTCTTCTGCATTTTGCAGTTCGACATGATGATAACGGCCTTCTACCCAATCAGTGACCATGTCGTCATAGTGAGGGTTGCCTGGGTGACCACTTTGGCCTCCAGGATAGACGACTTCTGCTCCTACTTTACTAGACAAGTCGACGACCATTCGCCAACTCGCGCCTACGTTTCCTTTCTGAGCATTGAGTGTGCCCTTGCGGCCCGAGACCGGTAAATCCATGCGCGAAAACGCTGGTAAGCGCATCAGGTGCTGGACGCTTGCATTGTTGTAATCTCCCCAGGCATATCCTTCTTTCTTAGAAAGAGTATCCACTTTTGCACTCGCCAATTCAATCGCTGCGGTGATTAGATCTGCCGCAGACTCGCGCTTATCGGTGACCTGATTATCAAACCAAGGATTCAGGGGATCATTCTTGAGTAGATCTACCAAGCGCCAATCTTTCGGCTTTTGTAGCGGACCTGTCTTTGATGATCCTTCAAGCTCATCCCATGCTAACATTCGAAGTGCTTTTGACCATTCTTCGAAAATCACTGGCGCGAATGCATCTGCAGTAAACTTGAAGTCCCACGCTTGAAGCAAATCAAGTTGCCCTCTTGCAGAAAGTGAAAGCTCATCGCGCTTTGCATCCTTTAGGATAATAGGAACCAAATCGGCAGCGAATACGGAATAGCTGTCCATCTGATACTCCTGCATTTTTTCGACGGAAGACTTGCGTGTGCTGCGAATCAGTTCGTTGATACGTCGAGATCGGTAATGCTCGAATTTGCCTCGATAGTCGTATGGATACGTTTCGTCAGTACTGATTTGATTGGTACTCGTGAGGTAGCCCTGGTTCGGGTTTACGGAGAAAGGGTTTTCCGTAGGCGCTAGGTAGCCTACTGCCTCTGCATCTCCAGCCAGCTTTATGTACTTGCCTTCACCAGGAAGGTTTCGCGGCATAGTTCCCGAAATTCGGAGTGCGATGTCTCCTGTATTATTGGCGTATACAAGGTTCTGGGCTGGCCATCCCATTTTATAACTAGCCTTAATGAAATCACGAACCGTCTTGCCTTTATTAAGGCCCATGAAGGTTTCTATAATCTCAGCTGAAGGACGTTTTAGCGTAAGCCAATCCATTGCCAAGCCGTAGCGGTAATCATCAGGATCATTAAACACGATTGGACCGTACTCTGTCACAACTACCGTATCCGAAATAATGCCTTGACCGCGTACTTCGATTTGCTCGATACGGTACTCTACTTCTGCAGTTTTACCATTAGCTGTGCGGTAGCGCGTGTTGCTTGGATTTGTGTACTCGATTTTGTGCCAATCCAAGACATCCATTCCCACATTGGTAATGCCCCAGGCGCTTTGTGCATTGAAACCGATCGTGATGCCCGGAACACCAGGAAGACTTACGCCGTGAACAGCCAAGCCGCCGGCATGTAACTCACTTTCAAACCATACACTCGGCAAAGAGAGTGAGAGGTGAGGGTCGTTAGCCAATAATGGTTTGCCTGTTGAGGTAAAAATCCCGGCGATTGCCCAGTTGTTTGATCCGATTCCTTCCTCTGGTTCTTCAAAGCCTTGAAGACTAAGCGATGGACTTGTGGCTTGAACAGTTTGCTTAGGCCCAGCCAACAAATGGCGGCGACTGGCATTAATCAAGGCCGTGTCTTTGCCAGCAAACGGTGAATTTGCTGGAATGATTGGCTTCTCACTCGGGTCGCGCGGTGGAAATAGGAAATCATAGCTCCGTTCGCCTAGCAACGCACGTGTATTGGTCGCCTGAATATCTTGGTTAGCGAAGTTGAGCGTATACGCCATGTTAAGTGCAACGAGCGCTGTCTTTTTAGGAGACCACTTACTTGGCGCAGCATCGAGAAGCTTGTACTCAATAGGATACTCACTCGGCGAAAGCTGAGCAATGTAGGCGTTGACACCGTCTGCATAGCTCAAGACTGCCTCGTATGCAGTTGGATCGTTTCGCCAAAGGCTATCGATGGTTTCGGCGAGTTTTGACCCGCCCATGCGTCGACGTTCCCGATCAAATTCCAGTGTACGCTCACCAAGTAGTTCACTCAAACGCCCTTCGGCAGCGCGTGAAACAAGGTCAAACTGAAACAGTCGGTGCTGCGCTTGAATGTACCCTTGCGCATAAAACAAGTCTCTGTTCGTACTCGCAAAAATGTGCGGCACAAGACGCTCATCGTAATAGACTTCTACAGGAGCTCTTAATCCCGGCAAATCGAAATCATCGTTCCAATAATCTGTATCGTTATTGGCGTAAAAACCCTCGAAAGGATTGAAAAATGAGCCGAGAGGAGGCGTGTCCGTTCCTCCTACGCTGACGCCGCGATCCATGAGAAGGAACCATCCCCCGCAGAGAAGCGAAACGATAATCAACTTAAGCCATGGTCTAGCGTTCGACATAGTAATGTTGAGTTTTAGCAAAAGCGAAAAGTACGTTAAAGGCTTGGTGTGGCCAAGTGCCACATTGGCTTGTGTATTTCTTGTTTTCCTACTCGTAAATTGTGCGTCACCTCAGCCGCAGCGGGAATTTACAGGAGAGAAGATCTTTCGTACGACTCAACCTTCTCGGCTGTTCTTCGCAAATACGCGATCTTTCAACTACTACCGTAAGCGGCCAAAAGGAACAGACCTCGACGTATATCGACTTCGCAAATTCCGAGTCACACGCAAGCGGCCCACCTTGGTCCCCATTATCGTGGACGCCTACTTAAAGGACGAGGCCTATCTATTCATCGAGGCCAATGAATTCCCAGGTCTCAGTGATCCTATTACGTTTCGCGCAGCAACAGAGGCGAAGGCAGACACCTTTAGCCTCGACTTGCCCTCTCGAAAGGGGCAACTCGAATTCGCGACAGATCTCTACGAAGGCATCTTGAATGGCCACAGAATTGGTGTCCTTGTGCGTGATACAGGGTTTGTTGAGATCTACGACAAACGAGCCGACCGAGCAGCATTTCAAGCTGTATTCAAGGACTATTACAGGCTAACAGAACGCATTTAAACGACTGGCAATACGTCAGCTAGCTGCTTCAATTCGATTTTAGAACCTTACTAGCTCTTTGATCGATTACCTTTGTGCCATGCGGATTTCTCTTCTTTCGTTCTTTCTATTTGCCTCTGTACTCACTGTCATTGCACAGCCAAAAGCTTCGATTGGGTATGCTACTTTCAATTCTGAAGAAGGTCCGTATGTCGAGGTGTACGTTTCTGTTGAGCGTGCTTCCTTAGAAAAAACGGCTACCGATCGCCAATCGGCAACGTTTACGCTCGTGTTTTCACAAGACGATGAAATCCAACGAGCAGATAAAGTTGAGCTGATTGCTCCTGTTGATGGTGAGGATCGAAACTTCGTTGAGGCACTTCGTTATCGCATGCCGAACGGCAATTATCGCCTCAATGTAGAAGGCGTTGACAAGGCTGACACTTCTCAGCTTTCGCTAAAACTGGCGACGGATATCCTCGTTGACTACGCTTCAGATTCTATTGGATTGAGCGACCTGCAGCTTTCGGCGATGTCTTACCAAGCAGACAGCTTACGCCAAAACAGCAGTCTCGTGAAAGGCGGCTTTGTACTTGAGCCGTTGCCACAGAATTTCGTGAAGCGCCAAATGGAAGGCTTTACCGCATACATCGAAGCGTACTACCCTACTTCACTTCAAAACCAACCTGCACTTCTAGAGTATACCGTGATAGGTTTTGATGACAATGGAACGCCGAAAGACATTTTCCGGAAGACTAAGCGCTTTTCGGCAACAGATTTCAGTACTCCGTTTTTCATCAACATCAACACCGAATCGCTCGCAAGCGGAAGCTATGGATTGAAAATGACGTTGCGCGATCAATCGCTTCAGTCTATCGCGGAGAAGGTTAGCATATTCATACTTTCTAACCCAGAACAAGACGTCGAAAAAGTTGAGCCAAAAGCCGAGACGTACGATGAGAGTTTCGTATTCGACGTCTCTGTTGATTCGTTGAAATATGTACTTAGATCTATTCTTCCAATCGTTTCTGCTTCTGAAAGCGACTACCTCGAAGGCGTGATCAACAGCGGAAATCTTGAAGCTCAACGTCTAGCCATTTACAATCACTTTCTGGGTGAATCGGAGAAGTACCCTCACGTTGCGTATCGCGCCTACATGGATATCGTTCGTGAGATTGATGCTGCGTTTAAGAATGGATTCCGATCAGGTTTCGAGTCTGACAGAGGCTACATCTACCTCAAGTACGGCCAACCAGATGACCGTGTCATTGTAAATGAAGACCCAAGTGCTCCACCCTACGAGATTTGGATCTACAACTATGTAGAGCGCACCTTCCAAGGTCCTGGAAAATTCTTGTTCTACAACCCAACCTTAGACAACGCCAGCTACACGCTACTCCACTCTACAGTGCGCGGAGAAATTGCGGAGCCGCAATGGAAACGGATTCTATATTCTCGTTCGACGGGTCAATTCCAAGACGGTGATACCGTACAAGGCACCGACATCGGCGACCACGTGGGCCGTTATGCAGATGAGTACTTTTCTGATTTCTAATCGACCGTTGGGTCTTAGGAGATGTTGGCGGACTTCCCGAGAACTTTCAAAAAGAAGACATACGTTTGAAGAGGTTTGTCAAAAGCCGCTAAGCAAAATCGTATGATCACACGGAAGTACACTTCATTCTTTTCAGCAGTAATTCTCGGAACCGTTTTAGCTGTTTCGGCTTGTAGTCCTCGCGCGTCGAAGACCGTTCAGGCTACTCCGATAACTGTCGAGAAGGCGGTTTTGGCGAAAGCTGAACTAGCAGAGCTCAACGCTGTAGAAATGCTCAGCGTAGCAGCAGTTAGACCTGCGCTTTCGACTTTCCCCCAGATCAAAGCAAAGCCTAGAGCGGAGTTTAGTCTTGTCGCTGTGGGTGACATGATGCTGGGCACTAACTATCCAGACCCGAAATACTTGCCTCCTGGAGACGGCAGCATGATTTTACGGGACATGGAAAGCTACCTTCAGAATGCAGACATCACGATAGGCAACCTCGAAGGAACATTGCTCAACGAAGGCGGAACGCCTAAAAGGTGCGGGAATCCTGACGCCTGCTATGCCTTCCGCTCGCCAGAGAGTTTTGCGCAACACTTCGCCAACGCAGGCTTTGATTTCTTGAGCTTGGCGAACAATCACTCCGGAGACTTTGGTCCGATTGGAAGAGCAACAACAAAGCGTCGATTAGAAGAGTATGGAATCGCTTACGCTGGACTGATGGGTACGGACGAAATAGCCTACCGGACATTCCAAGGAGTGCGATTTGCCTTCATTGCTTTTGCGCCAAATAGCGGAACGGTAGACGTTCGCGACATTTCAAGAGCGCGTCGCCTAGTAGAACAGGCCGACGCAGAAGCAGAGATCGTCATCGTCACGTTTCACGGCGGTGCAGAAGGCAAAGACGCTCAACATGTGACGCGTCGAACAGAAGAGTACTACAAGGAGAATCGAGGGAACGTTTACAAGTTTTCACATGCTGTCATTGATGCCGGAGCAGATGCGGTGCTTGGGCACGGTCCTCATGTTTCCCGCGCAATGGAGCTTTACAAGGACCGCATCATTGCCTACAGCTTAGGGAATTTTGCGACTTATGGTCGGTTTAACCTCCGCGGCCCTGCCGGTGTAGCTCCCCTATTGAAGTTCAGGATGGATGATACGGGGAGGTTTATCTCTGGTGAGATTGTTCCTATTTACCAAACGAAGCCCAGCGGACCGAAGGTTGATCCTAGAGGAAGAGCGATCAAAATCATCGCAGATCTTTCGAATCAGGATTTCCCTGAGAGCCCACTCCGCATCGGTAGCGATGGTTCGCTAAGTGTTCCTAATCTATAGCGCTTGATCACTTTGGTAGAATAATGCTACAAAACGAGTGATAGTTGCTTAGTTTTCCGGTGTGCCAGAAAGTAAATACACTTCTTACGATCCATTAGTCTGCTTGAACTGTGATGAACGCTTTTCAAAACAGGTCATGTTCTGTCCAACTTGCGGACAGAAAAATCGCAAAAGTGAACTGTCACTTATCAAGTGGCTTCAAGAAGGCTTAAGCACGTTCTTTCATCTAGAAGGGAAGAGCTGGAATACGCTGAAGGACTTGCCCGTTCCTGGCAAACTTGCGTCGAACTATTTCAATGGCAAACGGCAACGTTATGTACACCCGTTTCGACTGCTGGTATTTAGTTCTTTGATATGCCTGGCTGGTGGCGTATCGATGGTCGATACAGGATCTGAAGAGGAAGTCGAAATCGTAGATATAGGGCCAGATGTCCGCATTGAAGAGGTCAATTTTGCTAAGGGAACTAATGCAGACTCTTTGTCTCCTAACATAATAGCCCACTACACTCGGCATCCGATCGCACGAAAATTAAAGGCGATAGATATCCTGAGGACGAAGATCGTTGCGCATGATAGGTTTAGAATGCTAGCAGATTCTATTCAAGCTTCGGGCTATGCCACTGCAAGTGAAGCTTACCTGCTGGACTCCCTAAGAAAGTTCTACCCTATGCCAGAAGCCTGGTCGACGGGGTTTGCGCAAATAATGGGTGACTCCTTAGATTTTGATCCGAGAACGATTGCCTATGGTACACCACAGCAGGTTGCAGACACCGAGGAATATGACAATTGGGGCACACGATTAGCGGCCCAAAAAGTGGTTCAACTCTACCAGAAAGGAATTGAGTCTGCAGGAGAATATTTAGAAGCTAGCTTCTCTTGGGCGATTCTAATTTTCGTGCCTTTTCTTGCTTTTGGGTACAAGATTTTTTACCGCAGAAAATTGCCTTTTTACACGCAGCACTTAACCTACACAGCTGTACTGATGTCTGTCGCGCTCTTGCTAGCAACCCTCAGGAGTTTACTGTTGTGGGTATTTCCAGGCAGCACCGTATTTATACCTATTGGCATAGTGATGTATGTCGTTTATACTTTACTGAGTGACCGAAAGGTGTTCGACGTTTCTTTTTTACACGCGATTTTAAAATCATCGCTAATCGGTTTTTACAGCCTTTTTGCCTTAATGATAACAGCTCTGATCTGGCTGCTCGGAGCATTGATCATGGCCTAGCGAACTGGACTAGTTCCTACCCTTTCTGCCAACATCTCGCCTCTGTGAGAGCTGTATTGTCTACAAAGACTCGTTCTTCCTTACTTGAGATAAGTACGATTCTATCCTTCTGCCCAATCGAAGCAAAGCAGCCCTATGGTAGTCCCTCGTGGAAGGGCCTACAAAATCATCGCAGATCTCTCGAATCAGGATTTCCCTGAAAGCCACTTCGTATTGGTAGCGATGGATAGCTAAGTGCTCGTAGTCTCTAATGAGGCTTTAACGATTTGTCGCCGCTAGTCAAAAGTTTGATGAGTAGGCTTACGAGATTGATTAGCTTTCCGGTATGAGTCGTTTTTCAGCGTATGATCCTACCAGTTGCTTGAATTGCGGTGCTGCTTTCGCAGCATCGACAAAGTTTTGCCCGTCTTGCGGTCAGAAAAACCGCAAGCATGAGTTAAGCCTTGTGGAGTGGCTCACTGAAGGATTGAGTACGTTTTTCCATTTGGAAGGAAAGACACTTAATACAGTAAGAGATTTAGTAGTGCCTGGTAAGATGGCAACCAACTATTTCAACGGGCAACGTCAACGGTACGTGCACCCGTTTCGTCTATTGGTATTCAGTTCGCTTATATGTTTTGGACTAATATCTATTGCGAACTACTTTAATCCTGAAGAAGGTGTCTCTAATCAAATTATGAGCATCGGGGTCAACGAAACGAAAGTGAATCATGTAACTCCTGGTGACTCTATGGCCACAATTGTCATGGAAAATTTTGACGACCACCCTATTTCAGGCCGAATGAAAGCGATCGATCTTCTTCGGGCTCGTATCGTTGACCACGATCGCTTTGAACTCATCGCAGACAGTATGAGCCGCGCTGGAGCTGGCCAAGATTCAGCGCTGGTAGCTTTACTGGACACCATGCGCAATTTCTACACCATGCCAAACAGCTGGATGGGCGAAGGCACTTATGTTTCTAACGGGGATACAATCGATTTTGACTCGCGAGGAGTAGCAAGTCTGAGCCCAGCTGAGGTTGTTGAGGCCTCAGATGTGAAAGGTTGGGTTCAACGGTACCTTTTTCAAAAAGGCATCAAAGCTTATCAAAATGGTGCGGAATCATTAACCAAACTCTTTTACGGTAACCTGTCATGGGCCGTCCTTATTTACGTCCCGTTTTTAGCGCTTGGATACAAGCTCTTTTACCGTGGGAAGATGCCCCTCTATACGCAACACCTCACGTACAGTGCTATTTTAATGTCTGTTGCTTTACTTCTGTATGGCGTGGGGGCTATTCTAGACACGATGATCCCTTTTGGAATAGCTTCTGCGGTATTGACTATTCTCTACTTAGTATATAATTATATAAGTGACAAGCGACTCTTCCTCGTGAGTTACCTCCATGCCTTTGCTAAACTCAATGTTTTAGCAGCCTATGGATTTGCGGCCTTTATGCTATCTATGATGATCTGGTTTTTCACCATGATGGTGTTCATCTAGGACCTCAAGAAACTTGATAATTATCATTTCTGCCATCGCTGAGCATCGATCCGTGCACTGCAGTCAACAAAGTCGCGCTCCTCGTTACTCGCAATGAGCACGGTACGATCACCAGCCCAATCGGTAACGAGTTGTTGGTACCAATCGACGCCTTCCGTGTCTAGGTTGCTGGTCGGCTCGTCGAGATACAGAGCGCTAGAATCGGTGGCCAAGGCCAACAATAGACGCATACGCTGCTTCATGCCCGAGCTATAACTGGCTACGGTTTGCTTGCGAATGCGTTTAGACCACCCTACCCTTTCCCAAAGGTCAGCAGGTGTTAGGTTTTGGCGAAAGCCGCGTAACTGTGCATGAAGGTTGGCAGCTTCTTCACCCGTCAATTCCTCGATCAACTCAACGTAAGGGCCACAGAGGCTGATTTCCTTGTAGAGATTGCTGTCTGAGATGCTATTTCCGCTTTCCCGCATTCCTACGGGACCTGCGGCGCTGAAATCAAGGTCACCCTCACTCGGGAGTAATTGCCCAGAGAGCAACTTCAGTAAGGTGCTTTTCCCAGAACCGTTTGGACCTAGAACAGCTGTACGTGAACCACTTTCGAAGGTGTGCGAGAAATCATAAACGATCCAATGCAGTCCGAAGCGCTTGCGAAGCTTTTGTGCTTCAATCTTCACCGTTCGCGTATTGCCTTGGGCCTCTAATGATACCTCGGTTTGAGGCTGTAACGAAATCGATAATCTCGCGACGCTCCTCTAAGTCAGGTAAGTCACGTTCGATCAATTCCATTGCTTCTTGGCGACTGAATCCAGGTGCAAACAAGATGCGGTAAGCGCGAGAAATCGATGCAATCTTTTCGCTTGAGAAATCGCGACGTTCGAGGCCTGTCTTGTTGACACCAACGAAACGTACGGGCTCTCTAGCTGCAGTGATATACGGTGGTACATCTTTGCGAAGAAGAGAACCTCCTCCGAGCATTGCATGCGCTCCAATCTTTACGAATTGGTGTACGGCTGCAGTTCCTCCGAGTACGGCATGATCTCCAACCTCGACGTGTCCAGCAAGGTTGACGTTGTTGGCTAAGACTACATGATCTCCGACGATGCAATCGTGTGCGACGTGCACATAGGCCATGAGTAGACAATGGCTACCAATGGTGGTTGTGCCTGCTGCTGCTGTACCACGGTTGATGGTACAGAACTCACGAATGGTCGTGTGATCACCGATGGTTAGCGTACTTTGTTCGCCTGCAAATTTCAAGTCTTGCGGCTCGGCACCGATAACGGCGCCAGGGAAGACTTTGCAGTGCTTGCCCATTCGAGTCCCTGCCATGATTACAGCATTAGGACCGATGTTCGTACCGTCTCCAATGACGACGTCATCTTCAATGGTTACGTAAGGGCTGATCACGACATTCTCGCCAATGACTGCTCCTGGGTGTACGTTCGCTTTTGGGTAGGTCATTCTAGATATCAACGCTTAACGATTTGGGCTATTAGCTCTCCTTCACTGACAACGGTGTTACCGACGTATGCAGTACCCTGCATGTGAACGATTCCGCGACGGATTGGTGAGAGTAATTCCATTTTCAGAATCAGTGTGTCTCCAGGTTTAACCATTCCGCGGAACTTGCAATTGTCTATTTTGACAAAATACATGTCCCACTCTCCAGGATCACCTGTGATACTGAGCGCAAGCATTCCTCCTGTTTGTGCTAGAGCTTCCATTTGAAGAACCCCAGGGAAGACAGGATTGTTTGGGAAATGCCCTTGAAAGATGCCTTCGTTGAACGTTACGTTTTTGAGGCCTACAACATGTGTATCAGAAAGCTCGATGATCTTATCGACCAAGAGCATTGGATAACGGTGAGGTAGGTAGCCCATGATTTGGACCGTATCCATGATCGGCGCAACGGTAGGATCGTACTTAGGTACACCTCTCATTTTGCGTTGCTCCTTCAGGACCGTTTTGAGTCGCTTGGCAAATGCCGTGTTGACTGCGTGGCCAGGCTTACGTGCTACGATTTTGCCCTTGATTGGACAACCGATAAGTGTCAAATCACCAATCACGTCAAGTAGCTTATGACGGGCTGGCTCGTTTTGGAACTTAAGCTTGGTTGTATTGAGGACGCCTGAAGAATCAACAGAAACGCTGTCGCGACCGAGTCGCTTGGCCAATGTTGCTAGTTCTTCTTCGCTCACTTCTCGCTCAGCAATCACGATTGCATTGTCGAGTGATCCGCCTTTAATCAGGTCCTGATTAAGCAGCTTTTCGATCTCGTGCAAGAATACAAAGGTGCGTGAGTGTGCAATCTCACCGCCGTAGTCGGAGAGATCGTTCATGGTCGCGTATTGCGGCCCGAGCACCTTTGAGTTGAAGTCAATCATGGTGGTGACTTCGAAGTGATCTGCTGGCATTGCTACCAACTCTGCTCCGGTGAGTTCGTCTCGAAACTCGATCGGCTCTTCTACTTCGAAGTATTCGCGCTCGGCATCTTGTTCAACGAGTCCCACTTTTGTGATCGCGTCAAAGAATGGCCCGGCACTTCCATCTAAAATCGGCACTTCAGGACCCGTTAAGGTAATGAGTGAGTTATCGATTTGATGGCCTGCGAGCGCACTCAATGCGTGCTCAACGGTGGCTACTGTTGCATCACCTTTTGCGAGTGTAGTACCTCGGTTGGTCGCTACCACGTAGGCAACGTCTGCAGGTACTACAGGCTCACCTTCAAGGTCAACGCGTTGAAATTTGATGCCGTGGTTGGCTTCGGCAGGGAGGAACGTAATGGTAACTTCCTTTCCTGTATGTAGGCCAATGCCGCTGAGGCTTACTTGACCGGCTAGAGTGTGCTGTCGCATAGAGCGCACGAAAGTACTAAGCCTGTATGGAAGGATTATGGTTTGGGGAAACTCTTTTTGGGTGAGACATGAGATGTGAGATTTGGGATGTGAGATCGCAGATTGGGACGCAAAGCATATACTGCATCCTTGTTGGATCGTTTCACTGTTGAATCACTTCGTTGCAGGGGGTTGGACTGCGGAAAGGGACGCTAAAATGCTGGCTTCCGCACGCTGTGCGGGGCATTTTTGCATTCAGGATCATCGAGAATAGACGAGAGACACGAGAAGAGGTGCAATACGCTCTTTAACCTTCGCGATAAATCGCAGGGTACATCGGGGTCCCGTGTGTCCCCCACGAGGATCTTCGCAAGAGCTCGACAGTCGCACGCTAACGCGGCTCGCCTGTCGAGACGGGCGTTGGGGACGTATGATTGTCGCTACAAGGACATCTCTAAAGAGCTCATCAACACGCCCCCCCCTAAGAGCATGCAGGGGAGCAAAAACCTAATGCGCGATTACCTTTAAAGGGCGAAGACAGGAGCTAGCCTATTGGGAACGGTGGGCATAACACAGAGTTAGGCACCACTAAAAAAATATAATCAGATGAGTTTGAAGCAACCGATATACCAGATACTGGTAATACTTTTAATAGGCTCTTGTGCAGCAACTAAACCTACCGTACAAAGTAAAACAAATAATATCAAGAGCATTTCGGAGGCTCTATACAACCCTCAGCGACATGGTAATTTATCAAGAGAGGACGCTTTAAAAGACGTCAGCAACTCTACGAAATATGACACCAGTGGTAGCATTATTAAGTATCAAAAATTTGATAAAGGTTCTATTTATGAAACAACTATTTACAAAAGAAATGAAGACGGTGAATTATTGAGCAGTGAAACGTATGACATTTCCAACAATATAAAGAGTAAAACAAAAACCACTTTCAATAAAAATGGCAAAGTAAGGCACTATAAAACCTTTGACAAGAAGGAATCTCTAACTTCGATTCAAGAAAACGAATACGATAAAAGTGATAACAATATATCGCTTTCGAGAAAAATCATTAACAGTGGAAAAACATGGATAACCAAAAAGAAATATAATTCTACTAATCAATTGATTGAAGAAGTAGACTTCAATCCAGATGGAACAATTAGAGATACAAGGATATTTAAGTATGGCGCATCGGGTAACGAAATTGAATCGGTACTTACAAGACCAAATGGAGATTACACTAAATTCGTTTCACAATATGATAAAAATGACAACATGACTGAGCAGAATTGGTACAAGGAAGATAACACTCATTATCATAAGACGTCATTTGAATATTTATATGACGAAAAAAACAATTGGATCACTCGTAAAAGGTATTCCAACGATGAATTAGGTATGGTTTGGGAAAGAAAAATCGAATACTATTAAATGCAACGACGCCTAACGTTAGACACCCGAAAATCTTCCCTTTGATCAAACTCTCGATATCATTACCCGCTATGCATTTATAGCTACATTGACGAACAGCAACGACTAACCCCAGCCCCCCACATGAAAGAAGGCGACGAAATACTCCAAACACATTGCCTCAACTGCAACGCAGTTGCGCAGGGAGACTATTGCTACGACTGTGGCCAGCGTCTCCGTGACAACTCAGATCGCTCGTTAAGTCAGTTGGCAGGGGAGTTTCTAGGGAACATCTTCTTTTTGGACAACCGATTTTTTCTAAGCATGTGGTACCTCCTCCGGTATCCAGGCCGGATGACCGCAGAATTTCTAGAAGGGAAACGCAAGAAATTCATCTCGCCCGTCACCCTGTTCTTGTTTTTCAACTTGATTTACTTCTTTGCAAGTCCGCTAACGGACTTCTCCATTGCGTTTAAAGATCAGGTCTTTCACCAGCCTTACAGTGGTGAATGGACCTTAGACTGGGCACGCCTCAAGCTGCAAAATTTAGGACTAGACGAAACCGCCTACAGCAGCATCTTTCAAAATACGAGTGACACGATCTCTAAGTCAGTCATGATTATCAATATCCCTGTGCTTGCGATTTTCGTGTTCTTGATGGCGTTTAAGAAAAGACGCTTTTATTATGATAGCCTCATTTACTCCTTCCATTTCTTCGCCTTGTTCCTAGCGAGTTGGATTATGATCACGCCAGCAATGACGGTGGCTTCCATTTTAGCAGGCTCAAATAGTCCGATTGCTTCCGAAATCGCATATCAGCTGTTTGCTTTTGGCATTCCTACGATATATGCCATTCTGAGCATGAAAAAATTCCTGAACATCAAATGGTATTGGGCTATCCCTACTGGCCTATTTGTCATGCTTGGCTGGCTCATGTCGAACTTACTATACCGGCTTATCATCTTCATATTGACGATGTTGGCGACGTAAGGCCTGCTATAAGTGCCTATTTAACCGATAAGCTTGCCCTTCTACCTTCGCCTTAAATGAATGCCTACCTCAAATCCTTTATCCTCCAGCACACAGGAGCCACTTCTGCTGTGGAGTTAGAGACCATCCAAGAACTGTGGAGTGGCTACGGAAAAATCAAACGGATCGGGCTAGAAGGAGCCGCCGTCGATAGCATTATCGTAAAGCACGTTCAGCTACCGAAGCAACAAAATCATCCTCGTGGTTGGAATTCAGACGTCAGCCATCAACGTAAGGTTAAGTCCTACGCGATAGAAGCCGCTTGGTACAAGAACTTCAGCCAAGGGAGCGCAGCACGACTCCCCCACTGCCTAGCTATTCAGCAGGAGTCCGAAGACGTGCTGATACTACTGGAAGATTTGGATGCTGCAGGATTTCCACTGCGAAAGACTGCTGTCAACTGGGATGAGATATCTGCATGCCTCACTTGGCTGGCTCAGTTTCACGCCAGCTATATGGGACGAATACCCGACGGACTTTGGGAAGTGGGAACGTATTGGCATTTAGCAACGCGACCACAAGAATTAGCTGCGTTGGATGATTACAAACTGAAAGAAGCAGCTTCTCGCATTGATCAAAAACTGAATGCATGCGCTTACAAAACGCTCGTACATGGAGATGCTAAGTTGGCTAACTTTTGTTTCGCCAATGACGGCCATGTCGCAGGACTCGATTTTCAATACGTCGGTGGTGGATGCGGAATGAAAGATGTCGCCTACTTCATCGGAAGCTGCCTCAATGAGGAAGAGTGCGAGCGCTTGGAAGCAACTATCCTTAATACTTATTTCGAGCAATTGCATCTTGCCATGGGATCAAAAAATGAAGCGCTCGAAACGGAATGGCGGTCTTTGTACCGCGTCGCTTGGGCGGACTTTCATCGTTTCCTCAAAGGCTGGAGTCCAGGTCACTGGAAGATCAACAGCTACAGTGAGCGGATAACGGCAGAGGTTATAAACGCACTATAGCAATGGATCTACTACACCTAACAGAAATAGCCATCAAAGCTGCACGTGCTGCTGGAGAAGTAATCCAGAAGCATATGCATGAAGACGTTGAAGTTGAAGAAAAACAGGGAGGGTCGAGCCGCGCGTCGCAGGTTTTGACGAAAGTTGACCTTGCATGCGAAACGGTAATTCTAACTCATCTACTTCCCACTTGCAAAGAGTTTGACCTAGCACTTCTTTCTGAAGAATCCGAAGACGACGGAAGTCGATTCGAGAAGGATTACTTCTGGTGCATTGATCCGATGGATGGCACGCTTGCTTTCATCAACAAGACATCTGGCTTTTCTGTCTCCATTGCATTGGTTGCAATAGACGGAACGCCTCACATTGGCGTCGTGTACGATCCCAGTACAGACACGCTATACCATGCTCTGAAAGGAAAGGGCGCCTTTAAGAATGAACGCCCTTTTGAGCTTCCTACTAAGAATGACCACCTCACCTACGTCACCGATCGAAAGCTGGAGGACACTCCCCGTGCTGCTGAAATAGAGCTGCTGCTAAAGGAAATGGTAGGGCAGGTTTTGACGGAAGTAGAAGAAATATCAGGAGGCGGAGCAGTGTTGAATGCTATCCGTGTACTCGAAAATGGACCAGCCTGCATGCTGAAGTTTCCGAAAGAGGAACTCGGAGGCGGCAGTATATGGGACTTCGCTGCAACTGCATGTATTTACCAAGAACTAGGACTGCCGGCGACGAATTTTGGGGGAGGAAGATTGGACCTAAATAAAAGGAACGGCCCGTTTATGAATCATGAGGGTGTGTTTTATAGGAACACCGACTAGCAAGCAGAACCAGAAAGCGTCGTTGTGCACGGCTCAATGCTAGCCCCCTGTTTTGGCGTAAGCTTCTGAAAACCACATAATTGCTACCTTCCTCGCTATGATGCTTGGTGTTTTGACGAAAGTCTAAAACCTTCACAAGACAAGCGCCTATCACAAAGAAGACTGACTAGCAATGACTACCAACACGATCTCCGTACTATCTACCCTCCTATTGTTCAGCGTCTTTTCAGCACTCAGTAGCTGCTCAAGCCCGGTAGAAACAACAGCAGAAACGGAAGTGAAAAAAGTCGTCTATGCGAGTGATGTCATTCCATTTTTCCAGCATTGGAATTTGATCCTAGGCGATGGTTCAAATGCAGGTCAAGCGAAAGATTTTGAGCAAAAAGACTTCTTCTATACCGCCAATGAAGGATCGCAAAACTGGGTAGTCTACAAGGCTCCAAATGCAGGAGATACACATGGAACGTCGAACAACACGCGAACCGAGTTAGCGCAGACGAAAAAGTGGTTTCCAAAAACAGAAGCGAAGTTGACAGCGACATTGAAAGTAATGAACGTCTCTGCATCGGGCGACAACCGCGTTGCAGCATCACACTCTGTCGTTATTGGACAGATTCATAGTGCTGATGGCCACGAGAACGAGCCTCTGAAGATCTTCTACAAGAAGTTTCCCGGACATACCAAAGGTTCGATCTTCTGGCATTACGAAATCAATACTGCCGGCGATGACAACTCAGGTAGATGGGACTACTCTACTGCCGTCTGGGGTAATGACTTCTCTGTTGTTGGCACTACTGCTGACAGCGCCCCTGCAGAGCCAACAGAAGGTATTGCACTAGGCGAAGAATTGAGCTATGAGATTGAAGTTAAGGACGGCCTCATGCACCTTACCTTCTCGAGCAGAGGACATGAGACCAAGACCTTTACCAAAAACTTGATTGCCTCAGAGTACTCAACAACTGCAGATATTCCTGCGCAAACACAAGCGTTGTTTGTACCGATTGGTCAAGACGGCGTCGAGCGAAAGAATGCGTATGCAGATGAAGGGCTTTTCTTCAAGCTGGGTTGTTACAATCAAACGAACGGCAAATCGCCGGAAGTAAACATGAACTGGTGTTCGGGTGCTGAAACGCACGGCGGCGATGTACAGAAACAGTATGCGGATGGCAACTATGCAGAAGTGTGGTTTAAAGAAGCTAGCATATTTGTAAGTGAGGATGCTGTTTCTAACAAGGGGTATTTCACAAAGAATGACTAATTAGGGTCTACTGATTAATTCCTTAGGATATTCTTATTGTTAGGTTTCTTCCTTGAACTGGCCATTGAAGATTTGAATATGTTGATTTGGCTGCCCTGTTGTTACTAGCGCTACCGAATACCTCGATTTGGGCATTATG
>JBGCGF010000018.1:0-17493 GCA_045110575.1 Saprospiraceae bacterium
CTTCATCTCGTAGTACTGAATGCCATACGAAACAAAATCCTTCATACTGTAATGGCCTGCCTAAGAAAGAACACTATGTATGACAAAAACTATCAACTGACGGCAATTTAGACTTGCTTATGTCATAGAAATCGCAATGACAGAAATAATTACACTGAATATTACGTTTTAAAACGACAGTATTAATCTAACTAAGATTAAAAACCCGCATAACCCTGACTCAGATAAAAATGACTCTCTATCTATTAATCTTACTACTCTCCAGCTACTCAACTCCCCAACCTTACAACTTCCATGGAAAGTGGCAATCACTCAATACCGCAGACTTCCAAGTTGAAATAGCTAACGACGACAGCTACACCTTATATCGAGACGGCAAGCCTGTATTTCAAGACCTAGAAGGATTCGACCAACTAAAAATGGAGATTGAAAGAGGCGAAGGTGAGTGGAATTCCTTTACAATAGCAGACGAATCACAAAACGATTTCAGCGAAGGTAGAATCGAAATTGTCGATACCGATAGAATAAGAATCTACTGGCACAAACATCACGACATTCTAGACCTAGCAGATGAATTTCATCGGACGGTCGAACTGGAAAGCTTAAATGCGATTTTGAGAAAGATTTCGAAGGGGCCGGAATAGTTGTCATTATGAAAGACATCAAATTATGACACGGCGCCGCTATTACCTATGTTAGAAAATGGACAACTACTTTTTGCCGCGTGACACAAAACGGCGACCTGCTCGGACGAGCGGTAGCTCAATACCTACAGTAGGCTCCACGAGTAGTGTTGCGCCAGTATCCCATTGGAAATTCCACCGCACCCGACCGAACACTCTATAATATGGGTTGATCGCGTAGCTTGCTGTAGTAGAAACTCCCAAATATCCACTAAGAAACCCAGCGTTTTTAGCAGTTCGATCTTTCAACGTTATTGGGCTGTCTGTTAGGGGAATAACAATACTTTCGTAGCTAGCCCATGTTAACCCCGTCGAAATGCCTCCCGAGATCCTCCAAGTTTCAGATCTGTACAATGTAGGTGATACATGCATAAAAAAAGTGTGCCCGCTTTCACTGACACCGAAATCCATAAGTCTTGCCTTGACTTCTCCGGTATTTACGTTTAAGTAATTACCATCGTAGTGGCCAATAGCCGAATAATAATAGTAGCCTGCCCCATAGGATAGTTTGTCGTTCTTGGAATTCCTTGATAAGGTCAGCCTTGCGCTGTAGCCAAACTTATCTTGTGAACTTAAGAGGTGCTGGCCTCCCAGACGGATATTCGTCTCCTCGGCTACAGAGTTGTCCCAGTCCCAATAATATCCGTACCCATATTCGGCCGCTAAAGTGAAGTAGCCCTTATTGGTGCTTTCAGATTCTTGAGCATGAACAACATGTATTATCGACAATAATAGAAGAAAAAGTATGTAGTTTCTCATAGTAGAAGAATATTAAAGAAGGGAGGTAAAACACAAAGTTTTACCTCCCCTCTAGAGTGTGAAAACTTTATTCACTAGTCAAAGTGGACATCAGGAAGGGATACGAACCCTTCGTCACAACTGTATTTGCAATATTCATCGTGATCGAAGAAATCGTCGAAAACTGTCTCAGTTTCAAGAATTGGATGAGTTTGACATCCCCGACTCGCTCGATTTCGTGAAAAGTACTCTTCACGGGAGTACGTTTGTTGCCAAATTACATCATCATCAGCCTCAATTTCAATTTCGAAACCAATTTCAACTTCAACTCCAGGATCAAGCGTAACTGATCCAAGACCTTCACCTATCTCTATTTCAATCTCAGGTGTAAATCCAATTGAGCCCGAGAAAGTAGAAGTAGAATTCTCGTCTTCCTCGTAAAGTACAAACAATTGATCTGGCTCATCACATTCCCAGCCTGGATCGAACTCTACACCCCAGGTCAAGATAAACTCATTGCTAATTCTTCCCCTCGTAATATATTTACGCAAAAGGGCCGCAAAGGCATTTGTTTCGATCTGACCATCGTCGACTGTATATGGTGAACCTGCACCAATGCGAGCCAACCTCATTTCATTACCACCACCATCTGTAACGCTAAGAAATGCGTCCATCCTTTTCGTGGATTGGATATGGCCAGTATAAACAGCGGAGAAACCTTCACAATCGAGCCAATCTTCGTCAATTCTCGGCTCCAATCCTCCTCCTCCACTGCCTCCTGTATAATAGCAGTCAAATGGGTCGGAATACCTGGCGTCGCCCTCATATGTATAAGAGCAGCACCTAAATGCTTGCCCTGCTTCTGCTGTTTCACAAATTAGTATAACAGCGTTCACTTCCGGTATAATTATTCCTTGAGGCTCAGTGGTTACAATGATTGTTGGTGTAGTCATTGCGTAATCATCACTTACTGTTACCTCGGTATATGTGCCGTCAGATAAAAGCTTATTGCCAGGCCCGGTTTGCCCGCCACCTAACACAGCTTGGGCAATCGTAATACCATCACTAACAACTTGGTCAGTGGCGTAGTATTCACAGTATGGGCAGTAGAAATAAAGATCCTCTTCTGGGTTGCCATCGGTGCGAGAACTGAGCGTTTCTGTCGCTTTTGCTACGTAACGTTGAAGACTAGTATGAACGTTAGGATCAAAGGACTGCTCGAAGAGTCGCTTAAAGGCTCCTGCTTGAGCAATTCCATTAGATTTATGCTGCTGAATACTTGCAGGGTCGAGTAGATCTCCCAATCCTACATATCGGTCGATATAGATCGGCTCGAGGGAAATCTGGTAGAGTTCCTTCCGCGCATCTGCGTCAAGCATTACTATTTCTGCTAGTGAAGCTAGTTCAGAGATCGCGGTCGCCTCCAGTTGTTGTGCTTCGGTTAGTTGGACGTTAGCCTCCTCATCGTTTAAGAAGTTTTCGTCTTTATTACAACTCTGTATGAATATCGCCGCTAGAAGAAGAAGCAGAAATCCGTACCTGGCAAAATGCCAGGGCTTGTGTGTGTGTGTGTGAATATGACATTACAATAAGAATGTTGCGCTTCATTGTTGAAGCAAATTAAAGATCAATGAGTAAGTGAGATTTTTTATTTGTTAAACCTCTAAAAAACAATTTTTCAGGTGAGGCCTATATAACACACCAGCCCGGAAAGTTTCTAGTTTTCTTAACGAAAGGTAATTCGATAATCTTGAAAGTCAAACATGTATGGAGCAACGGTCGATTTCATCGGATTATCGGTAAAATTGCACTCTATAAACCCAAATCCCCAGGACATTCAAAATTCTTAAAGCCCAGCTTTAATCAAAATCCTTCTCATCAACCCCCAACCAATCCAAGGCATTGGTTCTAAATATCTTCTCGACGGTTGATGATTCAAGTCCCATCTCTTCGATGAAGGCACCGATCTCTAAGTCACCAAGCGGGAACGGGTAATCCGAACCGAGCATGATCTTATCCTCGCCAACGAGATCCATGACGTAGTTGAGCAACTTCGGATCGTGCGTAATGCTGTCAATCCAGAACTTACCGAGGTAGTCAACAGGATCGATAGCATTGTCTACTGCGACAAGGTCGGGGCGACAATTGTACCCGTGACGGATACGACCAAGCGTAGGCAAGAAGCTACCACCAGCGTGTGCAAAGCAGACCTTCAATTTTGGTAACCGCTGAAGAATACCTCCGAAGATCATCGAACAAGCTGCACGACTACTCTCTGCAGGCATACCAACCAGCCAAGGAAGCCAGTAACGCTCCATCTCTGGTTTGCCCATCATGTTCCATGGGTGAACGAAGACGGCCATGTCGAGGTCTTGCGCAGCCTCGAAAATCGCGAAGTAATTCGCCTGACTCAGGTTATTACCGTTAATGTTCGAACCGATCTGCACGCCTTTCAAACCCAACTGCTTGCAACGCTCAAGCTCCTTGATCGCAAGATCAGGTGCTTGCATCGGAAGTGTACCTAGACCGATATAGCGGCGCGGGTAAGCAGAGACCGTCGCCGCAACATCGTTGTTCAAGAAACGAGCTACCGCCAATCCATCTTGTGGCTTGGCGAAGTAGGCAAAAAGTACCGGAATCGTACAGACCACTTGCACCGTAGTACCGTGCGTCTCATACTCATCGATACGTTCTTTCGCATCCCAGCAATTGCTCTCGATTTCCCGGAAAAAGTTACCGCTTTGGAACATTTTAGCCGATCCTTCCTTGTGGTGATCGAGCATAATGAAGCCGTCATAACCGAACTCCGCAGCGAAGTCAGGCATGTTGCGGGGCATGATGTGCGTGTGCATATCCACCTTACGGGAAAACGTTGGTTGAGCCATGGGGGTAAAGTAAGAAATGGATACGGGACGTAGGATATGAGATTTGAAATGTGGGACTGCTAATAGGGACGCTCAAAACAGGACCTTTTCAAGAACCGTCATTTCGTCTAAGCGACTGAGGAACGAGGAAACGCACGGAGGAATCTGTCCTTCTTGAAGAAATAGTTAACGAACAGATCTCTCCGCTGCGCACGTGATTGCACTGCATCGCTTACGCTGATTAAGAGGCAATCGTGCTCCGGTCGAGATGACGGCCAGGCTATAAAGGCCTCCGCGCTATGAATGTGCGCCTTGACTTTGCGCTCTCGGCCCCTTTGCGAAGTCCGTAAAGCCACTGCTAGAAACGGCTTGACAACATCTGGCTCTGTTCTCTTGCTTAGTCCCGCAGTATTGCGGTTCAAAATACACCAGCACATGCAGAGCATGTCAGCCGCTGGTTAAGACCGTTTTTGCGGTTCAATTCACCTCAACGGCCGAACCTCTACGCGAAATACACGTAATTACAACTGTATGCCAAAGAACCCCACCACCAACATCGAAGCGTTGCTCAAAAAGCTACCAGAAGGCCCCGTACTCGTTGCGGTGGCAGACATCGACGGCGTGCTCCGCGGCAAGCGAATCAGCAAAGCAAAGTTGAAGTCTGCGCTGAAAAGTGGCCTAGGCTTTTGCAACGTTGTGTTCGGCTGGGATGTAGAAGATCAACCCTACGACAATACGCAAATCAGCGGCTGGCACACGGGCTACCCTGATGCAGAAGCGCGCTTGGATCCTAACACGTTACGCCAGGTCCCTTGGGACGGAAACATTCCTTTTCTCCTTGGCGATTTTGACGGTGGAATCGCAGCAGACGCATGTCCACGAACGGCCTTGAAAAGGGTTTTGGCGAAAGCTGAACACATGGGCTATGCAGTAAACAGTGCCATCGAATACGAATGGTTCACGTTTGCAGAAACTCCTCAAAGCCTTGCGGCAAAACAGGGCGCACTTCCTACTTCGGCGACGCCCGGAATGCACGGCTACTCGATGCTTCGACCGACAAGTTTGCCGAGCTACACCGAAGACTTGTGGACCCTACTCGGTGAATTTGGAATCCCCTTAGAAGGACTCCATACCGAAACAGGCCCTGGCGTTTATGAAGCCGCAATTCACTACACACGAGGAATCGAAGCGGCCGATCGTGCTGCTTGCTTTAAGCTTGGCGTCAAACAGCTTTCGCTAAAACACGACCTGATCGCAGGCTTCATGGCCAAGTGGACGGCCGACCTCCCAGGTTGCAGCGGACACTTTCACCAGAGTCTCAGTGACCTAAAGACAGGCGAAAATCTCTTCTCAAAACCAAGCCGCAAGCACGGCATATCAAAGCTTTTCGATAGCTACTTGGCAGGGCAGCTTTACTGGCTTCCTAAGTTGCTCCCGTTTTTTGCGCCAACCGTAAATAGCTACAAGCGCTTGGTGGAAGGCAGCTGGGCCGCAACGAGCACTAGCTGGGGCCTAGACAATCGCACGACGGCCTTTCGCGTCATTGGCGGAGGCCTTTCAAGCACCCGCTTAGAAACGCGTATTCCTGGCGCTGATGCAAATCCATACTTGGTCATGGCTGCAGGTATTGCGGCGGGCCTCTACGGCATAGAAAATAAGCTTACGCTAAAACAGTCTGCAACCAAAGGCAACGCTTACGCGGCAAAAGGCTTGGAACCTTTACCGACCAATCTGTCGCAAGCCACTCAAGCACTTAAGGCTGTCCGCAAGGAGGCTGGAGGGTTGCTCGGCCAAGCTTTCATTGATCATTTCATCGCAACCCGCGAATGGGAATGGCGCCAAAGCGAACAGGTCGTGACGGACTGGGAGCGAAGACGATATTTGGAGATTATATAGTAGTTGGACCACTGCGTTGCTGGATCGTTTCACTGCTAGATCGCTTCGCTGCTGGAGGTTAGACTGCTAATAGGGACGCAGGGCCAGCACGAGCATAGCTCGTGCTGGCGTTGTGGTTCAAAGTTCATGCTCGTGCCACTTAATTTCCTGCGAACCGTTGGTTAGCAGGACAGATGCAAAGGGTAAATCTCTAACGAGATTCTACCCTTTGCGCTTCCAGGTCTGTGTCCGGTAAAGTCCCGTCCAGTGCTCACCTCTTACGTAAAGCACATTTGCATCGTCCTCTAGCCACATCACAAGCTTGTACGTCGTGTCACTTTCTGGATCATACATTTCACCCGCCCATTCCTTGTCCCCATCAGATGCAGCAGCGGTAATGATTTCCATACCGATATAAGGAGCATTCGCGCGGTCACCTGTACACGTCTCACAATGGGTCTCCGCACTCTCGTCTAGCGTTAAGAAACTTTGCCGAAGAGCTTCCCTCCGTTTTCGTAGACCTCAATTTGACTGCGGTCCTCACCGGAATTATCATCGACTGTGATCCAGGTGCCTATCGCAGACTGGGCGCTGAGGGTGATTGTGATAGCAAGTGCGAGCAATAACGTTGCAAAACCATTCATAGTGGTTGGTTGAATCCTAAAATTAAGTAACGAAATTTTTATCCGCTAGGGTAGATTGCCTGCAGCGCGTTTAGCCCACAGTGCTGAATAACTAACGTGGGGGAAGCCTGCGGCGCTGCATAACCAGATGCGAAAGCCTGCGGCGCTTGCCTTAAGGGATGTTTTTGGCGCGAACCTCTTATAAGCCCAAAAATGCGATCTGTCATTTCGACCTGCCATATAGCTTGTTGGTGTGGCAATCTCACACTTGCGGTTGCGGTATCTCAGCGACACACAAACTTACTTAGGCAAAGAAATGAAATTTGATCCTACTGCAACACAAATCTCCCGACCCCTATGGACTTCCCTTCAGTAGTCTTAAGATACGCAAAGTAGATACCCGCTGTTAGGCGCTCAGGGACCGCAAAGGAAAATTCAGGCCCTGTCAAGGTTGCTTGTTCGAGTATCTGACCATTAATGTTGTAAAGTTGAAGAGTGCAAGCAGTCAATTGATCAGATGAAAGCACATCTGAGGAGAAACGTATGCGATTTTCATTACCAGTAGGTAGCAAAGAAGGAGTAACTGCTAAGCTAGGTACTATCCCTCTTGAAGTTTCTGGATCATCTGTATTGCTAACGTATTGATCAAGCCAGATCAATTCATCACAGGTCTTGTCAGGATCGCCTGTTGGACACCCATGCGCATTGAGGTGAATGATGCGTACCTCCGTGTCACGTGAATTATCAATCTCATTATCCTGCCAGGTCATTGCTGTTACACTTACAAAATTATGTGGACTACTCGCCACACCATAATCATCACTCAAGGATTGGTATTTCGTTGCTGCCACAATTCGCTTTGACCAAAGTAAATCAAGGGTATTCATGTCATACCCCATAACCCCAAGTTGATAACCTATTGGATTAGGTCCCATCAACGCGTATGTAGAATCTTCAATAATCGTTGTTCCGCACTGTCCTACTGCAACCAAGGTATCACCAATCGTAGTGTAATCCATCAAAGCCTGCATAACATCAAAAAACCTTGGATCGCCCATCGCATCAGAACTGGCAATGCGTTCATAGGTAACCGGATCAATCACATACGCCTTAAAATCTATCGGTGATGTGGCATCATCTTCATACTCTGGATGACTATGATTTGATAAAAAGAACAAAAAGGAATCTTCCCTAGCCGTTAGAATGGATCGATCATAGTTTCTCCTCGTACCATACCACCAAAAATTCTCAACTCTATCACCAGTGTACCTTGTGTATAGTTCTTCACCCTCAAAATTATAATCCTTGAAGAACAGCGCCCTATGAGAATAGTTCGCATCTTCAATACCTGAGTACACTACAATTGTATCAGAACCAATAATTTTAATGTCACTAGTGAATAAACGTTCAGAATTTGAAGACAGATTACCAGTTGTCCATTCCAATGGAGTATGTGCTACTAATTTCCACTGAGCAGGGTCAACAACATTCATATAATATTGCTCGTCACCACTTCTCCCTGCTCGCGTTATTGCAGACAGCAAGCCATCATCAACTTCTAAATCATACATGTAGTGAAACCCACTTTGGGCATCATGCAGCGTCAAGCTTCTTCGCGCTAACGTTTTCGGATCGAACTCGTACAAAACAATCCAAGCGGAAGTGTCAGGAGGCGTAAAAGACTTCTGAGCACCCCAGTACATTTTATCTTTGTAGAGAACAGGTGTTGTTATGGGTATGAATGCCGTATCAACAAGGTTGATGGTTGCGGGTAAATATTCATCTGGATAGATATGAATGCCCTGCGCAGAGCCATACCGGACCACCGTAATGGTTGTATCTCCTTGCATTTGCACAATGGTGTCGAACACATACCTAAAGCTTGAAGACAAGATCAAGGTATCCCCAAACCATTCGTGACTATCTACCAAGTAATCGCCAGTCGTAGTCCAATCCTTTAGGTTGCGCCCCGCCTCGTAGTTTACTTGAGCAAAGGAGGAGAGAGAACAACATACGATGAGCACTGCAGCAAGGCATAGCCTCGATGTCCATTCGACTTGACATGAAGTAGGTAAGTTATTCAAAGGTCTTGCTTAGGTGCGTACCGTGCGTAGGACATGCAGTTTTGACATAGCGGTAAGGGATATTGACCTCGAAATCAACGACTTGAGTTGGAGCATCCACTTTCATCTCGACCCCACTTATCAAGTCTATCACAGAATACGTAACGCCGGCACAACGCTGTGTGCAGCTTTCTAACTCATTGACTGAACGACCAACAGGTTGCTCAGCAAAAAATTCGGTAGCCGGTTCATCAGCCTCTTCCTCGCATGAAAGATAATCCGCATCGCTCACTTTTCGGTGGATTACGAAGTTGTGCTCTCTAATGTAAGGTTTGGCAAGCTTTGAATCAGCACAAGTCATTTCATAATAGTCGAGCAAAACATCTTCCCCTAGTAGACTATTTTCAAACAGCCATACCTGCCTAGCTCGCTCTAACCCTGCAATATCTGAGAGCGATAGGCTTTCTGAATTCCTCACCGCTTGATATAAAGTCTCATCGTGGGTAAAATTCAGCGACAAATAGTAGAGCCTGAGTTGATCTTCTTGTGATAAGCAATCTACCAGATCTACAATACTACTCGCATCTGTAGGCTGAGAGGCATAAGCATCATCCATCATTTCAGACAGTGCAGCTAAATTTTGCCTTTGATCCGGATGGTCTGGCGATAAACCACCTCCAGCAAAGTCTTCACAGGGAAAGCCCGTCGGAACAATTGGATCCTCTACCTCGAACCCTGCTGTACAGTCGTTTTCAAAGAACGCTTGCGCCATTACAACGTTTACCCCTCCTCCATAAGTACTACTTTCGTCTGGATTGAATTCACTTACTTGTCCTTGATCAAAGGTGTGAGAATAATATGTCACCTCGGCGTGATTTCTCACACTATTAGCGGTAGATCTGACGATGTCGTCCTCGTTTCCAATCCAAAAATTTCCGTGACTTATGCTAGGATTTCCTTGAGATTCTTTTGGAATAAATGTGGTTCCTGAAGCCTGTTGAAAGACGAGCGCACTTTCTAGCCCAGAAAATACATTCCCTTCAATAACTGTATTAAACTGATCGCCTGAGATTGACAGCCCACGATTTTTCACGCCTGCACCATTGAAAACATTGCAATTGATGGAGCTGAAAAATCTGGGTTGGGTAGACCAAATATATGCGCCTCCTTCAGCTCCTGTAAAGGAATTATTATCAATATTAATTTGTCCTGTTCCATATGTCTCTACATAGTAGTCTTCAGCATTTGATACAAAATTATTTTGAAAAGAAGAATTATTTCTGAATTGAAAATCAGAGGTTACTATACAGACGGCTCCAATATTAGCGGAAAACTCGTTGCCACCTTCTATACCAATTTCATTCATAACACTTGTGTGCGACCTCGTATACTCCAACACCACCGCTTCAGTATTAAACCTGAAGTTCGAGTTGTTAATTTTGAAAAAGGCATTGATGCTGTAGATGGCTTGATTTGAGAAATCATAGAAGTTGCATCCTTGATCTACCGAAATACCATTGACGGCCCACGCGGTTATCGCTCGATCAGACCTTGTCGCATCTTGTTTGCCATAAAATTGTGTTCCGTGAAAAAGGGACTTGTTCTCTTTTTCGTATTTCATGAATTCTGCAACGCGCTTGTTGTTCTTGAATTCACTGTCTCTGACATACATCACTCCGCCCCAATAAGCTCTATCCCAACCTGCGCTGTAATCACTTGCTGGTTCAAATCGGTAGGTGCGCAAGACACTTGAGCAATCGCTGATGTTGCCGTTGTAAACTCTTACTACGCCTGCCTCTGTGGGTAAAGGGAAACTCCTTTCACTAGGTTGTTCTAGGTCGTAGTTCCCTTCAATAAAGATGCCTTCCCACCTACCTTCTTCGCTTGGGTCACAACTTGATAGCACTGCATTGTCTATGGTCAATCTTGCACCTCTCCGCACTACAATGGCCACATCAGGAGCTAACTTAATCTTGCCGGTGATAACCACGTCAGCACCTGAAAGAAGTTCTATATTTTTATTTATCGTTGTCAGTATCTGGCTTCCAAAAACGCCTATGTTTTCTGCACCTGAAATTTGCGTCACTCCATCTTGTTTTTCACAGATTGTTCCAAAACGATTGGCTCTTTCGCAATAGAGTGTAGCCCACTGACAGGCGGACAAACTAACATTTGGGAGGCTGCTAGTGTAAGGGCTTCCTGTATATACCCCTGGCCAATAATAATCCATAACATTGTTGCTTGAAACTTCTGAGCCACTATAAGGACCTGTTCCACCTAGATCAATTTGAGAACAAGCATCCCCATCAAATGTATGCCCAAGGCCTGCGAGATGGACAATTTCATGTAGCGTGGTGTAGGCAATGTTTTCTTAATATTTACAGGATCTGAGGTAAGGTGAGCAAAGAGATAAACATTCCCATTGTTTGCTGATCCTCCAACAGTACATACTCCTGGAGCATAATCTCCATATACAATTATTGCCTGTACAGCTGGGTTGGATAAAAGTCCACTAGCATTTAAATCAGCCTCAGATTCCCAGATGTAAACACCAGGCACATCTGAACAATGTTGAGCACCAGCTTGAGCAACAGTAGATCCCGGCACCATTCTAATGCGAGTATCCCCCAGCACTCCAGCGTATGGTATAGGTAGTGCAGCATCCACGTGATCAAAGTCTCTCAAGTTTTCAAATAGATAATCAAACTGAGTCTGAAAATCGAGGACATGCCGAACAACATTGGTAGGTGAACTGTAATTCCCCCCTGAGTTGCAAGTCATTTCAAATCGTGTACCTTCAGCTGGAGGAGGATTTCCGTTTAAAGTACATACGTCCCCATCATCATTATACTGAATATAATGAAATACATACGGTACATCTATCTGAGGAAGAGCTGCTCGGGCCGTTCCATTAAGTGCTATATTTATTAGCCCTTGAGGAGCAATACAGTCTGTCGATGAGTTTGGCAAAGCACTATCCGAGTGCTCATTACCACAGGTTTCATGCTGGGCATTAACAACTAGTGGATTAGCAAAAAAAATCGCTAGTAAAAAGCAAAAAATCGCTAGATATCTTTGGCAGCTGGCATATTCAAATTTTTTAAATTTACTTTGTAATGTATATTGTTTTTTGTTACCAGCCAAACACGGAGCAACATTTTGTCACCCATTTGCCACCTCCTTGATTAATGAGGGGGAACCCTTTTGAAACGGGGAATTCTACCCCTAAAAACAGATCTAGGTAGAACCTCTCGTCTCAGCTGTTAGACTTCAGTTTGCCCAAACGAAAAAATTATCCGCTCGACACATGCAGAGGATGTCAGCCGTCGAGTTTGCGATTCAAAAAAACATCGCGATCAGAGATCCGAGTCGATAGGTATCTTGGCGGCGTCACGCATCCCAGATCCCACTTCTCAAATCCCACGTCCCATCAAAAAATTCCGCACCATTGATCCCCGCAACACCCCAACCCGCGACCTACACCAGTTTATGGTGGGCACCGTTGGGCCGCGACCGATCGCCTTTGTAAGTACACTCGATGCGGAAGGCAAAGCCAATGTTGCCCCGTACAGCTTTTTCAACATTTTTAGCTCTAATCCACCGATTGCAGTGTTCAGTTCTAACCGAAGAGTGAGGGACAACACCACGAAAGACACACTTGCCAACATTGAGGCGACGGGAGAGTGCGTTATCAACGTTGTTAGTCACAGCATTGTGCGCCAAATGGCCGTTGCCAGTGTAGAATGGCCGCACGAAGTGAGCGAGTTTGATGCGGCTGGATTTACGCCACTGGCCTCTGACACCGTCAAAGCATTCCGCGTAAAGGAGAGCCCTGCGCACCTTGAGTGTAAAGTCAAAGAAGTCATTCCACTCGGTGACCAAGGAGGCGCGGGTCACCTGATCATCTGCAACGTCACACGTTTGCACATTGACGAAGAGATGATCGACGAAAGCGACCGCGTTGATCCGTTCAAGCTCGACCTCATGGGACGCATGGGACGTGCCTTCTACGTTCGCGCTTCTGGAGATGCGGTTTTCCCGATTGTACAGCCGGTACTCGGACCTGCAATTGGATTCATGGGACTTCCGGAAAGCATCAAGAACAGCAGTGTGCTGACAGGTAATGACCTCGGTCGTTTGGCTGGAGCAAAGGCCCTTCCGGAAGCTTCAGATGTGAATTCACTTCAAGAAGAGGATGGACATGTGAAGGAGGTTTTGGCGAAAGCAGAAAACGGGGCCGCAAACCACCAAGAAGAATTGCACAGATATGTCCAACAAACGTTGGAGAAAAACGACGTGGACTACGCGTTGAAAATTGCGATGTTCGCTGCACAGATGTAGCTAGTCCTGCTAGCTGCTGTACTGAGAACCACTGGTTCGCAGTAAATCAACGTACAAGCAACGCTTTTACCCTACACAACACAAATTGTGTTATATTTACTTTTTGCCTGCGAACCAGTGGTTCGACAGGACTTTAAGTTAGCGTAGCTAACTTGGCCCCCAACACTATAATCCCCATGGCTACACCCGTCACGTACAACGAAGACAACATCCGATCACTCGACTGGCGGGAGCACATCCGTATGCGTCCCGGCATGTACATCGGTAAGCTTGGTGATGGCTCAACTCCAGACGACGGGATATACATCCTGGTCAAGGAGGTGCTCGACAACTGTATCGATGAGTACGTAATGGGCCACGGTAAAGAGGTCATCATTACGATTGAAGATGGTGAAGTGATGATTCGTGACTATGGTCGCGGCATCCCTCTCGGAAAGGTCGTCGATTGCGTTTCGAAGATCAACACGGGTGGCAAGTACGATTCGAAGGCGTTTAAGAAGTCAGTTGGTCTGAACGGTGTGGGAACCAAGGCCGTCAATGCGCTTTCACAGCAGTTTATCGTGGAGAGCTTTCGCGAAAACCAAGCAAAGTTTGCTGAATTCACCGGGGGTCAAATCGTCGAGGATGCTAAACTCAAAAAAACAGCCGAGCCGAACGGCACGAAGATCACGTTCCGCCCAGACGAGACGATTTTCAAAAATTACAAGTACAATCCAGAGTTTGTCATCAACCAACTTTGGAACTACGCCTACCTCAACGCAGGGCTGAAAATGCGTTTCAACGGGGAGACCTTCCATTCAAAGAATGGACTGCTCGATCTGCTCGAACGTCGCACGCTAGCAGAGGATAAACGCTACCCGATCATTCACCTCTTAGGGGATGATATCGAAGTTGCGCTTACCCACGGCAACCACTACGGTGAACAGTACTACACGTTCGTTAACGGCCAGCACACGACGCAAGGTGGTACACACCTCAACGCGTTTCGCGAGAGTATCGTGAACACGGTACGTACACACTTTGGAAAAAACTACGACGCGAAAGACATCCGCGCTTCGATCATCGGCGCACTTAGTGTTCGTATTGAGGAGCCAGTGTTTGAGAGTCAAACCAAGACCAAACTTGGATCAACAGTTACAGGTCCAGGCGGACCGACACTGCGTACGTTCGTCAACGACTTCCTTTCAAAGAAGCTTGATGATTTCTTGCACCGCAATCCGGAGGTCGCACAAAATCTTCAGAAGCGGATCATCCAATCTGAGCGTGAGCGCAAGGAGATTGCTGGCATTAAGAAGCTCGCCAATCAGCGTGCGAAGAAGGCCAACATCCACAACAAGAAGTTGCGTGATTGTCGCATGCACCTCAACGATGATCCTAAGAAAACGGACGAAGTAGATCGTAACGCAACCACGGTATTCATTACCGAGGGCGACTCAGCATCTGGTTCGATCACCAAAGCACGTGACGTACAGCGCCAAGCGGTATTTAGTCTGCGTGGTAAGCCCCTCAACTGTTTTGGAATGACCAAGAAGGTCGTCTATCAAAACGAGGAGCTCAATCTGCTTCAACACGCCCTCGACATTGAGGACGGTATCGAGTCGTTGCGTTACAGCAACGTCGTCATTGCTACCGATGCCGACGTCGATGGTATGCACATTCGTTTATTGTTGCTTACGTTCTTCTTGCAGTTCTTCCCGGATGTAGTTCGTGCGGGTCACCTCTACATCTTGGAGACGCCACTCTTCCGTGTGCGCGACAAAAAGAAGACTTTCTACTGTTATTCAGAGCAGGAGAAAATGACGGCGATGGATTCCCTTCGCGGCAAGGCGGAGGTTACGCGCTTCAAGGGATTGGGAGAGATCAGTCCGAGCGAATTCAAGGACTTCATCGGTGAAGACATTCGTTTGCGCCCTGTGCTCATGCGCGATGACCTAGACCTAGACAGTCTACTCGCCTACTATATGGGCAAGAACACACCTGCGCGCCAGGTCTTCATTATCGAGAACTTGAAGGTGGAGGAGGATATCCTTCCAGGTGAGATTCCGGGTATGGAGGTGGATGAGTTGAAGGCGGCGTAAGAACGCGAGAAGCTTTGCGAATAGACAGATATAAAACCCTGCTTGACTTTGGTGTTGAGTGGGGTTTTGTGTTTTGGGGATGGGGAAGCAATTCAACACTCCTTAGGAGCTCCATCCTTCCTGTGCTTATGCATATCGGCATTAAGTATTTTGCCTATAGGCTCTTCATCGACATCACCATTAAAGCCCTCGCCAATGGCCAGTTACACACAGATGAAAAGGCGTGACGCTGTTGTATATTTAAGCTCTTCACCACTATTGGCAGATTTCGAGTAGTTGAATTTAATTAAATCATGAAAAATCTCTGGCTTCGAATATTATTTAGTCTTGCGATAGGATTTGGGATTGCCTCTGTATTTAATCTTGTGTTCTTAAGCTTCTTGGGGATTTCTTTCAGCATTTACACGTTTATAGTTTTGACTCTAATTTATTCCATTCGAAAAAGGAGGAATAGAAAATTCTCACTTGACAAAAAAGAATACAACAAAGCCTAAACTGCTCTAAAACCCAGTTTGCCAAACCGTTACCTATCAATCACAGCATGTACCGTAGACTAATTTTCATCTTTCTATTGACTGCATCCTGCTTGAATAGTGTAGCTCAGAACATTCATAGAACAGCCTGTAACGGCAACTTGCAAAGACTAGACAGCATGCTTCAGTATGCAGACCTAAATGTAATCGATGATCGTGGCAGGTCTTTGTTGCACTGGGCTGTGGGCTGTAATCAAATAGAGGTATTTGACAATTTACTTGAGAGGGGCATAGAGATCAATAGAGAAGATAAGGATGGACACACTTCACTCTACATGGCCGTTCAGTATAATAGAACGACTTTGCTGGATACGCTTATCGCACTTCAAGAAAAGGACAACTGGAAAAGTCAATACGGTGCTGCACTCCTGGAGTGTGCCATTCTAGATCAGAACCTATTGCTCGTACAAAAATTGATCGAAAACGGTGTGGATATTGAAATTCTCAATAAAAGAGGAAGCAGCCCACTTGAAATAGCTCAACGAATTGGAGCTGAAGCTATTTCGCAATGGTTAATCGCTCAGGGAGCCGATGAATCGAAAGTCAGGGCATTCGCCATGAGAGGTGACTATATGGGCCAACCTCTCCCCGATCTGAAAAGAAAAATGTTCGCTCCAAACTTCATCTCTACAGAAGAATATGAATTTGGTGCTGTTTTCAACGCTGCTGGCACAGAGTTCTACTATGCAGTTGATATTGAGAAGAAGCCCATTATACGGTACTCGAAACGTACTGATGGCGAGTGGAGTCAACCTAAAACCATACTAACTCATGAAAAATATGGGTACAATGATCCCTTCCTTTCCCCAGATGAGAAGAGGTTGTATTTCATTTCGAAAAGGGCATTGGACGGAGTTGGCGAACTAAAGGATCATGACATCTGGTATGTCGAGAAGGAAACTGGCGGATGGTCTGAACCTATCAATGCCGGGCCAAACATCAATTCCGAAGGCGAAGAATACTACATCTCTTTCACCAAGGATGGCACGATGTACTTTTCATCAAACATCGATGCCTCTAAGGGGGATAAAAGATCTAATCAAGACATTTACTATTCTCGTTTTATCAATGGTGAATTTCAAAAAGCTATCCGCTTGGGTAGTTCCATCAATACTGAAAACTATGAAGCTGATGTATTCATAGCTCTGGATGAGTCTTATCTGATTTTCTGCTCAACTCGACCAGAAGGTCTTGGCCGTGGAGACCTATACATCAGCTTTAAAAACAAGGATGGTAGTTGGTCCAAAGCAGTAAATATGGGCGAATCGGTAAATACCGAAAATCACGAATTGTGCCCTTTTGTCACTGCAGATGGCAAATACCTGATGTATACCAGTAATGAAGATATCTACTGGATAAGTACTGCAATTTTTGACCAGATTCGCGGGTAATACGGGTAGCAAACGCGATCGCTCATGACTCCAAGTAATAATTCGACACTACAGTCTGTAGTTTAAGCTTGACTTGAGCTTTGTTTGGCTCAAATCTTCGCCTCTTATTCCAGCCACACCACGCCTTTACGACCACTATAGTGGTCAATTTAATATATTCACACACACCTGTCCAAAACAATGATTTGACTGAGCGTATTTGAAAGATGAGCGCGAGTAGAAGTTCCCTAAGTTTAGGGTGCTATCACCTCACACCTCGCGCTCACCATGAAAGTAAGTCTTCTTTGCCAATTACTTGGCGTAA
>JBGCGF010000019.1:0-113321 GCA_045110575.1 Saprospiraceae bacterium
ACGCCAAGTAATTGGCAAAGAAGACTTACTTTCATGGTGAGCGCGAGGTGTGAGGTGATAGCACCCTAAACTTAGGGAACTTCTACTCGCGCTCATCTTTCAAATACGCTCAGTCAAATCATTGTTTTGGACAGGTGTGATTTGGAACGTTTAGTTCTCCGTCTGGTAATTATCAAATAGAATCGTTGGGAGGGAATTACTATGGAGTATATTCAAAGATTCGTTCTCCAAGCAATTTAGAATGTATGGAGTGTTCTGGAGGTAGAGCTAGTAGCGGAAGTAACATGTTTCCTGTTGAAAATACTGATGAATACGGCTTAAATTTAAGTGAAGCGATTGCAACAGAAGATTGTGAAGGTAATTATGAAGTCGACGTGTTTTTCGTATCTGTTCCTTCTTTATCTTGGAGTGCCCCAGTTTACATGTCAAGAACTATAATTCAACAAATGAATGTGTCACTTAATAATTCTGAGGTAAACAATTTGAGCTATAGATTCGCAGGGCATTTTGCGTTGACTTCATATCCTTTTATTAATGCAACTACTTCGTCAATTAGTGGTCTTGTAACTTCTGTGCCAAGTTCGGCGATGAACGATTTGAATGCTTTGCTCAATGACCCAACTTCTGAGTTAGCAATTGAATTCGCAAACTCAAATGCTGACCAACTTGCAATTTTGTGTGATAATTGTTTGTCGAATGCGGAAGGTACATCTCAATTCAGATCTGCACCAGGTTCTAGGAGGACGACGATTTTAGAAACAGAAGCGATATGGAATCTAGTCGGGCCTCATGAGTTTGCTCACAATCACGGTTGTGGTCATGAAAGTATTCCTGCGAACCCTAGCCCGCCGCCGCCACCTATTATGGAGTTTAACTCTTACGCTAGAGGAGCCGTTATTGACGGGGCGCCTGATGATGGAGTATATAAGCTGTCCGTTATGACGATTAAGGCGCCTTGGGCACCAGATCATAATGCAAATACCTGGGGAACGCCAATTCCATATTTCTCTAATCCAGATGTATTTTGGAATGGGCTACCTACAGGAGCTCAAAGTAGAGATAATGCACGTCAATTGGGTGGAGAAAGTAGGTGTACAGTTGCTAGTATGGCGACAAACCCTTCAAGTCTGATTATATCAGGAACTACTCAAACCGATCCAAAAGGAACAATAACGCTTTCTGCAACAGGAGTCTGTAGTGATGGGAGTTCTCCAAATCATATTGATTGGTATATTGTGAGGGCAAATGAAAATCCTCGGTTATTGTTAGTGCAAAATGGAGGAAGCAACTTTACATACACGCTTGACAATATCGGAACTACTACGATTGATATATTGTGTCATATGTCTTGTTATACAGATGGTGATGCTGTCGATTTTTACAGTGAAACCCATACCATTATCATAGACGATAGAGAAGGGTGCCCATTGCCTCATGATGATTATGAGCAGTTCGTAAGATTTCCATCAGAAGGAAGTAGTGTAGTGTCACAGCTTGATGGATTAGTAGTTATTGATGGTATTTTACCAACAACGAAGGCTGTATTTTTGACTGATATACTTGGTCGGGCTAATGAAATCAAAAAGACTAACTGGTTTTTGCAAGAAGGAAAACTTCATGTGAATATTGATGGTGCCTTGCCAAGAGGGCAAGTCAGTTTTATTACAGTATTGACGAATGAAGGCATCCAAACCTATAAAGTCTATGAATAAGCACCAATTACTAGCTCTGGTATACTTTCTGATAATTATTCTTTCCTGCAACAAAGAGAAAATAGACCCATTCGCTTTGCCTGAAGGAGCTTACGATTGTCGAGGGCTTTGGGAGGAGGATCCACAGGGGCCAGTAGGGAATTTTAGCTACGTTTACGATGATGTTGAGTACCTGGGAATAGTAAATGGTGGCTTTACTGAAAATGATCTTCTTGTAGCTTCATTCAGAGTTTATCGTGAAGACTGTTTTAGCTCGAATGGTATAACCTTATCAGGTTTAGACTTGGACAATCGTGACACAATTCGGGATTTTACTTGTTTTCAAACGACCTGCCAAGTCAATCAAGATTGCCGAACAGAAATCAGACGATTAGCAAATTTCGAATTTTTGGATCATGATAATCCTTTAGCTTTTTATTCGTCCAAGACAAATAGTGAAGAGTTTTACTATGTAATCACTAATGTTAATCGAGATGATGGCTATGTACGTGGCAGTTTTGGTGGCACTCTCTATCTTGATCCAAGTTGTGCTAGTTTTATTGGGTATCCTGAATCGGTAACCTTAAGTGTTGGGCACTTTATTATCCCAATCTAGCCTCACATAAACATGGTGAGAGTAAAGTATGTGGAGGTATTTCCGCACCTTAAATCTCATACCTTTGTTCTTATGAGCTACCAATCCCGAAAACGCTACACAAGCCGAGCTGACAAGTTCAAGAAGCACATGAAGGCTTATCGCTTGGCGTTCATTTGCGCGTTTCTGATTTTCCTCGTGTACGTAGCCTTTAATTGGACGAGTCTGTACGACTATTACCGCACCTTCTTTATGTAAACGCCTTCCGTTCGTTGATCCAAACGACGATGCAAAAGGCAGCCAGGCCTGTAGTGGCCAGCCCTATATTTATAAGCCAAGTACTGGTACTTCCTCCCGAAACTGCAAGGTCCAGAACACTCGATCCTAGTTTTGGCGAAAGCAGCCAATATGCCCCAAAGATGGCAATCGCAATAGCCGTGTAGCCCCACATCGACTTAATTTCATAAGGGATAGGGTAGTACTTACAGCCGATCCACCACGTAGCTGTCATCATGACTGCGTAGCAGATCAACGTCGTCCAAGCACATCCATAAAATCCATATTCTGGAATTAGCAGGACAAGTAGTACGATTGTGATGAGCGCGCCACCTACACTGATGTAGGCGCCAAACTTGGTTTTATCCGTGACCTTGTACCAGACTGAAAAGTTGTAGTACATCCCTAGGCACAGGTTTGCCAATAGTAAAATTGGGACAACATCGCTTCCTGTTCGGTATTCCGTTCCTTGCAAAAAGAATTGGCTGAATGCGGGGAGATAGAGAGAGACCACCAAGCACCCGAGAAGTGCTGCAATGAGGAAATACTTTGCCAGTCGAGCATAATTTTCGGGGGCATCCTTAGATCCACTTTCACGAAAGAAAAACGGCTCAGCTCCATACCGAAAGGCTTGTGTAAACAAGGCCAAAAGCATCGCGAGCTTATAATTCTGCGCGTAAATACCGTTTAAGGCATAGCCTTCATCGCTCCCGCCAGACCAAAGAAGTGGTAACAGCTGTCGATCCAGCATCTCATTGATGATGTAACTAAACCCAACAATGACGAGGGGAAGAGAAAACTTCAGCAGCTTTCGCAAAACTCCAAAGTCGATGCGCCAAGACATTCCTTTAAGCTCAGGGCTGATAAGTAGAACCACAACAGCCGATGAAATAAAGTTAGCCAAGAAGATGTAGCCAATACCACTGAACGAAGTGCTCATCCACGCTGGAGCGTCAGCCCACTGCGGCAAAAAATAAAGCCAGAATAGGTTGAGCCCAAGGTTGATGCCAATGCTAGTCATTCTCACAGCGGCAAACCTCCATGGTCTGCGTTCCATGCGCAATTTTGCGAGTGGTAGCTCCACCATTGCATCGAACCATAGAATTCCACCAGCTAAGGCAGTCAGCCAACGGTATTCTTGGTAACCAAAAAACGTTGATAGCGGTCCTGATCCTAGAAGTAATCCAAGGCCTAAGAGCCCGCCAAAACTCGCCATGGTCAAAAAGGCACTACCGAAGAGCTTGTCATGCGCTTGCTTGCCGTACTGTTGGAAGTAGGCTACATCTAAACGGAGCGTAGACAATACGAGTAGAACGCTGACGATCGAAAAGATGTGCGCGACAACACCTAACGGAGCTGTATCCTCACTGAAAAACCCTGTATACAAGGGCGTCAGCATAAAGTACAAACCCCTCCCCAAAATTGAGGACAGTCCGTAAATGGCCGTTTCCGAAGCGAGTTTGCGTAAGTTCATACCGGGGCAATGATAGTGCGACATTTGTTGGTTAGGATATTAAGTGCGTTTTAACATCCTCGCCTGTGACAATCTCTACCTTTAGGCGTTCTACTATTGAATTAGAAAACCAATGTCATGCGCACGATCACACGAATAGTCCTTTTCATAATCGTTTTCGTAAGCCTCGCCTCTGTTGTTTTGGCGCAAGCTGGAAATGCCAAGGCTGATCTTCAAGCACTTCGTACCAAATACGAAGCAGGAGGTAGCCTACAAGCAGATGTCGCTTTGGAAATCCAATTCCCGGAGTCACCTGCTGAAGTACAGACTGGAACCATTACCCAGTCTGGTGAGCGATTTCGCGTAGAGTTCGATCAACAAATAGTCATTTCCGATGGCGAAACAGTCTGGATGTACCTGCCTGACAACAAAGAGGTTCAGGTATATGATGCCGACGACAGTGATACCAACGGTGGCTTTATGAGTCCGCAAGACCTACTCACCATCTACGACAGCGATGGATACGAGTACGATATCGTTGGGGAAGTGCAAGAAAATGGTACAACCCTGCGTCAAATCGAATTCAAGCCAACCGACCGTGAGTCTGAGATGTCAAAGATCCGACTCACCTACGATCCGGTTAAGAACGAGATCCGTCGCGTCCGTGTGTTTAACAAGGATGGTAGTCGATTCGCGTTGTTGCTGACTTCCGTCAAAACAGGACAAGAGGTTGCCGATGCAACCTTCACCTTCCAAGCCAAGGATTACCCTGGCGTGATGGTAGAGGACATGCGTCTCTAAAAGCAAGTTCGTTTATCGTCAGATTGAGCGTGTCTAAGAACTGTTGTTCTTAGACACGCCCTTACTTATATTACCCCCATGGGCTGGAAGAGCACACTCGCATATCCGATTGCAAAGGTTTTGACTAACCGCGTTCAGCGAGCTGCTGAAAATCCGCATGCTGCCCAGCAAAAGGTGCTTGACCAATTACGCCAGAAAGGTCAGCATACGGTTTTCGGTAAAGACCACGGTCTTGCGGAACTTCACACACAGAAAGACCTTGCTCGACTCGTTCCTATTCGTGACTACGAAGGACTCAAGAGTTACTTCGATCGTGTTGTCGCAGGTGAAGAAGACGTGCTTTGGCCAGGTCGCCCTGCATATTTCGCAAAGACAAGCGGCACAACCTCTGGTGTCAAGTATATCCCGATTACGAAGGACAGTCTTCCGAATCACTTCGGCACGGCGCGCAATGCGCTCTTTAACTACTATGGCCAGTCAGGCAAGGGAGCTTGGCTTGACGGGAAGATGATTTTCCTGTCAGGAAGCCCAGAGCTTGAGGACAAGAATGGAATCCCTATAGGCCGACTATCAGGGATAAGTAACCATCTCATTCCTGCCTGGGTAAAACGCGGCCAACTTCCTAGCTATGAGACGAACTGTATTGAGGATTGGGAGACCAAGCTCGATGCGATTGTCAAAGAGACGGTAGGGCAGGACTTGCGGCTCATTTCTGGAATTCCCCCTTGGGTGCAGATGTATTTCGAGCGCCTCTTGGCCGTTACCGGCAAAACCCGCGTCCTCGACATCTTTCCGAACTTCAGTGTCTTCGTTTACGGTGGCGTTAACTACGAACCGTATCGAGCTCAAATAGAGAATCTCATAGGGGCGCGAATAGATAGTGTCGAGACATATCCTGCATCGGAAGGCTTTATCGCATTTCAAGATGGCGATTCGCAAGAAGGTCTCCTACTTAATGTGGACTCGGGTATCTATTTCGAGTTTGTCCCGCTAGCGGAAGCGAACAAGGAGTATCCAACTCGACTCAGTCTCAAAGAAGTTGAGTTAGGTAAAGATTATGCGCTTGTGCTTTCGAGCAATGCCGGCCTCTGGGGCTATGCGATTGGTGATACGGTAGAGTTTGTTAACCTGAACCCTTTCCGTATCAAAGTATCGGGTCGGGTCAAGCATTACATCAGTGCATTCGGTGAGCACGTTATTGGCAAGGAAGTGGAAACTGCTGTGCAAGCAGCCGTTGCCGCTCATGGTGGACGGGTAACAGAATTCCATGTTGCACCACAGGTTAGTCCTCCATCTGGCGAGACTCCTTATCACGAGTGGTTCATTGAATTCGCCGAGCAGCCACTTGGTTTGGACAGCAGTATGAATGTCCCACATCCCACATCCCAAATCTCAAATCTCCCTTCAGCTTTCGCCAAAACCCTCGATTCCTCCATGCAGCTGCAAAACATCTACTATGCCGACTTGATAGAAGGAAAGGTGTTGCAGCCGCTCAAGGTGACGGTAGTGAAGTCAGGTGCCTTCAGACAGTATATGGAGTCGCAAGGGAAGCTTGGTGGGCAGAATAAGGTGCCACGACTTGCCAATGACCGCCAGATAGGGGACAGTTTAGGGCGTAATTAGTTCGAATTGATTCATATGGTCTATATTTAGGAAGTATACCAGTCAGGCATAACGCCTTTCATATCTTTCATCTACAAGAAATTCGTATGAATTTTACTTACAACAGCTTCAAGCAAATCCTCCTTCTGATTGCAATCCTGATCGCATCCTTTTCATTGTATGCGCAGGAATCTTCAACCATCACCACTTATTTAACGGCAGCCAATCTTTCGCCCGAGGAGGCCAGTCTAATTGGCGAAGAAGCGTACGAGGATGGTGCAGCTTTCGTCCGTTTCAACGATGTTGATCAGCTCTCATCAGCAAGTTTTCACGCGTACAAACTCGATGGCACTGGAGTCGCCTATACTTTCGAGCCTACGTTTTACTCCCAAAAATGATGATGGTCGCTTCAGCACTTCTGGCCATCTAGGCGGAGGAAGGTTTAATTTGCATTTCACACCTGGCATCGGCCATGGTGGCTACGGCGAGCTAAACGGCCATAGGATTTATTTCGAGCCACGCGGGGAGTCTCTTTCTCGTCTCGTAGATGGTGGAGTTTTATCCACGCAAGGAGAGGAGTATGAAGGAACCGCGGGTTGTCCTTCTTCAGGATTTGAAGAGCATGGCATAGATGGTGTGCGGGGTGCGGAGCATTGTGATGCAATTGTCGACGTGCTGTTCCTTCGGAGCCCTTTGGCAGAGCAGCAGTTACCACTCCCTGGGGGGATTGCCACGTTTGAAGATATAGTTATTAAGGCTGTCAACAACACCAATGAGTCGCTATCAAATACAAAAATAGGATCAAAAGTGGTCAATCCACTATTTCACACTGGTACAGTGGACATCAACATTACTTGTACCAATTGTCAAGGTATACTAGGCGAGGTGAAAAATAGCATACTTCTTCAACAATTAAGAGAACAGTACAATGCCGATGTGGTGGTTTACTATCACGAATGGGATATTGTTACTGACAATTGCGGCGGCGCATCGGCATCCATTGGGGCTGATTACGGATCTGCATTTATAGTAAATAGTGTGTTAGCGGAATCTAGCCTCAGATTGCCTTTTACCGTGACCGCTCATGAATTAGGCCATGTATTCCGTGGAGAACACGTATCTGGCCATATATTTCAATCACCCAATACGCCGGCTCCCACTAATTACGCGACGCTTATGCCCGGTGCGCTGTTTCAAAATTCAGAATTTGTATTACACTATTCAAATCCTGATGTTGACTATACCACGACTACAGGAGACGTACCTACTGGAGAGTTACTGTTTGCAGACAACGCGATCAGAATGACCGATCATTTTTGTGTGGTGGCAGACCTCGAGCAGTCTGGAAGTTTTAGCTCAGCAGTGAAAGATAATCGTGCTTTCGTAACTCCATGTTTCACTAGCGCACCATTGTGTGCCCTAACATCCAGCGGCAACTCAGGAGGTCCAAATTCAGGGCCTTACACATATGAATGGAGATGGAGTCTGCATCCAAACGCAAGTACAACGCTCTTCAGCACCGACGAATGCGTGAATTTTGTACCACCACTTTCTTCCGTCACACAGTATTATGTTACGCTAGAGGTCACAGATATTAACTCCGGTCAATCTGCATTATCGTCTCAATATGTGAGTTTTCACTATTGTAACGATTTCGATCCACTGCAATCGTTTAAGGGGAATGAACAACTCCTCGAAAACGAGTCTAGTGGACTATCCATAACTTCGACACCTACCCAGATCAGTATAACTTTTATCGAAGCTGAAGTCAAGTCAGTTGAAGCCACACTTTACAGCTTAGATGGCCGAGTGGTTGCGCATCAAGCAAGCAGCGCTAACTTTGTGTTACCAACGCATCATCTTCCAAGCGGCCTCTACCGCCTCAAAGTCATGAACGCAGAAAGTCAACTACTTTCAAATACCTCTATATGGCACTTTCGCTAATTCGAGTGGCTGGTGTGCTTCTTTGCACGGTGGTGGGACTGGCCTTGCATGCGCAGGATTTTACCACACAAGGCTTGCCTTGGACCTATGTACCGAATGATCAAGTGCCCTCATATGCCATTGACACAGCTCAAGAACGCGTTGTTCTAGATTACTTCCCGCAGATTCCGATTTATAGTGACTTAGAAGTGCGATACTTGTACCGAATTCACTTTCATCCGCTGCTTACCGAGTTTGACTCCTTGGATCGGATTACTGTGGAGCTACCACGAAATCCAGGGGAGTCTGAACTTGTAGTTGTGGAATCGGGTCGGCTAACGGAACAAATAGCCATATTTCGACCTGATACTTTTCACCGAGGATATAGTGTAGGAGGATTTCGCTCACAGCAAGCTCCCGAGTTAGCTTTAATTCAGGTAGGAGTTCTTTTAATAGATGGAACAGAATACCCGGGCACTCAAGACTCTATTGTTACTGGCGAGATTCGCCTTGGGCCAACTACCTATGTTGTGCACCCTAATTTTGTAGGTGAGGCCGACGCTTGGGCATATTTTGCTCAGTTTGTTGATTCAATATGGCACCCACCGTTGGTAAGTAGCTTAGAAGAAGTCGAGTTGCCTCTCGACGCTGCTCTACTCAATGTGCACCCCAATCCAGCGAGGAGTGGTAGTGCAGTGAATGTGGTCGTACCGCCAGACTGGCGCAACGACGCGGTTTCGCTGCGCCTTTATGACCCTAATGGTCAGCAGGTACAACTTACGCGGCGTGGGCCAGCAGCTACGCACCAAGTAGAGCTGCCCGAAGACTGCACAGCGGGTGTCTACACGTGGACAGCTTATCGGCTTGGAGGTGAGCTGGCGGTTGGTAGGGTGGTGGTGCAGTAGCTTTAAGAGCCCTATTAGCAAATTTTATGCAAATTTACCGCTCACAATCAAGACCCCATCCTGCCTTCTAAGCTCAATAGAAGCTGTGCGATCAACGATAGCTAACCCAACGGTTAGCATTTCACCCAATAAGGCTTCTTGATGATAGCTCAGTTTTAAGGATGCGATGTCATTTGATAGGTTTGGAGCGTGCTCAAAAGCTGCATCTAACATCCACCTCGCCGTCACTACATTGTTGAGGTGACCATTAAAGTCGCAATCGTGAGCCCTAACTTGTCTCTGATCTTTAATCGGAAGAGGAGATTTGCTTCCAAATCGTTTAACCCGCGCAATCTCAGATTGAAGTGGATCTTGAATTTCAGCGAGCTTGTTTTGCAAATCTATAGGGAGTCGGGTAGTGCGTCTTGTCTTAAGGTCTATCAAGGCCCAGAGACTTTGACCCACAACAAATGCATTTCCATTGGACTCTCCTAAATAGTCACGGAAGACTAACGGACCTCCTGATCGAGCGACAGAAGTAGCGAGTTTCATCTCTGCTTCGCCACTTGGGCGATCCTTTATGGATAGTTCTATGGTGACCAAGGCCCATGCGAATTCCCTAGGAAGGAGGTCACGATACCCAAATCCGACACTTCCGGCATGTTGCTGGGCAACGTCGTGCAGGCTGCGAAGCAACGCGGGTAAGGTGAGTTTGCTGTTAGGTCCGACGTCATATGACGCGACTCGGTAGGTTTTGGCGTAAGCTGTAGTCATAAACATTGCGTGTGGACAAGGTTACACCAAACTATGTAAACACCAGTGTTTCCGCTACATACGAGTCAATATTGACGAGAAGAATAGGGTAGAATGCAGCTCATTTGCGAAAGAGACGAAATACTTTCGATCTACCCCTTGGCAATTGAACTTAAAAAGTCTACCTTTGCGATCGCTTTCGAAAAACCGTCGTTGAAGACGGGGATTGAAAGCGAAATTAACAGGACTAACGAACGTTTTATGCCAACGATCAACCAACTGGTACGTAAAGGCCGCAAGAAGATTGTCGAGCAGAGTAAATCTCGTGCACTCGAGAGTTGCCCTCAGCGACGTGGAGTATGCACCCGTGTATACACTACTACACCTAAGAAGCCTAACTCTGCATTGAGAAAGGTAGCAAAGGTGCGTCTCACTAACCAGAAGGAGATTATCGCCTACATACCAGGTGAGGGTCACAACCTTCAAGAGCACTCTATCGTACTTGTACGTGGAGGTAGAATTAAGGATCTCCCAGGTGTCCGTTACACGATTGTTCGTGGAGCATTGGATACTGCAGGTGTATCTGACCGCAGAAACGCTCGTTCACGCTACGGCGCGAAACGTCCTAAGTCCTAACAAGAAGTTCCGCTAGCATCTTCGCCAAGAACGACTCATTATGAGAAAAAGAAAGCCAAAAGTTCGGATACTTCAACCGGACGCTCGCTATAGCGACCCGACAGTAACACAGTTCGTCAACATGTTGATGTACAGTGGTAAGAAGTCAACAGCCTTTAAAATCTTCTACGATGCGATGGATATCGTAAAAGAGAAGTACGAAGGTGAAGAGACTGAGCACGAAGTTTGGGAGAAAGCCCTCAAGAACGTCATGCCTGGCGTTGAGGTACGAAGCCGCCGTGTAGGTGGTTCTACTTTCCAAATTCCAACAGAAATTCGCCAGAAGCGTAAAGTTTCTATCGGTATGAAGTGGATGATCACCTTTTCCCGCAAACGCGCTGGAAAAGGTATGTCTGAAAAGCTTGCCGGTGAGATTCTAGCTGCTGCAAAAGGAGAAGGTCAAGCGGTTAAGCGCCGTGAAGACACTCACCGTATGGCAGAATCTAACCGTGCATTCTCGCACTTCCGCATTTAATCACAACACTTCTTCCCCTCCCCTAGATACATTATCATGGCTACGGATTTAACTTTTACGCGAAATATTGGAATCGCTGCTCACGTTGACGCGGGCAAGACGACCACTACTGAGCGCGTGTTGTACTACACTGGTATCAGCCACAAGATTGGCGAGGTACACGACGGTGCTGCTACAATGGATTGGATGAAGCAGGAGCAAGAGCGTGGTATCACGATCACTTCAGCTGCAACCAAGACTTCTTGGAATTGGAAGAACAAAGAGTACGCTGTAAACATCATTGATACACCGGGTCACGTGGACTTTACCGTTGAGGTAAACCGCTCACTTCGTGTTCTTGATGGACTAGTATTCTTGTTCTGTGCTTCTTCAGGCGTTGAGCCTCAATCAGAAACTAACTGGCGTCTGGCTGACGGATACAGGGTACCTCGTATCGGATTCGTCAATAAGATGGACCGTCAAGGTGCAGACTTTTTCTCTGTTGTAAAGCAGGTAAAGGAGCGTCTTGGTAGCGAAGCTATTCCTCTCCAGGTGCCAATCGGCGTTGAGGAGACTTTCAAAGGAGTTGTTGACCTGATTACAGGTAAGGCAATTGTTTGGAACGAGCACGATGCAGGAATGACTTTCGAGGAGATTCCAATGCCAGAGGATCTCGTTGACACTGTTGCTGAATGGCGCGAGAAGCTTCTCGAGGCTGTAGCAGAGTACGACGATTCTCTCATGGAGAAGTTCTTCGAAGATCCAGATAGTATCTCTGCTGAGGAGATGCGCGCAGCCGTTCGCGGTGCTGTAATGGACATGAAGTTCGTGCCGATGATGTGTGGTTCTGCTTTCAAAAATAAAGGTGTTCAAGCGGTTCTTGATGGTGTTTGCGCATACTTGCCAAGCCCACTAGATCGTGAGTCAGTAACTGGTATTAATCCAGACACTGAGGAAGAAACATCACGTAAGCCAAGTAACGACGAACCGTTTACAGCATTGGCTTTCAAAATTGCAACTGACCCGTACGTAGGTCGTCTTGCATTCATGCGTGTCTATTCAGGTACACTTGATGCAGGTAGCTATGTACTAAACAATCGTTCAGGTAACAAAGAGCGTATTAGTCGTATCTACCAGATGCACGCCAACAAGCAAAACGCTATCCCTAGCGTTGAAGCTGGTGACATTGCAGCTGCTGTAGGTTTCAAAGACATCCGTACAGGAGATACACTTAGTGCACTTGACGCTCCAATCCAATTGGAGTCAATGGTATTCCCTGATCCAGTGATCGGTGTTGCTATTGAGCCTAAGACTCAAAAGGACCTTGATAAGCTAGGTATGGCACTTGCCAAACTAGCTGAGGAGGACCCTACGTTTAAGGTTCAGTACGATGAAGATACCAACCAAACCGTAGTAAGCGGTATGGGTGAGCTTCACCTTGAAATCATCATTGATCGTCTCATAGAGGAGTTCGGTGTTGAAGTTAACCAAGGCGCACCACAGGTAAATTATAAGGAAGCTCTACAGGAAACTGTAGATCACCGTGAGCGTCTTAAGAAGCAATCTGGTGGTTCTGGTCTCTTCGCCGATATGTCGTTCCGTCTCGGACCGGCAGACGAGGAATTCCTTGAGTCTGACGATTACAAGTCAGGCAAAGCACGTCTCCAATTTATTTGGAAGATTGTAGGTGGTTCTATTGATAAGAACTACATGAAGCCAGTCCAAGATGGATTTAACTCCATGATGGATAACGGGGTCCTCGCAGGCTACACTATAGACTCGATGAAAGTTGAGGTTTATGATGGTGGAATGCACAATGTCGACTCTAAGCCGCTTGCCTTCGAACTTTGTGCGAAGGAAGGGTTCAAAATTGCAGCAAGACAGGCTAGTCCTGTATTACTTGAGCCAATGATGAGCCTAGAAGTAATCACTCCTGAAGATTACGTCGGAGCTGTAATTGGTGACCTTAACCGTCGCCGCGGCCTTCCAAAAGGTCAACAACCGCGTCCAGGTGGGGCAGTAGCCATTGAGGCTGAAGTTCCACTCTCTGAGATGTTCGGTTATGTTACCGATCTTCGTACGAACACTTCAGGTCGTGCAACATCAACAATGTCATTTTCTCACTACGCTCCTGCTCCAAAGGGTGTAGCTAAAGAAGTCATCGCTGCCGCTACTGGCAACGCTGAAGCCTAACTTTAACCTCCTCAATTCCGAGAGGCATGAATCAAAAGATTCGCATCAAACTCCGTTCGTACGACCACAACTTGGTCGATAAATCAACGGAAAAAATTGTCAAGACAGTACGCAATTCTGGCGCTGTAGTGACTGGTCCGATTCCGCTGCCCACGGAGAAGAAAATCTTCACCGTGTTGCGGTCTCCCCACGTCTATAAAAAAGGCAGGGAGCAGTTCCAGTTACGCACCCACAAGCGTCTTATTGAAATCTATACTCCAACGCCAAAGACCGTCGACGCCTTGTCGAAGCTTGAGCTGCCGAGTGGTGTAGATATACAGGTCAAATTGACCTAAACCGCTAATTGGACTTAGTAGGGTAGGGGCCTTTGCTTCAACATTTCTAAGTCCATCACTAAAACTAATGACTTGTCCTGATTTATCAGGATTCATCATGCGTCCCGCTCCGACATAGGTTGAGATGGGCGTCCAAATCTGGAAACGTGAACGGAATAATTGGTCGTAAGCTCGGCATGACGAGCGTATTCGATGCTACAGGCAAAAATGTCGCCTGTACCATCGTCTTAGCAGGTCCCTGTACGGTTACTCAAGTGAAAACTGAGGAAACTGATGGGTACACTGCTACACAGTTGGCCTTTGGTCAGCGCAACGAAAAGAACGTTACCAAGCCTATGGCTGGTCACTTCGCTAAAGCAGGAATCTCATCTGCTACTGAAATTGTTGAGTTTCGCGAGTTTCCACTCGTAGATAAAGTACTCGGTGATACAGTAACAGCTGACGAAGTTTTCGAAGCTGGCGATAAGGTCAACGTTATCGGTACCTCAAAAGGTAAAGGTTTTCAAGGTGTTGTAAAGCGTCACAAGTTTCGTGGTGTTAACGACGCAACACACGGTCAGCACAACAGACTCCGTTCTCCGGGTTCGATTGGTGCAGCTAGTTACCCAGCCAAAGTATTCAAAGGAATGCGAATGGGTGGACAGGACGGCAACCGTCGTGTAAAGACAATGAACCTTGAAATCGTTCGCGTCTTTCCAGAAAAGAATCTCGTCCTCGTCAAGGGAGCAATCCCAGGCCCTAAGGGTTCGACGGTAATCATCCAAAAATAGTCGACCGATGAAAGTCACAATCCACAACACCAAAGGTGAAGCGGTCGGCCGCGAGATCGACCTTTCAGACGATATCTTCGGCATCGAGCCGAATGAGCACGTTCTCTACCTCGCAGTAAAACAGTATCTAGCAGCACAGCGCTCAGGTACTCACTCTGCAAGAGAGGTTTCTCAGATGAGCGGTTCTACTCGTAAGATCAAGAAGCAAAAAGGTACTGGTACTGCACGTGCTGGTTCTATTAAAAGTGGCCTCTTTCGTGGAGGTGCCCGCATCTTCGGTCCACGTCCTCGCAAGTACGTAATCAAGCTCAACAAGAAAGTGAAGCGTCTAGCTCGTATCAGTGCTCTTAGCGCTAAAGCGAATTCTGGTGCTCTCAAAATCGTTGAGAATTTTGATTTCTCTACTCCTAAAACAAAAGATGCTCTCGCAATGGTTAACGCTATTCACGGTGAGGCAAGAGGAAAAGTCCTCGTTGTCGTATCGAATAGTCAACCAAATGTCCGCAAGAGTTTCGACAACCTACCTAATGCAAAGCTTGTAACTGCTCAGTCAGTTAACGTGTATGATGTACTAAATGCATCTACACTTGTGCTTACCGAAGGAAGCGTTGATTCACTGCAAACTGCCTTGAAGGCTTAATCTGGTAACTCATGACGACTCAGATAATTCAAAAGCCGGTCATTACAGAAAAGAGCCAACAGCTCTCCACTGGCCGGAATCAGTTCACCTTCGTGGTTCAAAAAACAGCGAACAAGTATCAGATCCGTACTGCGGTAGAGACTATGTTTGATGTAAAGGTAGCATCGGTTAATACCATGCGAATGCCGGCCAAGCTTAAGAGTCGCTTTACAAAGCGAGGATTACAGCAAGGACGACGTAACGCCTACAAAAAAGCCATTATCACATTGCGTGATGGCGAAACCATTGATTTCTTCGGCGAGCTTTAAGCTCCATAACCTGAAAAACTAGGCACCCATGCCACTAAAGAAGTTTAAACCAGTAACGCCGGGAACGCGATTTCGCGTAGGAAACATGTTTTCGGAGGTTACCACAGATACACCGGAGAAGAGCTTGCTCGCTCCTATGACACAGTCAGGTGGTCGTAACCATGATGGTAAAATGACGCAGCGCCACCGTGGTGGTGGACACAAGCGTCGTTACCGTATTGTAGATTTTAAGCGTGAGAAGGAAGGGATTCCAGCTACCGTTAAGTCTATCGAGTATGATCCAAACCGTACTGCATTTATCGCTCTGCTTTTCTATGCAGACGGTGAGAAGCGTTACATCATTGCCCCACGTGGTCTTGAAGTAGGAGCTACCGTTCAGTCGGGCAGAGGTTGTTCAATTACAGTTGGTAATGCACTCTATCTTGATGATATTCCACTCGGTACAGTTGTTCACGCAATCGAAATGACCCCAGGTCGTGGAGCTGCGCTAGCTCGTGCTGCAGGAACAAATGGTACACTCACCTCCCGTGAAGGTCGATTTGCAGTAATCAAGTTACCTTCGGGCGAAGTTCGTCGTATCTTGATTACCTGTAAGGCAACCATTGGTACTACATCGAACCCTGACCATTCTCTCCAAGTTCTTGGAAAGGCAGGTCGTACACGCTGGCTAGGACGCCGACCACATACACGTGGTGTAGCGATGAATCCTGTCGATCACCCAATGGGTGGTGGTGAAGGCCGCGCTTCAGGTGGACACCCTCGTTCACGTACTGGTATTATGGCGAAAGGTCAGAAGACCCGTAACACCAAGAAGTCCTCTTCTAAATTGATCATCACCCGTCGCAAGAAGCGCAACAAAAAGTAATTTACTAGATGCCACGCTCACTAAAAAAGGGACCATACGTGTTCCACAGGCTGCTTGACAAAATCGAAGCTGCACAGACGGGAGGTAAGAAAGGAGTGATCAAAACTTGGTCACGCTCTTCTATGGTTATCCCACAAATGGTAGGTCTAACGATCGCGGTCCACAATGGTCGCTCTTTCGTTCCGGTCTATGTAACTGAAAACATGGTAGGCCACAAGCTTGGCGAATTTGCGTTAACACGTACATTCAAGGGGCATGGTGGAAACCGTAAGAAATAACATCGCGCAGGTCAGGTTTTAGCGTAAGCTAGAATCTCCGGCAACTAACTCACAACCACATGGAAGCTGTAGCAAAACTGCGCAACTGCCCGATGTCAGCCCGCAAAATGCGTTTGGGGGCAGATTTGGTCCGCAATAAACCTGTTGGCGAAGCACTTTCTATCCTTCAGTATTCTGGTCGCGAGGCTGGTATCTGGTTAGAAAAACTGCTCTTATCAGCAGTCGCAAACTGGGAGAATAAGCTTGATAACACTGAAAGTGCTGACGATTTCGATCTACGCGTTTCAATGATTATGGTCGATCAAGGCCCTATGATCAAGCGTTTCCGCCCGGCACCTCAAGGTCGCGCTCACCGGATCCGTAAGCACTCTAACCACGTTACCTTAGCTGTAACAAACGCTGTTCCCCTCTCTAATGAGGTCGAAGGAGCAGTTGTTACTTCTGAAGCAACTACCAACCCTGCATAATCATGGGACAAAAGACAAATCCAATTGGCAATCGCCTAGGAATCATCCGTGGTTGGGATAGCAACTGGTTCGGAGGACACGACTTCGGCAAGAAAGTTATCGAAGACGAGAAGATTCGCGTTTACCTTAATGCACGTATTCAGCGTGGAGGTATTGCACGGATTATCATAGAGCGTACTCTACGTCGTATCACTGTTACTATCCACACAAGCCGTCCAGGTGTAATCATCGGAAGAGGTGGTCAGGAAGTTGACAAAGTGCGCGAAGAGCTTCGTAAAATTACTAAGCAAGACGTTCAGATCAACATTGTTGAGATCCGTCGTCCTGAGCTAAATGCAGCTATCGTAGGTGAGTCTATCGCGAAGCAGCTTGAAGCCCGTATTAATCACCGTCGTGCCATTAAGATGGCCATTCAGTCTACTATGCGTGCTGGTGCCGAAGGCATCAAGATTCGTGTCGGTGGACGATTGAATGGAGCTGAGATGGCTCGTCGTGAGGAATACAAGCAAGGTCGTACTCCACTTCATACTTTCCGTGCAGACATCGACTACGCTCTTACCGAAGCCAATACGGTTCAAGGTAAGATCGGAGTTAAGGTTTGGATCTGTAAAGGAGAAGTGTTAGGAAAACGTGATCTCAGCCCTAACGTCACAGAAAGCCGTGCAGGCGGGGCTCCAGGAGGATCTGGAGACCGTCGCGGAGGAAATGATCGCCGAGGAGGTGGTCGTAGAGACGCAAATGCAGGAGGACGTCGAGATCGTCGCAATTAGAATCAAAGAAAAGCGTATCTTCGCGCTCCCTTAGAGATAGGGAGCCGAAGAAACGAAAATTTGGCGCCGCCAAACCACTGTCATGTTACAGCCGAAACGTACTAAATACCGCAAGCAGCAAAAAGGTCGCATTAAGGGCCTTGCACGAAAAGGGAGCACAATCTCTTTCGGAGCTTACGGTTTGAAAACCATGGATGCAGGACGCATTACCAATCGTCAAATCGAGTCCGCTCGTATCGCGATGACACGCTTTATGAAGCGTGAGGGTAAGGTGTGGATCCGTATCTTCCCAGACAAACCTATTACCAGTAAGCCTCTCGAGGTTCGTATGGGTAAAGGAAAAGGTGCCGTAGATCACTACGTTGCCGCAGTAAAGCCTGGACGTGTGTTGTTCGAGCTAGACGGTGTACCTGAGGCCGTTGCAGTAGAGGCTCTTCGCCTTGCTGCTCAGAAACTCCCAGTTTTAACTAAAACAGTCGTTCGTCCTGACCTTCGTCAGTAGAGCGGTACAATCAGAGATCATGGCATCTAAGAAGTACCTCGAGCTACAAGGTCACAGTGATGAGGACCTTAATGTTGAGCTATCCAGCGCTCAACGTGAGTACCAGCAAATGCGCTTCGATAATTATACGAAGGGCATAGAGAGTGCTACGAAAATTCGTGAATTGCGTCGAGATATCGCACGCTTGAATACGGAAATTCGTAGCCGAGAATTAGCAATCTTAAATGAAGGGGTAGGGCGTGCTGCAAAGCGTAATCGTCGTGCTCGTCTTCTAGCAAAACAATCGTAAGCTGTTATGGCCGATCAGACCACCACACCTGCGGTTGAAACCCGCAACCAGCGCAAAACGCGCACAGGTTTCGTTACTTCTAGTAAGAGAGACAAAACCATTACGGTTTCAGTAGAGCGTCGCATTCAGCACCCTCTATACGGAAAATTCATCAAGCGTCATAACAAGCTTACGGCGCACGATGAGAAGAATGTTGCGAATGAGGGAGACCTTGTAACCATCATGGAAACTCGTCCTTTAAGCAAAACAAAGCGCTGGCGTTTAGTCGAAGTGCTTGAGAAAGCAAAGTAATACATCCTCGCCGATCTTTTGATCTGCTAAAGAGATACAGCAATGATTCAACAGGAATCCCGCCTACGGGTGGCAGATAACAGCGGAGCAAAAGAGGTTCTTTGTATCCGCGTACTCGGTGGTTCAAAGCGCCGTTACGCAGGCGTTGGTGACACCATCGTCGTAACCGTTAAGGATACAAGTCCAGGTGGTGTCAAGAAAGGTACAGTTTCAAAAGCTGTTATCGTTCGCACCAAAAAAGAGATTCGTCGTCGCGATGGGTCGTACATTCGCTTTGATGACAATGCGGTTGTACTACTTAGTGCATCAGATGAGCCTCGAGGTACACGCATATTCGGACCAGTAGCTCGTGAGCTACGTGAGAAGGATTACATGCGTATTGTTTCACTTGCCCCTGAGGTACTTTAAACAGCAATTGTAATGTCACGTCCAAAGCCGGCCTTTACGGCAAAGCTTAAAATTAAGAAAGGTGATACTGTCAAAGTAATCGCTGGTGCATCCCGAGGGGTGACTGGCGAAGTACTTGAAGTACTTCCTAAAGAGAATCGCGCCATCGTTGAGGGCGCTAATATCCGCATCAAGCACCAAAAAGCTACTGAAGCTGACGCTGGTGGTCGTGTAGATAAGGCTATGCCACTCCATATTTCAAATCTCGCCCTTGTCGATCCGAAAGGTGGAGATATAACTCGGGTAGGTCGACGTGAGGAAGGCGGTAAGCTTGTCCGTTACGCGAAGAAATCCGGTCAAATCCTTTCGTAATGAGCTACCAACCTCGTCTTAAGGCGAAATACCGTAACGAAGTTGCACCAGGCCTTTTAGAAGAGTTTAGTTACTCTTCTAGTATGCAGGTGCCACGTCTACTTAAAGTGTGTATCAACCAGGGTGTTGGGGACGCTACTCAAGACAAAAAGCTTGTTGACATCGCTGTCGATCAGATGACTATGATCACTGGTCAGAAAGCTGTTCCTACAAGAGCTCGTCAGAGTATATCAAACTTTAAGCTACGAGAAGGCATGCCTATCGGAGCAAAGGTTACCCTTCGAGGTGATCGTATGTATGAGTTCTTTGATCGTTTAGTTTCTGTAGCTTTACCACGTGTTCGTGATTTCCGTGGAGTTAGTGACAAGGCCTTTGATGGTCGTGGTAACTATACACTCGGTGTGACTGAGCAGATTATCTTTCCTGAGATCGATCTTGATAAGATCAGTAAGATCACTGGTATGGATATCAATATCGTAACTTCTGCAACTACAGATGCTGAGGCACTTTCGTTGCTTAAGCGTTTAGGAATGCCTTTCCGCAACCGTCAAAACGACTCAAAGTAATGGCTAGAATATCACTAATCGCCCGCGAGAAAAAGCGTGCTAAGATGGTTGCAAAGTATGCTGCGAGGCGTGCTGACTTTAAGGCAACAGGTCAATGGGAAGAGCTTGATAAGCTACCCCGCAATTCAAATCCTATTCGCCTTCACAACCGTTGTGGCCTAACAGGTCGTCCAAAGGGTTACATGCGAAAGTTCGGTCTTTGCCGTGTTAAGTTCCGTGAACTTGCACTCAACGGTAAAATTCCTGGAATTACAAAAGCGAGCTGGTAAGGTCCGGATACGGATACCCTCAGACTCAAATTATACTCATGGCAGTTACAGATCCAATCGGAGATTTTCTAACGCGCATTCGTAATGCACAACTCGCGGGTCACCGTGTAGTAGAAATCCCAAGCTCAGGAATCAAGCGAAGCTTGACTGAGATTCTTTACCGTAATGGTTACATTTATCGTTATCAATTTGATGATAGCATAAAGCCACAGTCGGTAATTCGTATTGCGCTTAAATATGATGCGGCTACTCGTAAGCCAATCATTCGTAAGCTCGAACGTATCAGTAAGCCTGGTCTTCGCAAGTATGCGGGTGCACAGGATTTGCCACGCGTCATTAATGGCCTCGGTATCGCAATCGTCTCTACATCAGATGGCGTTATGACCGATAAAGAGGCTCGTCGTAAAAACGTTGGTGGAGAGGTTCTCTGCCGCATTTACTAGCCCTAAAGCTCACCTCATGTCACGAATTGGAAACGCTCCGATTACTGTCCCTTCAGGGGTCACTATCGACATTTCTTCGGAAAACCTGGTGAAGGTTAAGGGTCCGAAGGGAGAATTATCCCAGCAGGTAGAACCTGCTCTTAGTGTCAAAATTGACGATGGAACATTAACTGTTTCTCGTCCAGATGATTCTAAGCACAATCGTTCAGTACACGGTTTATTCCGTTCTCTGATTGCTAATATGATTGTTGGTGTAACTGAAGGTTACACTCGTTCTCTTGAAGCAGTTGGTGTAGGTTACCGTGCTGGTAACTCTGGACAACTTCTTGAGCTCAGTTTAGGTTACTCTCACCCTATTCACTTCTACATCCCAGAAGAAGTGAAGTTGGAGACAGTAACTGAGAAGGGTAAGCCACCGCGCATTAACCTTACAAGTATCGATAAGCAACTTATCGGTCACATTGCAGCTAAGATTCGTAGTTTCCGTAGTCCTGAGCCTTACAAAGGAAAAGGTGTTCGCTTTGTAGGCGAGCAAGTCCGTCGTAAGGCAGGTAAGACGGCAGCTAAGTAATCAATCTAAAACTCGGACGGTCAGTAATCGTCTAAAGCATATTTTCTCATGCCGCTCAGCAAATCAGATCGTCGCCACCGAATCCACAATCGGATTCGTCGCAAGATTCAAGGGACACCAATGCGTCCCCGACTTGCCGTCTATCGCTCAAACAAGGCTATCTACTGCCAGCTTATCGATGACTCTAAGGGCCTTACGCTCGCATCAGCTTCTTCTCGTGAAGAGTCTGTTAGTGACGAGGGAACTAAATCAGAAATAGCTAAGAAAGTAGGAATGCGTCTTGCAGAAAAAGCAAGTGCAGTTAACATCAGTACCGTTGTGTTCGATCGCGGCGGATATCTTTTTCACGGACGAGTAAAGTCTCTCGCAGAGGGCGCTCGTGAAGGAGGCCTTAAATTCTAATCATGGCAGGACGCAACGACCGTAAAGACCGCAACAAGGACCGCAATCGCGATCGCCAAGTTGACAACGAGTTTACAGATAAGCTTGTAAACTTAAACCGTGTAAGTAAGGCTACCAAAGGTGGACGGACTTTCAGCTTCGCTGCTCTAGTAGTGGTGGGTGATGGTAAAGGGCGCGTAGGCTATGGCCTAGGCAAAGCCCGTGATGTAGCTGAGTGTATCCAGAAGGCTACCGAAGCTGCAAAAAAGAACTTAATTACAATACCGCTTTACAAGGGTACTATACCTCACGAGCAATTAGGTAAGTTCGGTGCAGGTAAGGTTCTCATCAAGCCGGCTTCTGCTGGTACTGGTGTTATTGCCGGTGGTGCCATGCGACCAGTATTTGAGCTTGGTGGAGTACACGATGTACTTGCAAAGTCTCAAGGTTCAAGCAACCCGCAGAACGTTATTAAGGCAACTATCGACGCACTTACTAAGTTGCGTAGTCCAATGACCATCGCAAAGCAGCGTGGCATCTCTCTAAAGCAAGTTTTCAAAGGATAATTTCCTTTGGATCTCTCTTGTCATCGTCTAACGATGACTTTCGTCAAAACAGCAGACCCAACGATTATGGCAAACGTCAAAATCACCCAAGTAAAAAGTGCAATTGATCGCCCAGTGCGTCAAAAGCGTACCTTGATCGCACTCGGTCTAAAAAAGGTCAATCAAACCGTCGAGCATGACGACAATGACGTCATCCGTGGGATGATTGCCAAAGTTGATCACCTCGTGCGGATTGAATCCTAAGCCCTCAAATCGAACTGACTCATGGATCTCAGTAATCTAAAACCAGCAAAAGGTTCTGTACGCGCTAGAAAGCGTATTGGACGAGGTATCGGTAGTGGCTATGGTCGCACATCCGGTCGTGGTCACAAAGGCGCAAAGAGTCGTTCTGGCTACAAAAGTAAGCGTGGATTTGAAGGTGGCCAGATGCCGCTTCAAATGCGTTTACCTAAGCGTGGATTTAAAAGTCCTAACCGTGTTGAATATGTTGGCCTGAATGTTGGTCAACTACAGCAATTCGCGGAAAAGTACTCTCTAACAGAGATTACTATTGAAAATCTTCGCGATAACGGAATCATTCGTAAGACTGATCTCGTAAAAGTTCTCGGAACCGGTGAGCTCACTACTTCACTTCTGGTAAAGGTCAACAAGACTAGTGCCAAAGCAAAGGAACTCATTGAGGCCGCTGGCGGTTCGCTAGAACTAATTTAGCCCGCCCCACCCGCCGAAGTCGCGTCATTTCGGTAGGTGTGTAAGCCTTTGACGTAGCCACGCACTTCGCCACACATGAAAAAGTTCTTCTCAACCATCCAGAATATCTGGAAGATAGACGAGCTCCGTAATCGTATTCTGTTTACGCTGGGACTTCTCTTCATCTACCGTGTAGGTAGTTTCATCGTCCTACCGGGCGTTGTACCTGCTGTATTAGACAATTCGGCTAGTAGCGGCGGTGGAAATGACCTTCTTGGTCTGATCAACATCTTTACAGGTGGAGCTTTTAATAAAGGAGCAATCTTCGCTCTGGGTATCATGCCGTACATCACGGCATCGATTATCATTCAGCTTTTGGGCTTTGCAGTTCCTTACTTTAAGAAACTACAGAGCAAAGAAGGTGAGAGTGGTCGTAAGCGTTTAACGCAGATTACGCGCCTCTTGACTATTGCAATTACTCTTGTTCAGGGTGGCGCATACCTTACTTACCTTGATCAGCAAGGAGCAGTTGACCCTTACGTAGGTTCTGGACTGTTCTACTTCGCTGGTCTCATTATTCTTTCAGCAGGTACCATCTTTGCGATGTGGCTCGGTGAGAAGATTACTGATAGAGGTATAGGTAACGGTGTGTCTCTACTCATTACAGTAGGTATCATAGCATCTTTACCATTAGCATTCGTAGCTGAGTTTACTCGCCGTGCTAATGAGGGTGGGTTCTTCGTTTTCGCCATTGAATTAGCAGCTCTGTTTGCTGTAGTAATGGTAACTGTTCTTATCGTTCAGGGTATCAGGAAGATTCCGGTTCAGTATGTACAGCGTATGGTAGGACGTGGTTCTACAGATATCGCTGCAGCTGCTGCAACAGACAGTATTCCTATCAAGGTTATTGCTGCAGGTGTAATGCCTATCATCTTTGCCCAGGCATTGATGTTCCTACCTTCTACTCTGGCCCAAGGTCTAGGAGGAGAGGGTGGTGCTCTTCAAGGAGCTGAATGGCTTAACAGCATTACAGATCCTACTTCTTTTTGGTACAACTTCATACAGTTTCTACTAGTTGTGATTTTCACATATGTATACACTGCGTTGATTGTTGATCCACAACAGTACTCTGAGTATCTCAAGTCTAGAAATGGTTTCATTCCAGGTGTAAAGCCAGGAAAGCCTACAGCAGACTTTATCGATACTGTTACTACAAGAATTACACTTCCAGGGTCAGTAGCTCTAGGTCTAATTGCTATACTTCCGGGTATTGCATCTAGTCTCTTGGGCATTGATTTCGGTTTTGCCTTATTCTTTGGCGGTACGTCTCTACTAATCATGGTTGCAGTTGTATTAGATACACTTCAACAGATCGAGAGCTACTTACTCATGCGTCGCTATGATGGGCTTGTTAAGTCAGGCCGTGTTCAAGGAAAGCAGAGTACTATGCAACAAATCGGTTCAACGATTTAAGATGTCCGTTTACTCGTAGGTTTCACGAATCATGGCAAGGAAGAAAGCTATTTTCCATAAGTCGCATGCTGAGATTGAGGCTATGCGCGAGAGTAATATCCTTGTAAGTAAGACGCTTGCGTACATGGGTACTTTACTAGTACCAGGTGTCACGGGTCTTGAACTTGATGCGAAAGCAGAAGAGTTTATTCGTGACAACGGAGCTATACCTTCTTTTAAAGGTTTGTATGGTTGCCCAAGTTCGATTCTTACGAGCGTTAATGAGTGTGTTGTCCACGGATTACCCACTGATAAGCCGTTTGTTGAGACTGATCTAGTGTCGATTGATTGTGGTGCTTATCTGAATGAATTTCATGGTGACTCAGCCTATACTTATGCATTTGCAGGGGTAGGAGAGGAGGCGATGGATGTTCTCGAGGCAACTAATCAATCACTGTACATCGGAATAGAACGAGCAAGGGTCGGCAATAAAATTGGCGACATCAGCTGGGCTATTCAGAACTTCATTGAACGAGAATGTGGTTATGCTGTTGTAAGGGAGTTGACTGGTCATGGCATAGGCCGTGAGTTCCACGAAGCTCCTGAAGTCGCTAATTACGGACGTCGTAATTCAGGCCCAATCATTAAGCCAGGACTTGTTATAGCCATCGAGCCGATGGTTAATACCAAGAGTCGTCATATTGCTACTTTGCCCGATGGTTGGACCATTGTGGCAAAAGATGGTAAGGCAACAGCTCATTTTGAACACTCGGTTGCCATAACACGGCAGGGACCGGATATTTTGAGTGATCATTCCTTTGTTGAGGCCACAGTTTTAGCTAATCCAAATCTTCATAATCCCGTAGCTTCAAAACTTTATGAAGAAGGGACGTAAAAGTATTGCTCTCTTTGGAGAAAAATGCTATCTTTGCACCCCGAAACTCATAAAATGGCGAAGCAAGGATTGATCAAGCAGGATGGTGTCATCGAAGAGGCTCTATCGAACGCAATGTTCAGGGTCCGCCTCGAAAACGACCATCAACTCGTTGCTACCATTTCAGGTAAAATGCGAATGCACTACATTCGTATTCTCCCAGGAGATAGGGTGGCGGTGGAAATGTCTCCTTACGACTTGTCGAGAGGGCGCATAACGTACCGATACAAATAATTCAAAAACAAAACGACCGAAATGAAAGTTCGAGCGTCAGTTAAAAAGCGGTCAGTTGACTGCAAGATCGTCCGCCGTAAGGGGAGGGTTTACATCATTAACAAGAAGAACCCAAAGTTCAAGCAGCGTCAAGGCTAGCTAGAACTTTTAGATTCCTAAAACTATGGCTAGAATAGCTGGAGTTGATCTACCGCGCAGGAAGCGTGGAATTATAGGTTTGACCTACATCTACGGTGTTGGACGGACTCGTTCAGGAGAAATCCTAAAACGGGCAGAAGTCGATGAGCACACAAAAGTGGAAGATTGGACGGAAGAAAACGTCCGTACAATCAGCCGCATCATTCAGGACGACTACACTGTCGAAGGTGAACTCCGTTCTGAGGTTCAAATGAGTATTAAGCGTTTGATGGATATTGTATCCAACAGAGGTTTACGTCATCGTCGTGGTCTTCCACTTCGAGGACAACGTACACGGACTAATGCACGTACCCGTAAGGGACGTCGTAAGACCGTTGCAAATAAGAAGAAAGTAACTAAGTAATCCGAGGCTGTGATCGCCCGCTAAGCACCATTTGCAATGGCAAAAGCCAAGAAAACCGCTAAAAAGCGGAAGGTTAACGTTGAGCCGGAAGGCTACCTTTACGTAAAGGCCTCGTTTAACAACATCATCATTTCACTCACCAATAAGAAAGGTGACGTGATCAGCTGGGCAACTGCTGGTAAGGCAGGTTTCCGTGGTTCTAAAAAGAACACGCCCTACGCTGCTCAGGTTGCTGCTGCTGATGCAGCCAAGACCGCTTACGATCTTGGTATGCGAACTGCACAGGTGTTTGTTAAAGGACCTGGTTCTGGACGTGAGTCTGCTATTCGCGCTGTTGATCAGGCGGGTATCAAAATTACTCGTATCCAAGATATCACTCCTATTCCTCACAATGGGTGTCGCCCACCAAAGCGTCGTCGCGTTTAATCGCGTCAGTCTAAACTGATTTCCTATGGCTCGTTATACCGGACCAACTACAAAGAAAGCGCGTGCACTCGGTGAGGCGATATTCGGCTACGACCGTGCTTTCGAAAAGCGCAAGTACAAGCCTGGACAACACGGTAACACCCGTCGCCGTCGTCGCCAGAGTTCTGATTACTCAATGCAGCTTACTGAGAAGCAAAAGGCTAAGTACACCTATGGTGTTCTTGAGCGCCAGTTTCGTAACACTTTTGCAACAGCCGTTGCAGCACGTGGCGTAACGGGTGAGAATCTTCTCCAGCTTCTTGAGGCCCGCCTTGATAATACAGTCTACCGCCTTGGTATTGCTCCAACTCGTCGTGCTGCCCGTCAGCTCGTGAGTCACAAGCACATCATGGTAAACGGTTCACTAAGTTATGCTCCAAGCATGCAGCTTAAACCAGGTGATGTAGTATCTGTACGTCTTAAGTCACAAGGACTTGACGTTGTACGTAACTCTGTTGGCTCTGCTTCAGATGTACGCAAGCACGGATGGATTGAGATGAATACCGACCGTATGGAAGGAACATTCCTCGCTTATCCAACGCGCGATCAAATTCCAGAGAAAATCAATGAGCAATTGATTGTCGAGCTTTACTCTAAGTAATCGATTTAGTTGCTCACCACTCATTAGCCGAGGTCTGTTTTCAGGCCTCGGCTACTGGTGTAAAATGAACCCCCTGATCGCAAGATCAGTTCCCCTCCTCCACGAAAGCTACGTTCTATGAATATCATGAACTTCCAGATGCCCGAGAAAATTCTGATGCAAAAAGCAGATGAGTTCAAAGGAGTATTTGCGTTCAAACCGCTTGAGCCTGGTTTCGGCCAGACTGTCGGTAACTCACTTCGTCGTGTACTTCTGAGCTCGCTCGAAGGCTATGCGATTAGCGCAGTTCGTATTGGTGGTGTTGATCACGAGTTCTCTACTATTGTGGGAGTAACTCAAGATGTAGTCGACATCGTCCTCAACCTGAAGCAGGTTCGTATCCGCCCGTCGGATCCAGAAGCTGATGTTCAGAATGAGCAGATCTACCTAACCGTAAGTGGTAAGGAAGAATTTACTGCTGGTGATATTACTGCAAACTCAAACGTGTTTGAAGTAATGAACCCTGATCTCGTAATCTGTCGCATGGAGCCATCAGTAAATCTAGAAATAGAGCTTACTGTAACTCGTGGACGTGGTTATGAGCCAGCGAATGAAGCGCTTCCAAAGGATGCCCCAATTGGTGTGATTCCAATGGACTCTATCTACACTCCTATCAAACGTGTTGCTTACCGTGTCGAGAATACACGTGTAGAGCAGCGTACGGATTACGAGCAACTTACTATTGAAGTCACCACAGATGGAACAATCCATCCAGAGGAGGCTGTGAAAGAAGCTGCACGAATCATGATTCGTCACATGACGTTGATCACTAACGAGGACATCACTCTTAATGATCACACACAGAAGGAGAATCAAATCGTTGATGAAGAAGTTCTGCAGATGCGCAAGCTTCTTAAGACTTCTCTAGAGGATCTAGACCTTTCTGTACGTGCTTACAACTGTCTTAAGGCAGCAAAGATCAACTCTCTTGCTAACCTTGTTTCTTACGATACTCACGAGCTTCTTAAGTTCCGTAACTTCGGAAAGAAGTCACTCGTCGAGATCGATGAGCTTCTAGCTGAGAAGGGTCTTTCGTTTGGTATGGACGTAGCTAAGTACGACCTCGAAGAGGATTAATACAAAAATTTTCGCGCAGGTCTAAGACAAGTGGTTTTGTCTTTAGGATCTCTAACTTAGGAATTACCAATCAGTCATGTTTTGCGAGCCTGCCGCCGCAGACTGATGAGTGTCCTGAAACTTTCTGACTATGCGTCACGGAAAATCATTTAACCATCTAGGTCGCCAAAGAGGCCACCGTAGATTGATGCTCAAGAACCTTTCGGTTTCTTTGATCAGACACAAGAGAATTAGTACTACAATTGCTAAGGCTAAGGCTCTTCGCAAGTATATAGAGCCTGTTCTTACTTTCTCGAAGAGCAATACTACGCACGGTCGTCGTATGGCTTTCCGAGCACTCCAGAACAAGGAAGCTGTCAAGGAGCTCTTCGCTGAGATTGCTCCTAGGATTGCTGACCGACCAGGTGGCTATGTTCGAGTAATTCGTACAGGCACTCGTCTCGGTGATAATGCAGAAACTGCAATTATCGAGTTGGTTGATTTCAACGAGGATTACAATCCAAAGGAAGTTGCTAAGAAAGGGCGCTCACGTCGTGGACGTCGCAGCAAGGCCGCTGGAGCAGCTGCACCAGTTGCTGGTGGTGAAGAAGAGTAGTACTCTTCTTTGAATTCTATAGCTACTATTTAAAACGGGATGTCTTCGAAAGAGGGCATCCCGTTTTTCGTTAGCTATGTCATGTCTTAGTCCGTTTAGCTAACCTCTTGCCATACGGACTAATTGTGATATTCTTAGTTTCCGTAGTTCACGAATATTCGTGGATAGTTTTGGCGTAAGCTTAAATCGGCCTCCCATACATTTGTCCTCCGGCAACCTATCCAACATGAGTCATCTATCTAAAAAGCCGGCGGTACTCCTACTCGCAGACGGCACTTCTTTCCAAGGTTTTGTAGTCGGTGCTCATGGCACAACGACTGGTGAAATTTGTTTCAATACCGGGATGACTGGCTATCAAGAGGTCTTCACTGATCCAAGTTACGCTGGTCAAATTCTTATTACCACTAGTACACACATCGGTAATTACGGTGTCGCTTCTGCTGATGATGAGTCATCAGATGTTCAGATCGCGGGGCTAGTCGTTCGAGAGTTTGCGGATATGTATTCGCGACATCAAGCTGATTCCTCACTTCAAGACTATCTTGAGGCTAAGGGGCTTACTGGAATAGAGGGAATTGATACCAGAGCTCTTGTACGTCACATTCGCACCAAGGGAGCGATGAATGCTATTATTTCAAGTGAGGAGCTTGATCTTGCAAAGTTGAAGGATACACTTTCAAATGTTCCATCAATGGATGGACTAGAGTTGGCTTCAAAGGTTTCTACAAGTGAACCTTATGACGTCGTTGCCCATCCTCAAAATCACAAGGTTGCCGTACTAGATTACGGTACGAAGCGCAATATTCTACGCAATTTCACTAGACGTGGAATCAGTGTAAGAGTTTTTCCAGCGAAGACTCCTTTCAGTGAGGTTATGTCCTATAATCCTGATGGCATCTTTTTGTCAAATGGACCTGGCGATCCAGCTGCGATGCCATATGCTGTTGAACAGGCTAAGCAAGCCTTAGAGTCAGGGCTAGCTGTTTTCGGCATTTGTCTAGGACATCAGATCTTGGCTTTGGCCAATGGTATTCCGACTTATAAGATGCACAATGGCCATCGTGGCATTAATCATCCAGTGAAGAATTTGATATCTGGTAAAAGTGAGATCACTTCGCAGAATCATGGTTTCGGTGTCAGTCCTGAAGCGATCGAAGCAAATCTTGATAAGGTTCTAGTAACGCATCGTAACCTTAATGATGATACGATAGAAGGCCTCAGTGTCATTGGTAAGCCAGCATTCTCGGTTCAATATCACCCGGAAGCTTCCCCAGGGCCACACGATTCTAACTATCTATTCGATCAGTTTGCAGAACTTCTTGAGAAGACAGGAGCATCTGTCTAAGATCCGCTGTAATCATGTATGACGTTACGCGTGTTGTGACGTACTTTCGCGTCGCAAAATGGCACTTTTATGAGCGAGATAGTAGACGTACGCGCACGAGAAATCCTTGATAGTCGAGGCAATCCAACGGTTGAAGTTGAGGTATTCACAGAAGCTGGTGCGTTTGGTCGCGCAGCTGTACCAAGTGGAGCAAGCACAGGTAAGTACGAAGCTGTAGAGCTTCGAGATACTGAAGCGAAAGCCCGCTACATGGGAAAAGGTGTTCTTCGCGCCGTGACTAACGTTGAAGAAGAGATCGCTAGCGCATTGATTGGTATCGAAGTGAGTGACCAGCTCTACATCGATAACATGATGATTGAGCTCGATGGCACAGAGAACAAGAGCAAGCTTGGTGCAAACGCGATCTTAGGTGTTTCTATGGCGGCGGCAAAAGCTGCTGCTGAAGAGTATGGAATGCCTCTTTATCGCTACGTTGGCGGTGTTCATGCGAACACAATGCCTGTCCCGATGATGAATATCATTAACGGAGGCTCACATGCTGATAACCGTATCGATTTCCAAGAATTCATGATCGTGCCTGTCGGCGCTGATACTTTTTCTGATGCACTGCGCATGGGAGTTGAAACCTTCCACACCTTGAAGAATGTCCTGAAGAAAAAGGGATACGCTACGAATGTTGGTGATGAAGGTGGTTTTGCACCTAACATGCAAAGTAATGAAGAGGCGATAGAGACTGTTCTTCAAGCAATTGAGGCAGCTGGATTCAAACCAGGTGTTGACATGATGATTGCAATGGATGCAGCCGCTTCAGAATTCTATGATGCTGATAAGAAGGCCTACGTACTTCATAAGTCAAGTGGCAAGGAAATGTCCTCTGACGACATGGTTGCTTATTGGACAGATTGGTCTAAAAAGTATCCTATCTTCTCTATTGAGGACGGACTTGATGAGGATGATTGGAGTGCTTGGGCAAGCCTTGTTAAGAATATCGGAGACACCACTCAGTTGGTAGGTGATGATCTCTTCGTAACAAATGTGAACCGTCTTCAGCGTGGAATCGACGAGGGATCAGCGAATTCAATTTTGATTAAAGTGAACCAAATCGGAACGCTTTCAGAAACAATCAAAGCTGTAAACCTTGCTACTAGGCACGGGTATACAAGCGTTATGAGTCACCGTTCTGGTGAAACTGAAGACGTTACCATTGCTGATCTTTCAGTAGCACTTAACACTGGGCAGATCAAAACTGGTTCTGCGAGTCGTTCTGACCGTGTGGCTAAGTACAACCAGCTTCTTCGTATTGAGGAAGAGTTAGGAGATGACGCTTACTATCCTGGGCGTGATCTTTTACGCAAATAGCGTTGTGTGTGGAAAAGCTATAAACGCTTTGTAGCTTACCACCCCAACACTAAGGAGTCAAACTCCCGGCACTATGAGCACTAAAAACACAAACAAGAAGAAAAAGGAGAGCGGAGTGCTTTCCCTTTTCCCTAAATTTCTGCGAAACAAGTATGCACTTACCCTTCTGGGGTTCATCGTGTACATCGCATTTTTTGATCACTACAGTTTAATTAAGCAACACCAACTACAACAGACTCTCGAGCAGCTGCAAGATGAGAAAGCGTTTTATGCTCGAACGATTGAAGAATCAAGAGAAATGCGCGCGACCATTCAAGCAGATGAAGAGAAATTCGCTAGAGAGCGATATCTGATGAAGCGTCCTAACCAGGACGTGTTCATCGTAGAGTAGTTTAATTCACCCACCTGACCAAGCAATACCTATGGCAGTTTTAGTTCACAAGCATTCTAACATCATCGTCCAGGGCTTTACTGGAAAAGAAGGAACCTTTCACGCCGGTCAAATGATCGAGTACGGAACCAACGTAGTAGGTGGTGTTACCCCTGGCAAAGGTGGTATGACTCACCTTGATAAGCCAGTTTTCAATACCGTCGCTGACGCAGTTGCGCAGGCTGGTGCTGATACATCGATCATCTTTGTACCTCCTCCTTTTGCAGCTGATGCTGGTATTAAAGTGATCATTTGTATCACTGAGGGTATTCCAGTTCAGGACATGGTTAAAGTCCGCGCTTACATCGACACGAAGGATTGTCGACTAGTAGGACCTAACTGTCCAGGTGTAATTACTCCAGGTGAAGCGAAGGTTGGTATTATGCCAGGGTTCGTATTCAAGAAGGGTAAGGTTGGTATCATCTCGAAGTCAGGTACCCTTACTTACGAGGCTGCAGATCAGGTTGTAAAAGCTGGTCTTGGTATTACAACTGCAATCGGAATTGGTGGTGATCCAATCATTGGTACTACTACCAAGGATGCGGTTGAACTTCTTATGAATGATCCAGAAACGGAAGGTATCATCATGATTGGTGAGATCGGAGGAACAATGGAAGCTGATGCTGCTCATTGGATCAAAGAGCACGGAACAAAGCCAGTTGTTGGATTCATTGCAGGTCAGACAGCTCCGGCAGGTCGCACAATGGGACACGCGGGTGCTATCGTTGGCGGTACAGAAGATACGGCTGAAGCAAAGATGAGAATCATGGGAGAGTGCGGCATTCACGTCGTACACAGTCCAGCAGACATCGGAGACACGATGGCAAAAGTGCTCAAAGGCTAGTCAAGTTCTTAAGTACAGCTTGTTAAGGCTTTCGCCAAAACAAATAAAACGGCTCCTAGCATTGCGCTTGGGGCCGTTTTACGTTTAGGGGAATTCCCTTCAAAGGAAATTGAAGCGATTGACTAGTTGCTCATTTCTTGAGCTCTACCGAGTCTCTCACCGAAGTATTGCTTGTTGATTACGAGAAGTCCAAAGCTTTCGCTACTGTCTTTCGTTACCACTGCATGGTGAGCTCCATGGGCCCTAACGATAGCTTGGGTATAGGAGTTGTCTAATTGCTTAAACCAAGGAAAGCGACGATGTATATACACGTCGTGAATCAAAAAGTAAATCAGACCATAGACACTTATGCCAATGCCGATGCAAAACAGCCACCATATTTCAAAATGGGCGCCGAATGCATAGCTGAATGCACTTGGGAGCGCAAAGACAAGGAAAAACAGATCATTACGTTCGAAGAAGCCTTCTTTTTCGAAATGAGGCTTGTGGTGATCCTCATGCCAGCTCCACAGGAAGCCATGCATCACATACTTATGCGCAAACCATGCTACGAATTCCATCGTTGCAGCGGTAGCTAGAATGATCCCAGCATAAATTAGGAGGGAAGAAATCATCATCCGAAAATACTTAAGTAGCTGAAGAAAATTACTTGTAACAATACGAGAACAGGGGCCAGCCTATTTTCCGTAAATGGAACGATTAAATAGAACAGACTCGTTTGTATGAGCCCAACACCCAGCCAGCCTATGAAGTTTTGAGTTGGTGGTGTCCCGAGCATCCACGTCCAAAAGTCTAGCTTTATAGCAACAGGTTCGATCAAGTAGTCGAGTGCTACCAATAAAAAAGCAGCAAAGATTGCCTTGAATACTCGGTTTAGTGTCGGAAAGAGCATGTTGAGAGTCGTACAAACACCATAAATGACGAGTATCCAATTCACTCCAATGATTAAAGGGATTGCGTAGACCTTTGGTCCTAGAACGTCACCATATATGTACTCTCCAAAGAGCCACTTATAATGTACGCCTACATACTCTGCAGTCCAACCTAGCGCATAGCATACAACCAACCAGATCCAGATCCTCGGTGAAGGCATTGGACGATGGGTAATAAGGATGAGCACAGTGCACAGTAAAAGGTGCAAACTGGTCAAGTAAACAAAGCCTGATATTAGGCCGTGCGCGATTACGACCATCCCAAAGAGATAGCTACTGATTAGCAAAGCAGCGGGGATGCGCTCTTTGTTCGTTAGATAGGTTTTGGCGAAAGCTGTCATTCAGGCTGCGGCATTAAGTCAGCTGCAATTTTTGCTGAAAGTAAAGCTAGTGGAACGCCACCACCTGGATGGACGCTTCCTCCTACGAAGAACAAATTTTTAAACTGCTTGCTCTCATTGCGATGGCGAAAGAATGCAGCCCACCTTGAATTTGAGCTTGTCCCATATAGAGCACCCAGGTGCGAGCCTGTATCTGCTTGTATTCCTGGAGGAGTCCAGGTACGCTCGGTCATGATTGCTGCTTCCAGATCTTTGCCAAGAACCTCGGAAATTTTCTTTATGGTATGTGCTCGGATCCTGACCAGTTCTTTTTCCCAATCTTGACCTCGATCGTATGGTGCATTTACCATGACGAACCAGTTTTCAGTTCCATCAGGTGCTTCTCCTGCTACATACTTAGCTGTAGAATTCACGTAAACGGTGAAATCATCGGCGATAGATCCAGCCTGTAGCGCTTCGAATTCTGATTTGTAATCGTTTGCGAAAAAGATGTTGTGCAGGCCTATCTCATCGAAGTCACCACGTATTCCCCAGTAGAATATAACCGCGCTTGTCGAGCGCTCTTGATTGAGTGTACGGGTAGGTTGCTTTGCCGCTGGCATTAGCTCCTTATAGAAGAAATGGACATCGGCATTATTTACAATTAGATCAGCGTCGTGTGATTCGCCACTTTGAAGCTTAATTCCAGTAACTCGATCACGGTCATGCGTAACATTGGCTACTGGGCTGTTAAATTGAAAGTTGACGCCTTGTCTTTCGGCGAGTGCAACCAGCGAAGAGGTAATGTCGAACATTCCTCCTTTCGGCAAAAACGTACCAATGAGATGTTCGAAGGTTGGAATAACGGTTAGAATTCCGGGTGCCTCATATGGACTTGAACCATTGTACGTTGCAAATCTATCGAAGAGTTGGACCAGCTTCGGATGCTTGAGCTGTCGCTCATTTACCTCATGCATTGTTGAGGTGAGGTCCATGTCTCCGAGTTGTGTCATTGCAGACAGAACATCCTTACTAAGCCAAGTACTGAGTTTATGGAGTGGTTTTTCGAGAAAGGTCTTCCCACTTGCGATGTACTTTTTTTCAGATGCAGCTAGTGCTTGACGCACCAATTGGGCGTCTACACCAAACACTTTTGCTGCTTCAGCACTAAATAGATCAGGATCAGCGTAAGCGACTAATCTGTCTGCATCGTCCCAGAAATAGCGACAGACGACTTCTTCTCTGGTATATTGAAAGTGATCGGTTGGACGTTCGTCACAAAGTTCGAACAGTTGATCTACGTACTGTGGCATCGTAAATAAGCTCGGACCACGGTCAAATCTGTAGCCGTCTTGCTCAAAGGAGGAGAGTTTTCCTCCGGGCCCATTCGAGGCCTCGAAGACAGTTACGTTGTACCCCAACTTAGCTGTTCGAATAGCCGCGGCAATCCCACCTATACCTGCTCCTATGACGACTGCTCGCATGGCTGGCAAAGTACGCTTAGTGCTGTCTTGTCGTGTGTAATCTGCGTAAATCTTCTGTGAAAGAATTTAGCTGATGTAGTTCGTGATCTAACTGTTTTGATCAGACAGCTCGGGAGTCTCCTGTATTTTTTTTGCAAGCGGAAGCTCAACATAAAATTGAGTTCCGACATCTTCCTTGGTTTCAAACCAAATGCGCCCTCCAGCAGCTTTAACGATATCGCGACAAATTGCCAATCCAAGACCTGTTCCAGAACTCTTTGTAGTGAATTTTGGAAAGAATACTTTTTCCTGCATTTCTTCTGGAATTCCAGTTCCATTGTCGGTCACTTCAATGAGTGCCAGTTCGTCTTGATGGTGGAGATTCACGCTGATTCTGCCTCGTCGTTCTTCAGGAATCGCCTGAATAGCATTTTTAATCAGGTTATTCAATACCCTCATTAAAAGCTTCTTGTCGGCCAAGATGTCGTACGATTTACCTTCCTCTGGTTGAGCGATGTGTAATGTTGAATCGACGTCTTCTTCAAGGAACAGGTCGTGAACAGATTGCACCAGAGTATTTAGTTCGAAATGGGTGTTCTCAGGCTCAGGCATTCTAGCAAATGTCGAGAATGTCGTAGCGATGGTCGCTAGGTTGTCGATCTGTTCGATCAGCGTATGGCTGACTCGTTTGATCAGACCTTCCACTTCTTCAGGATCCCTTCCCAATGCGTGACGGAGATATTGAATACTAAGCTTCATCGGAGTCAACGGATTCTTAATCTCATGTGCTACTTGCTGAGCCATTTCGCGCCAAGCTTTCTCACGTCGTGCATTATCAAGCTCTTTGGCAGAAGATTCTACCGTTGAGAGCATTGTATTGAATGCGCCGATCAAGTCGCCGAGCTCATCTTTAGCTTCCCAGACAAGAGGTTCGACTTTTTCATCCAACTTAAAGCGCCTGATTTTCGCGCCTAACTCTGATAGTGGTTTCGTAATTGAATTGGCCACTGTGATTGCAATAACGCCTGCAATGAGAAGAAGAAAGACATATACGTTGAGTAGGGTACCCATAAAGGAGCTTACATCGTCGCGTAAGTCTCTTTCCTTGGTGTAGTAGGGTAGTCCCATGTAGGCTATGGTAGCACCTTCAGGCATTCTAACCGGTACATAAGCCGTTCGATAGGATAAGTCGCCTACGGACTCTCGTTGAACAGCTTGCGACAGACCTCCTTTTGCTAGCATCTGATAGGCGAAGGCCCCCATTTTTGGAGCAATAACTCCTCGTTTGAAGATGTCCGGCTCGGAGCTAGACATGAGGTCTCCATCAAGATCATAAAGGTTTATGTCCATCCGGTGGATCTCCGATATTGGTTTCAATATCCGTTCTAGAGATGGTCGGTCTACTTCAGTTAACTCGCTAAGTAATAGTATCTCATGCTCCGTATTTCGAAGGATACTAGCAACTTTACGGTTGAGTCGATTATCGTGGTATGCGTCTGTGGAGTTATGGAAATAAAGTTTGGTTACATAACCAATCATTCCAAAACTTAAAAGTACAAGAGTTACTATTCCTACTTGTATTTTGGTCTTCAAGTTAGGTTTGCCTAGCCAGGTAATATCTATAGCTGTCGGCAGAACATTTACATACGTATTAATGAAGGACATTCCCAGTGTGAGAATGATACACCATACGAAGAGGTAACTGAAAAGAGACATCGGACGCAAATAGCCGCCCATATCTTTACCTATGAGAACATAGGTTTCATTTAATCCCGCATATAGTACATTAGAATACTGCGAATTGGTAGCTGAAACATGGTTGCCAGGTTGCGGTAGATTTGGAAGCCGTAACGTCTGTGGATGAGTCCCTCCCGATTGCTCTACGAGTTCTCCTTGTCGATAAACAGCATAGTCATATGCGTCTAATTGTGGGAGGTGCCGGTATCGTTCTTCTTCGAAAAGCTCAGTAAATACTCGTGATGCAGCTCTTTGTGAGTGCTCGAACTCCATGTACAAACTTCGAGTCGCACCTCTTACCAGTTCACTATTGATATGAATGAGATAAACGAGGCGCTTACCGTCAAGAAGCTCATACCTGAGGTTGTCGTCTATCTTGTTCGCTTCCGCAAAACGTATTACCGCACGCTTGGCCTCAATTGCAGTTCTTCCTTGAAGGAATGTACTATCATTTGAGGCATCATATCCCCAAACCCTGTCTTGATAATTATTGTACAAATAGCCTTGATCAACTAGCATACGTTCCAGCGGTGGCTGAATATTTCGCATGCTAACGATTTGCTTTTCTTCGGCTAGTATTTCTTGAAGTTTTATATCACTTCTCAAGGAGCTTATGAAAACTTTTAAGCCGGCTTCGGCAGTTGTATCACGAGGTTCACTTAGAACTTGAGCATAGTTGATTCGTTTCGTAAGGTCCTTTTGTTCGTTGAAGGTAAATAGTAATGCTGCCGAATACATTGCAAGCACAACTAACCAAAAGAACAGCCACAGCACATTGGCTTCGCCAGAATCAATAAACATGTCGTAGACGAGGACGAAAACGACAGCTCCCAAGTAAAAGTGTGGAATTGGTAATGGGCACCCTACGGAGAGCATGATCGGCAGTGCAAGTCCCATTGCGCCGAAGAGACTCATTGCTCTTCCTCGCTTTGACAATCCAATTTCAGTGATGCCAAGCATCAATCGGTGGGAGAAAAGAAAAGTACCGAAAATCAGGATAAGCATTGCTAGTACAGCAAGCATACTGTACGAGTCGAGCTCAATTATATTTTTGAAATTGAAGCGTAGATCGCTATTCGTGACTACCTTTTGAAAGGCATGCGTTAGTGCAAATGAACTTAAGATGATGGCCAAGTAGTGCCCGCCTGTAATCGCGTATCTTTTAAGTTCTGAAGACTTGCTCTGGTCGGGCAAAGAATAGTGTCGGTGGAAAAATGTGACAAGCCATAGTACGACAAGAACATTGAGTAGCAATCCACCTAGAGAGCCAGACAACACTGGTGTCTGGAACATTTTGGAAAACATTCCAAGGTCGTTAAATTGATCCGACCAATGCGAAGCAACCATTAAGCTTCTTGTCGCAATTACTCCCGAAACGATCGTAATACCTCCAGCCCAAGTTCCGTAGCGTTTTTCGACACCTACGGCTAGGTTATTCAATAGGATTCCAATGATTCCAAAGCCCAAGAAGTACAATCCAAGCAATAGTGCCTGGTACCTCCAGTCTTTGAATTTACGGGTGTTGTGTAAGTAGCTGACGACTTCTCCTGTACTTGCCCTGACTGGGAACGCAGTGGGCACTTGGCACAAGTCTACCGCATAGGGAATGTTCTTGTTCTCGGTAAACGTATTGTTGAGGTGCTCAGAGTTAAGCGTGTAGGCGTTCTTGATCGGAACGAGTGAGACGATGTCAAAACTCCGGCCTGCAAAAAGCTCAACCTCACTGTGTTTAATTATGTAGTAGCCGTTCTTATGTCTACGCAGCTGCAATGCGGGTAGGCGAGAAGGGGTAAAGCTTTCTGGCAGAAAAACTCGATTGTTCGTCCAAAGAAGAAGTGAGTCCTTCTCGTAAACACAAAGATTGTAAGGCCTTTGTGACAAAGCAAGAATCCTGTCCGCATCATTTTTCTGATCCTCAGACGAGAGCTTGTTAAGGCCGTAAACCTGTCGTCGTAGAAAGGCAGAGTCTCGAGATACGATTTCGATCTCTTCCTCGTGGCCGTGCAGTGTAGCTTCTATATCAGTCGCATAGGACCTTAAGTTTGCTCCTTCACTGTAGATGTAGTTGAGACTGAGTACACCAAGCAGTACCGCAAGGGCAAGTCCTATCAGCGCATGATTTTGCCAACGGGCGACCCACGCTACACTTCCGATCGTTGGCTTTTCGATTGGAGTGTCAGATGATTGGTTTTTAAGCCAATTAGAGAAGTCTTGAATTCGTTGTTTCACAGGCAAGTGTATGCTAACCTTCTCCTTACGGAATAAACAGCAAAATGTGTCACTCTGCTTTCAATGCAAATGCTCATTTTTGCAGCGTACAGGTGTTGGGGTAATCCGTCGCATCTCAATTTATTGAGATGAGGAAAGTCCGGACAACGCAGGACAGTGTGCCGGTTGAAAAATCGGAGTGTAGGGGGGAGACGCCCTATTCATGGAAAGTGCCACAGAAAGTAAACCGCCTCGTTTTCGAGGTAAGGGTGAAAACGTGCGGTAAGAGCGCACGCCAATTGGTAGCGATTCCCGTTGGAGGTAAACCCCACGCGTTGCAATGCCACGCAGTACGTGTTTTGCCGTAAGGTGAAAAGCGGCGGTCCGTCGCCAGAGCGTAAGTTCTCACGTGCGGGTAGGCAGCGTAGATAAATGACGGATCACGACAGAATCCGGCTTATCGCCCCAACCCTGTACATCTTTATGAATCCTACGCCTCAAGGCTGTCGGTATTCTGCTTTCGCCAAAACGAAAAACCCGCTTTCCATCTAGTGAAAAGCGGGTTTTGCCGAAAGGGGAAAAATGAGATCCCTAAAGATCTACACCTTCTGGTTGATCTGAATCAAACAAGTAGCTAAGTCCGAAACGAAGCGTGTTATCCAATGGATTTCGTACGCTGGTTGTAGGAATGAGATAACTGAAGTCCAAACCTAGTACGTTGTACTTAAGTCCTACACCTAGTGTAAGGTACTTGCGACCGCCTTTGGTGTTATCCTCGTTGAAGTAGCCAGCTCGTACTGCAAATTGATCTGCGTACCAGTACTCTGCACCTACAGATAGGTTGATCTCAGCTAACTCCTCACTGAAACCACCTTGAGCGTCACCGAAGCTACTAAAGATGCCTTCGATAGGACTTTGATCTAGATAGTCATTCCGGTCGTTCGCAGGACTGACATCTATAAGTTCTGTTTGCGGGCTTGGTACCAAAAGCTTGTTGAAGTCAAACGAGAACGTGAATGAATTAAAATCGTCGAAATATGTTTGGAGAGAAGATCCAATCCCAAGGTTCGTTGGAAGGAAATCTTTAGCATTAGAGTTCGTGTATGAGATCTTGGCTCCAATGTTACGAACGTTTGCGCCTGCCCGCAGGGTAGAGCTATTTCCTATAGAAATATCAGATGTATAAGTAACTCCAAGGTCGGCAGCGCCAGAAGTACCGTTACCTATGATTTCTCCTTCGCCTGGTACTTGAAGTCCGGATGCTAAGCTTGAGAGAACAAAACGGCCTGCTATGCTTGCACTCCACTCATCTGTCAATTTCCGAGCGTAACCTCCTGAAATAGCCATTTCGTAAGGTTTGCCATTACTGATAGGCTGTCCATTCTGGTCAGTGAATTGAATACTACCCAAGGAGAAGTAGCGCAGTGAACCATATATAACCTGAAGGTCGTCCAGACGTCCAAACCCTGCTAGATTAGCTAGGTAAACGTCATTTAGATTTAATGCACGTAACCACGGTGTAAACGTTGCTTGTATTTCGAACGGGCGCTCTGTAAAGGCAAGCGCTGATCCATTGAAATAGGTAGAAGCAGCCGTTGGAGACAGGGCAATACCTACGTCTCCCATGGCAGCTGAGCGTGCATCAGGAGTAATCGTTAAAAAAGGCACAGCCGTCTGAATCGTTGTGATGCACTTTGCTCCAGTTACTGGATTGATGAAATTACCTGAGCCTGGTGGTTCTTCAATGCAATTGAGTTGCGCTTGAGCGATTATAGATCCTAATAGCAAAAGGGCTATGGCAAATAGCCTGTTTAGCTTAACAACTTTCATAGAGTTCGGTTTGAGCCTCTTATTTGGCGACGCGAATGTACGAGCTTCTTAATAGTATAGAAGTACTCTCATTAATCGTTGAAACCCCCTGCATTATTGCTAGGGCTTAACGTTTCTCTAACATTAAACTGAATAGGGTAGAGCGCTATTTGAGCACAACGAGGCGCTCAAATCCACTTTCACCAGAACGTTGAGCATCTTCGGTGCGTAGTTTGATCTTGTAGAGGTATACACCTCTGGCAAGTTCTTGGCCAAACATGTCCGTTCCGTCCCAAGATATACAATCATCGTTTCCGTATCTGAAGCCTTTGGCTACGCCTTCTTCTCGAAGGCTTCTAACTAAGCGACCAGAAGTCGTGTAGATATCCACTTGGATTTCTACAAATTGACCAGCAGCAGTGTGCTCAAATTGGAAACAAGTTGCATCTACAAATGGGTTTGGGTAGTTCAATACACGCCTCAGCGCTACTCCTGCGTCGTTACTCACCACGAATTGCGTAACACCTAGCCCTGTGTTGTTGGATAGATCCCAAGCTCTTACTTCAAGCTCATACTCTCCTTCAGGCAAGTCGAACAACGGATAGCGTACCTCTCCGCTTCGATAGTCATCTGCGCTGGCTTGATAAAAATCATTTAGCACGAAATTGCCGTTCTGACCTCCGCGAAGCGTTGCCGAAAGGTCATGTCCAATGCTTGTGCCGCTTACATTAATACCGAAATCATCGCTCAGTTTGGCGAGTATAACAGGTGCTTCAGAGGTTAGGGCTCCTGAAACAAACGCATCATTGCCCATGAATACCTCAACGATTGGAGGGCTGTCGTCTACAATAGATGTGGTTGCAAGTCCATCGACCAGGAAACGCTCAAATAGTCCACCTCCATCACTTCCGTCTGGAGAGAACGCATACATGCTCAATCGACCTAAGCCTCTCGAGATACTCATGTCTTTTGGAAGCCTAAACTTCGCTATCCATTTTCCATTGGTGACTGTTGCTCGTCCTTTGAACAGTGTACCTCCTTGTGCGCGATAGCTTCTTACGCTACTTCCTCCATCTTGTCCTAACGTTTGAAGGGAGCGGTCTTTATCAAAAATGGTGATTATAACTTCGCCGTTAAAGCTGTTGACAGTAGTTCCATCAAGCTCCGTTACGATTCCTTGAATCGAGACTTCCTGCAGTGGTGCAATTGAGAATGTATCCGTCGTTGAGGAAATAAGGGTACTGTCAAAGTGGGTGAGGCTAACGTTCAACCTTGGGACAGCAATCTTCATTGCTGGATCACCAAAAAGGGAGTACTTCAGGTTGTTCTGGACATTGCCCGAGGTCGCAATTTTAGATAGGTTGAGTAATTCTCCTATGCCCAATTCCGCAGTCAACGCTTTATCAAACAGGTGTACGTGAGTTGAATCGGTGAGCGTCTTGTTGGCTGTGGTGTAAACAGGTCGGGTTGTACTAAAAGAAGCAACAGCTCCACCGTCCCTCTTGAAGAGTACCTGTTCTCCCGCAACCGTTTTCTGAGGATTATCAAAGCCAGTGAAGGTGCACGTAGCAGTAATCAGTATTGGGAACGAGTTACGTGTGTTCCATTTTTCAATGTCTGGAGCATTGAGAATTCGTTCTTGCGCCCAGCCTCTTGGGCCACCGTGTCCTAAGTAGCTCGTAGTGAGGTTTCCTCTGAACATGTTTTGGTTGATCGCTTCCGCTGCGCGAGGGATGCGAATGCCTCCAGGAGTAGGAACTTGTTCGAAAGCATCTGCGTAGATCTTTACTTGATTTAGTTCAGAAAAGCGTTGAGCGTTTGCTTCGGCAATTCCGTCCATATCCTTAAAGTGAGAGTCACTGTCCTCGTCGTCTGCAACGTAGACATTTCGCATACGCCACTCGCCAAGCATGTCAGGATCTGCATCGTAGCGGATGATCTTGTCAATTAGGGCATTTGCTTGGGTTGCTGTATTCGCAGGAATTCTGCCAATAGCCATATCTACAAGTCCATCGGGGTAGCTCTTATCGTCGCGACCATCGCCATCTGAGAGTAGCACGTAATAGTCGTCTGCAGGAAATGCAGTGACTTCATGGTTGTAAGCGCTTGTTTGGTAGGTCGAGACTAGGTTTCCTCCACGCTCAACAATGTTGCGTGGATCGTACGTACCGTCTCCAAGTAAGGCGATGTAACGGAAATTAGGATCTCGATCGAAGATCATTTTAGCTAATGAACGAATGGCGGTAGGATCGAAACGGCCTCCGCCAAATTCTTCAGCGATTTGCGTCATCGAAGCAATTTCAACGGCGAATCCGCTGTATGACCTTCTGTGCTCTGCAAGTCGAGCCGCCGAAGATTCTAAGCCTTCGCCGTAAACAATGAGCATATCTACCCTTGTCAGCGCATGAAGATTAGAGTTTTCGACCTTCCCAACATTAACCGGAGCTGGATAACCGTTGCTTGGATCGAAAGCAACAAACTCACGAGGAGCACTAGTCGATTCCTGCGCATAACTGAACCTGTTGCTCGTCAAAGTGACAGACTTCTGGTTTAGAGGATCTGTAATGTCTAAAACATGAGCACTAGAAGCATTTGAGATTTCAAAGCCATACGAACCTTCAAGGCTGTGTGCTTTAGACCTGAAAAATAGTGGACTAGAACTTAATTCGAGGTTGCAAGGGTATTCAAGTTGCACGTAGTCTAGCCATCCTGGGTTACTTTCCAATGAACCAGGATAACTAACGCTAACATCAATAATATTACTTGTGAGGTTGATATCGCTAAGTAGCGTTTGATCGAAAGCCATCGGATTGTTTGCATCGGATCGGGTAGCTTTTTGTATCGCTGAACTTGTCGCCGATTGACCATTTATGGAGACGGAAAACCTCGTCCCTGCAGAAACCGAAGAAGCAGCTACTCTGGCAGTTAGCTTCCCTGTAGCGCCTGGAACAATAGAACCTAAATCCCAAAGGGCATCTCTAGTGACTTCTCTACTCGTTCCAAACGTGTAGCCGAAGAATTGCTGCCCACTCCCTTGTCCTGAACCGTATCGACTGTTACTAAACTGTAAGACATTGACGAGATCCTGCTCCCAACGTACGCGGTTGGAGTATGTCTGGTCATATGAACTTGCAGTAGGGCCAGCAGGCATCGCAGGCGCCCGTAAACCGGTACCTCCTACTTTTATGTAGTAGTACGTCTGTTCACTGTACGGGTTTTCTTTTCGAGCATAGGTTTCCGTGCGGCTTGACCATTGCCAAACGTCTTCTCCTTGCCCGTAGAAAAGGAACTTCTCACCTTCTTCCCATGAGCTGTCTCCGTCACCAATTTCGTGCAGAGCTACTTCTTGCAGGTCTACTGGATAAGGATCTCCTACATGTTCAGGTAGTGCGGCTCCTCCTTTACTGAAAAGTCGGACTTCTTGCGGATTAGCTGCAGAGAGCCCAAGAGCGCTTATGAAAGCAGCATCTATTTGATAGATGCCGTCTTCGTCGATTGATAGTTTGTAGATGTCTCCTGAAGAGAGCTCAGACACGTTTGGTTCTTCTGGTCCGGAGCGTGCTTCTAGGCCAGCGCTATTCTCTGTTCTGTAGGTCAGTTTGACCTCAAGCTTAAGGTCTGTTTTGTCATTTTCCCGACGCACATTAAAAGTAGCGTAGAGGTGTGGCTTTTTCCCCGCGAAAGTGGTTTTGGCGGAAGCTGAACTAATCTCTGTATCCGAGCTAAGTTGCTCAGAAGTCCCGTCAATGCTGGTTTTAGCGAAAGCTATATTGATTAGCTCTGCATTTTTTCCAAATGGCAGCGGTATCGCCCATTGAAGGTCTTGCGTTTTTACACCTTTCGGCAAAACAAAAGTTTTCTCAATACTCTGTGTCTGTCCAAAAACAAAGATTGAAAGGCAACAAAGGCTGATTACCAGAGGTATACGCATGTGTGATAGGGTAGAGAGAGACATTAATTATGAAGATAGGCACTGAAGAGTCACCTTTGAACGTTGGGCTAAGGTGCAGATTGCACTACTCAAAAGCGTTAAGCGCTTCTTGTCTGTTGTTGATGTACATTTGGAGTCCTAATATGGCTAAACACCTCACAAAGCTTACAGTTTTATTACTGATTCTGCTCGGCAGCTTAACTGCTCTGATGGCACAAGATGCTGTCTTTAGCCAGTTTTATGCGGCACCCCTATTGTTGAATCCGGCTTTCGCGGGTACTTCTAGAGCACCAAGCCTTGCAATTAATCATAGGTCACAGAATGTAGGCTTTGATAACGGTGGTATCCCATACCAGACATACGCTGTCTCTTATGGTCAATTGATAGAGCCACTTCGATCTGGTGTTGGCTTAAGCGTATTTGCAGATAATGCAGGTGTAGGAACAGTTTCTACCTACGCAGCTACCGCGTATTACTCTTATCAAGTAAGAATTGATCGTAACCAAAGCATACGCATAGGTATGAGCGCTGGTGTTAGACAGCAGCAAATCGATTGGGATCGTCTCAAGTTTTTGGATCAAGCGAATAGCATTACGGGCTTTGTTGATCTTTCTGGGAACGATAATCCAACAATGGAAGTCCCTCCAGGCCAAACAACGGTTTTGGTTCCAGATTTTGGGGCAGGAATGCTCTATGCCAGTAAAGTTGCTTATGCTGGATTTACCTTAGATCACCTCACTACACCAGATGATCGAATCTTGGTCACAGGTCCTGAAGGATTCTATACTGGCTATCCAATGCGTTTGAGTGTTCATGCTGGTACACAGATCAACTTGTCTCCCAATACAGCCAAAGGAGGGAAATTTGTGACACCAAATGTTCTCTACACCAGGCAAGGCCCTTTTGAGCAACTGAATGCCGGCGCATATGTCGGTTTTGACCAGTTGTTCGGTGGTGCTTGGTTTAGACATTCTTTTGGTAACCCTGATGCGGCTATTGCCGTAATAGGCGTAGAATGGGACATGTACAAATTTGGGTATAGTTATGATTTCACGGTAAGTGACCTATCTTCGGAGAGTTCGGGCACACATGAGATCAGTTTGCAGCTCAATTTCGACAAGGCTTGGTGGATCAAAAAGAAACGCCAATCCGAGAGAAATAACGACTGCCTGCAACTTTTCCGTTAACATTACAATGCAATTCCACGGGGGACGTTAGTAAACCGTTGGTTTGGCGCACTACTTGCATCGATGAAATTTGGTACTTTTGATGCGCTAGAGAAGAAAATCCTGAGATGAAGCAAATTTTTCAACTAAGTCTACTACTCTGCGTAGTAGCAATCGTGCTGCCTGGGTGTAGCAAGAACGAGCGGTCTGCAACCACAGGCTGGAAATACAACGACCAAAAGTGGGGAGGCTTCGAGAAGCTCGACTACGAAGGTCAGGCTACTGGTCCGAACCTCGTCCTCGTTGAGGGTGGTACGTTCACGATGGGTTTGTCTGAGCAGGACGTTATCAGCGAGTGGAACAACGTTCCTCGTCGTGTTACTGTATCCTCATTCTACATGGATGAGACGGAAGTAGCAAACCTTGACTACAAGGAGTACCTCTACTGGACAAAGCGCGTTTTTGGCGAAAGCTATCCAGAAGTATACCTCAATGCACTACCTGATTCATTGGTATGGCGTGAGGAGCTTAGTTACAACGAGCCTTACGTAGAGACTTACCTACGTCACCCTAGCTATGACAACTACCCAGTAGTTGGTGTTAACTGGAACCAGGCGAATGACTTTTGCAAGTGGAGAACTGACCGTGTAAACGAGATGGTTCTTGTTGAGAAAGGCATTCTGAACATCAATCCAGAGCAAAAGGACGAAGACAACTTCAATACTGAGTCTTACCTCGTTGGTCAGTACCAAGGAGATGTTCGTAAGAACATGAAAGACCTTCGTACTGGAGGAGAGCGTCCAGTACGTTTCGAGGATGGTGTTCTTCTTCCTAGCTACCGTCTGCCAACTGAGGCAGAGTGGGAGTATGCTGCACTTGGTCTCCAAGGCAACATGGCAAACGAGAAAGATGAGCTAATCACAGATCGTCGTATCTACCCTTGGAATGGCAACAGCCTTCGCTACCAGAAGCGTGACAAGTACCAAGGTCGCATCCTTGCTAACTTCAAGCGTGGAGATGGTGACTACATGGGTATGGCAGGTAACTTGAATGATCACTCAAGTATTACAGCTCCAGTGCGTCAGTTTATGCCAAACGATTTTGGCCTTTACAACATGGCAGGAAACGTAAGCGAGTGGACAATGGATTTATTCCGTCCAATGACTTCACTTACGCTTCGTGATGTTGACAACCATGACCTTAACCCTTACCGTGGTGGCAAATTCACTGCTATTGAAACAGATGAGGACGGCAAAGCAGTAGAAAAGGACTCTTTGGGTCGTTTACGCTACCGTGACATCGAGGACGATGAGGTTGCAGGACGCGAGAACTACAAAACAGCTCGTGTTTATGATTACCTTGACGGTGATGAGCAGTCAGATGCTTCTTATGCTTACGGTGAGACAACACTCATCAGTGACAAGTCTCGCGTAATCAAAGGCGGAAGTTGGGCAGATCGCGCATGGTGGCTAGCGCCAGGTGCACGTCGCTTCAAAGAAGAGGATACATCAGATCGTACCCTTGGATTCCGTTGTTCTATGACTCGTACTGGTGGACCAACTGGAAATGAGGACACAGGCGGAAACGCATTCAAGAACTCTGGAAAGAGTAACAAGCGTCGCTACAAGTAGTCGCCTACCATCTTTGGATAATTCGAAGGCCTCAGCGTTAAACAACGTTGGGGCCTTCGTACGTTGTGGCCGCATATGAACATCGAACTTCTTCTTGAAAAATATCTTGCTTGCAGCGGAGTATCAATTGATACTCGCACTATTGCAATGGGAGATCTTTTCGTAGCTCTTCAAGGGCCAAATTTTGACGGGAATACCTACGTCGAAGTAGCGCTTGAAAAGGGAGCAACTCATGTTCTTTGTAGCGATCCTACTTATGCAGAGAACGAGAATGTAACGGTAGTTGAAGACAGCTTGGAAGTACTTCAGCAGTTAGCTACTGCCTATCGACTTACCTGGGATTGTCCTGTTGTTGGACTCACAGGCAGCAATGGGAAAACAACAACCAAGGAGCTTTTAGCTGCTATGCTTGCTACTACTTATAGGGTTTATGCCACGGCAGGTAACCTTAACAATCATATCGGTGTCCCGCTGAGCTTGTTGCGTGCTCCTGGGAATGCAGAGATTGTCGTGATTGAGATGGGCGCGAATCACGTTGGAGAAATTGCTGATCTCTGTCAAATCGCCAAACCTACTCACGGCTTCATAACCAATGTTGGACGGGCGCACCTAGAAGGCTTTGGAGGACTAGATGGCGTTCGTCAGGGAAAAGGAGAGCTTTTCGATTTTTTAAAACCGAAGGGGCAAGCTTTTATCAATGTAGGTGACCGTGAGACAATGGACTTAGGGGAAAGAGCAGGAACGTGCCTATTCTTTGCAGGAACAGAGGCTGATCGTACTTCGACGGACAAGCATTTGATTTTTTCAGCAGAAATGGAAGAATGCTTCCCTGTGGTAAAAGGTGATTTAGCTGTAAACGGAACTAAGGAAGGTTTTGTGAGTCACTTACCAGGGCAATACAACTATCAAAATATTCTCGTTGCCTCGGCGGTTGCAAGTTATTTCAAGGTGTCTTTCAAGCGAATTGCGACTGCTCTCAGTACGTATGTTCCTTCTAATGCTCGGAGTGAGATAAAGCAGATCGGAGACTCAAAGGTTCTATTTGATGCATATAATGCTAATCCTGATAGCGTTGCTGCTGCGTTATCTTGGATATCCAGTCGCCCTGAGGCGAGAAAAGTGATTGTCTTAGGTGAGCTAGCGGAGTTGGGAGCTTTCGCCAAAACAGAACATGAACAAGCTGCGGAGAAAGCAGTAGGTATCAGCGGCAGTGAAGTCGCATTCTTCGGTGCTGCTTATGAAGGACTGATTGGTGATCGTGCCGTTTTTACGGATCTAGTTGAATTGAAAATCTGGTTGTCGCACTTTCTAGGAAGCCCGGATACCGTTATTCTACTAAAAGGAAGTCGTTCCAACCGTTTAGAGCGCTTACTCTAAACGGAGTGGGGTAGAGCTAGACAAATCTTTTGTAGGCTTCAATTAATCGGTCAGGCAATTGTTGCTTGCAAGCCTTTAGGTAATCCTCGTATGTACAGGATAGATATTGATGTCTGCCTTCTCCTTTTGGGTTGTGTGGAAGCTCGAGCCACCAGCGTCCAGATCGCTCACTTTTCCAGAAGACGAGTTCAGGAGCTCCACTTTCAAGCTTTACGATAAATTCTGTCATCCCTTCAGTACTAACAGGGAAGTCATGCTTTCTATGTGCAAAGCCTTCAATAAAGTACCAGAGCATCTGAGCAATGGTATCAGCGCATTGTGCTGAAGGATCTCTTTCAGCATAGTATCCATAGACACCAAAGGAGGTCACTTTGTCTGCCATTCCTGTAAATCGGGCCAATTGACAGGCTTCTTCACTTGATAGTCCACTGCTACCTAGAGGCTCTTGGGCATGCGCATCGCTAGCTTTTAGAGCAGATAATTGAAAGATTACAGCATCTGCGTCTCGAAGAACAGGTTCACATTCGTTAATGAACTCTTTGATATGACCTAGTCGATAGAATTCAAAATGATGCTGATGGAGGTACTCTAGTGCTGCTGGGTCGTTGTAATGTGTTTGGTATCCTAAGATCGCTAGGTGATACAACTGAACCGGGGTAAGATCAAAAATGTGATCTAAGTAACGACGGGGACTAGGTGTATCTCTCGCTTGAAATCGGAGTCGATCATCTATGATTACCAGGTTTGTAAGGAATTCGGATCGATGATATCCATAGTACTGAGCTAGGCAACGTTCATCTTCTCTTCCGATGAAAATTGGAGTAGCACCAGCGGCAAGCATCTCCTGCATAATGGGAGCATTGAAGACTCCTTCTGCTTTTCTGGCGTTACCAAGGTCTAAAATCCTGAAAGAATCACCGGGGCGGGCCATTCTGTACAATTTATTTCTGACTCGATCTGCTTCAACAACATCTAGTCCTACCACAACAAGGTCTCCAGAATGAATCTCTGGCATTCCTCCATCAACGCTATATCTTTCGCAAATGTGGCCTAGTTCCCAAATTTCGTATGAAGATTGGGGGAAGTCCAGTAGGATTTCTGACGGGATTAACCAGTTGTCGAGCATTCTCAAGGTGTTTCGCCGGCAATGTACACGGCTAATTTTGCGATTTTTTAGAAAAAAATGTCACAACCGTAAGGATTCTTCGTTATTGTTGTCTGTAGTACGTACGTTTGCTACTCTAATTAGTGGATTTTATCAATTTCGGTTGATAAAACACATTCACTCGGAAGAGGTTACAAGAATAACAACCCGCAATCCAAACCCAAACCCGCAACCAATCATCTTAGACTGAAAAGAAGAGCGAAGCTGTGGAAAGAACCGCGGCTTCCATGTAATACTTTTCGGATATGTTTGCTCACTGTGAGTATATCAACTCCACACGTTTAAGAAAAGCTAAAAGCTTACCTATGAAAACTCGTTCTACCTTAATTGCACTAGCAGCGATGCTAGTCGTCGGCTTCGGCACTCAGGCTAACGCCCAGGACGACGCTGCACAACTCAGCTATACTCCTAAGCACATGTGGGAGGTTGGTCTCCACGGAGGTTTTGCCTTTAACTCAGGTGACCTCGACATTGCGCCAGGATTTGGAGCTGGAGTTCACGTACGTCGTGCTTTCGATCACATCTTCTCTATCCGTATTGATGGACAGTATGTCGCTGTAAATAGTGATGCTCCTAGTGCCGCTTACCCTTTCAGTGAGTTCCAAGGGACTTCTTTAGGCGGTAGTGCTCAAGCGGTTGTTACCCTAAACAACTTCAAGTTTGATAAGCCAGTGCGCAAGATCAACCTTTACGCATTTGCTGGTCCAGGAGCTGGACTTCTTAGCCTTAAAGGAACACCTACAGGAGGTGGAGCTGAGGTTGATATTATTGAAACTAGAAACCTTACTTCAATTGGCTTCAACGCTGTTGCTGGTGGAGGAATCTCACTTCGCGTATCTCCTAAGTTCAACATTGGACTAGAGCACAAGGTGATTGTTCCTTTCGGAAAGACTGCTGACTTGTTTGATGGCTTCCAGAACATTGGTTCAACGGCTACTTCTTTCCGCGACATTCCTAACTACACTAACCTTCGGTTCAACTTCAACATTGGAGACGATAGTGAGTTGTCTGAGCCACTTTACTGGGTTAACCCACTAAACCAGGTTATCGATGAGTTGACTGAGCTTAAGGCTCGTCCAGTTCTTGATCTTACTGACACAGATAGCGACGGCATTATCGACATGCTTGACCAAGAAACAGATACTCCAGAAGGATCTCCAGTAGATACTCGCGGTGTTGCACTTGATAGCGACGGTGACGGAGTTAAGGATTACGAAGATGCTGAGCCATTCAGTATGCCAGGCCTTACTGTTGATTCACGTGGTGTAGCTCAGGCTCCAGCATACATGACTCAGCCACAGATCGAAGATCTTGTAAACGGTAAGCTTGCAGCATACCAGCGTACAGAGGATGCACGTCCTTCTTCAATGGAAGACTGGTTCCTACCTATGATTCACTTCAACTTGAACAGCTACACTGTTCGTAAGGCTGACTACGGTCACCTTAAGAATGTTGCAGGTGTAATGCGTGCTAACCCATCTGTTCGCGTTCTTGTTCGCGGCTACACAGATAAGCTAGCTAGCGATGATTACAACCGTGTTTTGAGCTACAACCGTGCAAAGGCAGCTAAGGAGTACTTAGTTAACCGTTACGGAATTAGTCCAGACCGTCTAGTAATCAACTACGGTGGTGAAGACGAGGTACTTGTACCAACTTCAACTGGAAACTTCATGAACCGTCGTGTTGAGTTCTCAATCGCAAAGAATGAGACTGAGATGGGAATGCCAAGCGGTCCACGTGCTGGACAAGGAACATTCTTCTCAGGAAGTCGTGACGCAGGTTACTAAGACCTAGCTGTAAGGGTTTTTAACCTTGTTGAAAGGGGGATGATCGAAAGATCATCCCCCTTTCTTTATGCAAGGACTTTTGCTTCAGGAAAGAAGCTACCTAATGATCTATAAAGAAGTAGTTAGCCACTGATTAGTGGCTAGCATGACAAGTGTGCAGGCATGTAGCACCTCAATTCCAGCGGCCTTTGCCATCATTGCTAGCTTTAGGTTTTCTGCGCCAGGATTAAATATGATACGCTTTGGCTTTATGTCTTCTAGGATATACTCTACATAACTTTCCTGTCTATCCTGATTAAGATACATCGTGACAGTATCAATATTTAAGAGTCTTGGGTTCCCAACTTGAATAGGAACTCCAAACAGGGATCCTTCTCGGCCGCCAATTAGGACTACGCTTTCGCCAGCTGCAAGAAGTCGCTCTGTTGCTTTATAACTGTATCGGAAGGGCTTTGTAGAAGCTCCTAGGATCAATGTTGCCATATAAATAAAACAGCCCCAAGCAACGTGTAGTTGCCAGGGGCTATAGTATCCTTTTGTTGAGGACTTGAACTAGAATTAAACTCTTAGATCAAGATGCTCAATGGATTCTCTAGCATCCCTTTTAGTGTCGCTAGGAACTTTGCACCTGAGGCGCCATCTACAACACGGTGGTCGCAGCTTAGTGTGAGCTTCATGATGTTTCCAACTGCCAATTCTCCGTCCTTAACAATCGGCTTCTGCTTGATACTTCCTACAGCAAGAATGCAAGCGTCAGGTGGATTGATGATCGCGGTGAATTCTGTGATGTCAAACATGCCAAGGTTTGAGATAGTAAAGGTGTTACCAGACATCTGCTGTGGTTGCAGTTTCCTTTCCTTTGCTAATCCAGCAAGCGTACGTACTTCCTGATTGATTTCTCCCATGCCCTTACGGTCGGCATGCTTAATCACAGGTACTAGTAAGCCGTCCTCTACGGCTACAGCGACACCAATGTTCACATCATGGTTATAGCGGATAGAATCCCCTAACCATGAAGAATTGATCGCAGGGTGCTTCCTTAAAGCATGTGCACACGACTTTACAACCAAGTCATTGAACGAAATCTTGACATCGCTGATTTCGTTTAATTTCTTTCTGTAAGCAATCGCACCGGTCATTTCAACCTCGATTCCAAGGTAAAAGTGTGGAGCACCAAACTTAGACTCTGCTAAGCGTCGTGCAATCACCTTACGCATCTGACTAGTAGGTACATCCTCGTATGAGGCTCCTGCAGCAGGAGTAGGAACACTCGGAGCTGGTGCGACGGATCGAGTCACTGGAGCATTAACAACCGGAGTCGAAACTTGGCCCGAGGCCGCTTCGACATCTCGCTTAACTATTCTCCCTTGATCACCACTACCTGATAGGGTTGCCAGATCGACACCTGCATCTTCAGCCATCTTACGAGCTAAAGGACTAGCCTTAACTCTGTCGGATCCTGAAGAAACTGAAACTGGAGCGCTAGCAACTACTTCGGCAGGCGCAGTTTCTTCCGCTGGGGCCGAGCTAGGGGGAGCACTTGCTCCGTCTTCACTGTCAGCTCCTGCTAAGGCAGCTTTGTAATCTTCACCAGCTTCACCAATTACGGCTAGTACCGCATTAACTGGAACTGCACCTTCTTCTACGCCAATATGAAGTAGAACGCCCTCATGGAAGCTCTCGAGCTCCATAGTGGCCTTGTCTGTCTCAACTTCAGCGAGCACATCACCAGGTTCAACTTCATCGCCGACTTTCTTGAGCCAGCCAACGATATTTCCTTCTTCCATTGTGTCGCTCATGCGAGGCATGCGGATGACTTCTGCCATAGTAGATGTTGTGTTGAGTTGCCTGCAAAAATGCAAACTAACCATTGGAATTAGAGCTTAGATTTAAGATCCTTGCTTGAAAAGCAAAAATAGGGGAAAAGCTCGGATGATATTACAATCTGCCAACGTCTCTTTCACGATAACAGTTTAATTTTCTCACCGCAAGATGTTCCAACTTCAGGCTAAAATGTGAACAGCATTACCACTACCTTCGCGAAGCATGAATTTTTCTTCAAAACACCTTGAAAACGCTGTCGATGCTTTTGCTTGTCTCCCCGGAGTTGGGCGCAAGAGTGCCTTACGATTAGCGCTTCATCTTTTGCAGCAGCCAACGGAGCACACGCAAGAATTCGTTGAATCACTTTCAACGATGCGCAGAGAAGTGCGCGAATGCGGAACCTGCAATAACCTTTCGGACAGTGAAATTTGCACGATTTGTGCAAATCCACAACGAAAGCAAGGCCTAATCTGTGTCGTCGAAAACGTACGGCAAGTAATGGCCATCGAAGAAACAGGCCATTATCACGGTCTTTACCACGTATTGGGTGGCGTTATCTCTCCTATCGACGGAATCGGCCCCCAACACCTAAACATTGAGGGCCTAATCAGTAGGGTAGAGCAGGCCAAAGAGACGCCTGAAATCATCCTCGCTATATCTCCAACGATAGAGGGGGAAACGACGAACCTCTACATCAGCAAGCAGCTTGAAGCATCTAATCCAGTTATTTCGACAATAGCAAGAGGCGTTAGCTTCGGAAATGACTTGGAATATGCTGATGAACTCACGCTAAGCCGGTCAATTAGTGCTCGTCTTCCCTATGCTACTCAGCACAACTAATGATTCGCCCCGCCGCTGAAAGAGACGATACGGTAGACTTGTCCGTCATCATCGTAAACTATAACGTGCGCTATTTCCTAGCGCAGTGCCTTGATAGTGTGCGTATAGCGTGCAAGGGGATTAGCTCAGAGATTTGGGTCGTTGACAATGCCTCTTCAGATACCAGTTTAGAGTTCCTAAATGAGGCCGAGGGCATCACATTGATTGCAAACAAAGACAACCGTGGTTTTGCGAAAGCTAATAATCAAGCTATACGCAGATCGAAAGGGCGCTATGTTCTTTTGCTCAACCCTGACACGCTCGTACCTGAAGATGGCTTTCGAAAATGTCTAGCATATGCCGACGCACATCCTCATGTTGGAGCACTCGGTATTCGAATGATCGACGGTCGAGGTGACTTTCTCCCTGAAAGTAAAAGAGGGTTCCCATCCCCATGGGTGAGTTTTACAAAAATGAGCGGTCTCTCAAAGCTCGCTCCCCGCTCGCCTCGCCTAAATGCCTACTACCTTGGTCATTTGGGGGAATTTGAAACTAATCCTGTGGACGTTTTGCCGGGCGCATTTATGTGGCTTAGAGCGGATCTTTTGCCTACTGTTGGAGGAGGACTAGACGAGGATTATTTTATGTACGGCGAGGACATAGATCTTTCATACTGCATACAAAAAGCAGGAAAGGAAGTGGTTTACTTTCCGGAAGTGAGCATCGTCCACTATAAAGGAGAAAGTACAAAAAAGCGTTCTTTTGCCTACGTCAAGACTTTCTATAAGGCGATGGCTATTTTCTCACGAAAGCATGTGACAGGAGGCAATGCGGCCTTGCAAAACGCACTTTTACAAATAGCGATCTACGGGCGAGCGACATTGGCTGTAATCATCAATTTTTTAGTCTCCATCTTTTTTGTGCTTATCGATGGTGCCGCGATTGCAGGATTATTGCTAGCGGCAAAAAACCTCTGGGCTGAATACTACTTCAACAATCCCAGCTACTTTGAGGCTTCACCTTTCGAAACCTTAAGTCTTCCTTTGTATACAGTCATATGGCTCGTAGGTATTGGAATAGCGGGAGGATATGAGCGACCATATCGATTTGCAGCATCTTTTAAAGGAGCACTTTTAGGTTCCTTGTTCGTCTTGATCGCCTATGCTTTGTTGCCATCCGAACTGAGAACAAGTAGAGCTGTCATCGTCCTTACCGGTTTAACCACAGCGGCACTTCTTCCTTGTCTTAGACTATTATGGTCCTTCGTTCGACCTCAAGAGGTCTCTATGACTAGTCAGTCCGTTGGTACGCAGCGTCGAATGGCTATTTTGGGTAGTGAAATAGAAACAAATCGAGTCCTTAGCTTACTAGGTAAGACAGGGATTTCAAGAGAATATGTAGGGCGAATAGCTTCTGATGAAGCCTCCTCCAATACGGGCCTAGGCAATGCCTCGGATCTTGAGCAAATCGCGCAAACCTTTCGCCTAGAAGAACTCATCGTTTGTACTCAAGATGTATCCATTTCTGATCTTATGGTCTGGATGGAGCAGCTTGGGGATAGAGTAGAGTTTCGAACAGTTGGTCCAGACTCAGAAGCAATTGTCGGTTCGCCTTCGCGCAATGCGCCTGGAGATTTATATACCGTTGGAGTGCGTTACGCGCTCGGTCAAATTCAATGGCAACGAAGCAAGCGGATATTTGATATCTGTCTCTCGCTCATGCTACTCTTATGTTGGCCAGCGTTCTTTTTAATGAAAAAGCCGATCGGAGCGATTCGAAATTCGGTTCTAGTCTTACTAGGGAGTATGACGTGGGTTGGTTATGCTTCTGGTGGGATTCGAGCCCATCACCTTCCAAAATTGCGACCATGTGTTTTGCCGCAAGGTGAATCTCAAAAAGTATTAGGAGCCAAGGAAATACAGCATCTGAACGAGCTTTATGCTCGCTATTATCGTCGTAGAGAAGATATTAGGATCGTCGCTGAAGTCTGGCGAAGCCTTGGAAATGAGGCCCTTGCGATCCATCCTCTCGCTCCTGCCCGCTGGCCTCAACGTAACCTTACTACTGTCGACTATGCAAAGCCATATGCCTAATTTGGATCCTTTGGGCCTTCTAGAAAAGGCGGTACAGCTTTCGCCAAAACTCGTCGAATGGCGCAGACACCTCCATGCTAATCCGGAACTTTCATTCAAAGAATTTGAGACGCAGAGGTTTGTAATGGATACGCTTAAGTCTTTTGGGCTTTCGCCAAAACCAATTGCAGATACAGGCGTCATCGTAGTAATTGGTCCAAAAGACAGCGCGACTTGTGTTGCCGTTCGAGCAGACATGGATGCTTTACCAATTCTTGAAGTCGAAGGCAGATCTTACGGAAGCAAGATTGATGGAGTCATGCACGCTTGTGGCCATGATGTTCATACAACCTGTGCGTTGGGAGCGGCTTATCTGCTTAATCAGATTGCAGATCAGCTTCCAACCGCGATCAAATTCATCTTTCAACCCGGCGAGGAATTACTCCCTGGTGGAGCTACAAAAATAATAGCCGCAAAAGGGCTACAATCCCCAGAAGTCAAAGCGATAGTCGCACTTCACGTTGCTCCTGATATAGAGGTCGGTAGTCTAGGCGTTCGCCCAGGAGACTACATGGCAAGTGCAGATGAGATTTATATCACCTTGAAAGGCGGGGGTGGACATGCCGCCATGGCACATCGCCACATGGATTTAATTACAACGGCTGCGCAGATGCTCGTTGGGCTGCAACAAGTCGTATCGCGAAAAGCGCCTCCCGAAATTGCCACCGTCCTTTCTTTTGGAAAAATTGACTCCGTAGGTGGAGCAACGAATGTGCTCGCAAGTGAAGTCAGTCTTGCCGGGACGTTTAGGACTTACAGCGAGGATTGGCGCAAAAAGGCTCACGTTATCATTAGAGATATTGTAGGCCATACAGCTAAGGCTTTTGGTGCAGAATACGATCTTGATATTAGGGTCGGATATCCTGCACTTAGTAACGATGAAGCCCTTACTAGACTTGTTGCTGGCGCACTCTCAAGCCTTGTTGGTGCTGACCGAGTAGAGGATTTAGACCTCCGCCCAACAGCCGAAGATTTCGCGTGGTATTTGCAAGAAATACCGGGTGTGTTTTTCAGATTGGGCACACGAAACAGGGCGCAAGGAATCACCGCAGGTGTTCATACATCGTCGTTTGACGTTGACGAGAAAAGTTTGCCAATAGGAGCCGCTGCTTTAGCAGCGGCAGCCCTTGAATTGGCGGAAAACCAGGCTTAAGTAGATTTTTTTGAGGAAACGGTATGCTACGAACGGTGAGCGGAGGAACGCTAGGGGGCCTTCTCTCGTATACTCTAGCAACCTACGGTAGGGAAACCTATCAGCTTGGCGCATGATTTGCATGTATGAGGGTTCACGCCCATGTGTAATCAATAGTCAACCAAACGAATATCTATGTCAGCCAGAATCTTAGTCGTAGACGACGAACAAAGCATCCGCAGGACTCTCCGCGAAATTCTCGAGTTCGAGAAGTACAAGGTTGAAGAGGCTGCAGATGGCTTAGAATGCTTGACTAAAATGAAGGTCAGTAAGTTTGATGTTGTCATCTGCGACATCAAAATGCCTAAAATGGACGGTATGGATGCCCTTGAGCGCATTCAGATCATTTCACCGGATACTCCAGTGGTTATGATCTCTGGCCATGCCAATATCGATGTGGCTGTTGATGCGGTTAAGAAAGGAGCATTTGACTTCATTTCGAAGCCACCTGATCTCAATCGTATGTTGATTACCATCCGTAATGCGATGGATAAGTCAACTCTGATTCAGGACACTCGTGCCCTTTCTAAGAAGGTCAACAAGTACAAAACACAAGAAATTATCGGTGAATCTGAGTCAATCGTAAAGATTAAGCAGACCATCGACGTTGTTGCACCTATCGATGCGCGTGTCATGATCACGGGCGAGAACGGTACAGGTAAGGAGCTCGTCGCTCGTTGGATTCACGAAAAGAGTTCTCGTAGCAAGAGCCAAATCGTTGAGGTCAACTGTGCCGCTATTCCAAGCGAACTGATTGAGTCTGAGCTTTTCGGACACGAGAAGGGATCATTTACAAGTGCACACAAGCAACGAATTGGAAAATTCGAACAAGCGAACGGAGGCACACTCTTTCTCGATGAGATTGGAGACATGAGCCTTTCTGCACAAGCCAAGGTGCTAAGAGCACTTCAAGAAAGTCGTATTACCCGAGTAGGTGGTGACAAAGAAATTCGTGTCGATGTCCGTGTTGTCGCTGCGACAAACAAAGACCTTCGCAAGGAGATTTCAGAGCATCGATTCCGTGAAGATTTGTATCACCGAATAGCCGTGATTCCAATTCACGTGCCTTCACTTCGTCAACGTGCTGATGATATTCCGTTGTTGGTGAGCCATTTCATCAATCAAATTTGCGGTGATTACGGCTCTAAAGCGAAACGAGTTAACCCTGCAGCCATGAAGGCTCTTCAAGCATTGCCTTGGACTGGAAATATTCGTGAACTACGCAACGTAGTAGAGCGTTTAATTATCTTAAGTGGTGACGAAATCGTTGTTGGAGACATCAATACTTTCGTTGTCCCGAGTCAAGGCAAAGGCAACCAACAAATGCACGATGTGTTCGATCAATTCTCTGACTTAAAAGAGTTACAGAAGGAGTTTTCGAACTACAAGTCGAACTAGTTAATTCGCTACTTACCTCTGATGTACATTTAGATCATCAAAGTGAACAGCCATAAGGAAGCCTCGCGAAAATTCTATTTGCGGGGCTTCTTTGTGCGTTAGCGTATCATTGAGCCAGATAAACAACCTATGAAAGAAGAACCACAGAAGCCAGCACCACGTCACGCAATGAAGCAATGGACTAGAATCAAGGGCGAGAACTCTTGGACATTGTTCAAAGTAATCGCTGAGTTCGTTGACGGATTTGAAACGATGAACCGAATGGGACCATGTGTCTCTATTTTCGGTTCTGCACGCACCAAGCCAGACAACAAGTACTACAAGCAAGCTGTCGAAGCTGCTCGTTACCTAACGGAATCTGGATTTGGAGTAATCACGGGTGGTGGCCCAGGAATCATGGAGGCCGGCAACAAGGGCGCATCTCTTTATGGTGGTCTTTCAGTTGGTCTCAACATTGACTTGCCATTTGAGCAGAGTCATAACCAGTACATCGATCCAGATAAGAACCTCAATCACCGCTACTTCTTCGTAAGGAAGGTGATGTTTGTTAAGTACGCGCAGGCATTCATTGTGATGCCAGGTGGGTTCGGAACGTTAGACGAACTGTTTGAGGTATTGACGCTCATTCAGACGCGTAAAATTTCGAAAGTGCCAGTGATTCTTATCGGACACGCCTTCTGGGATGGAATGATCGATTGGGTTAAGGGCACTATGCTTACCGAAGGAAATATCAGTGCAGGAGATCTAGATTTGATCCCAGTGACCGATGATCCGCAAGAAGCCGTAGAAATGATCAACGAATTCTACGCTGACAAAGCGAAGCACGAGATTAGCCCGAACTACGAGCTATAATCGTTTTATAAGATTGCCTTCTTGTTAATCGAACAAGAAGAAGGATACGCCGAGCCGAAGGATTGACCCACTTGGGATCAATCCTTCGGCTCTTGCTATTGGAAAACCTTCAACCGTCGCAGGAAGGTCTTGATCATCGCTCACAACAATGCGGTCAAGCCTAACAAACGCCTTAAAGCTCTGAACTTTAAAGGCAAGGAAAAAGTCAAGACTAAACTGCCAATCTGCTTGGTCAGCTTCTTGGTCTAGATAGAATACGCTCGTCAAAGGGAAATAGCCATATCGGCGAGTAGGAGAGCGCATCCAGCTATCTACTCCAGCCATCAACGTCATGTTGTTTTTGAAGACTTTGGTTTTGCCGAAAAGGCTATGTTGCCCAGTATATGCTGGAAGGCGAACCGCCTGAGACTGCACAGGATTGCGTATTACACCTCGATTCGAGAGTGTAAAAGGACCTACTTCTACAGGAAGACTATAGCTTAAGGTTGGGATCGCGATTTCCGCAGTATTCGTTTCCGGGATACCGTTTTCCCCATAGATCACTGCATCAGCATAGACATCTAAATAGCCTTTTACTTGGAGCTTTAGTGGACTATAATAGGCAGATCCTCCTAATTGGGAGTGGGTGCTTACAGATAGGTTGGTCCTTTGAAGAAAGACACTGTTCACACCAAGTATTTCAGCAGCCAGTGGAGCTTTTGATCGCTCGAGCAGAATGTCTCCAGAGAGCTTCAACTTCTGCGCAATGGTCCAAGAAAGCGATCCATCTACTCTGCCTTCTCCGACTCTTTCGCCTATTGGGATATCAGCTTGCGCCGTAAGCGTAAAGCGGTCCAATACGGTACCCTCTAGCTGGCCGTTTATTCCCAATAAAAACTGAGACCTCGGATCGTCTTCATATATAGCTTCAAATTTTTGAGTACCTCCATATATGCCTGCGCGGAAGTTGAACGCAACAGGGAGATCTCCGTCTGGACTCACGTAGTATTCGATGTCAGCTTCCGCCAAAACACTTGTTGAGCTCAATTCATAGCGCAAACCTCGGTCATCAAGGCTGTAAATTCCATAGTATGCGCTATCAGCAATTAAGCCACCCGTCCCAAAGGTTGTGCTTGTGCGTAAGGTTCGCTTTGTATAGGACATGTCAAGCGCTACAGCTAGACCTTTCGGGGTTGCATCCGGTTGACGTTTTAGGAAATACCGGTGCAGATACCGAAAGCGCTGATCTTTACCTTCCGTTCGCAGAGCTGTTGTCAAATTTGCTTCTGCGAGGAAAGGATCTTCAGGTACTTCGAGTGTATCGTTAGAAGCAAAGGTGTACCCACCTTGATTGAAGAAGCCTTTAGAGCGAAGCACCATCGATGCGAATAGCCTGTGTCTAGAAGAGTCTGGGATGTAGGCTAGGCTTCCTCCGAGGTAGATGCGCTCACCGGTAGCTCCTGGATAGGCATTTCGTTGACCTGACTGATAGGTTCGATCGTATTGGAAACTCAATTTCCAGCCGTTCGCAAAGGATCTACCAAGTAAGATCTTTATTTGAGCATCGTCTATCTCTCCGCCTTGATTGTAGGCTGCGTAAGAGAACGGAATATTCTGATCGAAGAATGGCGCATCCAGGTTACGATATGTCGGATGCTCAGCTTGCGTCATAGGTCTTAGGCGCTCGTAAGCAGTTCCTAGAACTGGATTGAGTATTGCCGGCTGAATGATGCTGTTCAAGTAGATGAAATCGGGACCTGCATTTAAGATAGGGTCGTACCGAGTATAGTTAAGACTAAGCAATGAATCTTTGATCAAGCCTCTACGACCAGGGAACGTCGGGTTGTACGTTTCTAGAACAATGCTGTCTGGAAGGACGCTGATCGGAGCATCAGCAACAGTGGAGGTATCCTGACCTTGAAGCTGTTGTCGCGATCTACGGTCAGGTGTCGATTGAGCAACTACAAACGTAAAGCCGAACAGAAGCGCTACCAAGAGCAGACCCAATCGCTTTGTAGCAATTGCCGTATGTAAAATGATTGGTAGAGTTTTCATTGAGGGCGCGAAACTATTGCTTTCTGTATACCTACCTAACGTTGAAATGTTAGTCGATGTCAACAGAATTTGCGTTCTATTGGAAAAATGCGCGATTGAGATGGTCTTTTTGTAAGAAAACGGGCTTTTCTCAGCACAATCGCGGTTGATTTGAACGATTTCACCGCGATAAATGGGGTGAAATCCCTTCTTCAATAGAGTTTGCGGTTCGCTGGATAGTCCGCACCTTCGCACTCAGATGAGTCAAAACGCAAAAATTTACGGTCGCCGCCCTGTTGAAGAGGCTTTCCAAGCCCGTCAACGCTTCGAGCAGGTATGGTTAGACCACCGCCTCAGCGGACCTTTCGCCGAGGATATTCGACGTTGGTGTAGTGAACAGAACGTTCCCTTGAAGTACGTTCCTCGCTTTCAGCTTGATAAGTTAATCGATGCGAATCACCAAGGAGTTATTGCTCAGGTCGCACTCGTCGACTACGCAAAGCCGGAAACATTACTCCAAGCAGTCGAAGAGTCTGGCTTTTTGCTACTTCTCGACGGCGTTACTGATGTCCGAAATTTTGGAGCTATTGCCCGATCTGCATACGCTGCGGGTTGTAAAGGAATCGTAATTCCTCAAAAGCAACGTGCTCCGATTAATGCTGCGGCAGTAAAGGCTTCAGCTGGAGCCCTTTCTCATTTACCAATTGCTAGGGTAAGTAGTTTGGTCAGCTTCGTGCGTCTTCTTCGTGAACGTGAGCATGTGGTCGTCTGTATTGAAGGTCGTGGTAAGCGAGAGGTCGAATCTGTAGATTTACTATCGCAACCTGTTGCCTTTGTGCTTGGTTCGGAAGGCGAAGGTATTAGTGCTTCTGTCCGTAAAGCAGCGACAACAACGGTTCGATTGCCTCAAGCAGTTGATTTCGATAGCTACAACGTATCCGTTGCTGCGGGTATGCTCGCATATGAATTCTTGCGACAGAACTCAAATCTCCGGTGGAAGCCAGCGCCTAAGGTTGAGGAGTAGTAGCTCCTTCGTTTTCCATCTATGAAGTACTGAGAGGTCTTTCGATGAGCTGATCAGAAATTACTGTCAGTGGCGCTTGCCTTGATACTCCTAAGTCTATACAAACTTGGGGCTGGAATAGAGGCCGTCTGCATGTGTTTTGCCGAAAGGTGAAGCAGTACGTCTGAATTGACGGTTTAAGCAACACTGGGACTTCAGTGCTTTTGACCTCTGATAGGGGAGTCGTGAATGCATCGATCGTATCCTTTTAAGCTCACGGCCTGTGAGCTGAAGCATGTTCAATTGTTCTTTGAGTGATTGAACATGCTTTTTCACAAAAAAGGACCGCACGACAATGTCGTACGGCCCTAAAGAGAATCGAAATGCTTTTAAAGAAATGCAGAGAGCATTTCGGAGAATAGAGTTGAGTACATCAAGGCATTCCTTTTCTCTTAGGAAAGGAGCCAAGTGCGCTGCAAATCGATTCGTTCAGCTTGTTAAAGCGAACTTATTCTACGGATTACTTGATAGAGTTGAGTTCTATCATTCACATCTTCTTCAAATGGATCATGCTCTAGGTGGTTAGCACTAATGAGCTTGAGTCCTTTGACTCTCTTTTTTTCATCGAGAATCGGTCTGACGTACTTGATCCAAACCGAGCCGTTGCTTTTTACAGCATAGATCGAGTTTTCACGTAAGTCTTTGAAGCTCGAAATCTCTTTACAGATAACAACATCTCCGTCTTCTATCACGGGCTCCATAGAGTTACCGTTGATTGGAAAGGCGATGAGTCCATCACCATTGATTCCTGGGAGATTAAAGTATTCGGTATCGCTTTCTCGAGCAACAGCTCCAGAATCAGTTGCGAAACCTGCAAATGCATCGAAAGTGGTGAACTTGATTTTTCCGGTTGCTCCAATAGATTCTAGTATCGAATCTGGGATTTTCATTTCAGTATCAAATGGAGATCCTTCACCGTCGAGCATATAAGACTCGGAAATTCCGAATTCTCGGCAGAGCTTACGTGCCTGACTATAACTGATAACACGTTTGTCCTCCTCGTTTAGGTAAGCGCGAATAATGTGACCGTAGGCTCGGTTTCCAAGGATTTTTTGAGCGAAGTCGCCCATTCCTTTTCCTCCTCTATCGTTTTTAACGATAACGCCGCGTTCTTCAAGTAGTGCAAAGACCACTCTGAACCGATCGTTCAGCTCTATTCTATCAGGGGTAATCATGTCAAATTGTTGGTTGCAGGGCAAATTAAAACAAATTGTAGTCAGATATCCAAACTTTTGACTACTTATTTTTTCAAGTTTTCACTTTCACCACATTCTATGGTTGAATTAGGTTGGCGCATCGCTCAACCAGCCCGATAGGCACTATTGAAGACTTACAGTCGTTGTAATCTCGGGTTTTGTAAGCTGTTCAATTGAGGCAATCTCGTTAGTATTGTGGATAACGTGTACACGGTAAAACCTCACAAAATCAGCAGAGACTAGGAAAAATTTCACTTTTCCACCATGTATGATGAAAAATGTGGATGTCTTTGACCTATTTTGGCGGCACTGAAACACTTGAGAAACACTTTGAAACATTATGGCACACGTAATTTCCCTGCTAAACCATAAGGGCGGCGTAGGCAAAACAACTAGCGCAATCAACATTGGCGCTGGTTTGGTAGAACTTGGTAAAAAAGTTCTCCTCCTCGACCTTGATCCACAAGCAAACCTTACCATCTCGCTTGGCATACAACGCCAAGCTGTGACGATCTACGAATCTCTTCGTGGAGAATCTGAGCTGGTACCTTACCAGTACAAACCAAACTTTGACGTAGTTACGTCTTCACTTGACCTAAGTGGAGCAGAGATGGAACTCGTCAACGAGCCTGGCCGTGAGTTCCTCTTGCGTAGCCTTTTTGAGCCGGTACAAGATGAGTACGATTACATCATCATTGACTGTCCTCCAAGTTTGGGTCTATTGACACTCAACGCATTGACGAGCTCGAACTTCGTCTATATCCCATTGCAAACTGAATTCCTCGCGCTTCAAGGAGTAGCGAAGATCAAGCAGGTGATAGACAAGGTTCGCTTCCGTCTAAACAAGAAACTTTCTGTCGGTGGCGTAATCGCTACGATGTATGATTCACGCAAGGTTCTTAACCGTGACGTCGTATCTACAATTAAAAAGTACTTCGGAGATCGCGTTTTCAAAACGATGATCCGCAACAACGTTGCACTCGCCGAGGCTCCTGCACAGCGGATGGATATCTTCTCTTACTCAGCGAAGTCCAACGGTGCACTAGATTACCTCGAGCTCTGTAAGGAGATTGAGGAACGTTGTGACGCTGCTGACGAAGCACTTCATGCTAAGCCAGAAGCTGCTCAAAAGCTGTCTACTGTTGCAACGCGTCGTCCAATGGCGGAAATGCCTAAAGGACAACCGCAACCAGTTGCCCCACAGCAACCTGTAGCTGTTCGCCCTGCTCAATCTCAAGTACCACCTCGTCAGGTCGTCGACCTTCACGGTTAAGCTAGGCTCTTTCCCAGAAGCCTAGGACTTGAGTCTCAAAACCCCTGATCTCATTGTTACATTCCGTAATGAAAGGATCGATCAAACGCGAATAAGGTGAGCAAGAAGCAATTTTCAACCGGTCTCGATAGTGTCTTTTCGGAGGAGGCACAATTCGAACCAAATATCGACAATAGCCCTTGGCTTTTGGAGACCTCCGAGGGGGTAGCTGTAGCCAAGGATCCTGCCGTAGCCAAAAAGGCTAGGGTATCAGAAAGTAAGTCAACTCGTCGCAGTGGCAAGAGTTTCACCTCCGATTTAGAATCTCTTTTCGCCGCAGCTAGTGTTGAACGACCACGTGAGGTGGAAACACCTTCTGAGGAAATAAGTACGAGAACCAGAAATCGTCCGCGCCGCAGAATGCCGGCGTTCTCAGGCCTTGATGGACTTATTCGTGATACCACCAACGGTAAAATTCCAAAAGCAATTGAGGAAGATGTACCAAGTGTGCGTAAGCGTGTAACCTTCACTTACGACCGAGACAGGTTCTCCCGCTTGAAAAGTATCGCGCGTGTCGAGGGTAACTACCTTAAAGACATCATCAGCAGTTTGCTGAACGATTACATCAATCAGTATGAAAAGGACGCGGCATTTAAAGCGTAAGCTGGGCCAGCTCCTAATCCCTTTAGCAAGTAAGCCTCCGCTGCGTTTCGCAGTCGGGGGCTTTTTTTATCCATCAAACTAAGCGGTACCTTCGAACTTCTGAATCCACTATATGACCACTGAGAACAACTTCGTACCACACCAGTCTTTAACTTTAAGTGCAGATGAGTCACTAAAGGCGATCTCAGACTTTGAATCGTTGATGGATCAGCGTAGATCCGTTCGTACGTTCTCTTCAGCACCTGTAGATCGCGCTGTGATCGAATCGATCATTCGTATTGCGAGTAGTGCTCCTAGCGGTGCTCACAAGCAACCCTGGACGTTTTGCGCGATCAGCAATCCTGAGGTTCAGACAAATATCCGCAAGGCTGCTGAAAAAGAGGAATACGAGAACTACCACGGCCGCATGAGTGAAGAATGGCTAGATGATCTGCAGGCTTTTGGAACAGATTGGAAGAAGCCGTTTCTGGAGGTAGCACCGTGGCTGATCGTGATTTTTAAGAAAGCCTATGACCTCAGCGAGGACGGAACAAAGACTAAGAATTACTACGTCAATGAATCTGTTGGAATCGCAGCAGGCTTTCTCATTTCTGCCATTCATAAAGCAGGGCTTGTTACACTGACACACACGCCAAGTCCGATGAACTTCCTGCAGAAGGTGTTAGACCGTCCTGAAAATGAACGGCCATTCTTATTACTTCCTGTCGGCTACGCAGCTGAAGATGCTACCGTTCCTGTGCTCGAAAGAAAAGGACTAGATGAAATGGCTGTCTTCTATTGAATGACTGTGGGATCTGGTCGAGGACTCTTCTCAGCAACAGGGTAGGGTAGCCGAACGAAATGATCAGACGCTTGATAGAGAAAAATCGTATTCGCAGGAGGTGGGCTGTCCCATGTCACTTGAATACTCCACTTTCCTACATGAACGTCTAGTTGATTGTCCTCGTCACGTCTATTCTTGACACCTAAGTCTTTATACATCAACCAGCTTCCTGGAGCGTCAAGAACTACGATGAGCTTACCATTCTCCCATCTCGGCTTGATTGAATCAGTGACGGAAAGTTGGTGGAATTGCGCGATATCTACGAAGCTGATTTGGTCCTGGCTCAGTTGATCATTTCCGCTGACTGAACTCGCTAAGTGTCCTGCGAGCGCACTTTGGCCTTCACGATTGTCCCCTAGTAGATGAACGCCATTGAACGTGCGGGCATATCCTAAAAGGTAAACGGTCGTTGGTGTTTCTTTTTGTAGATCAGCCTCTTTCAATATTTTTGAAAAGGAAGAACTCAGCCCCGTTAAGACGGCTTGGCTGCTAGTCCAGGTATATAGGTTTTTTGCAAAGATCAAGCTGTTTACAAGAATGATCGGTATTGCAAGAGCTGTTAGGAGAGCTCTCTTTCTAATTAGAGACAGTCCTGTAGCAATCAATGCAGTAGTAAACACGACCGCCAAAGCGCCAAATCGATCTGTGTCAACGATGAACTGGTCGAAGTAATACAATTGAGAAACCGCAGCTGTGCCTGCCCCAGCTAGAAATACCCAAAGCAACAATGGGGTCCATGCTGGTGGGGTTTGTCGGGTTTTGCGGAAGCGTAACCATAATTGAATAGCCCTGCCTGTTAAAAGCGCAACAAAGCCATATAGCGCGAGACTCACTACAGGATTACCCAATGCTGCGGTTAACCATTTTTTCCAAGGCGTAGCCCAAAATCGATATTGAAGTCCGGCACGGGAGATCCACCTCCATGGCGCTGCGATTATTTCTGAAAGTGGTTGAGAAGTTGCGACATCTGCACCATAGTGACCGATCCATGCACCTTGCACTAGCTTGGTGAGCATCAGGTGTAAAGCCACCAAAGCGACCGAAGAGCCGAAAGCAAGTGCCGCCCGCCGCGTGCTGCCCGAGCGAAGAAAGAAGTAGTAATAGGCAACCCAGCCAAAGACCGCGATGGGGAGGGCGTAGGCGAGCTCAAGGCAAAACAAGCCCACGGTCTGCAATGCCATAGCACTGGCTAGGTGCTTTTTGGAGCCCTCTCTTACATACGACCGAAGCAAGAGCAACGTCCCTAGCCAAACCAAAATACTGACGAAATAGTGGGGACATACCCGCCAGATCATGATTTCAGTGTTGGTTGGTGAAAAGACATACAGCATAGCCGCAAGCCCCGCAGCAAGTGTACTGTTCGGATTGTTGTGGTCGTGAAGAACCTTTTGAACCAGTTCGAATAGTAGCGTAGCTCCGCCTGCAAATAAGGAAACGTTGAAGGCATGGACGAGCCAAGTACTCACCCCACGCAGTTGCTCGATCAGCCACATTAAGAGCGCATAGCCCTGGAGTTGCGCTGGATAATCATACGTGTGTAAGGCACCTTGTAAACCACCTTCTTGAACTCTAGCTTGCCACCCTAGGTAATCCGTGACATAGCCTGCGTCTTGAACTAGTCCAAAAACGACGAAGAGTATAATCCAGAAGAGGGCGTAGAGCTTCCACATATTAATTCGTCGACGTTAGGGCATCAGGCAAGGTTGTGCCACCACGTGCATCTTCGATAGATCCGCCTCCTAAAAAAAGCAAGGAGCCTTTGCGACGACCTACTTTCTCGACAAAAAGTCCTTCCCATTCAAGTCCGCAACTGTTATGAAGCGTACCTCCTGCAAGTGCTAATGTTGCTCCTGGTCTTACTGTTATGCGTTTGCCTTTCGGTATGCTTAAGCGACAACGAACTTCGAGGTATGCGCCTGGCATCAGCGTTAAACTTCCTTCTAAATCTGTTTCATGTCTCAGAATGAAGGTGTCGCGAAGTTCAATATTCTTGCCTTTTCCTTCGCACCAGTTCGGTTCTAAGTAATCCCGCTGTTTCGATCCTTGTTTTGACATAACAGCGTGCATTCTTGCTACTTGGCAAGGCGAAAATGCGATCGCATAGGCTGTGTAATCCATTACGTTGTTACTCACTTCTTGGCAGCCAGCAGGTTGATTATAATTCCAGCAATTCTTGTGTTGTGGAGTATCGTCACACCCATCGTTTTTGATCCAAGAATGGTTTAATCTGTAAATATGACTGACCTCATGTATGAGGTTTCTGTGTACGTCCCATAGCTTTTCGATTCCATACCAATGAGCAGCTATTTTCATGTAGCGGCTTCCAAAAGCAACTCCAGCATCACCCGTGAAGTACGTTTTACTAGCTACAGAATCAGGATGGTGTGAAATGAAGAAGACATTTAGAATTGAATCATTTCGATAAGCATACTTATTGAAAATTTTGCTGTCACCTCGGTTTTGATTTTTACCGTTGTGCATGTGGTACGGCATCTCTTCGTCGTAATGAAAGTAAATTCCTTCTTTAGTTGAATCAACATCTGGAGCGATGACATAGCGCATTCTCGCAGATGTAGGAGGAAGCGAATTGTCCTTAGGAAGTTTGAGGCGGTGCTTAGTTTTTAAGGTGTTATTGCTCAAAGCAATAAGCCTTCTTAGCGTTTTAGGACCTGTGACAGAGTCCATCGAGAACGGACGAGAAGTCTTGTCCATTACATGTAGACCCAACCTCACGTATTTGATCGGCCAGAAATCAAGATGTGTACTATCGATTTCGAAATTTGCAGAAGAGAGGCACGCAGTGCGTTCTCCGGTGTCTTCAAGCATCACCCAGTCTGTAGGTGTAGCCAGTCTCGTAGATACGGTATGGGTGCAAGAGCTGAAGGCAAGCAGGAGAATTAGGCAATAGAGTTTCACCCTTGCAAGGTCGCATTTCCTCGCAATCTGAACTGATCTGGTTTAAATAATATTACCAGGTGGCGCCTGGGTGGGTGCGCTGTAGGTGCTGCATTTCCGCTAAGAGATAGCCCATGCGCTCTGTATGGGTGCCCTTTTTTCCGCCTTGTTGCATTGCTCCAGGTGCGGTTTCAGGGATTTCGAGTTGCGCTTTCGCTAAAACCCCTTCTACGAACGCCATGTATTCCGTCGCGAGTGATTCTGGTTTTGGCGCAAGCTGAAAGGAGACTGCAGCATCATCGACAGGTGCCGAGGTAAGGAGCTCTCCAGAGTATCTCCAGGTTTCGTTCAAGGCAAGCTGCATGCGACGATGGCTCTCTGGTGTGCCATCTCCCAGACGGATGACCCATTCGCTAGAATAACGTCGATGGTACGTCGCCTCTTTGATGCTCTTTGTAGCAATTGCAGACAGGTGTTCGTCGCTAGAAGTCTGAAGATGTTGAAGTAAAATGAAGTGATATGCGTCGTACAGGAATTGGCGCATGATGGTTTTGCCCCAGTCACCGTTCTCAAGCTCACAAAGAAGTGGGTTTAAGTATTCGTTCTCGTTGCGGAGGTATGCAAAGTCATCTTCAGTGCGACCTTTTCCTTCTAGCTCGGCGGCATATTGATAGTAAGCACGTGCTTGACCTACCAAGTCTAGGGCTACGTTGGTAAGCGCGATGTCTTGCTCCAGTACAGGTCCGTGACCGCACCACGCAGAAATACGCTGACCTAAAATGAGGTTGCTGTCGCCTCGGTGAAGGCAATACTGTAGAAGTGCGTCGGCACGGGTGATATCAGACACGAGAAAGGAAGCTAAGGGTAGAAGAAGAAGATGGGCTACATGTTTTTGACCTCCTTAGGGATGTCATAAAACGTAGGGTGGCGGTAGACCTTATCGTCTGCCGGCTCGAACATGCTGTCGTTGTTGTTCGGGTCGTTGGCCGTGATCACTTTGCTCGGGACAACCCAAATACTTACGCCTTCACCTCTTCGAGTGTATACGTCACGTGCATTTTGCAATGCTGTTTCAGCATCAGCAGCGTGAAGACTTCCAGCGTGTTTGTGGTGTAATCCGTTACGTGATCGGAGGAATACTTCGTAGAGTTCGCCTTGCATGTCCGAGGGTTTGATTGATTAGGGCTGAGGTTAGGCTGCTTCTGCAGATTGAGCTTCACGAGCAGCTTGCTTGGCAGCATAAGCTGCAGCCGCTTCGCGCACCCATGCACCTTCGTCGTGTGCCTTGTTTCGTGCGTCTAAACGCTCTTTGTTACAAGGACCGTTGCCTTTAATGACATTGTAAAATTCATCCCAATTGATGACTCCAAAATCATAGTGACCGCGCTCTTCATTCCATTTAATATCTGGATCAGGAAGTGTCATGCCTAAGGCTTTCACCTGCTCTGCACAAACATCCACCATCTTTTGACGAAGCTCGTCATTTGTGAATCGCTTGATTTTCCAGCGCATTGAACGTGCAGTGTTCGGGCTGTTCTCATCGGTAGGTCCGAACATCATGAGCGCTGGCCACCACCATCGGTTGATTGCGTCTTGGGCCATTGCTTTTTGTGCTTCTGTTCCTCGACTCAACGTGAGTAGCAACTCAAAGCCTTGACGTTGGTGGAAGCTTTCCTCCTTACAAACACGCACCATTGCTCTTGCGTATGGTCCATACGAGCATCGGCAGAGTGGTACTTGGTTCATGATGGCAGCGCCATCAACGAGCCAACCTACAGCTCCCATGTCTGCCCATGTGAGGGTTGGGTAGTTGAAGATGCTTGAGTACTTAGCCTTTCCACTGTGCAACTGCTCAAGTACTTCTGAGCGGTCAATACCTAAGGTTTCACAAGCGCTGTAGAGGTATAGACCATGACCAGCTTCGTCTTGCACCTTCGCGATGAGGGCCACTTTACGACGAAGACTTGGAGCACGAGTGATCCAATTACCTTCTGGAAGCATTCCTACGATCTCAGAGTGTGCATGCTGGCTGATCTGACGAATAAGCGTCTTTCGATAAGCGTCGGGCATGAAGTCCCTAGGTTCGATGCGATCGTCTGCTGCAATTCGGGCTTCAAACTGAGCTTCTAGCGTTGCGTTATCCATGATAATAAGTGAGTTGCTTCAAAGATACGAACAGTTGTTCGTATCCGATAGTTCCAACTTTTTTAAAGTTGGGTCAGATGTGTAAAGTAGGGGTTTCTGTGCTTTCAGTCCTTCGGAATCCTTAAGACGTATTTCAAAAGTGTTAAGGTGTAACGTTGGTGATTGGAATTGCCTTAAAACGTGGTTAAAGTCAGGGGTAGCATAGTGCGAAAGGACGCTTGAGCGCTGTTCTTGCTTCCACAACCAAAACACCTAACGATGAAAAAGTCACAGTTCTTTCTAGTTGCCCTTTGTCTCTTTACGACTTCAGTCCTTTCTGCACAGTTCATTCCAAGCTTCGGATTACATGGTGCGCTCAACGAACGTGTCGACGCTGTAAACGTCGCACCTGCTGATATCAAACTTGAAGGTAGAGGTGGTTGGCATGCCGGAGCAGATGTCCGTATCGGTAAAAAAGCACTCTACATCCAGCCAGGCGTTCACTATTACAACACGAATAGCGACGTGACGGACCTTCGTGAAATCGGAGTACCACAAAACCTCGGTGAACAGAAGCATGTTGCCCTCAAATTTCCAGTGCAAGCAGGTCTTCGTCTCGGTTTAAACGGAACAGCAGCGATTCACCTTCAAGGAGGCCCAGTAGCGACAGCCAGTATCAAGGAGAAGCTAGTCAGTGATCTTGGTGGTCAACGTAACCTCACCTTTGGAATGATGAGTGGGGTAGCGGTAGACTTCCTCCGCTTCAATGTGCACGCCCGCTATGAATGGGGACTAACTCAAGCATGGGAGAACCAGCCTGGTACTTCAGACGTGCTGAGTGTTGGCTTGGGGATAGTGTTCTAAGCGGAAGGTCTTTTTATCGCAAGGAAGTCTGCTCCGCAGACTGCGCAAAGAAGCAAAGGCCGCAATGCAGGACGTCTTGCAAGTTTGACGTCATCTGGCATTGCGATCCTTGCTTCTTTGCGTAGGTAGCATCAGCTGCCTCTTTGCGATAAAAAAACGTCTTATTCTTTTGCACCCAGCATTGCAATTCTTGCTCCTTCGCGTAGGTGGAGCAGCCGCCCTTTGCGATAAAATAGCGTTTTGCTACGCTGCCAATCTCACTTTCTCCCTGCGTTCCCACCAAACCATATACACCACGCTCATGAAGCTGATTCCGGCAAAGACGGTGTAGGTAAGAGGAAGTCTAGCGTAATCATTGGCATAAATCCATGCGCTCAACAGAGCTCCGGTACCGATAGACGCTTCAAGCGCGATGAAGAGTGTTCCAAAAGCACGACCTCTTTGTTCTTCTTCAGCCCTGTCAATAACCCAAGCCATGATTGCAGGTCCGCCGATACCAGTCGTGAATCCAAAGATCGCTGCACCTCCAAATAGACCGAGTTTGCCTTCACCGTAGCCAAGCAACAGTAGGCCAAAGCCAGTCAGTGCGCTAGCAACACGAATCACCGGAACTCTTCCGAAAATGTCAGACACACGGCCGGCGACCAACCTGCTCAAGAGGCTAGCTCCCGTGAAATAGAAGAAGAATGCTCCTTTGTTTTCTACCCCTAGAAACTCACTATGGTCTGGGGTTACGGTGAGTAGTAGTCCGTATCCTGTATACAAGAAAAAGAGCACGATTGCTGGGGCGAGAGAAGGCGGATACCATACATCTCTCCAGTTTACTTTCAAGAGTTTGGGGCTGAATTTCTGTTTTGGCGAAAGCGTCTCTTTCAGCTGGAAGAGGATGAATATGCTTACCGCGGCAACGGCACTACTCGCGAAAAACATCATGTCAAGACCGTGGCTATTTGCAATCCAACTGCCAAAGGGAGGAGCAGAACTTGCACCAAGGTTAAAGGCCACTCCTATGATTCCTACCGCTTCTCCTCGTCGGTGTGCCGGAACAATGTCAGCTAAGTAGGCGGTCGAAGCAGTAGGCTTGAAGCCGGTTGAAAATCCGTGAATAAGGCGGAGAAGCAAGAATCCTGCAATACCACTTACAAGCGGATACAGCGCAGAGCAGATGACACATACAACTGTTCCTATCACCATGACGGGCATCCGTCCGATGGTGTCAGAGAGCTTTCCAGACCATGGTCGAGAAAGTCCTGCCGTAAGAGTAAACAAGGCAATGATCAGTCCTTTGTAGTCTTCGCCACCAAGTGAAGTGAGGTACGATGGTAACTCAGGAATAATCATCGTAAAGCTCGCTGCAAACAAGGCATGACTTGCAGCAAGGAGCCAAAACTGTGAGGTATAAAGCGGTTGCTCTGGAGCATCTATAGCCGCTATTTCAGTTGCCATCCGTTTGCCCAGAGGGTGTAAAGTTGTTGTGTAATGTCTTCGACCTGAGCGGTAAAGAGACCTTTCCGTTGGTAGATCCAAGAGAGACTTCCAAGTAGCGAGAGTACTGCTATCTCAAGGTCGATAGGTGAAATGTCGCCTTTGCGTTGACCCTCTTTGAAGATTCTTGAGATTTCGGTTTGGTAGTCTTTACGCTTTCGCAAAAACGGCTGAATTGCTTCTTGGTCTAGATGGCGCCATTCATCATTGAATACTGTGACCGTTTCAGGATACTCGACAGCAAGCTTTACGTGCAATCGAATGAGTCCTTTGAGCAAATCGGGAGTGCTGGTAGCCTCTTCCTTTAACTGATTTAACCCTAGCTCAAAGCGCTCAGCGCTACTGAAGCAAATTTCTTTTAGGAGTTCTTGCTTCCCTTCGATGTGGTTGTAAAGAGAGCTTGCACCTAGTTCTACAGAGGCTGCGATCATGCGCACACTGGTGGCTGGGTAGCCTTGTTGTTGAAAGAGCGTAGCTGCTGCTGTCAAGATCCGATGGCGTTGCGAAATAGGGGCTTTTGACACTCGTATTACATTCTAAGTAACTGCAAAGCAACGCCGTTTTCGTCAGCTATGGGCAGAATACTATCAGACCGCTAATTGATAGTTTTTCTAGCCTTACATTGTCGCTAATCTGTTGGCGTTTTGCCCTTTCGGTAAAACAATCTACCGTCAATAGTTGTCTTGTCAACGTTTCACATCTACACACAAACATGCAACGAATAATACTGTCTCTGCTCGCAATTTGCACCATGCTCTGCGGGTCTATTGCACAAGCGCAATCGCTGGAAAGCGATACGCAGACCGCCCTTCAACACGTCCGAACGCAAGCTCTTGCTGCTGACTTTGAAAGCGATGATCTAAGCGGCCTAGCCGTCGATTATGCTTACACAGACGAAAAAGTAGGCATCACTTACGTTTACTTAAAGCAGCAAGTAGGTAGCATCGCTATCGACCAAGCAGTTGCTACGGTTGGTATCAAGGATGGTAAAGTGTATTCTTACGCGCACCGTTTGGTTGCTAACGTAGCTGAAAAGCTAACGTCAGTTGTACCTGTTCATGATGACGCAAGTGCTGTTCGCATCGCGACTAGCCACTTTGGACATACTGCTCCATCGGTTTCATCTAGATCGATCACGAAAGAAGGTCCTCAAGGACAGCGCTACTTCGCAGATGCGGATTTCGTTAATACTCCGATCGCTGTTCAAGATTTTTACCAGCTTGCTGCTGACGGAAAACTTCACCGCGTACTTGGTGTAACACTTGACCTTGCGAAAGGTGATTACCAACGTGTAAGCGTTGACGCAATCGCTGGCAACGTTCTAAGTGTTCAGAATTATACCGTTCACTGTTCTTTTGGACATGACTTCTTGGCACCACACACTACTGGTGACTGTGACGAGGTTCCTGCTGGAGCTTTCACGCCGACTACAACGTCTGCATTACTAGATGACGGTTCTAGCTACCGCGTGTTCGCATGGCCAGCGGAGAGTCCAAGTCACGGACCTCACATCGTTGTTTCTAACCCAGCAGATGCAATTGCAAGTCCTCACGGATGGCATGATACCAATGGTTCAGCCGGAGCAGAGTACACCATTACACGAGGCAACAATGCCCATGCATACATGGACGCACTCGATAACGATAGTCCAAGCGAGTCTGAGCCAGATGGCGGAGCTTCACTCACATTTGACTTCCCTTATGATGCATCAGGCGAACCAATCGATCAGTCATTGACGACCACTACGAACTTGTTCTACACGGTCAATCAAATGCACGACTTCACATACCAGTATGGTTTTGATGAGCAAGGAGGAAACTTCCAAGCGAACAACTACGGAAATGGTGGAGCTGCTGGTGATCATGTTTTTGCTCAGAGCCAGGATGGAGGAGTAACAGGTACCCAAGGTGCTGAACCAGACGCTGATCACGTAAACAATGCAAACTTTGCTACTCCTGGTGACGGGTCAAGTGGACGTATGCAGATGTACCTCTGGAACGTAAATGCTGGAGGTAACCCAATCATTGCTGCTCAACCGTCTCCGGTTGCTGATCGCACCTACGGTGATTTTGGAAGCCCTGCAAGCTTTGGCGTTGGGGCGCTTGTCGACTCTAACACGATGGTCCGTGCAGGAGTTGTAGATGCTGTTGACGGGGTTGAAAACCAAGATTTCAATGATGCTTGTGAGGACCTAGTTAACGCTAGTGAATTAGTTGGCAAGATCGCATTGATCAATAGAGGTACTTGTGAATTTGGATCGAAGGCAAAACGTGCTCAAGATGCAGGAGCAGTAGCAGTTATTATCTGTAACTACGAAGACGCTACCATCGGAATGAACGGAGGCGTAGATGGTGCTCAGGTAACCATACCTACCTACATGCTAACATCGACTGGTTGTATACAACTTCGTGCAGACGCAGATACGTACCCAGATTTTGAATTGGCAATCGAGCAGCCAGATAACACAGGTCCAGATTATGTTTCTGGATCATTCGACAATGGAATCGTTGCACACGAGTTCGGTCACGGTGTTAGTACACGCCTTACAGGTGGTCCTAACGTAAGCTGTCTAGGTGGTGCAGAGCAAATGGGCGAGGGATGGAGTGATTTCTTCTCACTCGTTACAAGTTCTAAAGTTGGAGATGTTGGAGCAACAGCTCGTGGAATTGGAACTTATGCTGAGCGTCAAAATACAGACGGAAGAGGTATCCGACCTTTCCCTTATTCTACTGACATGAGTATCAACCCGGTAACGTACGAAGGCGTTGCTGATGCCTCTACATTCTCGGCACCACACGGTATCGGAAGTATCTGGTGTAGTATGCTTTGGGATCTACACTGGGCAATGGTTGATGAGTATGGGTTCTCGGGAGATATCTTCCACGGCACACTTGGAAACAACATGGCGATTCAACTTGTCATGACTGGCCTAAAGCTTCAGCCTTGTAATCCTGGATTCGCAGACGGAAGAGATGCAATCTTGGAAGCAGACGAAATGCTGTACAACGGAATTAACCGTGAGTTGATTTGGCAAGTATTTGCTGATCGTGGACTTGGTGCTGATTCAGATCAAGGAGATCCAAACAATCGTAGCGACGGTACAACAGGATTTGAACTTCCAAACGATATCGCAAACAAAGCATACTTCACGAAGACGGCAACTCCTATCATTAATGGAGGAGATGATGTTGAAGTAGAGGTTCTTTACGCTAATTGGTTAGAAGAAGCTGTGACAAGCTCTGTCATTACTGATGAGATTCCAGCAGGCGCTACACTAATTGCTAGCTCAGTTAGCTTGCCATACACGCAATCTGGTGACGTTCTTACATGGGAACTGTCAAATGTTGCGAAAGGTGACTCAACCTTAATCACGTACTCGTACACTTCTCCTGCAGTTTCTTCAAGCTTAGGTTGGTATGAGCCTGTGGTTGACAACAGCAGTCGTTTTGATTTCGAAGTTGACAATCAAGTTCCAACCGGCGCTACGGAGTGGGAAATTGTTGATGGCGCAGGTGTAGGCTTCGGCGACAACTTCGCTTGGGATGTACTCGGAGATGTTAATGAGACTCAACCTATCCTTGAAATGACTGAAGACCAAGAGTTTCAAGTTTCAGGAGCTAGCCCAGTCTTTGCGTTTCAACACAAGTTTGGTGTGACAGGGAGTGATGAAGGAGCAATCATAGAGATCTACACTGAATCAGCAAATCGTTTCCGTCCACTTTCGAACGATAGAATCTTTAGAGGTAAGTACACAACCCCTGTTGTCTATCAAGCATTCGTTATTCCTCTCATTGATGGATATGCCGGAACTCAAGCTGATTGGGAGCAAGTAATCATTGACTTGAGCGACTATGTTGGTGAGACTGTTCGTCTACGCTGGCGCTATGGTCGTCGCGATCAAACAGGAATTACTACGCCATCTGCAGCAGGTGCAGGTTGGACAGTAGATGAGTTGGCATATGGTAACGCTGTCATGTACAACCCGACTGCAAACCTATTGATCAACGGAACAGAGTCTTTAGATGCAAATGCTGCTGACATTGGAACGTTCGTGAACTTCGACGTTAACTCGAGCACAAGTGTTGCTCCTGATGGCTACAACAAGTTCCGCGCATTCCCTAACCCAACTGGCGGAGAGCTTAGCCTCCAATGGGAAGGTGACCTCGATGCTGGTACTGTAGAGATTCACAATGCGACTGGTCAAGTCGTAACTGTGCAGCAAGTAGCACCAGGTGAGCAGCGTATGATGCTTGACTTGAGCTCACAAGCTCCAGGTCTATACACAGTGCGCACAGTGCGTGGTGGAGTAGAGCAGACTTTACGTGTTGTAGTTCAGTAAGGAAATACAACAGCCTATTAAAAAAGGGTCTCTTCACGAAAGTGAAGAGACCCTTTTTTGTAGTCCGACTACTCCTGCAGTCGACCATGCAAAGATCGACCGCGGGAGCGGTCGGACCACACTAGGTGCTACGCACCCCAGTCCATACCTAAAATCGCAGCAGCGTCCTTTACCATCTTGTTGGTCACGATAGGTCGGTTGCGGCCACGCTTACGTGTTTTAGCAGGAGGAGTGTTCCCATCGCTAGAGGCAACGGCAACAGTGTTTTCTGCTTTCTTTTCCTGTCGCTTGTTGAGGGCTTTCTCTTCGCGCTTTTTGACCTTGTCTAAGCGCTTTTGAAGATCTGCCTCAGTAGCGAGCATGTCATCAAGCTTGAGCTGCTTAGATGCAGCACGTTCTTTGAGCATGGTCATCTTGGCTGCGCCAAGCTGTTCTGCGAGTTGGTTGCCAGCTTGTTGTATGCGACGATTCTCATAAAAGACATCTTGGTTGTCGCGATTTACAGAGTGCTTCATGCGTTTGACGGCACTTTGCAGCCCGTTGAGGCGCTTTTCAAGTCGTACCCGTTGCTCGGTTAGGATGCCAGCATCCTCGCCTGTAGCATTGATCTCTGACTTGGTAGCTTTGAAAAGTTCGTCGATTGACTTACGCAGGCTGTTGCGATCGTCTCGCGAAAGGGCAGCCTTATTGGTCGCCTCTTGGATCTTCTTAAGGTCGTTGAACAGCCCACGAAGATTCTCTTTCTTTTCGAGGCGTTTTTGCGCACCAGCTAAAAGCTCACGGAAATCCTTTTTGATCTCCTTGCTTTTTGAACGGACCGCCTTCTCTTTTCCACGGCGTAACTCCTTCATCTTCACGAAGAGTTCATCGCTAAGCTTACGTAAATCATGCGTATGCTCGTAGCGAATCACCTTGTTGGTGAGTTCAGATTGGACCTTGTTCCAAACACCTTTGAGGCGTTCGAAAATGCCTTCGTCGAACGCCGTAAGGTTACCTACAACATCGTGAAGTTCTTCAAATTCCGCACGAAACTGACGACGAAGTTGTGCGCTCACAATGTCAAACGGCCATTCGCGTTCAGCACTTGCAATGCGCACCTTGTCATCAACATCTGCACCATCAGGAACAATCGTTCCACTGGCTTGCAAAGGAATACGCTCTGAACTCGTGCCTTCTGGATAAGGCATCGTGGTGAGGTTGTTCCAGGCGTTGATAATGGTCTGAAGTAACTCTTCGGTGCTAGCGGCAGCTGGAATTACACGTCGAATAATCTGCGCCTCATCGGCGTCGAGTTCGAACGTGAACAAGCGTTTGCTATCGTCGAGAGTTCCCCAAGTGACAAAGCGATCTCGCATGGTAGTGTAGTTTGACGAAGTGAGCAAAGAACGGCCTGTTATCCATTCCGTGCTTAAGAGACTGTTTAAGAAATACTAGTTTGTCTGAAAATTTGACGATTTAGGCCTGACTCTCGTTAAAAATGCTCGGATTAACCAGTTAGTCCTTGCGCTTTTTGCCGATTTCAGACTCAAAATCCTCTAAATTTCGCCAGAAACAGAATTCTTAAGCAGTCTCTGAGACTAGTAAAATTAGCTCTTAGTGCGTACATCTGAAACAAATCGAGATGAGAAGCACTGAACTAGAGACTTTTATATATGTGCTAAGCAGAGATCGGCTGGCGAACCATGCCTTGTTGCACAAGGTACTGCGCGATTTGAACTGTATTCGTTGCAGCACCCTTGCGAAGGTTATCAGCAACAACCCACAGGTTGAGTGCATTCTCTAGACTTTCGTCACGACGGATGCGCCCTACAAATACCTCGTTACGCCCCTTGCTAAAGCGCGGCATCGGGTAAATGTTGTTGGCCACATCATCTTGAACGATAAGTCCAGGTGTTGCAGCGAGATGTTTACGTACGTCTGTGATCTCAAAGGGTTTTGCAAAAGCAGCATTAATTGCCTCTGAATGACCTCCGTGTACAGGAACGCGCACAGCCGTTGCCGTTACGGCAAGGTCGGGAACCCCGATAATTTTGCGTGTTTCGTGAACCAGCTTCATCTCTTCACGGGTGTATCCATTCTCCATGAATACATCGCAATGAGGCAAACAATTTTCAAAGATTGGATGCGGGTATGCGGCGTTTTCTTCATCGTAGTCTGCACCTCCACGTTCCGCTTCGTATTGCTTTACAGCAGACATCCCAGTACCTGTAAAGGACTGATAGGTGCTGATTACGAGTCTCTTCAGTTCGTAAGCTGCATGAAGAGGTCCCATCGCAAGGACCATCTGAATCGTGGAGCAATTGGGGTTGGCGATGATGCGATCATTGGTCGTCAATGTCGTGCCGTTTACCTCAGGAACGATCAATTTCTTGTCGCTATCCATACGGAAAGCGCTACTGTTATCGATCACGATCGTTCCGACCTCTGCAAAGCGTGGAGCCCATTCGAGACTAACAGATCCTCCAGCAGAGAAAAGTGCGAAGTCAGCTTTCGCCAAAACCCCTTCCTCCATGGAGACAACAGTATGTTTTTTACCGTTCAAGACTACTTGCTTCCCCGCAGAACGAGCAGAAGCAACAGGGATGAATTCGGTGATTGGGAAGTTTACTTCTTCGAGCACACGACACAGTTCATGTCCAACAAGGCCAGTAACACCTACAACAGCTACTCTCATAACTCACGGTTTTTGATGGTCTAAAGGTACTAGTACACAAGACTCGCGCCATGCTTTGTCTGTCAAAAAGCAACGAGCTCTTCACAAGGGATGTTGGCGGACACTAAGAGCTTGTTTGCTCGTGTAACTTGGCGGTATGAACGTTAGTGGTTTTGCCGAAAGGCTAATGCTTGTTGTCGTAAGTCTGTTGCTAACTGGTGCAACACTCTTTGGGCAAAATTTGCTCGATCCATTTGATGCTGGATTCGACCCCGGATTAAACTGGCAGGGTGATTTAGACGCCTTCGTTGGGAATGCAGGCCGCCTGCAGCTAGATGATATGCGTCAAACGCCAACTAATTCTGCCGTTGTCTGGGTGGCTGCAAGTACCATGGGCAACGCATGTTGGACCTTAGATGCAGAGCTACAATTCAGCCCCTCAGCAAGTAATAAAGTAGTGTGGTGGCTAGCCGCAGATCGATCTCTAGATCAATCAGGAATTCAAGGATACTACCTCCAGCTTGGAGGAATTAGTGGAGGAGATGATGCCTTTGAGCTTTTTGAAGCGATAGGCAGCTCGAAGAATTTGATCTTAAGTGGTCTGGTCGGAGGAGCAGCAACAGATCCGGTAATCGGAAACTTGAATGTTTGCCGCACAGCGATAGGAGAGTGGAGCTTAGAGGTTCAAGATGCCACAGGTGCAATCGTCGATCAAGCCACAGGAGCCAACACATCTCCCTTAGAAGGGGCTTTTGCTGGACTCGTTTTAGATTTTACGACGACTCGAAACGGCCTGTTCTTCTTCGATAATTTCGGTGTTGATCCTGTTTTCGTGGATCAAGATCCGCCAACACTTGTTGGAGCAACAGCGACGGATGCTCGCACGATCCTTCTCGAAGCAAGCGAAGCGCTAGCAAGCACCGCAGCCGCTTCAGCGCTGTATCAAGTGGATGGAATCACAGTGACGAACGCTTCATTAAGTGGTCGTACCGTAGAGCTTTCTCTGGCGAGCGATCTTCCATCAGGTCAAGCGACTGCGGTCACGGTATCAGCTTGGAGTGATCAAGCGGGTAATCAAGCGAGTAACCTCACAACTAACGTCACCTTCACCGCCCCACGACAGCTTGCGACATTTGAACTACTCATCACAGAAGTGATGGCTGATCCAACACCGCAGATTGGCTTGCCTGACTTCGAGTACATCGAACTTTATAATGCGGGGGCTAGTCCCATCGACCTTTCAACGGTTAGCCTCTCAGATGACGGAAACGAGATCGTTTTGCCTTTTCTTATGCTTGCACCTCAGGCATATGTCGCGTTGGCCGAAGATCCTCTTGGAGATATCCGATTTGAAGTGTTCGCTGATTTTCCAAGCTTGACGAATTCAGGCGGGCTTCTTTCATTAGTAGCTGCTGGAGAGATCATCGATCAGGTAGAGTACACGCCTAGGTGGCATGAGTCGTCGAAAGATGATGGGGGGTATAGTCTGGAGCGAAAGGATTTGAACCAACCTTGTCTTTTAGGCCAAGACAATTGGGGCTCAAGCACAAGTCTAAGTGGAGGAACTCCTGGAGAAGCGAACAGTGTTACAGGCCCTGTAGAAAGAGATAGCCTCAAGATCATAGGAGCAGAGCTTCAATCGTTGACGCGCGTACTTGTACGCACCAACCGTGCGCTGAGCGATGTTGCGGGAGCATTTGAACTAGCCAATGGAGGCAGTTTAACGGCATCGAGTACTGATCGGCTGAATGAGTATCAGTTGGAGTTAGACGAAGCATTGGCCCAAGGAGAGCCACTGGTACTGGTTTTGGCTTCGACAAGCACGAGTTGTGGAGGTAGCGATTTGGTTAGTCAACTTGGTGTGACGATCGGGTTGCCTGACATTCCTGCTCCAGGAGATTGGGAGTTAAATGAGATCATGTTTGATCCATTAACGGGTCAAGGCCGTTGGGTGGAATTGGTCAATGTCAGCGATAAGTTGCTGAGTACAGATGGCTTATTACTTGCGCAGGCGAGCATGTCCGAAGAGGTGGATGAGCTTTTCGAAACCTTCGGGACTTTATTGGTCCCTGCAGGAGGATACGTAGTGTTTGCTGACGACGTGGAGTCTCTCGTAAGGGAGTTTCCGAATGCTCGATTACCCTCGATACTTTCGACAGATGTCCCAACGATTGGCGCAGAAGATTGCATTATGCTCTTTGATCCAGTCGATGAGTCAGTCTATTTCAATGTTTGCTACACGGATGATTGGCACAATCAGGCCTACGCGAATACAGACGGAGTTAGCCTTGAACGAATTGACTTAGGAATACTGCCTCAGTCTGAGGCTAACTGGACCAGCGCTGCGGCGACAGTAAATTTTGCAACACCTACGCTTACAAATTCTCAGGCACGTAGTGGAGAGACGCTTCCAGAAGGGACGTTTGCCTTAGCAAGCGAACGTATAAGTCCTGATGGTGATGGATTTGAAGATCTCTTGCGCTTAGACTATACGTTTGGAGAAGCGGGTGTGCTGGCAAGGTTCGAAATCGTAGATCTACTTGGGAGACCTGTCTTAGAGAGTAATCAAGACACCTCTCCAGGTATTTCAGGGACTTGGACCTGGGATGGGGTAGACCTTGACGGAGAATTGGTAGACGTCGGGACGTATGTTCTTCGTGTTACTTACTTCTCACCTGAGAGTCCTCGAGAGGTCGAGAACATTGCGTTTAGCGTATTAGCCCAACGCTAGAGCCTGTCTACGAAATCTCACTTTCGAGAAATCGGAAATACTCACTGGCGATAAGTGCGGCTGGCTCTAAGAAGTCGGATTTGTTGAGGCGTTTCAGGTGGCTTTTGACAAAATCGTCGTCCTTGGCCACGAATGTGTTGACCACTTTGACGGTCTTCGCGAATCTAGTAGCATCAACGACGGAGTCTACCTCACGAGCTTTTAAAACGAGCAGTGCTGTGCGGTAAACGTCATGTTCGAAGTACGCATGTGTACTCGGAAACCTGCACATACAATATAGGCTGGGCGCCCGGCAGTCGTCATGATAGTGTGTTGCTGGAGCTTTTTTGAGGTCTTGTCGGCGCAATTCTCCAAGGACTTCGTCGAGGTAATAGTTGAATCCTCTAAAGCGATCTCCAAGCTCAACGTCTTCATTGAAAAGCCTGCCAAAGGCCATGTTGGTCATGTCAGGAGCGAAGGACGCAAACTGTATAATCACTTCTTTAGGAAAGTAGGCGTGACCTTGCCAAAAACCTCGTGTTTGTTGGTTGCTAAGGGAGAGTTCAATCGTTTCGGCAAGTGTTGAAGGGCTAGCTGGTGGCCACGCTTTCTGCCACGAAGGGATCGTTTCATACAAAGGCTCTAGGCCTGATTCCCATCCTTTGTCTAGTGCCTTGAAAAAGAGTTGGAGTGTATCCTTAAGAATTGCCAGTTGCATGGCGGTAAGGTAGACTTACTGGCGCGTTTACTTACGTTTCCAGTATAGAAAGAGTAGTGTTAAAAGTCCCAGTGGTGCGGCGAAATACAGCCAATTACTCCAAGTGCTCTCGATAGCGCTCAGGTTTCCACTTACCCCAAATGAAGACCAGTAGAAAGGGTGTAGGTATTGTCCTCCTGCAGTCTGTAGGTAGGTACGTTGTGCTTTTACAAGCGCCTGGTCTAGCGGTTGTTTTTGTTCAAGTTGGTCGTAGAACCCGAGTAAGACTTCTTGACTTCTCTTGTCTTCAACTCGCCAGCTGGTATGAAGCACAGATTGAGTACCTGCGCTTAGAAATACATTGGAAAGATTGACTGTCCCTTCTCCATTTCTAAGTTTTCCTGAGCCGCTCTCGCATGCTGCAAGGACTACTAAATCTGCCGGCAATTCGTGGTCGCTTAGGGTTTTAGCATATAAACGCTCTCCACTTAGCATAGCGGTGTCCGTGACTACTATGTAGCTGAAGTCTCCATCTGTGTGATTACTTGATGCGTGACTAGCAATGTGGATGATGTTGCTATTGTTGAAAGCAGAAAGGAGGCCATAGAAGTCTGCTTGTTTGCCCTTTAGAAGTGTTCCGTTAAATTTTTGAACGATGCTTTCTACTTCCTGCGTAGCATATTCTAGTCCTATCGTCGGTGATAAGCCGGTGGTTGAAGACGCTATAGGTTCGCTTGAAAGTTGAGAAGGAGCGAGTGCGGTGATACTTATTCCGCTAGCGTAATGTTTGGCTTGTTGGGATTCGTAAAAAGCAGATGGGCTTTGATGGTAGCTAAAAGCATGCTTTTCTGCAGCAAAATGTAGATCTCTAAATCCAACAGCGTTTGATGAGACAGGTTTAGTCAACAATGCTGCAAACGGCAGATTTTCGGTGGGAGCACTCTCTATAATGGCTATTCGGGAGCTGGCATTAAGTAGTTCAGACGGTAGCCATCCGATGAGGTCATTGTAAAGACTCGCTCCGAGGTTCAGCGTCTCAAGGCTAGCTCCAAATCCAAGGTTATTGCTTTGGCAGAATTGACTGTATGTGTTAAGTTTTTTCCGGAGCTTGCTTCCTGCTTTGATTCGATGATGTGCAATGCCTCCATAATGCATGAATAGAATATGTAGGCTATCTGCTTCTGGATGAAAGAGCAGCATACTTTGGTCTGAGGAAAGAGAGCTGAATTCAAAGGTCCGATTGAAGTTTAGTGGTTTAGGTGCTAACTGATCAATATACGCTGCAAGCTGAGGCCTTAACACCGTTATGCTATCTAAATAAAGCGAGTTTTGCTTTTGAGCAGCAAGCGTGCCTGCATCATTTTCAAAAATTAATAAATCATAACCGGAGATGCGCTGACGTATCTCCTGTGCAATTCTTCGTTCCTTTTGTGGGAGGCCAGAGAAGTGCTCGTTCTGCCAAATGTTGGTTAGGTAACTTTGTTTTACATCAAGTGCTATGAGCGCTTTTTGTAGATGGTTTCCATTTGTGTCCTCTCCCTTAAGATAAGCCTGTAAATGAAGGTTTGCGAGCGCTTCCGTTACGTTGCCAACGTTAAAACATGACGTGCAGCTAGACCGTTGGTTTCTTTTTCCTGAAGCAGATGCAGTATTGTCGATAAGGAGTTTTGTATGCTCCTCTAATTTTTTATCTAAACGTTCAGCAAAGGCCTGTTTAATGTTTCCAGTTGCACAAGAGAGTTTGGCTCTCAATGCATCCAAATTCGCTTTTAGTAATACGATGTCGAGCCTAAATATTCGCTCTTCGTTAGATTTTATGAAAGCTGCCGTGGAATCTATTTCTATTTGGGCTAAGGTGAATAAATTTTGGTCTATCAGTGCTTGTATGTACTTAGGCCTTATCGAGATTATATTTCGAATTTGATTTTCTGGATCTTTTAAAGAAAGCTGATTGGCTTTTTTTATTGATAGAAATAGGCTGTCGGGTTGGTCGTTTAGTGAGTAGTAAAATGCCTCAATGTTTAGTAGAGTGGTTATGTCAGACAGGGCTAAGGGTTGAGCAGAACTATATATGTCAAAACACTCGTTCAGATGATTTCTAGCATCGGTCATGTTTCCTGAACGAGACTCAACGTCTGCTAACCTTGTCAATATGCGGAATTCTAAATCTCGCTTATAAAAATTCATGCTTCGTAAGGTTGCGATAGCTCTCTTATACGATTCGATGCTTTCCGAGAAATTTCCGACCCTCATGTGATACGACCCAATAGTGGAATGGGTCCTCGCAATAGCGCTTAAGTCTGATCCTGCTAAACTTTGGTGGTACTCGAGTATGTTTATTAAGAGGGGAATCGCTTTCTCTGAATTCCCGAAATCTTCTAATGCTATTGCCGCACTTTCTTGAGCCATTATCGCAGACCAACTATTTGCGCCCAAGGCCTTCTCGTAGATTTTGGCAGCAATTTCAAAGTGTTCTCTGGCTAACCTGTAACGTCCAAGCTGCTTATAGCTTATTCCAAGGTTATTGTGAGCTACTCCAGCGCCTCTACTTACTTCTTGTCCGAGCTCAGCAATTAATTCTAGCGCTAAGTAGTTGGTCTTGATAGCTTCGTCATACCGTCCTAGCTGTTCGTACGATTCGCCAAGATTGTTATATAAATATTTTACAGCTCTATTTTTGTCTTTCGTAGGCAAATTTTGGGCATACTTAATCCCTTCGAGAAAGATATCTTTCGCTTTTTCGTATTCACCCATTTTTTTGTAAACGATACCGTTTAAGGTGAATATATTTGTATAATCTAATTTGCTCTTTGGTGTATTTAGTTTTTCGAGTTCTGTTTTTGATTTTGAAAAATAATCAAGCGCTTCAGGGTATTGGGCAGACTCAAAAAGAGCATCGCCGCTCAATTTAAAGTACTCCGCCAGTTGCTCCGTATCCATTTGGCCTTGCAGCTCTTGGAGTCTACTAAGCTGCTGCTTTACTGCTGGATATAAATCCCTTCGCCTGAGGCTATCTACGGTATGCAGCCGTTCATTAATCTCAACGTCCGGACTCGTCTGACCAAATGTAAGAGGTGTTATTAGAAATGAGGCAATCCCGATGACTATGATAATTAGCACATTGTGCATAATGATCTGTTTTAATGTGTAGACTTGATAGGGAAACTGATACGGCTAGCTCGCGATTGTAATACCGAAACCACGAGCAATGTACCTTTCATAAGCCTAAATAAGGGCGTGCTTTGTTAGAAATCTTACGAAGCTCAGCTCTTTCATTGGCTAAACATGACGATTAGCTGTGTGTTACTACACTAATTCAAATAATTACAAATGCCTCTACCAAAGTCAGATTGGAACCCGCTTTCCGCAGAAGAAGAGTATGTGATCGTTCATAAGGGAACAGAGCGTCCTTTTACTGGCGAATACAACAAGGAAAAAGCAACAGGCATGTTCGTCTGTCGTCGATGCGAGAATCCACTATATCCTAGCACTTCCAAGTTTGATAGCGGTTGTGGTTGGCCAAGCTTCGATGATGAGATCGAAGGAGCAGTTCGTCATGAAACCGATGCGGACGGAAGGCGCACCGAGATTCTCTGTCAAAACTGTGATGGCCACCTGGGGCATGTCTTCAAAGGCGAGAAGTTTACTGCTAAAAACACACGTCACTGCGTCAACAGCCTCTCCATGAAGTTCATTAAAGCTGAAAAGTGGAATGCCGCAAATCCTGAGCGTCCAGTTTAATGTCCTTTTCTCAAATTGCTTACTTCGGTTGCGGCTGCTTTTGGACCAAAGAGTATCTGTTTAGCAAAATGACGGGCGTAACCTCCACGCGCACAGGCTATATGGGAGGAATCTCTGATACTCCTACGTATCACGATGTCTGTACCAAAACGACTGGTCATGCAGAGGTTGTAGAAGTAACCTACGACTCAAGGCTAACCTCGTTACATCAGTTGCTGAAAGGCTTCTTTGGGTTTCACGACGCTACCCAAGATCGCAGTGCAAAGGGTGGTCAATACAGGAGCACCGTGTTTTGGCGAAAGCTCGAAGAAAGAGTGCAATTGGAATCTGTAATAGAACAGCTCCATACTTCTGGGCTTAACGTTTCGACGCAGATAGAAGAAGCAGCTACCTTTTGGGAGGCAGAGCAAAGGCATCAAGGATATGTAGAGCGAACGGGCCGTCAATGCGATTTGAGCCCTACGATGGATCTCGGCGGACTTTCAATAGAAGATATCGTACGGAGTAGAGCCAATTAGCTTGTGCCAAGGATCCAGTTGTCGATCTCGACGCGTGTTTCCTTCATCGTTTCGATCGCATTTCCTACGTTGCGTGCCTTACCGATGTAAAGTGTAACGGGTGTGGTTTTACTGCCAGCAATTTGGACGAAATTCTTCCATAGGCTTTCACCGTCACCCCAGTGGAAGGAAGGATCTGCGTATCGAACAGCCATCGGGACGATTGGGCATTCGGCCTCTTGAGCGACGGTAAATCCGCCGCGCTTAAATGCAATGGTACCTGCGTCTGTACTTGTTGTTCCTTCTGGATAGATGAGGATGCTAAAACCTTCTTTCAAGGCCCCAACCATTTGGTCGACTACGTTCTTGCGAGAGTTTTTACTTCCGCGATCGACAAATAGGATTCCCGTTGCCTTGGCTCCTTGGGCTACGATCGGTAATTTCCCAACCTCAGCTTTTGCTACTGGAAATGCCCATACCGTTGCGAGTTGTAGAAACGGATCTAACCAACTTCGGTGGTTAGAAGCATAAACGCAAGCTCCGCCTTGATGTGGGGTGCCTTCAACGGTAAGCTGGATACCCAGCTTACGAAGTGCTGACTTCGCAAACTTTTGCCGCACGGTTTGATGATGATCCCAGTCAATATTACCTATCGCTGCACGAATCCAAAGAGGGAAGCCATACCACGTTAAAGTGCCTAGGAAAAGGAATAATCGCCAGCTGGCGCGCAAAGTATTCATAGTAAGTGCTTGTCTAAGGAGTCCCTGTTCGACCAAAAAATCGCCAATTATAATCTAATCGGCGTTGAAAATACTAGTGATAGCCCTGCTATCTCTCCGCTTTTCGTCTAGACTAACCAATAGTTGGCTGAATTTCGCCAGAACGCGACTACTTAGCCGTGCCCTGAAAGCCTTTTGTGTAGGGCTATTCGCACCTGTTCAAGAGCTTGGTCGATGTCTATCTCGCCCGCTTGTAGTGCGAGTTGGGCTGCAATATGCACCTTCTGGAGCTGCTCATCCTCTTGTAATAGATGAAGAGCTTGGATATCCGACGAACGAGTAAAGAGTTGCTTCGTTTGGTCGCTTCTTCGAGTGCGTAGACCTTCTGTTCCTAGTTGCTCTAAGTAGGCCAGCAAGCTTTCGCCAAAACCTATCAAACCTCCTTCAGAAATCGAGGATGCCGTGATTGCTCTGGGAGCCCATCCGTCTGCACGCGCGGGTGCAAGGTGAAGCGCTAGGTTGTAATCTGACTTGGTCTGTCGAGCCAGCGGGATTCGATCTCCATCAGCTTTATTGACGACCACAAGATCTGCCAGTTCGACAATCCCGCGCTTAATGCCTTGGAGGTCATCGCCGCTTCCTGGAAGTACAAGTAACACCATCAAATCGACAAGCTGCTGCACGGCATGTTCACTTTGCCCGACACCAACAGTTTCTATGATGATTCGTGTGTAGCCGGCAGCTTCACACAGTCTGATGGCTTCTCTCGTTGCTTGTGCAACACCTCCCAATTCTTCACGAGCAGGACTAGGACGGATGTATGCCATCGGGTTTCTGGAGAGCACCTCCATGCGCGTCTTGTCGCCAAGGATGCTTCCGTGCGTTCGACTAGAACTCGGGTCGATAGCAAGAACGGCGAGTTTGTGCCCCTCTTCTGTGAGCTGGGTACCTAGTTGCTCTATGAACGTGCTTTTACCAGCTCCTGGGCTTCCTGTGATCCCTATTCGTAGGGTTTTGGCGAAAGCTGAAGGGAGAAGGCTAAGGAGTTCTCGAGCGAGCACCCTGTCTGCAGGGCGTCTACTTTCCACGAGCGTTATCGCCCTGCTGAGTGCAGCGCGATTTCCGGTCTGTAAGTCGGCAGCGATGGTTGTAGCGTCGAAATTGCGCACGAGGGGTGGTGGTTATTCTCCTTTGAATACGGGTTTACGCTTTTCTAGGAAAGCGCGAACGCCTTCACCGTAATCATGCGTATGAGCCGCAACACCTTGTAGTTCATCTTCAACTTTAAGTTGCTGATCGAAGGTGTTGTTTACGCTTGCTTCTAACGCTTGCTTGGTAAGTGTGAATGCCTTGGTAGGCATCGCTGCCATGCGTGATGCGAGCTCAGAGGTTTTAGCTTCAAGTTCATCGTGTGGGATGACTTGATAAACCATGCCGAGGCGCTCTGCATCTGTCGCACTTAATTTATCTCCGGTGAGCATTAGCGCACTCGCTTTTTGCCATCCAACAATACGCGGTAGTGTCCATGTGCCACCGCTATCTGGAATCAAGCCGATCTTAGAAAAGGCCTGAATAAAGGTTGATTTGTCGCTTGCCAATACGATGTCGCAAGCGATTGCGATGTTGGCGCCTGCTCCTGCCGCAACACCATTCACGGCGCAGATAACAGGTTTTGAGCAGTTACGGATTTTCTGAACCACTGGGTTAAAGTGCTCCTTTAGAATAACGCCCATTGGAGGCGCATCTTCTGCGACCAACTCTCCTAGATCTTGTCCAGCACTAAATGCTTTGCCGCTTCCGGTGAGGACGACAACTTTAACTGCAGCATTGGTATGTGCTTCGTCAAGTTGTACTTGTAAGGCGAGCGCAAGCTCTCTCGTAAAGGCATTGTACGATTGAGGACGGTTAAGTGTAAGGGTAAGAATCCCTTCGCTAAGGTCGTGGAGTAATACAGACATGGCGGGAAGGTAAATGAGAAGTGGGATATAAGACGTGAGATCTGAGATACAGTTCGTGAGATCTCACGTCTCTCATCTCAAATTTAAAATCCCGTTAGTGGCACTTGAAGTAATCAAACGGCTCACGACAGTCTATGCAACGGTACAATGCTTTGCAGGCTGTAGAACCAAATTGGCTGAGTAGCTCAGTATTGGTGCTTTCACAAAGTGGACAGGCGCGAGGTTTATCGTCACCTAAGAGCGAAGATTTACTCGCTGATCCATTGGGTGGTGCGATTCCATAGGCGAGCAACTTGGCTCTGCCATCTGGTGTAATGTCATCTGTTGACCAAGGAGGCGAGATCGAGGACTTTATCGAAGCCTTGAATCCTGCCTCTTGTAGGGCCGAAATAATATTGATGTTGATTGCCTCAATGGCTGGGCAGCCCGAATACGTTGGCGTTACGGTAACGACAGCTTGGTGCGAATCGTCGATGACGACTTCACGAATAATTCCAAGTTCGAGTACGCTGATAACAGGTACTTCAGGATCAGGAACCGTTTGCAGAACAGCGTAAATTTCTTCTACGCTTGGTTGAGCATGCATTGTTGACATGCCTATCCAACAACGTTAAGCGTGCTAGGTTGCTGATTCTTCCGAAGATCTTCCGTAACCTCTAATTGAGAGGGTAGGGTTGTGGTATTCCATGAAGTCATCCGCTTCTGCTGAAAGGTCAGGACGCACAAGGCGTTGTTGCTTGGCCGATTCTCGCTCAAACAGTTGCACCATGCGTTCAAATAACGTTAGGTGTGAAGGCGATGGAAGGTTAGGCTGTTGCTCGGAAGCAGAAGTAGGATTGGTGGAAGAGTTCATGGACTTGTGCGCTAGCGAGGGGCGCTTCTTGAGATCAGGATTATCTCTTTGTAAACCAAAAACTTAGCCAATAATAATTGTGCTGATTACTCGTTGTGCTTCGCACTTCGGGAATTATGGTTCGAGGTTCAGCAAGCTTCCTTCGTGCTGCGCACTTTGGGGAGCTTGGTTCAGCATGATTCCTTGTGCTGCGCACTTCGGGAATCATGGTTCGAGGTTCAGTAAGCTTCCTTCGTGCTTCGCACTTTGGAGGCTTGGTTCAGCATGATTCCTTGTGCTTCGCACTTTGGGAATCATGGTTCGAGGTTCAGCAACCCACAAGCGGAGCTTCGCTCTGGCTTGTGGGTTGGTTCAGGGTTCCGCGTTGTTGTTGGCGAACCTTGAACCATACTATCTGAGCGTGAGCGAAGATTGTATGCTGAACCACGAACCTGTGGGCTTTTTTGTGTCTACAAGCCTCGCCTCGCGAGCTTGTAGACACAAAAAAGCCCACTCTGCTTACGCAGAATGAGCTTTAGAAGTGCCCGAAACTGGACTCGAACCAGCACGCCCGTAAAGGCACACGCCCCTCAAGCGTGCGTGTCTACCAATTTCACCACTCGGGCAGAATGATGAGTGCATTGCGGTAGACGCGATGCGGCCGCAAATGTAGCCCACTCTCGCGTAAATGCAAGCAGGATTTAGGAATATTTATAGAAGATTCTTTGCGCGCTATTTGAGACTAGGATCTACCTAGTGCTGCATTGCGCAGGCGCTGCAAAAAAGGGCTTGCAAAAATGAAGTTGTCGAGGAACTCATTGTCGCTTGTCAATACATCTGCTTTGTTGCCACGCCACACCAGCGTACCGTGGTGCAGTAGGTTGATGTTGTCACCAATCTCCATCACAGAGTTCATGTCATGCGTATTGATGACCGTGGTGATGTTGTTGTCGTAGGTGATGCTTTGAATAAGCTCATCGATGACCATCGAAGTCTTTGGATCAAGACCTGAGTTTGGTTCGTCGCAGAATAGGTATTTCGGCTCGAGTACGATAGCACGGGCAATACCAACACGCTTCTGCATACCTCCAGATACCTCACTCGGGAACTTTTGATTTGCTCCTTCAAGGTTTACGCGCTCTAGCACGTAGTTGACTCGGTCGAGCATTTCGGCCTTCGTCTGCGTTGTGAAAAGCTCAAGTGGGAAGAGGATATTCTCTTCAACGGTCATCGAATCAAACAACGCCGACCCTTGAAACAGCATACCTACCTTCATGCGAAGCGCACGTAGCTCATCGTCGCTAAGCGAACTGAAATTCACGTCGTCGTAGAAGATCGTGCCGCTCGATTGCTGCATTAGGCCCACTAAAAGCTTCAGCATCACTGTCTTTCCCGCACCAGATAGTCCGATGATCAGGTTACACTTTCCCGCCTCAAACTCGGTAGTGATGCCTTTGAGCACCTCTGTATCACCAAAGCTTTTTTTGACGTTTTCGCAGCGAATCATAAGGAGGAATGGGATGTGAGATATGAGATGTGGGACGCTCATCACTACGCAAGAAGACGCAGTTGGCAGTTGACAGTCTTAGACTGATCGTATAAGATCAACCAGTCAATACCACAGCAATGAGGAAGTCAGCAAGTAGAATAAGAATGTCAGAAACAACCACCGCTTGAGTGCTCGCTGCTCCAAGCTCAACAGATCCACCTTCAACGTAATAGCCTTTGTAGCAACTGATCGTCGTAAGTAGGAAAGCAAAAATGAATGCCTTCACAAACATGATAACCACATTGTAAGGGACAAAAAAGCTCTGTAGACCTTTGATGTAAGCTGAACTAGGGATCGTATCTGGCAAAACAACGGCTAAGTATCCTCCCGTAATGGCCAATGCTGCTGCAAGAGCCACCAAGAGTGGGATCATAACCATGGCGGCGATGATCTTGGGTAGGATCAAAAAGGCCGCAGTATTGACCCCCATGATCTCCATGGCGTCGATGTGCTCCTTCTGGCGCATGCCCCCAATTTCTGAGGCCATATTCGATCCGACCTTACCCGCAAGTACAAGACAGGTAATCGTTGGAGCGGATTCAATGATAGCCAAATCGCGAACGATGTAACCAATGTAGTAGCTCGGAACAAGTTGACCATCAAGTTGATAGGCAAATTGGACGGCGGCAACCGCACCCATGAAGACAGCAATGATTGCGACAATGATCAACGAGCCTACGCCGATGTCATCCATCTGTCGTAAGGTCTCGCGCCAGTATATCTTCAGGCGTTCTGGACGGCTGAAGGCATCTCCTAATAGTGAGAGGTAGCGTCCGAAGTGAAAGGCAAAATTGCTAAGCATCAATAGATTTCGTTGGCGGCAAGGTACTAGACCTTGTGTAACAGATCGCAATCAAGAACAGTACTTTGCGTGCTGAGTTCGATAACAACACCATATGAGCAAGAAAATAGCCGTAATAACAGGAGCAACCAAGGGCATTGGCCGAGCAATAGCCGAGCAATTCTGGGGACTTGGATACAGTTTGGCCGTCTGCGCACGATCAGTTGCAGACTTAAAGGAGATGAAGGAGGTTTTTTCAAATCTTCAAAAGGACACCGATCAAGAGGTTTTGACGCAAGTCTGCGATGTAAGTAACCAGCAGCAAGTTGAAGCTTTCGCCAAAACCATACACGATGCATGGGGTAGGGTAGATGTGCTAGTAAACAACGCAGGAGTGTTCGAACCGGGCAAACTCATAGAAGAGGCCGACGGGACCCTTCATCGCTTACTGCAGACCAACGTAATGAGTGCTTACTGGCTAAGTCGAAATTTGTTGGCTGATCTGCGTACGGCTCCCAATGCGTTAATCGTCAACATTTGTAGTATCGCAAGCATGCAGCCATATCCTCCTGGAGGTAGCTATGCCGTAAGCAAATTTGCCTTGCGCGGATTGTCTACGACCCTTCGTGATGAGCTAAAAGAAGAAGGCATAAAAGTTACTGCCGTGTTCCCAGGCGCAACGTGGTCGGCTAGTTGGGTAGGGGAAGATCTACCTCCACATCATAGATTGATGTTGGCTTCGGATGTTGCACAGTCGGTGGTTAGCCTACTGTCGTTGAGTCCGCAAGCGGTGGTAGAAGAAATCTTGCTTCGTCCTCAGCTCGGAGACCTCTAGCAAGCATTTATCAAAAGCAGTGCTAGTCGATCAGCTTCTGCTGAATTCCCGCGTCTGATGGCGGTTTGTGGCTCATCACTTTCCGAAAAGGAAGAACGGCACCCATGCGGAAACAGTGTCGGCAGCGAGCTTCGTAAGCGTCATCTGCGCCAAGGAGTACTTGTTTTGGATCAGCAGCAGTGCGGAAGCTATGGGTAGCCAAGTTTCCGCATTGCGCGCAGATCGCGTGCACTTTCGTGATATATTCTGCGACGGCAAGTACTTGAGGGATAGGGCCAAATGGTTTGCCTCGGAAGTCCATGTCGAGTCCAGCGACTATGACGCGCTTACCCAGTTCTGCTAGTTCTTCGCAGACTTTAGGAAGGTCGTCTCCGAAGAATTGAGCTTCGTCTAAGCCAACAACTTCTAGGTTCTCTACAAGGGAGAGCACCTGTGAGGCATTCTTGAGTGGAGTCCCTGGGAATGCGCGACGATCGTGCGATACAACATCGTTTTTAGCATATCGAGAATCAGTTTCAGGCTTAAACACCCCTACCGATTGACCTGCGATTTCTGCGCGGCGCAACCGTCGAATCAGTTCTTCTGTCTTTCCTGAAAACATGGAACCGCAAATGGCTTCAATCCAACCGCTGCGCTGTCCTCTATAGTGTGGCTCTAAAAACATCGACGCCAATGTAGACCAAAACGGGATGTCTTTACGTATGTAGTTGTGTAGTCAATTGACTCGCTCCGCAATTAATCGAACTGCTAACTTGCACGCACTATGAAGCTTGATAACGCCCAGACCATACTCAACCGCATCAACCGAATGTTCGCCGACGTAGCCGAAGGCGGTGGTTCGGCCTCTACACTCGAACGTGACTTGTTGAAAGAGTACGTGCGCCGTCTTTATGAGTCGCTAACGGAAGAAGCACCAGTAACTGCAGAAAAGGCTGTTGAGCCAGTCGTAGAAACTCCTGTAAAGGCTAAGCCGGTTCCTCCAGTTGCAGAAATTCGTCGTCCGAAGCCTGCACCAAAGCCGGCTCCTGCTCCAGAACCAGTCGCGCAAAAGGTAGAAGCAGAAGTCGCTCCGCCGGCTCCAACGCCTCCATCAAAGCCGAAGACGATACAGATTCCAGCCTCTGTCGAAGCGGACATTAAGGAGATGGAAGCTCAAGCTTCATTCCAGCCGGCTCCAATGAAAGTTGACAACACCGCTACGGTAATGACTGCTCCTCCTATCTTTGAGAGGGCATATGAAAAACCTACAGCTAGGCCTTCTACTGCAAGCTTGCCTTCAGCTATTAAGGCGATTTTTGAAGGAGAAAAAAGTAATGACCTTTCGGCAAAACTCTCAGGCGCGCCAGTAAAAGATCTAAACCGTGCCATGGCAATCAATGAGCGTTTACTCGCTCAGAACGACCTTTTCGGTGGTAATAAGGCTGAGCTAGATGCCGCACTGATGCACCTCAATACACTCGATACATTCGATGAGGCGGTGGCTTACTTAGGTAGTGGAGTAGCAGATAAGTACGATTGGGCAGAAGGCGAACGTAAAGCCACTGCACGCGCTTTTGCAAAGCTCGTCTCTAGACGATATTCATAGCATTTTGTCCTTTTGTTCTCCCGATCGGCGGGAAATTGTGAACGCAGAACCTTGAACCAAAAACCCAGCTAGAGCGAAGCTCTAGCTGGGTTTTGTACGAACCTTGAACCTACTTACGCAGTAAGTAGCTGTTCTACTTCCTGCTTCAATTTACCAATTGGCTGTGCACCAGCCTCTCTGTACTTGAGTTCTCCTTTCTGGAAGATCATTACCGTTGGGATCGACTTGACCCCTAGTTTACCAGAGAGCTCTTGGTTTTTGTCTACGTCGATCTTTATGACACGAACCTTGTCGCCCATCTCCTTTTTGAAGACTTCGAGCTGAGGAGCAAAGGCTTTGCACGGTCCACACCAGTCGGCGTAGAAATCGATAAGTACAGGTGTATCGCCGTTAATGAGGTCTTGAAACGAGGTTGTTTGCTTTTCGCTAGCCATGGTCATTGTCTTTAGGACAGATTATGTAGAAGTAACCTGCAAACCTCGCTTCAGGTTGCTTTCGGTCTAGCTTCTTACATGATCGAGCGCGTCCCAGAAGCCTGGCCAGCTCTTCTCGACAACGCTCGCATCTTCAATAGAGACCGTCCCGATGGTTCCCAGCAATGCAAAAGCCATGGCCATTCGATGGTCGTGGTAGGTTGCGATTTCGACAGTTCCTTCCCAATTGGCCTGCTCTTGTAGCATGTAGTAGGTCTTGGCTGAGTTTGGCGAGAACTTCGATGGCAGCTTGCTCATGTATACGTTCACCTTATTTAATTCAGCTTTCAAGGCTTCGATTCGATCGGTTTCCTTGATGCTGAGCGTTTGTAGTCCGGTGTAGAGCCCAATTGTTCCCGTGCATGCGCAGAGGACCGCAAAGGTCTGTGCGAGATCGGGACTTGTCTCGAAGTCGCACTCCCAGTCGTCGGGTTTGGTGTCGCTTGTTTTTTTGAAGGTTAGGCCTTCGTCAGAGAAGGTGCTTTCGACGCCCCATTCGCTGATCCAGTTGGTAAGTTGGCGATCTCCTTGGAGGCTATCGTCTTCCAGTAAGGGGCAGAACAGTTCTGTATCAACCGGACTCATCGCCGCCCATGCAGCCACATAGCTTGCAGCAGACCAATCTGATTCTACCGAGTACTTTCCTCCGGTGTATGCCGTTGGAGCGATCGTGATCGTTTGGTTTTCGATGGTTACGCTTGCGCCAAAACGTCCCATCAACGCGGCCGTCATTTCGAGATACGGTCGACTTACGAGTTCGCCTGTCCATTCTATTTCTAGGCCTTTCGGCAAAACCGGCGAGATGAGCATCAGTGCGCTCAAGAATTGACTTGACGTGTCTCCTGGAAGGCTGGTTTTGGCGGAAGCTATAAGAGGTGCTTCTCCAATTTTTAGAGGTGGAAACCCCTCTTCACCAACATACGTAATGTCAGCCCCGAGTTCACGTAATGCATTGACCAAAGGTCCAATTGGACGCAGAAGCATACGCTCACTACCTGTAAGCGTCTGATTACCAGGCGTTGTACAAAGAAGTGCGGTAAGAAATCGAAAGGTTGTTCCTGCGGGGCCGCAATCTAATGTCGCTCCTTCCTGTACTTGCCCAAGCAAACGAGCGAGGGTCTCAGTGTCCTTTGCTTCTGATAGGTTTTTGATCTCGACGTCATCGGTGCTCAAGGCCTGAATGATCAAGGCGCGATTGGCCAGTGACTTCGAGGCAGGGAGCCTGACGGTTTCAGATCGGAAAGAGTAGGGGAGTAGGAATGCAGGTTCTGACATAGATGGGGGAAGGTACGATGTGCTTAGAGCACTCACTGACTAACTTTACCTCAGCTCTCTTTTCACGAGTAGTTCAGTTTAAGGATAAGTGCATATATTGACCTCTATGCTTTACAGGCAAGATGAATAAAACAACTTTTTAAATAAATGATGAGTATACTGTCTAAGTTCTTAATTATTGCAATAACCGTTATTAGTAGTCCAACTAGTGTTTATATTTCAGTGGCAAATGTTGATGGAGCAAAGTATTTTGTCAATACAAAACGTCAAGCCAGTTCGGTAGGGAAACATTTTGAAGTTCATCGTGAAGGTTGCGGCTATTTAAAGCGTTGCAAAAATTGTGAATATATTGGCACCTTTCCAAATTGCTCTTCAGCCCTTATTGCTGCTAAGAATAAAGTTAAAGTTCCTTCTGCAGTTGATGGCTGTAGTGCGTGTGCTGGGACTTGGAATACTGATTAATGTTTCGCGCTATTTGTTCACTTTAATACTCTTTTATCAAACGTTACCTCGATCAAGTCCTTTACGATCTCGCATGTTTGCGTTTGCAGCGCTGCGCTCAATTAGCAGTAAAAAAATCCTTGCATTTGCGTGAGCACATGACAGGGTGTCGCCTTGAGTTTCCTGGAGCTGCAGGCAAAGACGCTTGTAGTATTATGGCAAAAGCTAAGGCTGATCTTATTGCCGAAGTAGAAAGATCAGAAGCAACCGCAAGTGATGAAGATGTATCTTTTGCAGATGTAGAGGAGTACATCCAAGGGGCTGATCCAGCAATGCCTACGCTTGCTACTCGCATTGGATTCAATGTATCCGATTTCCCTCCTTTAGATAAGCTTTCTGATGATCAAGTAGTTTCGATATTAGACGAACTAATTCCGCTATTAATGTCATTCGGAAAAACTTACGCTGGTCCTAAGGACTATCCCCCTAGACTTACCTATCCAATTGTGCTTGAGATGACTCAGTCGACGCACATGACGTCCATGAATGGTGGCTGGGTTAGTGATGGTTGCACTGGTAGTCAAGTTGGATGCCAATGGGGTATGTACTGTAGTTGCTTGCAGTACACTACAAGAGAAGACTTTGAGAAAGATGGCGGAGAGAAAGGTTATCTGAGTGAGCGCTTTTATCAAGGTGAAGGCGATCCATTCGGTTTTCCTGAAGTCTCCGAAGAAGATAGAGCTAAGCGGACGGCATTTGAAGCTCTTTCAATTGAAGAGAAAATGAAATTTCTGGATGATGAGTCTGAAAAACGGCCACCTTGTGAATGGCATGGAGAACAATGCGGGACACGTTGATTTGGGGGCTTTTGTTTTGGGGTATATGGTGCTTAAGCCTTGCGTTTACTGCGTGTATTTCTGGTGATCTCCCAAAAAAAAACTCCTTCCCATATTCAATACGGGAAGGAGTTTAATCTGAAAAGGTATAAGCCTAAAGCCTAATTTCGCATAATCACCATTCTTGCAGTTTGCGATTGCTTCCCTTTAGATTCGGCACGAAGGATATAGAGACCAACCTTTAGGTGTTCAACAGGCAATTCAAAGGTTCTAGTGTCTTCTGGGAGATCACTAATTGTTTCGATCAATGTACCATTGCTGTTGTACACTTTAAGCTCTTCTGTCGTGTAGTTTTCTGGAAGATGAACCAACGTGTAAAAATTAGCCGGGTTAGGAGATAACCACAGTTTGTTCTTGTCACGTGCGAAAACACTAAACGGAACAGGAGGTGCACTGAAGTTTACGGTGTAATCTTCGACTTCTCCGAACGAATGCGTGCCACACGGTGTTGGTGTCTCTTCTCGACTCATCACCACTCGCATTCTAGTAGATCCTTGAGTGAACGGGAAGTTTGGCATTGTTGCTTGACCAATGACCCTGAAATTGTCCGTTCCATTTGGTGGACGATTAGCAATGCCAGAAAACACTAATTCTGAACTAGCAAAAACTTTATCGCTGTTGAAGTCAATCCATACACCCCAATGCTGATCGAAAGTCTCATAGCTAAAGCCAGTCTCTAACGTAATGTCATAGGTTACACCTCTTTGTATGGGTGTAGAGATGTCTGTGAAATCAGAATACTTACTTTTTCCACTGGCATTGTTGATCTGATTGAACGTCACATTCGAAATCCATTCATGCCATGGGAAATCACCTTCCGCATCACAATAGTTAGCAGCCGTTATTGGAGTTCCTGCACAGGAGCAACCATCTGCAAGAATTACGTCGCTTGAAGTATTGGAATCACCATCATCACAGCTTGTGCCAGGAGTTGCCGGTACGTTAGGGTTGTTGTCGTCACAATCATCTGTTGCGCACACGCCATCACCATCTGCATCTCCACCAGCATTGCTGCATGGTCCACCGCTATTCGTAACAGTGTAGTTTTCATTTATACGGCAGATCTCATTGTAGTTCTCGTCGTACAATGAGATTTTTACGCGATAAGTGTCATCAGGAAGAGGGACAATTTGCGTCTGCGCCTCGCAATCTGATGAGCATCTAAATGCACGGTCCCAGTCGGAAGTGAAAATTTGGATTCCGGCATGCGCTGCACCATCTAATCCACTTATAACAATTTGACCGTTAGTTGAAGTAATCGTCAGGTCTTCACAAGGATCTGTAGATACTACTGATCCTTCACAGGTGCAGCCATCTGCCTGAATCACATCGTTTATCGTGGTAAGGTTTGCATCATCACAGCTTGTCCCTGGGGTAGCTGGGATATTAGGATTGTTATCGTCACAATCATCGTCTACGCATACTCCATCATTGTCATTGTCGATGCAGTTTTCGCAATCGTCAGGAACGCCATTGTTGTTCGTGTCAATGTTGTCATCAAATCCTGGGCATTGATCGTCGTTATCACAAACGCCATCGTTGTCCGAATCTTGAAAATTGGGTGAAGTTGGATCGCAAACGTCAGCTACTGCTTCGAATATTGGAGTTAGGGTGCGATTGTTATAGGCGACGAAGTCTATCTCTTCATTGGTATCACCTGTTTCTAGCCAATATTGAAATTCATAACCAGGATCAGCTACGGCTTGGATCCGTATCGGCATGTTGGTGTAGTAGGTGCCTGTGTAATTGAATGGGATAGACATTTCTTTCCAGTGCAGAAGTACTTCTCCATTGGTGTTGGCATCATAGCCAAACGTCAACTCAAACTGATTGTCCAAGTTGAAGTTGCTTTCCATATTGTCATAGAAGTAACTCGGGCGCTCTTCGAAAAACTTAGTGTAGCGACGGACTTTTGCTTGCCAGTCAGACCGGTTTTGTAGGTAAGGAGTGTCGAATGCCCAGCGCTGAACATGATCGTCAATCTCTGTGTCAATAGCAGCTACGGAGGCGTCGATAAACGAATGAGCTCTTTCTTCACTCAGGATTAATTCCATGAAACTACAAGTACGCTGAATGAATTCGTCTTTGAATTCATCATTCTCTAGTAGTTTTCTAATAAATAGTGTAGCACGACTATCATATGGCCAGCCCCTTTGGTTAGGGTCTAGTATTTTTCCAAAAGTATCCTTGTCATAGCTATTTGCAGATCCTATCCCAAAGATATTTGTGGAAGCGTCTGAATCGGCATACATGTATCGCCATTTGCCGTCAGAAGCCTTAGGACGCCATATTTGAAGGTTGTTGGCAGGCCAATCCGAACTACTGAGGTAGATCATGCTAATCCAATAGTCAATCAGGTTTTCAATGTCAAATTGAGTTTTGAAATAATCAAAACTTGCCGGATCACTTAAATCATTAGCCAATACGTAGTCGTAAAGTGCCTGGTAGTGCACGTCGCTACCTTTCTTGATGTCGGTGTATATTCTTGGATTTTTGACTAAATCCAATTCTTCTTCTGGTACATCAAAAAGTCCGTCGAAATACTCATCACCATAAAGGTCACGGAAATTCTGTATGCCGAAATACTCTCCATTGATATAGACAATAGTCGGTCGGTAACTTTGATATTCAACATCTGTTACTTCCGCTAGCATTTGCTGGTTTGTACCATCTCTTAGCATAGTGTGCTTGAAGTCCTGCCCACTATTTCTAAGTCGTAGTCGTTTGTATTTTTTGTAGTCTCTATTTGGGAAAAGCTTGTAGTCAATGTCTCCATCACCATAAGTGTTGCCTCGTAAGTAGATGTTTAGACTCTTTAGCGCATTTCGTCGTGAGCAATTGCCAGATATTTTAATCCCAGCTTCTACCGCGAACTTCTCCTCGCCATCGGTTTCGAAAAATGTAATGTGTGCTGGTCTTTCCCAGTCTTGCCAGTAATTTACAGGAATGTCATCACTACAAAATCCAGCATTAAGTCCGTTGGTACCTACGGTATAAATACCAATTTCATCATCGTATAAGTTGTCAGGATCCGTTGTGATCATAACGACTGGCAACGTTGCACTGGCATCAAAAAGGTAGCTTTTTGTTTCTATCTGACTTGGAACGTGACCGCTTTTATAGGCACGAGCTCTAATGGCCGTCGTTTCAAATACCGGTATAGGTCCCGTATACACAGTTGATCCATTGTCAGGGTCAGAGCTATCTGTTGTGTAGTAAATAGTGACGCCTGTCTCAGGGTGGCTAAGAGTTAGTGATTGAGGACTATTGTACGCTCCGTGATTAAGAGAAAATTCCGGAGTCTCTAACCAAGACAGCGTTCCGTCATTTGGTGCATTTGGCGTTTGTGTACCAAATAAGACCCAGTCTGTCGCTCCTTCAGTAGATCGTCCAGCAGAGGTTTTAAAAGGTATTTCACCGGAATCAACTTGGTCTAGAATGACTAAGTCATTTCCTAGTGCCTGAACAAGCGTAATGGTCTCACCGCCACTGCCAATTTTAAAGTCTGCATGGAATCCACCTAAGTGCGGTTCGCCATCTGCAAAAATCGTCAAAAAGCCTCTTGCAGGAATAGGAGTTGCAGATCCAATTTGCCATTTTGTAAGGTCTGTGGCTTTGTCCGAAAGGTACAAGCCACCTACACTCACTGGGAAATCATTGCTATTGTATAGTTCGATCCAATCTGATTTACCGCCATTCTCATCTTCATATGCTGTGCCACTGGCAGAGACTTCGTTTATGGAAATATTCGAGATTGGTGTGGTAGGAATAGGAGCCTCGTAGGTTATTTTTAAGCTAGGCCCCGTTCCAGAGGTGAAATTTTCAGCTGAGCGCTGTCCGGTTCCATCTATGATAAATGCCAAGTTGTAGCCAGCTTGCCAGCTTCCTTGGTTTACCACTTCTTGGATAATAGATGAAAGGTCTGCCGTTCTTTCATCAGGTCCTGCAAGGTTTTCAAGCGTCCATTCCTCTGGTCGCCAGTTTACACTTGTAGACGTAACAGGTCTGTCAGACAGGTTTGCATCAATTTCTTCAAAAGGGGCTGCACTTGTTGTTTGTGCTCTTACGTTTAGATTTGATGGACCAGAGCTGTAGTCTGGATCTTTGCAGGTGAATTGAATGTACGCGCCGGTAATCGTTGCACCACTCGGAATTGGAATGTTTTGAAAGCGAACTCCGATCTTTTGGGTGTTAAAAGTCTCCGTCATCAACATTCCAAAGTGATCAATATTTACTCCCTTATTGGTGTATCCATATTCTATCGCATCATCAGATTCCTGATTTACGACGCGGGAAACACTACTCTGAAAAGTAGGAGTAGACATCACTTCATTAGACCCATTGGGTGTAGGGCTTGTAAATAGTTGAAAAACGCTGCCACCATTAAGAGTACGTCCGTAAGAAATGTCAGTGTTCTGCGCACCAAAAACTACTTGGTCAACAGTCGTTCCATTAGGAGCCGTAAGAGTTAGTGTTTCACCACTCGCCCCTAATTTTAGATTGATATGGTTTTCACCATCACCTGTATCCTTATCAGCCCATAGCAACAAATATCCATTAGCAGGAACAGTAGTTACTTGAGGATTTGAGCTGGGGATTTGCCACAGCTGGTCATCTAAGGGATCGTCTGAGATGAAATACCCCGCTAGGTCAACCGCCGTAGCTCCACTGTTGTAAATTTCAATCCAATCGTCAAAGTCACCTTGGTCATCAGACAACGTAGTCCCGTTGTCAGCCAAGACTTCATTTATGGTGATCTGACTGAAAAGTGATGAAGATTGCAGCGTCAATACTAGAAGTAGAGGGAAAAATAAGTCGTAATATCTCATAGGCTAGAATCGACTGTACGTCGTTTGGAGTAGATTGTTTCTCTTCTGGGAGGTGTCTGGTGAAGCTTTTCTAAACCTCTGGTTTAGGAGGATTAGAAAATTTCACAACTAAAAATAACAAAAAAAAATCGCAAGGAGAAGCGATTAGTTCTCAAGTTTAGCATCCTTGCAAGGTCGGGCCTTTTCAGCTCGATTGTGCACCCTGAAAGAGGTGTTTTTAGTGGTAAATGGCTTGGTAGGCTTTAAACGAAACCTCTCACATAAAATCCTAGTGGGGCGAGCTGATACATTTCAATTGCGACAAGTCAGATTTGCAATTTTACTCACTTGCAGCTTTAATCCACGCCAGTGGTCACACACTGGGAGTTTGTGTATGTACGATAAATTATGTAGGCTTTATTTTATGGGGATGTCCTTACGAAAACTTGCGGTTCTTCGTTTCCTATAGAATCTCGAGACTCATCCACCGCTCATCCTCAAATTTGAGGATAAGCTATCTGCTTAGCTTTCTACAAGCCTGCCTTCGCACTTACTTCTAGCATGCGATCGATACACGCCTTACCTTCCTTGATAATCCATTCAGGAAGGATAACTTCAGGAAGCTCGTATTTCATGACGGTATAAAGCTTTTCCATGGTGTTGAGCTTCATGTGTGGGCACTCGTTGCACGCGCAGGTGTTGTCGGGTGGGGCAGGGATGAACTCCGCATCTGGACGACCTTTGATCATCTGGTGGATGATGCCGGCTTCGGTAGCCACAACGAAGGTTTTGACGGAAGTCTGCTCTTTGGTATAACGCAATAGGCCACTCGTACTGCCGATGTAGTCCGCACGCTCAAGAAGTTGCGGCTCACATTCTGGGTGAGCAATAAGCTTCGCCTCTGGGTTGCTGGCCATGAGCTTGGTGATCTTCTCATCACTGAAAATCTCGTGGACCATACATGATCCATTCCAGAGCTTCATCTCGCGTCCTGTCTTCTTGACGAGGTACTTGCCCAAATTGATGTCTGGTGCAAAGATGATCGGCTGATCTTTTGGAATAGACTCGATGATCTGTACGGCATTTGTGCTTGTACAGCAGATGTCCGTAAGTGTCTTTAATTCAGCAGTGCAATTGATGTAGCTGACCACTTTGTGATCTGCATACTTCTCCTTGTACTTTCGGAACAAGTGCGGTGGACAGCTATCTGCCAATGAGCAGCCAGCTTTCAAATCGGGCAGAAGAACCTTTTTACTCGGGTTGAGCATCTTGGCGGTTTCCGCCATGAAGTGGACTCCCGCAAAAACGATGATATCTGCTTCTGTCTGTTCTGCTTGTTGACTCAAACCGAGTGAATCGCCTACGTAGTCTGCGATGTCCTGAATCGGACCTTCTTGGTAGTAGTGCGCAAGAATCACCATGTTCTTCTCCTTCTTCAGCTTTGTTATTTCAGCTGCAAAGTCGAGGCCTGGATCAGCAGGGATATTGAGGTATCCGTTACGTTCAAGGTTGGCGGTGGCGCGAGCGATATCCATGGGTGACTTTTCGAGTGGGGTGCAATAAACAAACTGACAGTGGCTCTGCCTGATGATTGTACTAAAAGAAGGTTTTTAGCTTCAATAATGTTCTTCCCACTAGGCTATAAATTACCATTTACCAGGTTCAACTCGAACGCCGATTCTCCATTTGTCACTCGCCAAAAACTTCTCCTCGTTTTTCAAACGTACAGGTGCGTGAAAACCAATGACAACTCCATTCGTGCCCCTAAACCCACAATCAAACTGAGCGAGGTGATAAATACCTTTCGAAAGATTTGATGATTCAGGGGATGTTTTTAGCGAATTCATCCGTTCGCCAGCGCTGCCTTCTGTGCCCAGCAATTCATAGCTCATGCGGAAGTAAATGCCTGCATGTTTGTTGTCGATGGGATTCCTGACGCTAAAGTCTAACGTGGCAAAAGTCCCGATGCCGAAAGCAACGAGATCTTCTTCGCTACTCGTCGAGGTAACCTCATCTTTGATTGTCATGCGGTCTGCGATAATTCGTGTAATGAGCGGTAAGTAAGCCTTCGAGGTTTTATCCGCGCGGTAAACGAGGGGGATTTCAAGTTGGAGATTTCCTAGCGCTCCATACACCAGTTTGTCGATTACTTGCTGATTGAAGGTTGTGTCCCGCCGAGTGCTCGCTGTAGAACTCACCGTCAAGTTACTGACAGGCAATGCCATCGAGACGAGTTGAACGGATGCGGAAGGCTTGGCTGCATTGCTCAAGGCAAAACTTGCAGATGAAAGCGCATTGGGGCCTCCTCGGCCATGGAAGAAAAAGGCAGACTCTTTAAGTGATCGAACGGGTAGTGGTCCTTTTCGACAAGCTTCTCCCAAGAACATGTGGATGCCGAGAAAATACGATGCCGCCCTCTGATTGAGGTCTGCATATTCTTGAGCTGCAGAAATGAGCGTTGCAATTTCGGCTTCCGCTAATTGTATAGCGGCTGTCGTATCGCGAGACGTTACTAAGCGAGGAGAATGGGCTACGCTTGAAATTTGGTAGGTAGCGAAACGTGTTCGTTCTTCCTTGTTTAAGGTGGCTTGGCCAGCATTGGAGAGTGTTAGCGAGGCGTTTTCTTCTCCTGAAAGCAATGGACTATGATAAAGTGCGATGCTACGGTGGTCGCCTGGACGGGAATTGGTCGACAGTTTCGCGAGTAAGTCATGGTCACCAAATTGGGCTCTTCTCAGTAACTCGCGTAACGCTAAGGCTTCTTCGGTTGCCAACGATCCCTTGAGTTGGAGTTTAGTAACCAAGACGGCGAGGGTGTCCACCCGTCGAAGACATCTTGATGCCGCAAGGTGGGCGCGAACCGGGACGATCTCCGCTTCAAAGTGTTCTAAGGCTCTGAAGCTTTTCGTCTTCCCACTTTCATCGAGGTAGGTACTTTCTCCTACTTGGGTTGAAAAGTAGGGGAGTTGGGCTATTGTACTAAAAGGACAGATGGCGCTAACCATCACGAGAAAAACTACACGCATAAATAGGGTTTGTGTAGTCTATCAGATCAGCCGTAAATATTTTAGCAGGCAATAAAAAAGGGACGCTCCAATGGAACGCCCCTTTTTTTTGGCTGGTGCCTGTGTTAAGGTGATCTGCTTGATTTGCCCTATTAAGGAATCAAGACCTTAACGTGCTGGGTGTTGCCAGCTTCTCCTAAGGCCTCGAGAATATAAATTCCTGTAGCTAGAGAAGTAGAGAGTTGCAGGACGGATTTGCCTTCACTCTGGTTGGTCCAACGTTGTGCTACTTGGCCATCTGATCTGATGAGTCGCAACTCCGATACGCTTGTAGGTAGCTGAACTTCTACGTTGGCAGCGTTAAGGACGCGAGCGTTGAAGTCTTCGAGTTGGCTTTTGCGACTATTCACAGCGACTACGTTGCTGAAGGTTTCTGTCCCGTCCAAGTCTACTTGACGTAGTCTGTAATAGGTGGTGGCTGCAATAGGTTTAGCATCGATATGGCTGTACTGTTGGACCTCAAGCGGATTGTCACCAGCATTGAGGGTTGTGTTTTGCCGAAAGGATAAACCGTCTTCACTGTGCTGTAATTCGAAGTAGTTATTCTCCCATTCGGTGGCCGTTTTCCACTCTAAGAGGTTGCCTTGATTTGCGACATGGCTTCCGCTAAAACTGATCAATTCTACAGGTAATGGACTCGCTGGATTGACCGTCAATCCAAAGGAGGAGAAGCCTGAGAAGAAGCTTGCTTCAAGGTATTCTAGTGAGCTTTCAGTGCCAAAAGTAGTTGGCTGCCAATCGACAACGTAACTGGCGTAGTTGGCTGGAGTGACTTCTGCAAACGTAGTAGCTCCGGATACTTTAGCGAACCCAGCTTCAGAAAGAGATCGGCCAGTTGCCGTTTGCCAATCACCTAGCTCTGCATTTCCATAAAACCACCTAAGCGTGTATGCGCCAGCCCCTCCACCGAGTACTGGGCTGATGTTCAGGGTTTTGGCGTAAGCGAAAGAAGTCGGGTCGGTGGAGAAAAATGGATACGTCGATTGTGCCGTCGCATCTCTGTCTACTTCGATAAGCACGCAGCCATAGTCTGTAGACGTGGTGTTTGTCAATTCAGCGATGACGCTGAGGTTGACGGGATCAAGTACTGGAACCGTCTGGTTTGCTCCGAAATAAACTTGAGTAGGGCTTACGATTCCAGTTGAAGCGACTGCAGGAACTGTTCCTGAAAGTTCAATGTTGTCAAGCGCCCAATACCAATCGTTTGATCCAGTGTAGGTGAAGCGAAGTTGGAAATTTGCGGACCTGAAGTTTGTCAGGTTAAAAGATGTGCGGGCAGGGGATGCAAAGCTTCCGACGCTTCCTCCTGCAGCATTTTGATTGATAATCGTAAACCAGTTACCGTTCACGAACACATCAACCTTTGCTGTTTCCGTACTACCTCCAGCTAAGACCCGGAAGTATTGGTCGAAGCTCAGCTGTAGTGTTGAAGCCGCCGATACGTCCATTATAGGCGAGAGAAGTACTTCGCTTAATGTAGCCCCTGTTGACGCTGCATCTGAATCAGCGATAACGAAACTGGTACCGTTTAGCGATAATCCAGAACGATTTGCGACGGATTCCCAAGTGTCCGAGGTTGAACCTCCAGAAACCACTTGCCAACCTGCAGGGATGCCTCCATCGAAGGTTTCGTACATGAAGGTTGCCGGAGCACTACTTCCAATGTTGCTGTCGTCGTCTATAAAGGTGACATCTAGAGATGCATTCGTTCCGACGAGAACAGTAGCACTGCTAGAGACTAAGTCGATGGCAAGATCTTCAGCGACCTCTACAGCATCGTCATTGTATACGCGAAGCGTAAAGTCGGCAGTCGGGTTTGTAGGTGTCAACGTAACACTTCCAGGACTTAGGATATAGTCTGCGTTATCTGTCGTTCCAAAGGAAGACGTCGATACGGTTACTGGATTAGTGAGAATTCCTCCTGTAGCTTCAATCGTAAGTGTAACGTCTGTATATTCTCTGCAATCGCCAGGGCTTGGAGTTGTTGCACTGGCTTCAAAAACGTTAAGTGTGCCGAACGATCCCGCGAAATTGATGGTCGGGGCTTGGCCATTTAAAAATCCACCAGCTTGATACGTAGTGGATCCGCCACCTGTAGGGTCTAGCCAATCCCTCAGCCTTCGTTGCGCTTGTGTAGCAGATCCATTGTTCCAGCTGTAAGCAATCTTGCCGTAGTAGCCAGGATCGTTAGCTGGGTTGGAGCAGTTTATAGAGGAGCCACCGTAAAGTTGACCGATAACCACTCCTGTACTTTCAAAAAGAGGAGAACCACTAGAGCCTCCTTCGGTCACAGAATGACCATTGGTCGTTGCATCCCAGCTGATGTTCCAGAATGCTCCTGAAGGACGAGATCCAAATGTGAAGCTGACAGGTGCAATGCTATGCGTTGCTATTTTTTTGTAGTCTCCAGCGGGGTGGTGAATACCAACACCACTTGGAGCAGGAGTTGCTCCGGCGTTGAACCCATTGAAGTAGACATTGTATTGTGAGTTAGGATCCTCGGTCAGTTCAAATAACGCAAAGTCGCTCCCGCTACTATTCGCTTTGAGCGTCGCTCCTGCGGTCGTTTCTGTCGCTGAGATAGCTGATGTATTTGAGCAACCAGTGCGCTCATAGTTCCAGTAAAATACAAATCCAGAAGCATCAGTATTACCCAAGGCATCCAGAGATCCGATACAGTGATCAGCAGTAAGGAAGTATGGTTTACCGTCACCTGAAGTATTGTTGAGCAAAGAGCCAGTGCAAAGACCTGATCCATTCATGAGGATTCTTGCGACTCCTCTTTTCTGGTTTTGCCAGCTGTCCCCTTCAGGAGAACAGTTCACGTTTACCTGACAAGACCCAGATGGACGTTGAGCTAGTTCAGCTGCGTTTAGTACTTCTACCAATCTGTACGCGTGGCCAACTTGTGAAATCGTCATTGAGGCCTGACCTCTTTGGCTAAGCGGTTCGAAAATTTCAATGATTGCTTGGTCACCATAAGTAAGTGCCGTCGCAAATTTTCGAGTGGCTTTATTATTGGCCGAAGTGAATGCGCCTATCGTTTCGCCTGTCTTCGGGTTAAAGACGTGCATCGTTGCACCTTCAGGAAGATAGAAGTCCTCATAAAGAAGAGAGATGGCTTGAGCACCAGATGCGACAACGCGAAATTGCCAAACACGGTCTCCGCTCGATAGGGTAGTCCATGTTCCGTTCTTCAATGAGTAAGAAGTCGGGAACGGAAAGGCGACACGTTTGGGTTGATTGAAGAGATCTTCATCTGCGTCTTCTCGTTCGAGCGCAATTCGGTCGATGGGTGGCATTTCTACCGTGATGGCACCGGGGAGGTTAACCGAGACGCTTTTGGGAGCCATCGGCTGACTCAGTTGAGCGAAAGCAGCACTGCTGCAAAAGAATAGTATTGCTAGGGATGATACTAGCCAGTGTGAAAGTCTCAAAGATTGTGTTTTAATGAATCGCCAGCTAAAATAGCGCAGTCGGCAAATAAAACTCAATTTTGTACTGAAATCTACCGATCGCGTCTAGGTAATTCCCTGTCGGGCTTCCTGAGAGGTAATGACTTTTCAGAATTGAAGGAAATTGGGCGATAGTCTTATCTCTTTCTGAGAAGCATCAACACGAAAAAGGGCTGCCCCAATAATTTGGAGACAGCCCTTTGTCGTTTTCGAAATGAGGAGTAGACCTTAGTCGAAACTCTGATTTGCAGAAGCTGCGTCGTTTACCAACTCTTGGTACTCCGTAGGACTCAAGCCGTCCATGCAGTAGTGGATAGGGTTCACCTTTTTGCCGCGGTTGTGTACCTCGTAATGGAGGTGTGGAGCGGTTGATGTACCTGTACTTCCAACAGCACCGAGTACTTCACCTCGAGTTACACGTTGTCCACGCTTTACATCGATGCGACTCATGTGGCCGTAAAGTGTTTCGTATCCGTATCCGTGATCTACAACGATGTGCCAGCCGTAGCCAGAACGTTGCTTCGTCACTTTTTTCACAACACCATCACCAGTTGTCTGAATAGGTGTACCGCTAGGAGCGGTGAAATCAAGACCTGTGTGCATCTTACGACGCTTGTAGATCGGGTGAATGCGGTATCCGAAACCTGAAAGCAAGCGAATATCGCGTGCAAGCTTATCTGAACGAATCGGCTTAATCGAAGGAATACTTGAAAGCATGAGCTCACGATCTTCGGCTAGCGAAATGATGGTGTCAAGACTCTTACTTTGAAGTACAAGCTGTCGTTTCAAACGCGCAGCGCGTACTTCAGCCTGGTCGATGAGTTCCTGTGTAGTACCTCGGAACATTTCGCGGTCGTGACCACCTGTTCCACTTGCCCAGACGTTTTTGTCAATCGGATCCATTCCGAATACCAT